>CAVUBN010000025.1:0-222340 GCA_963739715.1 uncultured Chloroflexia bacterium | reverse complement strand
CCTGGAGAAGCGTTCCGTCGCGGGTCAGGAGGACGTCGCGCGGATCGTTACGATTCAATATCGCTCCGAGCGTGAGTCCGGGTAGAAGCTCGGACGTCAGATCTTTGGCGCTGTGCACCGCAACGTCGATTGAGCCAGCGAGCAATGCCGCCTCGAGTTCCTTCGCGAAAATTCCTTGACCGCCGAGGATCGATAGTGGCGTCAGTTTGTCGGTGTCGCCACCTGTGCTGAGGATTACCGTTTCAGTCTGAATATGAGGAGCGACCTCTGCTAAGGAGGCGACGAAGATCTTCGTTTGCACGAGGGCCAGCGCGCTACCACGCGTTCCCACACGAATTGTCTGCCGTTCAGGCATGTTGATAGCTTCTCTCGTACAGAGCGCCACTATCTCTCAACCGCGCCGGTCACGGGTTAGAATGAGCGGAAGCCGTGCCGATGCCGGGTTGACCGCAGCTTTTGACCAGATCCGGTAGTCAAGATCGGTGCATTTCCAAATATGATTTGCGCTGGTAATCTGTGTTATTCTTCAGAAATCTGTGCAAATCTTGGCACAATTCGAATTGTACGGCGTCATGCGAACGAGTGTCAAGCGGGAAAACCACCCCAAATTGACATGAGCGCAAGTCATTGCTATGATTAGCGCTTGTGGGCGTGCGCGCCCACAGTTTGTCTGTGCGGTTTTCAGGAGGGATCTCTCGGTGTACGCGGTCGTTGAAACAGGCGGAAAACAGTATCGGGTCGCGGTCGGAGATAGAATTACTGTCGAGCGTCTCGAGGCTGAGCCGGGCGCCGAGGTCACTCTCGATCGTGTGCTCCTCGTGGAGCAGGACGGCGACGTCAAGATCGGAACCCCGGTTGTCGACGGTGCTAAGGTTATTGCGAATGTCGATGCCCAATCCAAAGGTAAGAAGCTGATCATCTTCAAGATGCGTCCGAAGAAGCGCTACCGTCGTAAGACGGGTCATCGCCAGTTCATCACTGAACTGACCATAAAGGACATCGTCGCCTAGTCGCGACAACGATGAGACAAATCCCATCGCGATCTAAGAGCATGGAGGAGAGTAATGGCGCACAAAAAAGGCGTCGGCAGTTCACGGAACGGCCGAGACAGTAACGCGAAACGTCGTGGTGTAAAACGCTACGACGGCAACATTGTGACTGCGGGGTCGATTCTGGTGCGCCAGTGCGGCACCAAGTTCTATCCTGGCAACAATGTTGGGATGGGCCGTGATTTTACGCTCTTCTCAAAGATTGACGGCTCTGTCAAGTTCGAAGCCATAAGTCGCGACAGAAAGAAGATCAGTGTCTACGCGGTCGACAGCGAGTCGCAGCCGGCTGCCTGAGGACGAGAGAAATGAAACAAGGTATTCACCCGAAGTACGAAGAAAGCACGGTCGTCTGCGCCTGCGGCAATAGCTGGACTACTCGATCCACGAAGCCGCTCTTGCGTGTCGATCTCTGCCCGAAGTGCCATCCGTATTACACCGGCGAGCAACGCATCGTTGACAGTGCCGGCCAAGTTGAGCGCTTCATGAAACGCATGGAAGCCGCGCAAGAGGCTCCACGGCGCAAGAAGGCCGAGCGCCGCCAGAAGCGGCTCGAGCAGCGTAGCATGGTGCAGCGCCGCGAAGAGCAGTTGATTGTGCCGGAGTCTGATGCGGAGGCAACTGAGTCGGAAGAGACTGAGTAACTCCCCGTCCAGATCAACACCTGCTCTAATGTGCTCGGAAGATCGGCGTGGCGATTTCGTCACGCCGATTACACACTCCAGCACTCGAAACTGATCCAAATGTCACATCGATACGTTAACATGTATGAAGAGAGGCCCATTGCGAATGTGGTCCCGGTGGACGCTCCGGTTGGAGTGAAGCCGGACCTCTCAACTGGGAGGAGCGAGAGATCATGTCTGGACCAATGTTTCTGCAACCGCATCTGGGGGCGCAAGCTGAAGATGAGCTGGAGCAGGCTGGGTTCACAAAAGAGGAGATCGATCGACTCCACCGCCTCCGTGAAATGTACCCATTCATCGAATACGTAGATTCTCGGCGCCAGTGGCACCGCCTTCGTTTTGTAAAATGGCTGTACACTGAGGGGCAGATTCAGAAATAGCTGGACGATCGATGAGGTTTCAGGGGCGGATCAACAGTCCGCCCCGTCTTTTGCGTCCAAACCGGATCTGAATTGTGATGAGAACTACTTAGACGTTTGCACCAGGCTGTTCGACACGTATACTCGGAGTTTGAAGCATTGATGGTTTATAGCCATGATTCTGTGCGTTCCAAAGCATGTTGAATATTGAAAGGAACCATCCTCGATGACCTATATCATTGCCGAACCTTGTATCGGACTGAAAGATGGGTCCTGCGTCGAGGTCTGTCCGGTCGACTGCATTCATACCGATGACGATGCCGATCAGTACTTTATCGATCCTGATGAGTGCATCGACTGTGGGGTCTGCGCCGAAGTCTGTCCGGTAGAGGCCATTTTCTTTGAAGACGATCTCCCCGAGCAGTGGGCGTCGTTTTTCAAGAAGAATGTCGACTACTTCAACAAATAACGCGTTGACTCGCGTGTCGATCTGGTCGAGTTTTCTGCGATCCTGGCCTTGAATCAAGGGTGCTTGTGATCCGCGAACGGGGTGGCACGCGATTCTCGTGTCAGAAGCTCAGCATCTAGGGAACACGCACGCGCGACAGGTGTACTGATGGCATTCACGCTCAAGCTTCAGGGCGAATACTTGCAACCGGCGATTATCTGCGAGCGCTGTGGGGCGGACGTACCCTCATCCGGCTATCACCTGTGGAACGCGAATTCTGCATCGGGCGATCCACAGGAACACGCCTCAGTTCAACTTTGCGGTGATGAATGTCTCGAATTCTTTCTTGCGGAGCAGCCTGGGAACGACGAGTGGCTGGCGATACCGATCGATGCCTACCTGGCGAATCTGGTCACAGCCCTTCAACTCGATCTAGACCTTGTGCTTGAACGCGAGCGGGCTAACTGGGCGGCCGAGCACACCCGGCACGAGGCACCGGACTAGCACCTCGTCACAACATTCGCGAGTGCAGCAACGCCCCGCGGTTCCGCGGGGCGTGTTCGTCGTCCTTAAACCTATTTCGTCAATCGAATGACGATTGGTCCCATGTCGCCTGGTATCCAGCCAGGCTTTCCATTGCCACGAGAAATGTAATCACCCATCACTTGACCATTGAGTGCGTTCAGCTGGCCGTTGGAACAGTTCGCGCACGTGATATAGAAGGGCAGGATCATTGGAACCATCATCGTGTTGTTTCCTTCGTTTGGTAACGGGGGATTCACCGCAACCGGAAGAAAGGCGACGCAATTGATGATTTTTGCAGGCGTGCACCCATTCACACCGCTGACGCTCACTGAGACCTGGCCAGCCGCGTTGCCATTGCCGAAGAAGAACCAATCCGGAGCCGTGAGGTTTTTGTTGTCTGTGCCTACCGCTTGTCCCTTGTAGCTGGCTGTTACTGAGTCCGCACAAGGCAACCTGTGGTCCATAGATCTGAAACGTCGGTCCGGGGTGCGTGCTCGTCGTAACTGCGTCCGGGTTGAGTTTCCAGGATGCCGGAGCCGGTGGCTGCTGAATGAGAATGTTCATGTTGGGACCTGAAACGGTTTTTGTGTCCACTCCGCACACCAGGAAGGGGCCGTCTCCTGGAGGGGTCGCGAGTTGCTGAACGTGCGCAATAGCCGTTGCGCCGGTCGTTATCGTGTTGGGTCCGCCGGGAAGCACACCGACGAAGAAGGTATTGTGTGTTTCTTGTACCGTCACACTCACGCCAGTTGCCGTATCCGGTACTAGTTGGGAGCAGTTGGCGAGCTCTGCATCGTTGTCATCGACGTATTTACACTTAGTGATCAATGGGTTATCGCTGCCCATTTTGTTTGCCCAGGCGGCGTCGTTTACGCTGTTTATGGACAGTGAGGGGCGCAGTCGTACTGGATTTTGAGAGCGTATGGGCTCCCGCGAGTGCACCGGAGTCCGCCGAGTTTTGCATCGTTCGTCGTTCGGCGAAAGCATAGCCGAGGTCGGTCGCCAGGCCAACGAGCCCGATCAATGCCACCAACGCTCCGGCAACGAGTATGAGAATCTGACCGCGACTCGCATGCTTCGGTCTCTTCACCGCTGTTTTTTCGGGGGATAGACTCACATCAGGAGACTCATCGTTTGAAGTCTCACCGGCTGTGGTGCTTTTCGCTGTCGAATATGTTGAGTTCATCGGGGCCGCACCCTTTCGTGACGACAGTGGCGCGTGCGCACACTACTACCCCCAGCATGCGTTAGTGAGGGCCGATAGAGTACCGGTCATTAGCGCTGAATTTTCAAGGTACGGTCACAATCCTTGAGGTGCTAAGGTACCGAGCCGGCGTCAGTGCGACCGAGACTCAAAGCTGGACCGGAATATCGGGTTATCCTTTCGGAGTCGTGCGCATCAATGACGCATAGAGACTCCGTGTCGGGAGGTCATCCGCTGGTCCTTCTCTCTCGGGTCCTCAATCGGCTACTTGTCGACCGCACCGGCGAGCGAATTGCCGCGTTTCGCGACCTCGTCATCCACATCGGTGAGGAATCGTATCCGCCGGTCAAAGGTCTGGTAGCACGCATAGGCCGTCGCGCCTTTTACGTGCCGTATAGCCAGGTTCATTCTCTCGACGAGAAGTGCGCCACCATCGATACCTTCAGCCTCGACTTGAAGCCGTTTGGCCGCCGGGATGACGCTTCGTGTCGTTGGGGTGTCGACGTCAGTGCTCGAGCGTTGCTGCTGCGGCTTTCTATACGCTGGGGATAAGCCTCACGATCGCGGCTGATGCCGCGCGAGCGCTCGAGCCCGTGGCTGGCTCTTATGCCAAGCTGTTGTTTCGTATTGGACTCTTCGGAGCGAGCATGCTGGCTGCTGGAGTTCTACCGATTGCGACCGCTTCGTCGATCAGCGAGGTGTTCGGGTTCGAGGCGGGGTTGAATCGAACCTGGCGGCAGGCGCCAGTCTTCAACGGTCTCTTCACGGGCCTGATCGCGGCAGGAATCATCATCAATCTGATCCCGGGCCTCTCCCTCTTTCAGGTGCTCCTCACGACCCAGGTTCTGAATGGGGTGCTTCTCCCGGTCATTCTGGTGTCGATGCTCCTCCTGGTGAATGACCGCGAGATCATGGGAGATCAGGTAAACGGGCGGGTGCGCAACGCGATTTCCTGGGGAACGACGATCGCGACCAGTCTGTTATCACTCGTCGCGATCGTTTTCACCTTCGTTCAATAGCAAGCGAAGCTAAAGCTTCCCCTCGTTTCGGAGATCACGCGCCACCGCCTCGGCGGCGTCCGCCGCGATCTCGAGAGTTTCCTGTACGTCCTGTTCGTCGTGCGCGGTCGAGATGAACCAGCGCTCGAAGTGGTAGGGATGGAAGTAGACTCCTCGCTCCATCATGGCGGTATGGAACCGATCGAACACGTCCATGCTGGAATAGGCCAGCGCTTCGCGATAATTGCGGATCTTGCCAATTGCTGGCGCATCCGGCTTGGCGAAAAAGATGTGCCACAGCGGCCCAACGTTCTGGACGATGTTCGGCAGGCCGGCCTCGCGGCAGGCGTCACCCAGTCCGAGCGCGACCTGCGTTCCGTGATTGTTGAGTCGCCCCCAGAGTTCGTCACGATTCTCACGCATCTCGGTCAGGACCGTGTCGGCAGCAGCGAGCGCGACCAGGTTGGCGGTGTAGGTGCCGCCATGCATGACCTCGTTGCGCTCCTCCATGCCCATGACCTCGCGGGAACCACCGAAGGCCGCGATTGGGAATCCAGCACCGAGTGCCTTCGCGAACGTAGTGATGTCCGGCGTGACACCGTAGAGCTCCTGTGCGCCGCCGGGGGAGACACGAAAACCGGTGATCACTTCGTCGAAGATCAACAACGCGCCATTGCGTTTGGTGATCTCGCGCAAAAATTCGAGATAGCCCGGTTCGGGTGGGATAATGCCGGTATTCGCCTGGATCGGTTCGACCAGCACCGCGGCGATATCTGATCCGTGCTCGGCAAAGAGCGATTCCATGTTCTCGCGATCGTTGTACTGGCCGATCAGCAGCGCCTCGGCGTAGATTGCCGGAATGCCCGCTGACGCTGGTTGAGGAACCTGGGTGTAGCCTTGGGGATGCTCGGCAAAGACCTCCGGATGGCTGCTCCAGAAATGGGTGTCGGAGAAACCGTGATAGCCTCCCTCCATCTGAACGATCTTGGTGCGGCCGGTGTAGGCGCGTGCCAATCTTGCCGCTGCCATGGTGGCCTCGGTGCCAGAGTTGGCAAAGCGAATCAGATCAACGCCCGGCACCATCGCTATGATCTGCTCGCCGACGTGATAGTCCAGATCGTATGGGAAGGTAGCGACGCTTCCTCGTTCGGTGATCGCCTTGACCACTGCGTCGGTCACCTTTTTCGGATTGTGTCCAAAGATCAGTGGACCATACCCAAGGCTGTAGTCGATGTATTCATTCCCGTCGACATCCCAGAACCTGGATCCCTCACCGCGCTCGAAGCAGAGCTCGAGGCCTTTCTTGAGACGTGCGTAGGAACTCTCGCCACCGGCAATCGATTCCGCGATTCGATTGAACATGGCACGACTATTATCGAGTGAAAGATGACGCTCGTTTGGCATGCAATCCCTCCAAATGCCGGTATCTCATCGTGTTTACCACAGCATTGTAGTCGAATTCCGGCCGTTTGAGGCCGTCGGCATAATATGGAGGCGATAGGTGCGTGGACTTAAGATTCTTTACGGTTGAGATAGGCCGGCGCGAAGGGATCAATTCGCAGGCGCCGGGTGTTCTATGCTTAAGCTCAGTGAACCCGACTATTGCGATCACGCAACATGATGCGAGACGGAGGAATTCTTATGAGTGGCCGTGGACGATATGCGGGCGCCGTGCGGGCCCCGGACTTCCCGTCCGATCTTCAATGGTTCAACACGGAACGATCGCTGACGTTGGCGGATCTGCGCGGAAAAGTGGTCATCCTCGATTTCTGGACCTATTGCTGAATTAACTGCCTCCATTTGCTTCCGCAGTTGGCGGAAGTTGAAAAGCATTTCCCCCACGAACTTGTCGTGATCGGCGTCCATTCGGCGAAATTCCCAGCAGAACGAGCCGGGGGTAGTCTGCGTAGCGCCGTCCAGCGATACGAGATCGATCATCCGGTCGTCAATGATGAGAATATGGACATCTGGTCCTCCTACGGCGTTCGGGCCTGGCCCACGCTGATGTTCCTGGATCCGCAAGGACGCGTCGTCGGTAAGCATGAAGGGGAGGCCTCGGCCGATGCGCTTATCGATGCCATCGAAGATCTGATCAAGCAATATGGCGAGCAGGGTCAAATCAATCTTGCGCCGATTCCGAGTATTGGCCAGATGGAGCGGCCGTCAACCTCGCTTGCTTTCCCGGGGAAGTTACTCGCTGACGCAGCTGGATCGCGTCTTTTCATTTCGGATTCGGGTCACAATCGTATCGTTGTGACTGGACTCGATGGCAGCGATCCACTCGTTATCGGCTGTGGCGAAGAGGGATTGGTAGACGGCGACTATGTTCAGGCGTGTTTCCATGATCCTGAAGGGCTCGCAGTCGAAGGCGAGATGCTGTACGTCGCCGACAGACGCAACAACGCGATCCGGCAGATCGATCTGAGAGCGCAGACCGTCTCGACAATCGCCGGGACAGGCGAGGCGGGAATGGGCTTCGCTGATGCTGGCCCGGCTCGTTCGATTGCCCTGCGTTCACCCTGGGATCTGGCGCTTCGTGATGAGACGCTCTACATCGCCATGGCCGGAATGCATCAGCTGTGGGCGCTGGATTTCACGTCAGGTATGCTCCGGCCATATGCCGGCACCGGGCGTGAGGGGCTACGGGACGGCGATCTCGATCGCGCCTGGCTGGCTCAGCCAAGCGGTCTCGCCATCGGCGGAAACAAGCTCTACTTCGTTGACAGTGAAACCAGTTCGGTTCGCGTAGCCGATCTTCCACCATACGATGCGGTGCGGACCATCGTCGGGACCGGTCTATTCGATTTTGGCGATGTCGATGGTGTTGGCGATCGTGTCCGGCTACAGCATCCAATGGGTCTCGCGATGGCCGATGGGGTGATTTACGTTGCCGATAGCTACAACCACAAGATCAAGCGGGTTTATCCGAACGAGCGTCGCGCGGAAAGCTGGCTCGGAGATGGCACTGCCGGCGAAGCTGACGGAGTCTGAGGTTGAGGCGCGGTTCCACGAACCGGCTGGCGTGTCCGTTGCAAAAGGCAAGCTCTATATCGCCGACACCAACAATCATGTCATTCGGGTCGCCGATCTCGTGACTGGTGACGTTACGACGCTGGAGATCTCTCTGTAGGGCCGCACCGCGTTTCGGTTTATGGCGGGTCGGTTTCAATGATCGTAGACTCTCAACATGAGGGGGTGAAATCACCATCGCTAATCGCATTCGTGTGTTGATCGTAGACGACCACGCGGTTGTCCGGGAGGGGTCGCGTCAGCTCCTGGAGCAAGATGATCAGCTTGAGGTCGTCGGCGAGGCAGGAACCGGTGAGGAGGCCGTTCGTCTGGCTGCCAGGCTCGACCCGGACGTCGTGCTCCTCGATCTGGCCTTGCCCGATATTACGGGAGTCGAAGCTGCCCGCCAGATGCGTGAACGCTCCCCCGAGGTTAAGATCGTGGTCCTAAGCGCCTACGACGACCATGATTATGTCGTCGCGGCGATGGACGTTGGCGCAGCGGCTTATCTGCTGAAGACCGTCCGTGGTAAAGACGTGATCGACGCGATCCACGCCGTTCAGCAGGGCCAGGTCATTCTGCACCCGGCCGTTGCGGCGAAGTTGAGGCGTTCGATGCGTCAGTCAGACGACGCCGAACCGAGTCTCTCGCCGCGTGAGATGGAAATACTCCGATTGGCGGCGAAGGGCCTACACAACAAGGATATCGCGGATACGCTTTCGATCAGTGTGCGTACAGTAGAGGGTCACTTGAGTCATGTCCTGACCAAGCTCGACGTGACCTCGCGTACCGAAGCAGTTGTTTATGGAGCCGCCCGTCACTGGTTTGCACTCAATTGATCGATCTCCGATTTCGCCGCGTCACAGAGGACATGTCGATGGATGATGCCGCAAACATAGAATGGGCTTCGGATCAGACGGCAAATCAGTCGAATCTTCAGTTCTGGAACCAGATAAGACGGTTTCGTGCCCGACTTCGAGATGGTCGCTTTTGGGTGGTGCAGGGCCTGGTCATCATCGCGACCGGAATTCACCTCACTTTTGACGCCATCGAGGCCTATCGTGGTGTCAGATCCCCTGACTTGTTCGTTGTTGCAATGTATGCCATCTTCTTCGTTCCCGTTATCTATGCCAGCCTGAGCTTTGGGCGTGAGGGTGCCGTCCCGACCGCGATTTGGACAGCGATTCTGGCTTTGCCAAGCATTCTCTTCTTTCACTCGGGTCTCGATCGTATTGCCGAGATGGGACAGCACCTTACCATCATCACACTCGCGGTAGTGATTGCGAGTCGGGTCGATCGGGAGGTTGATGCTCGCCGGCGGGCCGAGTTCGAGGGTCGCGCCCGACGCGTCTCGGAAGCGATGTACCGAGGTCTTTTCGAAAGCGCCGGCGAGGCGATTCTGGTGGTAGATCATGTCGGCAGAGTTCTTCAAGCGAACGCTGCGGCTGGCAAACTGTTCGACCGTCGGGTTGTGGAGATGAAAGGAGCCATGTTGTCTGATCTAGCCGGTCACGACAACGCCTTGCAGCTTCTTAACAACGCGCAAAACCGTGAGGTGTTCAGCCAGGATCTGGCACTCGAGACGGGATCTGGGCGTGAGGTCTGGGTGGAGCCGGTCTGCGGAATGGTTGCAAACAACCTGGACAATATCGTTGTTCAGATCTTGCTGCGTGACGTCACGGATCGTCGGGCGCGCCAGCTCGGCCTGGAGACCTACACCCGGCGAATCATGTTGGCACAGGAGGAAGAGCGCCGCCGAATTGCCCGAGAGCTGCATGACAGCAGCCTGCAGTCGGTTGTTCTCCTTTGCCGACGGCTTGATGCGCTCGAACAGGTGGTGGATTTGCCCGAGTCAGAACAGGGTGCCCTGACAGAGACGCGGGAATCGGCCGAGTCGATTGCCGACGAACTCAGACGTTTCAGCCGGGATTTGCGACCTTCGATTCTGGATGATCTCGGGCTCGTTCCCGCGCTACGCTGGCTGGTCAACGATCTTGAAGATCGCATGGGCGTACGGGGAGAATTCGTCGTCAACGGAGCCATCGGGCGATTATCTCCGGATATCGAACTGGGCGTTTTCCGCATGTGCCAGGAAGCGCTACACAATATTGAACGCCACGCCAAGGCAGGCTCGGTCTTCGTTCGATTGAGCTGCAAAATCGATTGTCTCGAGCTCGTCGTAGAGGACGACGGCTGTGGGATGCGCCTGGAAGATCGTTCAACCTCGCCGGTCTGGAGTGGGAAGCTCGGCCTCCTTGGGATGCAGGAACGAGCGAGATTGCTCGACGGCATGGTCAGGATCCTATCCGCTCCGGGCAAAGGTACACATGTCGAGATTATCGTTCCGGCTGCGAACGAAGTGATCCTCACCCAACCATCATCACCGAACGATTGAGTCAACCCATAGGGCCCAGCGCTGCCTCATTCGTTGCCAATTATACCCCTAGGGGGTATAATTTGTCAGACGGCTGTTAGCTGGGGAGTTGAGGGTATGGCAGGTATGTCTGAAACAGAATCATCGCGGGTGCGCGTGGACTCATATCATCGTGATAAAGATCGCATCTTGACCCGGCTTCGTCGCATGGAAGGCCAGGTACGCGGCTTGCAACGAATGATCGAAGAGGACCGATATTGTGTCGACATCTTGACGCAGATCTCCTCCTTGATCGCGGCCGCGCGCAGCATTGGGATGGTCCTGCTGGAGGACCATATCCGGGGCTGCGTCCTCAATGCGGACGATAAAGAGGCGTCGATCCAAGAGCTAACCGAGGCTATCGAACGCTTTACGAAGAGTGTTGGCTAGTCCGAGCCATCGATCTCTTGACGACGGTGCTACACTTCTAGTATACCCCCTAGGGGTATAGATATGATCGAAGCAAAGATCGGATCGGGCATGGCACAGGCACCCATAGTTGATACTGAACCAGTTGAACAGGACCGACAGGCCGAGCACGTGGCAACACTGCTCGTAGGCGGGATGACCTGCGCTTCCTGCGTGCGACGCGTAGAGCGCGGTCTATCACGGCTGGAGGGCGTCGATGGCGCCGAGGTGAATCTGGCGACCGATCGAGCCCGCATCACGTTTGATCCGGCTCGCGTTTCACTGGACGCTTTGATAAAGAAGATTGAAGAGACGGGTTACTCCGCGAACGTCGAGGAGGTTGAATCTTCGAAGGACACGCCGGTCGAGGATGCCGAACTGGATCTCACGATTTCCGGGATGACCTGTGCCTCGTGTGTCCGCAGGGTTGAGCGGTCCTTGGGCAAGGTTGACGGCGTTTCGGAAGCCGCAGTGAATCTGGCGACTGAGCGGGCATCCATCCACTACGATCCGGAACGAGTGAGCCTTGATTCGCTCCTGTCAGCGGTCACGAACGCTGGTTATGGAGCGACCGTTGTCGCCGAGCCAAGCGAGGTCTTTTCGACCGCGGACGATGATGCTAAGCGGCGTGAGGATGAGATCAGCAAACTACGGAGAGAACTCACCGGTGCCGCGGTCCTGACGCTTCCGGTAGCCATCTTGAACATGTTCTTCATGGGCGTGACGAATATCGGGTATTTGCTGTTAGTCCTGTCGTTGCCCGTTTGGGCGTACTTCGGCTGGCGGTTCCATCGTGTGACGCTGAAGAACCTGCGTCATGGTCAATTCACCATGGACACGCTGGTGAGCGTCGGCTCGACCGCCGCTTTCGGCTACTCGGCTGTTTCGACACTCGCATTCAACAGTATGCACAACCTGTATTACGACACGGCGGCCGTCATCATCACGCTGATCCTGCTCGGCAAGTATTTTGAGGCGAGAGCCAAGGGTCAAACTTCTTCGGCCATCAAGAAGCTTCTGGGCCTGCAGCCCCGTTCGGCGCGCGTGATACGTGCAAGTGAAGAGATCGACATCCCAATTAGCGATGTACATGCGGGTGACACCGTAGTGGTACGTCCCGGCGAGAAAGTACCGGTCGATGGACGTATTCTGTCAGGGAGTTCATCCCTGGACGAGAGCATGCTCACAGGTGAGAGCCTGCCAGTCGAGAAGCAAGCCGGCGATGAAGTCATCGGTGGAACGCTGAATAGCAGCGGGTCGTTTACCTTCCGGGCGACCAAAGTAGGGCGGGACACCGCTCTGGCGCAGATCGTTCGGCTGGTTCAGCAGGCGCAGGGATCCAAAGCACCAATTCAAGGTCTAGCTGATCGCGTTGCCGGTGTCTTCGTGCAGGTAGTGCTGGTGCTGGCGACGCTTACCTTCGCCGGCTGGATGTTCTCGACAGGTAACAACAGCCAGGCGCTGCTGGCCACCGTTGCGGTCCTCGTCATTGCCTGCCCCTGTGCGATGGGTTTGGCGACGCCGACCGCGATCATGGTTGGAACCGGCAAGGGCGCTGAGCACGGTGCCCTGATCAAGGGCGGGCAAGTGCTCGAGCGAGCGCAGGATTTGACAACGATCGTGCTCGACAAGACCGGCACGATCACGCAGGGCAAGCCCTCGCTCACCGACATCATCCCAGCAGCAAGTTTCAATGGCGTTGCCGATCCTGCGCTTGAACTCCTGCGGTTGGCTGGAGCGGCGGAGTCGCGCAGTGAGCATCCGCTGGCTGCCGCGATTGCGGATGGAGCCCGGGAGCGTGGACTTCCAAGCGTTGAACTTTCCGCGTTCGAAGCGATATCGGGTCACGGCGTGCAGGCAGTAGTCGATGGCCGCGAAGTCTTGATTGGGTCGCGACGTCTGATGCGGGAGCGTGGCATCGATGCGTCGGGGCTCGAACAGAGTGCGATCGATCTGGAATCGCAGGGCAAGACTGCGATGTTCGTTGCTGTTGACGGTCAGCCTGCTGGATTACTGGCAGTTGCTGACACGGTCAAGCCGAGCAGCGCCGAGGCCGTGGCCGCACTGAAGCGACTGGGGCTCGATGTTGCCATGATCACCGGTGATAATCAACGCACAGCGTCCGCGATCGCCAAGCAGGTCGGCATCGACCGCGTACTCGCGGAGGTACTGCCACTCAACAAGTCAGAAGAGGTCAAACGCTTGCAGTCCGAGGGCCAGGTCGTTGCAATGGTCGGCGATGGAATCAACGACGCACCGGCGCTTGCTCAGGCCGATATCGGTATCGCGATCGGTTCCGGAACCGACGTCGCGATTGAAGCGAGTGATATCACGCTGGTTGGTGGTGACCTGCGCGGTGTGGTCACGGCGATCGCCCTCTCTCGACGGACTGTTCGCACCATCAAGTGGAACCTCTTCTGGGCCTTCATCTACAACACGGTCGGTATTCCGATCGCGGCCCTGGGACTGCTGAACCCGATGATCGGCGCCGGCGCGATGGCCTTTAGTTCGGTCTTCGTCGTCACCAATTCGCTGCGACTGCGGAAGTTCGATCCGACGACAGCGACGGATTGACAGCCCCCGACCCCGTCATTGCGGCGGGGTCGTCTTCGTTTGAGCAAGGATCAATGGGAAGCCCGTTTACACTGCTCTCGAACGAGCCAGCCTGATCCGTCCCTGAATCCTCGGCATCAGGATCGCGGTCAACAACAGCGTTTCGATTGATGCGCTCACAACGTAGGCGGTCGGGATCGCAAGAACGCCGAAACGGTCGAGAAGCAGCGCTGTTATCGCGGCGCGCCCAGTTAGCTGCACAATGTTGGTAAACAGAGGGGTCCGGGTATCCCGCAGCGAGATCAGTCCTCGCGTAACAAGCTCTGTCGCGACGGCAAACGGCAGCACCAAGATGTATACAGCCAGCACGTGATATGTCATGGTCCCGGCCGCCGCATCGAACCGTCCGTGCTCGAACAGCACCCGAATGAACAGTCGTCCGAGAAACCTGAGTCCGAGAACGGCTGGTATTGAAAGGGCGACAACCGCCGATACCGACAACAGAAGCGTACGGCGCATCTGCACCCAGTGGAATGCGGCGGCGTGAGCGGCCAGACGAGGGAAGGCCGATTGACCAACGCCCTGGCCAAGCAGCGCGATCGGCAGCGCGACCAGCAGCCAGGCATTCTGGATGGCAGGAAGAGCGGCGGAGTCCGGAACTTTGGATGCAAACGCGGTGTCGACAATGAATCCAGCGTACCCGACGCCCACCGATAGTCCGTTCGGAATCAATAGTCGAATCACCTGCCGAAGTCGTTCGCTGCTTGGATCCCAGACTGCTCTTAGCCTTAATCCGTTGTCGCGAATACCTGGCAATAACACCAGCATCTGCAGTACTGCGCCGCCGAGGACTCCCATCGTTGGCCCATAAATCCCCAGTGACGGAAAGGCCCAGGTGGCGGCTATGCCGGAGATGATGGCGACGTTGTGACTGGCATATGAAACCGCCGTGAGGAGAAACTGACGACGGCTATTCAGGACGGCTGTCGCGACGCTTCCGATAGCCAGGATCAATGGTTGCGCCAGCATGATACGGGAAAGCGTAATCGTGAGATCGCTCGTCTGGGCGTCGAACCCGGGTGCGAGAAGGTGGTGCACAAAGCCAGGAGCAAAGATTTCACCGGCAGTCACCACGAATGCGAGCGTCGCAAAGAGGCTAGTAAGGACGAGATTGGTCAAACGTTGCCATTCTTCGCGACCGTCTTCTCGCTCTGTGCTCAAGAGTATCGGGATCATGGCGCTAGAGAGCGCCCCTCCGGCAATGAGGCTGAACAGGGCGTCCGGCAGCCTGAACGCGGCGTAGTAGGCGTTTGCCTCGGGCCCGGTCCCGAATCTGGCGTTGAGAAGGATTTGCCGCACCGAGCCAAGCACCGCCGAAAAGAGAAAGGACGACATCAACAGAATTGTTGCCTCGGGGATTGAGAATTCGCGCACGAAGAGTCGCCGAATTCGGCTACGATGCGCTTGCTCAGACCAGGTAGATGGACGCGCCCAATCTTCCGTCAGTTCGCTATCATCGGTCGTCTTCCCAATGGCGTGAGCCAACCTACGGCCAGTTCCGTCTTGCAGGCTTCTCGTTTCTTGATCCGGGTTGGTCACCGGGTGTGATCCCTGCCGCACGCCAAAAGTTCCTGCCGTTCCTTGGATGATGGCCCGCGGTGATGTGGTTCGTCTAGTCGACAAATACCGTGGGCGCGGAACCGAAGTCTAGTCACTGCTCATTGGAGATGCTATGCTGTCTGGCGTGAAATGCTGAAGGGAGCGCACCGCGGTGGATGTACAAGGATATTACGGCAAACAAATGTTCTGGTTTTTCTTGATCGGCATGATCGTCATTGCCGGGAACTTTTTCTTGATGGCGTTGGGTATCTGGTCTCAGATTCACATCTGGATAAGAATGGTCTAGCCCCCCAAGCAAACAGCTCAAAGGACACTGTGATCGCACGACGAGACGCATCGCGTTTCCGTGCGATTTCGCGTTCTCCGGCGAACGAGTCTGATTGCGCGAACGCTCGAATCTCAGTATCTCTTTCTCAACCTACTGGTTTCTGAATCCCCGATTCCCAATACATAGGATGTTCCGCAGCGAATTCTGATTCTACACAGTAGACTTTTTTGCGCGGAGTGTCTGTGGGATAATTGCACTGTGTGAGGGTGATGACCTGATTTGTCGTGCGTAAGTTTCGTGAAGGTGGTAGAGGATGCGCGATCACCCTCAGGTTGAGTTTGATCACATTGCGCGCCCGGTTATGGATGCACTTCCGGTCGGTCTGGTCGTGGTCGACGAACTCGGAACTATTGTTTGGGCGAACCGTGGCTGGTCCATGATCCGGGAGTGGAACGCTGATTCGAGATCGGATTTGGGGGTCGGTGACAGCTATGTCGATGGGGTTGCCGATTACCTAATGGCCGATCCAGATGATGCCGCCCGGATAAACGGGGGTGTCGAAGCCGTGCGGACCGATGTCTGCGATGCTATTTCTGTTGACGTCATTGCACAACTTCCGCAGGCGTCGCGCTGGCTTTGTGTCACGATCGTGCCGGTCGAGGGACCTGATCCACATCTGGTCCTGGTCACTCATCGAGAAATCACCGCGCGAAAGCAACGCGAAGAGTCGCTGGAACTTTTTCGCGACGCGGTCGAGCATGCCGGTGAGTTCGTGCTGATTGCCGATGACTCTGGACGGATCGAGTACATAAATCAGGCCTTTTCCGCGTGGAGTGGTTTATCGAAAGACGGTGCGCGCGGGCTATCGATTTGGGCGGTAACCAGTGCGGATCGGGACGCTGAATTTATGGAAGGCGTCATGACCGCATTGCGGATCGGGAAACCGTGGGTCGAGGAGTTGCGCCAACGCACAGTGGACGGCGAGGTTCGCTGGGAGTCTCTGACCGTTTGGCCCGTTCGTGATGAAGATGGTCGGCTCTTGAATCTCGTCTCGATCGGGCGGGACGTAACCGAGCAGCGTGCCTATGTTGATCAGTTAAAGCGTCATGCGTATTATGACAGTCTAACGGGCCTTCCCAATCGTATGCTCTTCCTCGACCGTCTTGCGCACGCACACACCCGGGTGCAGCGCAGCGGTCAACCACTAGCGGTTATGTTTCTTGATCTCAATGGCTTCAAGGGCCTGAATGACCGTTTCGGGCATCAGACTGGCGATCAGATATTGGCTGAGGTCGCACAGCGACTCAACCTCAGTTTGCGCGCAAGTGACACCGTCGCACGCACCGGAGGCGATGAGTTCCTCTTCTTGCTGGAAGAAGTGGCAACGAGGGATGATGCCTTGGCAGTCGCGCAGCGCGTGATTGAGGAGATCTCGCAACCCTTCGAGATCGATGATGCGCATGTCTCGGTATCAGCAGGTATTGGCATTGCCTTCAACACCCCCGCGATCACCGATCCCGAGGTCCTGCTCAACATGGCCGACATCGCGCTCTACCACGCGAAAGCCCGGCTAGGCGATCGGATTGTGATCTACAGGGAAAATATGACGATGCCGGTTGACGATGACGCAGTGCGTTGAGGCTGTGCGACGTCGACCCGAGTCGGATCCGGTGCTTGCACAGCGCTATGGTTTACGACGGATGACCGTCTGCGATGCATAGTAGCCGGCCATGCCGTGGACGCCACCACCTGGGGGAGTCGACGAGGATCCAATGAAGAGTGAGGGGTCAGGCGTGGTGTAGGGATTCATGCGCATCGCAGGACGTGTGAACAATTGTCGCAGACTTTGCAGTCCACCGTTGATGTCCCCACCGATATAGTTTTCGTTATAGTCCTGAAGCCATGTCGGCGTCATGACGTGTCGTGCGAGAACGCGATCGCGAAAACCGGGGGCGAAGCGCTCGATTTGCGCTTCGATACGACCGGACATATCTTCGGTCGATCCGTTCGGCACGTGACAGTACGCCCAGACGGTGTGCTTCCCTCCCGGCGCGCGACTCGGGTCGAACAGGCTCTGCTGGGCGACTAACACGAATGGATTCTCCGGATTCCGTCCCATTGCAACCTCACGTTCCGCCAGCGCCACCTCCTCCATCGTTCCGCCGAGATGGACAGTACCCGCTTGCAGGCACTCCTCGGCGCGCCAGGGAATGGGGCCATCCAACGCAAAGTCGAGCTTGAAGGCACCAGGCCCGTAGCGGAAATGCTGAAGCTGACGACGGTACGCGAGCGGAAAACGTTCACCGGCGATCGCGATGATCTGCCGCGGGGTGAGGTCGAAGATTGTGGCTCCAGCATCGGGCACTTCATTGATCGAACGAATCGGATGATTCGTCACGATCTCGCCGCCATGAGCGCGGATCACTGACACGAGCGCTTCGGCGATGCGCTGCGACCCTCCGGCGGCGATCGGCCAGCCGACCGCATGCCCAAGCAGACCGAGCATGACGCCGTAGGCCGCGGTCGGCGGCGTCTCGAGCGCCAGCATTGCATGCGCCGCCATGCCGCAGAACATCCCTCGCGCTCGCTCACCCTCAAAGTGCCGCTTGGCGAACCCGACGGCCGACTGAGCCGCAGTCAGGCCGAAGCGAGCCATCAATAGGGGATGGCGCGGCAGTTTGAGCGGGCCGAGTGTGCTTCGGAACAGGTTCTCAGCGTTGCCGAGGAAGGGTCGCATCATGTCCCTGTACGCCTCGGCATCCGGGCCGAGCGAGCGTGCGGTCGTCTCGACCGATCGATCGAGAATTGCCGCGCTCCCGTCGTCGAACGGATGAGCCAGCGCCACCGGAGGATGAATCCAGCGGAGGCCATGCTCTTCCAACGGAATCGACCGAAAGAAGGGCGACGCCAGCGCCAGCGGGTGGATGGCGGAGCAGACATCGTGGTGGAACCCAGGCAACGTAAGTTCCGCGGTGCGTGTCCCGCCGCCGGGCGTCGCCGCCGCCTCAAAGACCATCACCGCCCGCCCGGATCGCGCCAGATTGGCGGCAGCGGACAGGCCGTTCGGGCCGGAACCAATGACGATAGCGTCATAGTCGTGGACAGACATCACTGCCTCATTGGAAGTGTTGGGAGTAGCCGGTGTGACCTGACTTGACTCGTTCCGATCAGTGGGACCTGCCTGGAATGTCAGTCCATCGTTCTTGAATGTTACAGGCATTGCTTGCTCCGGGTCGCTCTGGCCGTACTCAGCTGTCATGCTCACGCAACGCTTACTCCGTCGAAACGCCAGTAGTCGAGAAACACTCAGTCTCTCCGATGGTGTCGACGTGAATGGCTAAGGATCATACCCCGATCATCGTGTTTGTTGCGCGAACCGAGCACTGTCCTCGAGGACATTCGACAAGCTGATCCGTGGGACCGTAGTGAACAAGGTAATCAGGCCGCCTTTCGAGCAGGCGGGATCGGCGATTGATACGCAACTGTCACAATCGCTGCAATGCGTTCGCGCGGTTGATACCGGCGCACCGATATCCTTATCTCCAGGACGGATCATTGTGCTTTCATGCTGGCGTGAGGGCGTCGACAAGGACACGGCAATGTCATTCTTCGCGATGATTCTCAAGAACCTCTTCCGCCAACGTGTTCGAACGGGGCTCACCTTACTCGGTATCAGCATCGGGATCACCACGGTCGTCGCTCTTGGAGTCATCACAGGTAGTTTCAAGACGACGGCGGGGGAAATTCTCCAGACTGGCGGCTCCAATTTCATGGTCGCACAGAAAGGAGCGTCCGATCTGTCTCTGAGCGTGGTCACCGAGACCGATCTTGACGAACTGAGGAGCGCGCCGGGTGTTGAGCGGGCGAGCGGTGTTCTGATCTACATTACCCAGCTCGGCGTGAATCCGTATTTCCCGGTATTCGGAGTGGATAATGACCGGCTGGCCAGTTCTGCCGGTGAATTGATTTCCGGCAGCATGATTGAGCCGTCTACCGTTGACGAGATCGTAATAGGATCACGTGCCGCGGGCGATCTCGGCGTTAGTCCTGGCGACACGATTACGGTCGATCAGCGCGTGTTTCGTGTGGCTGGCGTGTTCCAGAGTGGAAACACATTCCAGGATGCTGGAGCCTATCTTCCGCTTGCGTTGGTTCAATCAATGTCCTCCCGGCCGGACTCGGTCACGATGGCATTCGTCTGGGTCAAACCAGGAAGCAATCAAGATGCCGTTGCCAAGAACATCGAATCGTCTTTTCCGCGGCTAACCACAGTGAGTAGCGTTTCCGACTACAGCAAGGTTGATCAAGGGATGGAACTGCTGGATGCGGCAAACCTGGCGATTTCTATCCTGGCGGTGGGTCTCGGCGCGATAGGTGTCATGAACACAATGGTAATGTCGGTGTTCGAACGCACACGCGAGATCGGCATTCTTCGGGCGGTTGGCTGGAGCGGCCAACGCATCATGCGCATGATCATTGGGGAGTCTTTGATTCTCTGTGTGCTGGCGGCAATCGTTGGCCTTGCGCTTGGAATTCTCGCGGTACAGGCTGTGATAACAATTCCGGCTATCAAGAGCTTCCTGGAACCTCAATACACATTAGCCGTCTTCATTCGCGCGCTGGTTGTCGCGATTGGAGTGGCGCTGGTCGGAGCGGCCTATCCTGCGTTTCGCGCGGTGCGCCTCACCCCGATGGAGGCATTGCGTCATGAATAATCCGGAGATCGCGATCGACGTTTGCGACGTTTCGAAAGCCTACGAGAAGGTGCGGATTCGCGCGCTCGATGGTGCCAGCCTCCGAGTGGAGCGAGGAGAGTTCGTGGCGGTCACTGGTCCGTCTGGCTGCGGGAAGTCCACGTTGCTTCACCTCATCGCCGCGCTTGATCGACCTGACAACGGATCGATCTGGGTTAATGGAGTCAACCTGGCGACCATGCGCGATCTAAGTCGATTTCGCGCGCGCGATATTGGACTGGTATTTCAGTTTCATAACTTGCTTCCGTCGCTAACGGCGAGCGAGAACGTCCAGATTCCGATGTTCGAGGGAGGACGCCCAGCATCCGAGCGACAAGCACAGGCAGCTCGGCTGCTTGGGTTGGTCGGCTTATCAGAACGAGAAAACCAACGGCCCGCCGAGCTGTCTGGAGGCGAGCGGCAGAGAGTGGCGATCGCCCGCGCGCTGGCTAATGATCCGCCGATTCTCCTCGCGGACGAACCGACCGGAAATCTCGATTCGAAAGCAAGCGGGATGATCCTCGATCTAATTGCCACGATTCGTAAGGAGCGCGATCTGACGGTTGTGCTCGTCACTCATGATATGAACGTTGCGGCTCATGCCGACCGGATCGCCCAGATGCTGGATGGACGAGTGATTGCCAGCGAACCTGGACCCGGCATTCAGTCATCGGATTTCGAGTCTGTCATTCACTATTGACTGAGAGCGTCGTCAATCACTGGTGCCCAACCCTACTGAAAGCACTACCGCGCCCTGAACTTCGCCGGCCCGTAGCGCGTTCAGCGCTTCATTCGCCTGTTCGAGTGGGAAGACAGTAATCTCGGTGTGAACCGGGATCTCCGGTGCGGTCTTCAGAAACTCTTGGCCGTCGCGTCGCGTCAGGTTCGCCACAGAGCGCAAGATTCGCTCGCCCCAGAGAATGTCGTAGGGAAACGAGGGGATGTCGCTCATGTGAATGCCCGCGCAGATCACGCGACCACCTTTATTGACGGCTCTCAGTGCCGCGGGCACGAGTGAGCCGACCGGAGCGAATATGATGGCGGCATCAAGCTCATCGGGGGGTAGTTCATCCGACGGACCAGCCCAGACCGCGCCGAGTTGTCGGGCGAACTCCTGCGATTCCGTATCGCCCCGGCGGGTGAACGCATAGACTTTCCAACCGCGATGAATCGCGACCTGCGCCACGATGTGAGCAGAGGCACCAAACCCATAGAGTCCGATTCGTTCACCTTCGCCCGTGAAGCGCAACGCGCGGTAGCCGATGAGTCCGGCACAGAGGAGTGGCGCTGCCTGAAGATCGGGGTATCCCTCGGGAATCGGAAAACAGAAGCGAGCATCGGCAACCGCGTAATCGGCAAATCCACCATCGATGTCGTACCCAGTGAATTTGGCATTCTCACAAAGATTTTCGCGTCGTGACTGGCAGTAGTGGCAGGTGTTGTCTGTCCAGCCGAGCCATGGCACACCGACGCGATCGCCCGTCTGGTGCCCTTTCACGTTGCTCCCGAGCGCCTCAATCGTTCCGACGATCTGATGTCCCATGATGAGTGGGAGCTTTGGGGACGAAAGCTCGCCGTCCACGATGTGGAGATCGGTGCGGCAGATTCCACAGGCACTAACCCGGATTAGAACCTGGTCAGTATCCGGCTTTGGTTTTGGCACGTCGGAAAGCCGAAGTGGCGTTCCCGGCTGCTCGAGGAGCATCGCTCGCATTCATATCATCCTTTGTCATCAAGCGTGGTGCCGAATACCCGTCCCCAAATGAACGAGTTTGCGCGCCCACACTGTTCGATCAGCAACTCCCGGTCCATCACTCACTTGAATCGAGATGGGTTGGTCGTCGTGGCGCTGTGAAAAGGGAACGTTCATCGTCAGTGAATGTGGTGAGATCACGCTCTACCGTGCCTCTCAGCCGCCCGATCTGCTCGTTGGCCTGCTGCCAAAGTCGCTCGGTGAGTTCGTTCCGCGTCTCGGTGCTGACGTGAGGATTCCGATTGAGCGCGGTTAGCTCGCGCTGATAGAGCGCTCGAATCTGGCGCGCCCGGATTATCGCAGGATGCACATGTCCTCCCGTGTTGGCTGGCGCGCTCGTGCTAGACGACGGATTCAGCAGGCGGTGGCGCTGACCGCGTCCTGAGATAGACCGTGACCGCCACTGTCAATCCACAAATGGCAACGACGGTCGCGACCAGGAAGAGGGCGGTGTAGCCGAATGCCTCAGCGACGAAACCCGCCGCGATAGCACCAAAGCTGATCCCGAAATCCTGGGCTGCCACGACGGTCGAGAGGGTCGTCGCACGTGCGTGAACTGGTGAGCGATCGACCGCCCAGGCCTGCGTTGCCGGTTGAATGAAGGCGAACGCAATGGCAAACAGGATGGCGCCGGTCAACAGTACCGGGTTGCTGTGTGCGTAGGCAAGTACGGTCATCGCAATCGCGCAGGAGACGAAGCCAGGCCCGATTACAGCGAATCGCCCAAGTCGATCCGAAAGTCCGCCACCGGAGATGCGAAGGAAGATCAACGCGACGGCGAATACGGCAAAGAAGGTGCCGGAATCGCCGAGCCCACGATCGATTGTGACGAGTGGGATGAAGGTCAGGACTGTCCCGTAAATGAGCGTGAAACAGAGCATGATCGACGCTGGAGCGATGGCCGTCCGGCTGAACATTTGCAGCAGGCTGGTTTGGGTCCGACTGGTTGCTCGTGCCGGTGAAGGTGCATTGAGAAAAATGATCGCGACCGCGGCACCGAACCCGAAGACTGCCGCCACCAGGAACGATGTGTTGATGCTGACGTGGTTCGAGAGCCAGATTCCGGCGCCCGGGCTGATCGCCAGGGCCAGGCCGGTGACGGTGCCGTAGATGCCGAGAATCGTTCCTCGCCGGTTGGCTGGTGCCAGATCTGCCGCAACCGTCGCGGTCGCCGCCGTGACCGCTCCCCAGCCGATGCCATTCAGGAGACGAGCCAGAAAGATAGTGTTCGTTCCAGCGATTGAATAGCCAAGGCAGCTCAGGCCGATCAGAATGCCGCCGGCAAAGATGGAATGGCGTCGACCGGCGCGATCGGCAAGCAGTCCAGCAAAAGGACGCGTCACGAGCGCTGCGATACTGAAGAGACTCATGATCGTGCCGACGCTGGCTTCGCTATGTCCGAGGCTGCGGATATGGACCGGCAGAAGTGATATCAGCAGGTAAGTGCTGCCGTAGATCAGCAGGACGACGACAAGGAGAATGGCCATTGGAACCGCGGAAACACCAGCAAGCGGCGATCGAATGGCTCCGATGCGTGCCATTTCTCTGTCCCTCGCCCTTCCCACCCAGATCGGGATGCGCTTTGAACGAGCGGCGCAGTCGTTCAAGCGCATCCCGATCATCTACTCATGTGCGGGCCATTGTACCGTAGCCGGGCGCGCTCCAATCGAATAGATTAGCGACAATGGGCGGTGAAGATTGGAAGAAGATAGGAGAGACAGGATGAGCGGCGGTCCAACTGACTTCCCAGTGATGATCGGCTTTGATCTTGATGGCGAGACCCTCTGGACTTCACGCGATCAGTCCAATTTAGCGCGTCCGGTGACGTTGTCGCAGGGACGTTACGGCCCTGAAGTCGCGGTGCCGCGCATTCTCGACTTCCTCGATCGTCAACAGATAAGCGTAACCTTCTTCGTTCCTGGCATGGTTATCGAACGCTATCCCGATGTAGTTCGCGAGATTGCGCGTCGCGGGCACGAGATCGCACACCACGGTCATTCGCATCGCTGGCCCGACAGCATGACCCGGGAAGAGGAACGCGAAGATTTCGAACTGGCGTTGGAACAGTTCGATCGCGTCCTTGGCCAGCGACCGGTTGGCTACCGCTCCCCCGCCTGGGAGTTCAGCCCGTGGACGTTCGATCTCTTGCTCGAAAACGAGATGCGCTACTCGTCGAACTTCATGGATCGAGACCGACCCTACAAGCACGTGGTAAATGGAGTAGAGACCGACCTGGTTGAACTGCCGGTTAGCTGGCTTCTCGACGATGCGCCCTTCTTCCTCTACAGCACACGCATGGCTGGTCGGCAGATTGCATCACCTGACGCCGTGCTGCAGACGTGGCAAGGAGAGTTCGACGGCCTGTACGCCGAGCGAGAACGCGGGACCTCATTCGTGCTGGCGTTGCATCCGCAGATAAGTGGCCGGCCCTACCGGCTCGCGATTCTCGAGCGGCTCATCTCGCATATGCGAAACCACGACGTGCGCTTCCTCCGCTGCGACGAAGCGGCAGAGTTGCTAGGACCAGGGTTATAGCCAATAAGAAGCCAGCTACAACGGTCTGGTGTTCGTCCGTGCCGCAGTCATCGAATAGGTTGATTCGCTCCGGCGCAGCCATGTGACTGCCTCCACAGGTGGTGACGAGTCTGGTGCCACGCTGACTTGGCAATGACCTCTCCGTTTTGTAAACTCAATCATAGCCAGTAATTTTCAACGCAAACCGCACAGTTCACGTGCGTTGGATCCGCAGAGGTGGATGCGAGCGCATCCTGATTCCCGTTAACGCGCAAATCGGAAAACCGTTGGACAATCGAGAGAAGAATCATATGACCTCACGCTCCAACGACGATTGCTCCTCCCCGACGACGCGTTCGATGCCGTGTGGTGTGCGAACGTGCTGATGTACATCAGTGATGACGACCTGCCTGGGGTTCTGGCTGAGTTCCAGCGCGTCGTCAAGCCGGGCGGGTTGGTTGCATCCAAGGAAAGTGATGGAGAGCTCATGTGCAGCTTGCCGATTCCCATAGAGCATCGGGTCCCATTTCATCACGTCGAGCTTGGGATACAGAGCATCAGGCGTTCACGTCTCCTGCTGCATTGGTATCGGCGAGCTGGACTTGTCAACGCGTGGGCCAAGTCGGTGCTCGTCGAGCGCTGTGCGCCACTCGGCGAGGCAAGCTATCAACATGTGCTGGGTCTCTGTAAGGGCGGAAACCAGATCGTGCAGCAGTTGGGGCCAGAGATCGTGTCGGACGAGACTATGGCGTACTGGGAGAAGCAAGCGGACCCGGATTCTCCCGAGTGCATCCTCAACCATCCCGATTTCGCCTTCGCTGCGGCTCAAGTTGTCACAGTCGGTGCTGTTCCCGAATGATCCGGGTGCCGATCAAGAGAGGGATTTGACGTGCCAGTCTTAAATGATACGCATGTTACTGATGTCGTCGTGATCGGTGGAGGAGTGGCAGGGGCCAGTCTTGGCGCGTCGCTGGCTCAGGCTGGCCTTGGGGTGACAATCATCGAGCGCGAGGCTCGATTTCGCGATCGTGTCCGGGGCGAGGGAATCCATGCCTGGGGTGTGGCAGAGGCCGAAAAGCTTGGCTTGCTCGATGTCTTGCGCGACGCTGGTGCCACCGAGCTTCCGTTCTGGCGCAACTACCAGAACCGGGAGCTACCATCCGAACCAACGAATGTTCCGCAGGCCTCAGGCCTCGGGTTCGGCGAGTGGTCGATCTATCATCCGGCCATGCAGGACGCGCTTATCGCGCACGCCGAGGCATATGGCGTGACGATTCTCCGTCCGGCCAAGGCAGTTGGCATTCGAGCGGGCCGTCTGCCAGTTGTGAATGTCAGCGTAAATGGCGACGAACGCAGCATTCGATCTCGACTAGTTGTCGGTGCGGACGGACGGCTTTCCGGTGTGCGGAAGCTGATTGGCGCGAAGACCGTGAGTGACCCGACCGATCATCACCACATCGGTGGTTGCCTGATCCATGGCCATTCCATCGACGTTGAATCGGTCTATACGGGCTCGCGCGATGGCAACTTCACCTTCACCATTCCACGCGCTGACGGGAATGTGCGCACCTATCTGATCGCGACACCAGAAACCCTTGCACCGTTTCAATCGCGTGACGCTACAACAGCATTCCTCAATGCTTGCGAGGCGATATTGCCGGAAGGCTCGTTTGCCGGGTGTGAACCGGCTGGACCGCTCGCCGTCTATCCGGGCACCAACATCTGGGCCGACCGTGTGACAGCTGACGGAGTGGTCTTGATTGCTGACGCGGCTATGGCGACCGATCCGAGTTTCGGCTGTGGTCTGTCACTCGTCTTCCGTGACGCACGAGAGCTTCGCGACCTTTTGTTGGATGGCAATGAGTGGCAATCCGCCATCGAGGAGTTCGCCAGACGTCATACTGCTTACGCACAGAGTGTCCGCTGCTATACCCTCTGGAATTCATCACTCTGGTTCAGCGATGACCAAGATACAGGTGCTCGCCGCGGCGTTTTCAGCTCGCCCGGCAACGGGACCCCGACGGTGGCGGCTATGCTCGGATCATTCATGCCGGTCCAGGCGACGGGCTGCCGACAGACGACGCCATGCGTCGTCGCTGGCTCGGAGAGGATCTCGTCTTGTAATCGCGCGCCGTACTGATCGAGTCCGCCTGCTTCTGCCGGGTGGGGACAGCGGCGTAGAAGCCGTTCTTCTAGTGAACGCAATTGGAATTCTCGGCACCGCTGCCGCTACCAGGAGGTAATGTCGCCGCATGGTGGTGCTTTGCCGACCAACAAGGATTCGTCGCTCAGAAAATTCAGCACATCGCGGCCAAACTGCCTTCCAGAAGCCGGATGACCCATTCCGGGGTAGAGAATAAGATGGGCGTTGGGGATACCTTCAGCCGTCTCGCGAAATAGCCGTTCCGAATAGAATGGGTCGTTGGCGCCCGCGACAACCAGGGTCGGTGCCGTGATCTCGCGTAGTCGATCGGTGAAATCGTGCTTGTCCTCCGCTTCGACGGTGGCAATCAGGTCGGAAGGGTCCCTCGGGGCTGTCATCGAGAGCAGCAGCGAGCCGAGCCAGATGCCCATCCTCGTGAACCATCGATCTCGAGGGACGATGAAGCGTACGGATTCGGCACAAACGGCCACCCAGTCACGCTGTTGAGCTAGGCGACCCATCCGCATCTGCGATTGTCGGGCTACGTCGTTCAGCACGTAAGCAGACGAGTGGAGTACCAATTTGCGAACCAGATCAGGATGATCGGCCGCGAAATGCTGGGCAATCGAGCCGCCGGTCGACGTTCCGATCACATCAACCGCGCCGCCGAACTCCCCACGTATCATCTCCGCGTAGTCGTTCGCCATGTCGTGCAGCGAGTAGCCGTCGGGCAAGCCCCGTTTGCGGGTAACGATGTACACAGTGTGTTCGGCTGTCAGAGAGCGATAGATCCGGTTTACGCCGAGCGCCGAGATCCCGGTAAGCGGTTTGTTCTCCAGCAATAACCCCTGGAAGACCACGATGACGCGTGGTCCGCGCCCGATCCGGTTGAAAGGTAGCCCGTTGCCGAAGTATCCGGCCGTCGCTTTTGTTTTCGTCAGGCCAGGTCTCCTTTCCGTCTCGACTCAGTATGCATTCACAAATAACCTGTACATGGTGGCACGGACATACTACTGAAAGAGTCTTGAGAATAATGCGTGTCTGCTCGAGTCCGCGACCCAGAACTGTGAGGCACACCTCACGAGCGAGGCGCGAAGTAGTGGATGACCGCTTGAGCGTAGCCGCTGGCGATTAGATCCTGTACATCCGGGTCGGTTGCGGCAGAGGCTTCAGCGGGATTTGTCAGAAATAATGCCTCATTGAGCGCACCGGGCATAAGTGTCGGCTGGAGGCGTCCTTGAACGGCCGGACCAAGCAGGACGAGGTGATTGTAGTCATCGGGCAGTGTCCCGAGACTGCTCATCTCCAGCGTCGTGTCGTCGATGAGCCCTCGGTCAGGCGTGTCATAGCCTTTGCTATGCATTGCCGCGATGACGTCACTTTGCACGAGTTGAGCCCATCGCTCGTTGTCCGCGCCGAACGGGCGCTCAGAATCGTAGTAGGTTTCGACCCCACGCCCCTCGGGATCATCGCTTGCGTTGAGGTGAATGCTCAGGAAGAGTTGCGCTCCACTGGCATTGGCGCGATTGATCCGTCGCTGTAGATCATTGAGGACTCCGTCCGGGGTGAGGGCAAGTCCGTCAGGCGTGAGATCTGCGGCCGTGACGCCGGGCAATGTATCCGAGGTCCGTGACAGGACGACCTGATAGCCCGCTGTTTCGAGCTGGGTCAAAGTCTTCCGTGCTATGGCGAGCGCGATGGTCTTCTCCAACACCGGCTGTCCATCTTCGGCCGTCCCGATCGCGCCTTCATCGACACCGCCGTGCCCTGGATCGATGAAGATAATCGGAGCGTCTGGTGAGGTGCCCGCAGTGGCGGTCGCCGTGGTGCTCGTCGAGGCGGCGGCACCGGTCGCAAAGGTGATGACCGCCGAGCTACTCGGTGCCGGATTCGGCGGATCGGTTCCCTTACGCGAGCACGCCGCTATGAACGCGGCCAGTGCGACAACACCAGTGCCCAGCAGCGCTCTGCGGGTTATGGCATTTGCGTCCGGGTTATCGATCTGTGATGCTCTCTGGCCGGTGCTTCCCGACTCGTTCAACAATGTGCTCTCAAGATCGGTCCCTATGATGCTCGTCAGTTATCGACATATGAATGTCGTGCCGTTGGTGCGTGACAAGTGAGCTCGAAGCAGGTGCGCAGTCACACAGGCATCAACTATGAGCATATTAGCTGGAGAACCTGTCAATTCCCTGTGAATGCGGTGAGAGAAATGAAGGTGCGATTGCGGAACCGAGGTGAGGAAGAAAATGACGAAACTGATCGCGCGGTCATTCCTCCGTCTCGATCCGGCGGCCGACGTAGGCTTCGGCGATGCGCGATACCTCTCCGTAGACGTTGCGGATCGGCATCCCGGTCTCGCGTGTGATCGCCAGGCAATCGGCGTATTCGGGCGCGACGTCCAGCACACGACCGTGCCAGATTTTCAGCTTGACGCGCACGTCGCCCCAACGTGTCACGACCCGCTCGATGCGCCGCCCTGCCTTGGTGCGGTCGATCGGTATGGCACGCACGCCAAGCGTCGACGAATGCTTGATGAGGATTTCGTCTATCTCGTCGCGCAGTCGCGCCGCGCAGATGACGCTCAGCTTGGTCGCCGGTCGACCCCTCTTCATGATGATCGGTGTCAAGAAGACGTCGAGCGCACCGGCGTCGAAAAGGCGTTCCATGAGCGGTTCGTAGAACTCGGGATTCATATCGTCGATGTTGGTTTCGAGTAGCAGTTCAGTTGGCATCTCGTCGCCGTGATCTTCCGATCCATCAACGAGATCCCCAAGCCAGAGCCTCAGCGCGTTCGGCCAGGGCAGCTCGCGCCGGCCGAAGCCGTATCCGATGGCGGAAGTTCGCATCACTGGGCGGGAGAAGGTAGCAAGGCGGCTCAGGATCGCGGCACCGGTCGGCGTCAGTAGCTCCGCTTCAACATCCAGCGCTTTCGTTGGCACGTTTCCCGCAGCTAGCAGCTCCGCGGTTGCCGGAGCCGGAACCGGCAAGAGCCCATGTCGCGTGTTCACGAAACCGTGACCGAGGCTAATTGGGCCGCTGAAGACTTGCTCGATTCCAAGTAGGTCCATCCCGATCGCCGCGCCGACGATATCGACGATCGAATCGACCGCGCCGACTTCGTGGAAGTGGACCTCCTCCGGCGTGGTTCCGTGTACTCGTGCTTCGGCTTCGGCCAGGGTCGAAAATATCGCGAGAGCATTGGCTCTTGGCGCATCGGTAATTCCCGAGCGTTCTATCAAGGCTCGAATATCAGCCCAACTGCGCGTTGGTTGTTCCGTCGAATCCTGGAGCCGAACGATCACGCGAGTTCCGGTGACGCTGTGCTGCGCGACCGGCTCGCTGAGGAGTTCGTAGCCGGTCAGGTCGAGGGCTTGCAGCGCGGCAGCTAATGAAGCCAGCGGGAGACCCGCATCGACCAGCGCGCCTAATACCATGTCGCCGCTGGCGCCAGAAAAGGGATCGAAGTAGGCAACGCGCGTGATGGGTGATCTCCTTCTTACTTAGGCTGGATCACTCAACGTAACGTGAAGTGGTTCGCCCTGCTCGTGCTCGGCTCGAAGCTGTCCGCAGGCAGCGGCGATATCGACGCCGCGCGAATAGCGTACGGTCGCCGGGATGCCATATTGCCGGATGACGCTGGCGAAGCGCTCTATCCGTTCCGCTGATGGACGTTCAAATGGTGCGGCGGGTGTCGGATTGAGTGGGATGACGTTGACGTGGCAGAGCAAGCCCCGCAGGAGAACTGCCAGCTCTCGCGCAATCTCGTCACTGTCATTGACATCCTTGATCAGGGCGTATTCGAAGCTTACGCGACGACCCGTTTGATCGACGTACCGCCGGCAGGCTGCGATCAGCTCTCCGACCGGGTAGCGCCGGTTAAGTGGCACGAGCGTATTGCGCAGTTCGTCGTTCGGCGCGTGCAAGGAGATCGCAAGCTTCACCTGAAACGGCTCGCCGGCCAACCGATCTATGAAGGGGATCAGACCGGACGTCGAGAGGGTAGTGCGACGTGATCCGAAGTTCATGCCCTGCGGGTCATGCAGAACGCGAACCATCTTCATCACGGCGTCGTAATTCTGAAACGGCTCTCCCATACCCATCATCACGATGTTGGTCAGTGACCGATCCAGCTTGCGTGCTTCACGTGCAGCCTCGATGACCTGGCTGACCATCTCGCCGGTGGTCAGGTTGCGCGTCAAACCCATCATGCCAGTGGCACAGAACGCGCAGCCGACCGCGCAGCCAACCTGGCAGGAGACGCAGACCGTCGTACGGTCCGGATAGAACATCAAGACCGTTTCGAGGAGCTCGCCATCGAACGTTCGGAAGAGAAGCTTGCGGGTCTGACCGTCGTCCGTCTCGATCGTGCGGACCAGTTCGAGCTTCGTCATCGCCAGCTGTTCCGAAAGCTCGGAGCGCAAAGGCTTTGGCAACACCGTCATATCATCGTAGCTCTCGGCCAGGTGCTGATAGGCCCAGTTGAAAATCTGTTTGGCGCGATAGCGCGGTAGCCCCTCGGCCGTGAGCCGGGTTTCGAGCTCTTCGAGCGTCAAGTCATGAAGTGTGAGCGGGCGATCCCGGCGGCTGGAACGACGTGCTGCCGTCGTCTCCTGGTCGTCAGAGTCGCGCGTTGTTGGAAGTGTTGAAGATTGGACGTTCACGCCATACCCGATTTCACTGCTCGACATATCGACCGGTAATCTTATCACGAGGGTTTGGATGGATCGTTAGGCACGTGGGGCGACATTCATGACGCCCAGCGTAGTAACGGCGACGTAGAGGTGACATTCATGACGCCCAACGTAGATGAACGGACGCGATCAATCGCGCCCCTACAGCGAATGGATTCGTTCGGCACGGGAGTAGGGGCGACATTCATGACGCCCAACGTAGATGAACGGACGCGATCAATCGCGCCCCTACAGCGAATGGATTCGTTCGGCACGGGAGCCGGGGCGACATTCATGACGCCCAGCGTAGACGACCGGACGCGATCAATCGCGCCCCTACAGCGAATGGATTCGTTCGGCACGGGAGCCGGGGCGACATTCATGACGCCCAACGTAGATGACCGGGCGCGATCAATCGCGCCCCTACACTTCTGGTTTCATCGGTTGCGACATTATGTCGTCGCGATAGTCCGTGGTGCTGGGTTTGGCTCCATTCTCCGCAAATCGTGTGAATCGAACTGAGCGAAGATCGGTCGCCAACGTGCCGCCGGACGTCATCATGTCGGCCATGATTGCACCGACGGCAGGCGAAATCTTGAAGCCGTGGCCGCAGAATCCAACCGCGCAATACAGCCCTTCGGTTTCAGGTACGGCGTCGAGCACCGGGATACCATCCGGCGTCATGTCGTAAATGCCAACCAGGCTGCGTCGAACTCCCGCATCTGCCATGGCAGGGATGCGCTTGGAGATGCGCTCTCCGACCATGTCGATATATGAGTTCGTGTTCGCCTCACTGTAATTGTCAGGGTCGGCAGGCTGACCACGTCCAGTTCCGATTAGCGTGAGGTTGGTACCTTCAGGACGAAAGTATGTGCCAAGCAACCCGTCGCCAACAGTGAGGTGGGTTCCGGAAATCTGTGGAGGTCGCTCCACGACCACGACTTCGTGCCGTTCCGCATAGATCGGGAGATCCTGTCCAACAGACTGAAAGAGTGGTCGACACCACGCGTTCGCGGCGATCAGCACGATCGGTGCTCCATAGCTGCCTTTGTTGGTTTCAACTCCAGTCACCCTTCCGCCGTCGGTCATGATACGAGTGACCTCGGTGTTTGATCGTAACGTCACGCCACGCTCACGAGCTGATCTCATGAAGGAATTCGCGGTCGAGGTCGGATCGGCGTAGCCAGACTCTGGTTCATATGCCGCACCTGCGATGTCGTCGAACCAGAACCCGGGCTGAATTTCGGCAAGCTCTTCACGGGAGACGAAGCGGGTGTTGGCTCCGATTTCCTGTTGCATTCGAATGTTGGCCCGCATGTCGCTGACTTGATCAGGTCCGGCCAGAGCGGCGAACCCGGTCTGAACGAAATCGCACTCCCCGCCGACGACATCATCCCAATGCTTGAACCATTGCAGCGACTGAAAGGCAAGGCGCGTCTCAATTGGATTCGCATAGTGCATCCGCACCAGGCCACTCGACTTGCCGGTGGCGCCGCTCGCCACCTGCTTCCGTTCCAGGACAAGCACGTTAGTGATCCCTCGCCGCGCCAGGCTAAAGGCCGTGCTTGCTCCCATGACGCCAGCGCCAATGATGATGACATCCGCGGTTTCCATCGTCCGTACTTCCTCCACTTCTCGAGTGAGATCACGCCCAACGCCGTCAAGGCTTCTAGCCAGTCGAACCAGTCTCAGCAATATGGCGATGGCTGGGACCGTACATGCCGTTCAGTTGTCACGAATGTCGGCCCCGTCCTGAGCGACCACGTTGGTTTCCATTCTAGTACTTGCGCCTGCGATATTGTCGTTCGGATTCGCCAAAGCGCCGCTTGCGCACTGAGCCGGCGGGCTAGGAGCGTCATCACTGAAGCAGCGGAGACGTACGTCAAGTTGTCCTGTAGAATAGCTGTACGCAGGTGCGAATTACACGTTCGAGGAAACGAATCTGTAGGGGCGCGATGAATCGCGCCCAATGGTGAGGGCAGTGTGGGGTTGGGCGTGATGAATCACGCCCCTACATGGGACAGGATGCGTAGGGGCGCAATGAATTTCGCCCGGATTCATCGCGAATACGGCCAACCATTTCCGGGTCCGATGTACCAATGTGAATCGCATCCACACCAACCGTGTCGCATCATTCGTTCGACGCCGGGGAAGGTGAATTGTGGTCGAATTTGATCCCGACGTCCACCACCGGCGGTCGATCCGGCTGCCGGAATTTGATTATTCACAGGCGGGGTCGTACTTCGTGACGATCTGCACTCGTGATCATGCCTGCGTGTTTGGCGTTGTCGACGGGGACGCCGTGGTGCTTGGTGCGGCGGGGAATGTCGTCGCCGAAGAGATGAGCCGGGTGGAAGATCGTTTTCCGGGTGTTTTGGTTGAGGCCGTCGTGATCATGCCCAATCACGTTCACGCGATCATCGTCATCGAAGACCAGTCGCCGGCGGCTGGGTTGGGCGTGATGAATCACGCCCTTACGGACGTTCGTCGTGGCCCTGTAGGGGCGCAATTCATTGCGCCCGGTCATCAGCGTGATGCGCGGTCGGATGTGACGAATTCTGCGGCGACGCTCGGGAAGATCGTGCGGGCGTTCAAGGCGTCTAGCGCGCGAACGATTCGCCGTGATCTGGACCCGGACTTCGGCTGGCAACGCAACTACTACGAGCGCGTGATTCGCAACGAGCGCGAGCTACGTACCTTCCACGAGTACATCCTCACAAATCCTGCCCGCTGGGTAACAGATGACCTGTTCAGTGCGGTACCGAACTCGAAAGGTGACGAATGATGTCCGGTAACAACCACGCCCAGCAGGTCGTCCAGAAGCTCTGGAACTGCTGCAGCATCCTGCGGGACGACGGTCCCTCATACGGTGACTACGTCGATCTGATCCAGCGCGACAAGGTCAGCCTGGATCTCTTCTGGCTGCGAGATGAGAGCCTGGAAGATTCGGCCAACCTGCCCGATCCAGACGTCATCGCCGCCGAAATCGCTGAAGACCTGCGCGCCGCCCTCGAAGAGTTCGAGACCATTTTAGAGGATTTGACAGTGTAGGGGCGCAATTCATGGCGCCCACGTAGTTGCCGCGATGCCGAACGCATTGGGCGTCATAAATGTCGCCCCTACCGTGGTGGTAACGCGGCACGCATTGGCTGGGCGTCATAAATGTCGCCCCTACTCGTGGCATTTTCGTTGTAGGGGCGCGATTCATCGCGCCCACGTGACAGCGTCAATACCGCGCGCGATTCATCGCGCCCACGCGACAGCGTCAATACTGGCCGTTGTTCATCGCGCCCACGTGACCGTTACCCGTAGAGCTGGCTCAGCTTGTCGATGCTGAAATCGGGCGATTGGCACAGTTCGATGATCTTGCGCTCGCGTGCCTCGACCTCTTTCGCCGCGCGGAAGACCTCTCCGGCGATATCGAGCGGGATGTTCGTGATGCCATGCTTGTCACCGTGAAGCAGATCCCCTGGATTGACCGTCATGCCACCGACCTCGACCGGTGTTCCGACCTCGACCACATGGACGTAGGCGTGTGATACCTGTATGTGGCTGGCGAAAAGATGAAAGCCGAGCGCTTCGACCTCGTCAAGATCCCGGACGCCGCCGTTGGTCACCGTGCCAACACAGCCGAGCGCGCGGTGGATATTGGCATTGACCTCACCCCAGAAGGAGCCCATCGGCTCGTCGTCCAGGTCCTGGATCACGACGACGCGCGGCTCGGGGATCGAGAGAATGTGCTCCCACATGACGCGACGGTTGAGAGCAGTTCCCGGATCCGGCTTGACCGTCGCGCGGATTTTCGCCGTGACGGCGTGCCCAACCATCACGCCAAGGTTCGGCAGTGCGCAGCGCACCTCGGATGACATGAATCCGGTGCTGCGCGGGCGAATATCAAATGTCTCAATTGCGTTCGCCACCGTCGGCGTATTGAGCGTTTGTAGCGCGCGAATCACCTCAGGACGTACCGGCTGCTGATCCATTGCGTCTCCCTCTTCCGTTCAATGCGCATGTCGTCTCGTGCTGTGGCTAGCATACGTGGAGATGTCCCGGTCGTCGATTCTGGTCGCGGATCGATCTGTGTGGAGACGAGTGCTCGGCGTCCGATCGGCTCAATTAATGTCACCCGGTGAGTGGTCTCCGTGACACTCGTGTCTATGCCGTGTCGTGATTTCGGTTCAATGGCGAGGTGTATATGACATCCGTCCGTCTCCAAATAGGTTAAAGTAGGTTCACCGTTGAGGTGGGCAACGGAGCGACCATTCCAAATGCGAGGTGAAAGACTTGGCCGGGGTAACCGTGCGTGTGAGTCCGGCGGAAATGCCGATCGCGCCAGGCGGAAACTACGAGTTCAGCGTCATTGTGGCAAATACAGGGTCACGTGCCGGCACGTTCAGATTGAGTGCCCGTGGCATCGATCCCACATGGGTGCGTATTCAGTCCCCCGGCGCTCTATCTCCAGTCCGGACAGGAGTCCTCGGCGATCCTCTCTATCTCGATTCCGTACAACGCTGCACCGTCATCGACGTCGCTCGAAATTCGCGTCGCGTTGACGGGTGCACGCTCGATTCTGGGTGAAACCCTGGTCACGCTTAGCGCGCCGCCATCCGCACCCGCGACGGTGATTAACAGGGTTCAGACCCCGATCGCGTCGACCCCGACGTTCATCAACGATGTTCCGACCGAACGGATTGGTGCGGGAGATCTCGATGCCGAATCAGGATCCAAGCTCAAGATTGCGATCATCGGAACGGGCGCGTTTGCATTGCTGCTGCTCGGTTTGGGCGCCGTGTACCTGCTCGCTTTTCGTGGAGGCAACCCGTCAGCCAGCCCATTCAGCGATGTGCAGTCCTGTGTGGCAGAGCCGTCGAGCCAGGTCAGCCTGGTTAGCGACGACCGCACCACAGCGATTATTCTGACTGACCCGGCAACGCCATCGATTCGAATTCTGCGTACTGAGCCTGGCGATGTTCTGCCGGGGTTGTTCAGTTCACTGCTGTCCCTTTCGAGCGATGGATCCCGGCTGGCCTACGTGACTGCGAGCAACCCGATGATGGACGATGCACAGATCTGGTATATCGACGTCGCCAATCCCGGCGAGCCGCATCTAATGGCCAGTATCAAGACCGGGTTCTGGCCGACGCGTCCGGTCTGGTCGCAGGACGGGCAGCAGCTGGCGTTCGTAAAAATTGCCGATACGATCGCAGAGCAGTCACAGCTGGAGCTCTGGGTCGTGAACATTGGTGGCCAGCCGGTGAAGGTTGAGACGCGGGCGCGGGTGACGCCGCAGAATTTCTATGGCAGCGTCGGAACTCCGCTTTGTTGGGGGGGCGACAATCGAACCTTGATCTTCACATCATCGGCGCTGGCTCCGGTAGCGAAGCCGATGCAGGTGCAGGTGGACGTGAAAACAGGACAATTCGAGACCGTGGAAGCCCCCGAGGGCTCTCCGGTTGCGATCGCAACTCCGAGTGCGACAGCGACTGCGGTCTCGAATTGTGGGGTGCCGGCCTTCAGTCAAAATGATCCAGCCTGGCGAGAACGTATCATGCAGGCAGGTGGCGATTCGATTGGCGGGTTCGGTTGCGCGTTGACATCAACGACGATGCTTCTCAATTACTATGGTGTGCAGATCACTCCCGACCAGCTCAATCAGTGTTTAGGGCCGCACGCCGATCCAATCTACTGGTCGCAGGCGCCAGAATGTACCGCCGGCGCGGTGAGCGGTGGTGAACGGTTCGACTTCAGCTGGGCCAAGCTCGATGATGTTCTGAAATCCGGGCAGCCAGCCATCGTCGGCATGATTCGTGGCCAGACAGGTATGCACTTCGTGGTGGTCACGTCCGGCGGGGGCGGCGCCGCGGCGAACTATGCGGTAACCGATCCGTGGGATGGCACGACGAGCAAATCGCTGCAGCAGTTCTTTAACGCTGGGTACAACCCAGCCTGGATCATCACCTACAGCGGCCCTGGGAAGGTCTGTACCAGGGCGACTGCTACGAGTGGGGCGGGACCGGAAATCAGCGGTGTCTCCGACGGCGGAGTCTACCGAGAACCAGTGACGGTCAGTCTGTCCGGCGCTGCCAGTGATGTAGATTCGGCGAGCGTGGCGAACCTTTCGATGAGCGACGGTGAACCTTCGGCGACGCCATCCGCGTCAGCTTCTCCATCGTCCGGTGCCACGCCCTCTTCGTCGCCCAGCACCGGAACAGGCGTCCTGAACCCACCGTTGGTCCTCGTCAACAAGCCGGTTGTGCTGACCCCGATTCAGGCGAGCCTGACACTCGACCAGGATGGCGTCTACTACGTCCTGATCAAGCACAAGACTGCTGGAGTTCCTCTCAGCTGGGTGAAATTCACGATCGATCGCACGCCGCCTGTCACTCAGGCAACCGTCGAAGGCAAAACGGTGTCTGGTTATCAGTCGTCGGGTTCCGCCATCGCTTCGATCGGTAACGTGTCGGGGTTGCTTCGCCTGACAGATGCGGCCCCACGGTTTGTAGGCGTTGCTCAGGTGACGATCGAGGCGTTCGACGGGCTGAGCGGTGTGAGCCTGATCGAATATCGTCTCGACAATGGAGATTGGACGGCGTATTCGAACGATACGAGCTTCCGTCAGCCGATACGTGTCGCGGATCCTGGAGATCATTCGCTGTCGATTCGGGCTGCGGATCTCGCCGGTAATCAGTCAACGGTACGATCGTTTGAGTTCACCGTCAGTAGTTCGTCGCAGCCTCCCGCAACACCAACCTCACCACCGAAGGCAACGCCATCGGTGATAGCGACTCCGACGGCACAGACGACACCCGAGGTGCAGCCGACGCCGACCGTGGAACCGACGGCCACTCCGTCGCCGACTCCGTCTCCAACGCCGACCCCTACCCCTACCCCCACACCAACTCCGGAGGCGACGATTGATCCCACCAAGGTGGTTTTCCCAGGCCAACCGATGAACACGGTTAGTCAGCCGAGAACTGTGACAGTCACGAATTCCGGCACGGCCCCGCTGGAGATCGACTGACGTCATTCTAGGAGGCGACTTTTCGGATCAGTTTGAGATCACGTTGGACAACTGCTCTGGATCGGTGCTTGATCCCAATGACGTCTGCCCCATCGCGATTCGCTACCGACCGTCACTGGTCTTCTTTGCAGCGACTACGATCAGTGCACAGATTCAGATCGTCGACAACGCGCATGATAGTCCGCAAGTCGTCGACCTGATCGGGGGATCCGCTGTGGCCGGTGCCGCCGACATTCTCCCGGAAGAGGTCGATTTCGGCCCGGTTGACATCAATGCCAAGGGCAAGCCGTTCACGATCACGTTTGTCAACAACGGAAAGAGTCCGCTTGCCATCAAGACCGCGGATATCGTCGGTGATAACCCCAAGGATTTCGTTCTCAACGGAGACGGCTGTCGCGGAAGGACCCTCGCCACGAATGAATCCTGCACGATTTCAGTCTTCTTCTTCCCGCAGAAACTCGGCGGCAAGGTCGCGTCTCTCGTCATTTTCCATAATGGGAAAGATGGGCAAACAGTTATCTCGCTTAAGGGGATTGGAGTCGAAACGGTAGGTTTGAGAAACGACCAAACACTACCGTCCCGACTCTTTTGATCCAGTACCTGTTCAGCTGCCAACGTTGCCGATCACGGACCCGGCGTTGGCGTCAGCAGCAGGTGCAGATTCGGATTGAGAATTATGAACCGAAACGCTTCCATTGTATAAGTGGCAGTCTGATCTGTACGTCCATCCGCCGCGGTGTAATCGGTCAGCGAGTCGACCGTCAGTTGGTTGCCCTGGCGCGTCACGGTCAAGATGACCTTGGCGAATCCGAAGTCGTAGGTACCTACCAGCTTCGCGCCGGTAAACGGAACATTGATCTCCCCCCAGTCGCAGTCGGTCGGCTGGCATTTACCGAAACCGTGGAACGTCAACGTTGTGGCGTTGACCTTCTTGATGACCAGTCTCGTCATGCCGCCGGTGTTGACGTCGATATTCAGCCAATTGTCGACGAAGTAATCAGCGATCCACGGGTTTACGGTGACAACCAGTTTTTGTTGGATCGGCTTGTCCATAAGGGAGACGATGTCAAACGTGTAGGTCGTCGTCGTTTTTGGGCATACGTTCTCGCGGGAACCGTTGAGATCGATGGGAGCACCGTCCAACTTCGCGCTCTTGGCGTTCTGAATGGTCCAGTGGAGCGTCGTGCATTCATATGGATTGATGGTTGTCTTGTCTGCGCTCACCGTGATGACGGGATCGGGAACCGTTGTCGCGGTCATGGTTGGTGCCGTGGTCGCGGTTGGATTTCCACCTCCCCCGCCTGACTGGGTGGGCTGTGGTTGAGTCGGAACTGGGGTCGGCGCGACGATGGTGACCTTACTGACCCGGGTCTCGGTGACGCCCTTGTTGCTGGCAGTCAGCCGAAAGGTCGTCGTCTCCTGTAGCGTCATCTTCTGTTCACCCTGTGCCGGCACCGTTCCGATCGCATCGATCTCCACGCGGTCGGCGTTGGTGACCAGCCACTTGATGGTCACCTCCTGACCAGGTTGACCGAGGTCGGGTGTCACGCTCCAGACCTCGATACTCGGGCCCTCCGGTTGTGGCGTTGGCGTGGGAGTTGGCACGATGATCGCAATTGGAATGGGCTGCTCGGTCGAGCCGGAGTCATTTGAAGCTACCAGGGTCAGATTCACGTTGTTCGGTAAACCGCCGTTGACCACGAATTGACCGGCTGTCGGATCCAGTCCGGAGACGACCGGTCGGATCTCAACGCTGGAAGCGTCGCGGACCTTCCACTTAACGACGAATGGCTGACCCGCGATAGGACTGGTCGGATCGAGCGTGATGCTGTCGATCTTCGGCAGCATGGGCGCTGGATTCAACAGCTTCCATACCAAGAAGGCCAATGCCGCCAGTCCAGCGAGGGCCACCGGTGGCAGCCAGGTTGGGATCAGTGCCTTGTGTGTATATTGGCCCGTGACGTTATATGGAGGAGCCCCGGAAGCCGGTACTGCCTGTACGCTGAATTGGCGCCCTTGGGATGAGCCGACCCAGCGCCGTTGTGAGCGCACGTTCAGCCGAACCTTGGTGTCAGCACCTGGGCCGAGTGGAACGTTCTCTTGTTTGAACTGATAACCGAGCACTTGCTCGTCATCTTTGCCGGAGAGCGCGTAGCGCTCCTCCGCGTTACCCTCATTGCGGAGGCCAACCGTGAACTTTGCACCGGTACGCCCGCCACGACGCGTAGGATCCATGGTCATGCTGCCACCCGTGAACGGGAGAACCGTCCATTGCGAGGGTGCCGTAGCTGACTCGCCCGGATTCTCACGGGAGCGAGCACGCACGGTCACGGGATAATCCTGAGCGATACTGCTCGGGTTGCGTGGGACGTTCACGTTGAGGGCGACAGGCGCTTGCGCGCCCGGATTGAGCTGAATTTCCTGATCTGGTGCCTTCACCCAATCAGGCGAGACCCCTTCAACGGTCACGGCGAGGTGATCGACTGTCGAACCCATGTTGGTCAGCGTAGCGCGGACGATCGACGGCTGACCCGGAGTGAGCGATAACCGGTCTTGATCGAGCGCTACACGAAAGCGGGTCGACTGGACTTGCGGTACAGATGCTGAGGTTTGAGCCGGCACATGGGTGGCGCCCGGGATGGGTCGCGTGTCCGGGCCTACCGGCGCCTGAAAACGCAGCCAATATGAGCCAACACGCACCCAGTCCTGCGGACTCCATGTCTGGACCACCTGGGGTAGCAACCGCGTGTCGGCGACCAATGTTCCATTACTTGAACCAAGATCGGTTATCGAAACGCGTGTCCCATCCCAGCCAATTCTCAAGTGGTGGCGGGAGATGTCCTCATCGTCCAGCACGATGTCGTTGTCCGATAGTCGTCCAAGTGTGAGGCCGGCGGTGGTTAGCTGAATCTCCTTCAGGACTTCTCCACGGCCGTCAGTAACTCGAATGAGTGGTTGGGCGGTTGCCCCTAACATGGTTGCCATTGCCGGAGACGGTCCTCCCGGGGTTACTGGCGAGAAGGCCGTACCCGCAACGTTTGGTGGCGGTGTCGCGGGAGTCTGCGGAAACCTGGTCGGCTCTGGTGTCGGTACCGACGTTACCGGGGAGGCCCCAGCAACCGCGCCTCGAAGCGCAGCTGAGAGATCGCTTGCCAATCGAAAGCGATCGTCAGGTTGTTTCGCCAGACAACGCAAGATGACCTGCTCCAGGTTGGCGGGAATATCTGGACGAATCTGTCGCGGTGACGGAGGCGCGGTGTAAATGTGCTTGTGGACGGCCTCGCTCAGCGACTTGACATTGAACGGTGGGAAGCCGGTTACCACTTCATAGAGAACAACACCGAGCGAGTAGATATCGCTGCGACCGTCGAGGTCGATGCCCTGGCACTGCTCCGGCGACATGTAGGCGGGAGTACCCATCGTGACTCCGGTCGCAGTGAGTACGCCACCACTTGCCAATCGAGCCAGGCCAAAATCAGTCACCTTGACAACGTAGTTGCGAGCCCCCGCCCCCGATGCATCTGATTTAAGCAATAGGTTGTCCGGTTTGATGTCGCGATGAACCATGCCGTTGAGGTGCGCATAGGCCAATGCATCCGCCGCTTGACGGACGAGATCGACATCGTCCGCGAGCGAACGCGTTTGCGTGTTGTTCGCACGTCGTTGAAGGAGTCCACGTAACGACCCGCCTGTGACAAGCTCCATGACCAGGTAGTAGCGACCGCCCTGCTCGCCAAAATCGTAGATCTGGACTATGTTCGGATGGCTGAGTGCCCCTGCGGACTTCGCCTCCTGAATGAATCGCGCCTGGAAATTAGCATCTGACGCGAGGTTCGCGTGCATGACCTTGATGGCAGCCGACCGGTTAAGCAGAGCATGAGTCGCCTGATAGACTTGCCCCATACCCCCGGTACCGAGCAATGACTCGATTCGGTAATTGCCGAAGGTCTGACCAATCAGATTAGATGAGCTCATGACACCATTTCCAGGATGTAGCCCGCGTGGGCCGGCTTGTGAGATTGAATTAGATCGTCGACGAGAGATCGATCGACTCCGCTGTCGACTGGCGCGGTCATGCGAATATGAAAGACCATCGGTTCTTTCGGGTCTTCGTCGATCTCCGGTGTAATCCCGGTACAGACTTCGATCATACGTGTCAGGCCGTATGACGTGCCACGCCAGCGGTAGAGATCGATCGCTTCAGCGAGTAGATGCCGTATGCGAGCTTCGGGCCAATGGCGATTAAAGGAGATATCGAGCCAATTTGCCAACCAGGGGAGGAAGGACCTTGGCGCGGTGCGGGGATCGAAATAGAGCTCAATGTGATCCTGACGTTGCTCCAGTGGCTCCCACACAGAGGCGAAGATCAGCAGAAAACGACGAAGAAAATCGTTTTCCTGGAAGATCACCGGCAGGTCGACGACGTACCCCTCACCTGATAGATCGGCAGAGGTTGCCGGAAACGTTGGGCGTGGCGGTGCGACCGGGATTGGTTCAACCGGTGCGATGCTGATCATCGGAGGAGGGTCAGGCTCGATTGGAACGACGTCCTCCAGCGGCACGTCAACCGGGCCCTCTTCGCCGGGCTCGTCAACAGTCTGGTCCCTGGCTTCCGGCGCCTCATATCGAATCGAAAAAGGTCCAATCTGAAAGACTGTCCCACTCTCCAGCACCCGCGGTTGATCCGGCAGCAGCCGGACTCCGTCGACGAAAGTGCCATTGGAGCTGTTGAAATCGGTCAGAGTCACCTTCGGGCCTTCGATGCGAAGCTCCGCGTGCTGACGGGATACCTGAGGATGAGGAAGCGTCAGATCGTTCCCTGGCACACGTCCAATGGTGACGACCGGTGACGAGAGAGGCACAGTCTGGACGACGTTTCCCTCGATCTGAACGATGATTTGTCCCATGCTCGCCGACATTGCTAGGTAGCCTCGCTCTTCATCGAACGGTCACTTGATGCTGTCCAGAGCAGATCACCGCGTGACGCGGAAGGGTCAACCGCGGCGGCGCTGGGCGCGCATCAGAATAGCTGGTCGGATCGGCCAGGTTGATCCGTACCTCTTCGACGAATTCGACGTAGGGCACTCGCTGGAGTAACCCGTAAATCTCCGACAGATGCAGATCGCGGCCAAATGGCCAGCCGTCTTCAGTCGGGCCGCCGACGTACGGGTTGAGATAGTGGTAGAGAGACGCATCCGCCAGATTCTGCACTTCCACGATCAGGCCAGGATCGCTCCGATCCGGCACCCGCAGAATCGCTTGAACTGAAACCCACACATATTGTGGTGGGCGGACCTCCAGTGTTGTTCCGAGCAACCGGCGCTCGTCTAAGTGACCAATAACCGCCGCCCGGATCTCAGCCGACAAGGTCAACTGCTCTGGAGGGATCTGGCGATTGGGAGCATCGACCTGTGGCAGTACGATGACGAAGATTTGGCCTGGTCGTGGGTCGTTCGGTTCCGACGGCTGTGCTCCCGGAGCCAGGCATCTGGCCCGGGCAACTCCGGCAATTTCTCGTGAGAGATACTCATAGTCATCTGCGGTCACTGCGCGACTCCGGGTTCGCAACGTCTGTGGAGCGCGCAGTTTGGCGTCGTCGAGCGACTGCGCGTCCCGTCCTCCGACGGCGGGCTGGCGATTGATGACCCGCGCAACGTACGGAATCGAAGATTTGAGCACGGTGATGGTTCCTGTGGGAACGTTCCCTCCGACACCACCACCATGCTGGTAACGGCCGAAGCGGAGTGTGCTCCCTTTGGTGGGTACGGCGCCGAATCGATAGACGGTGCCATCTGGCTGGAGAACCGTTGGTCCAAGCAAGATCGTACCGTCCTGACTGTCGAGCGTGAAATGGCGATCGTCGGCGTTCGAATCCGCGAAATCATTGACTTCTGTCCACGTCTCGGAGTCGAAGCCTGGGGTGTCGACGATGAGGACGTCACTCGAAGGATCGCGCGACAACACCGGTGAGTGCAACAGCGCGAATGTTTGCCCAGGTGTGCCATCGCTCCTGCCAAGTATCTCATTCTCGACTGTGCTGGCCTGGCGCGCCCGGACGGTACCGCCGCGTGATTCAACGCGGATGTGCTCGATATCGGGAGAAACTCGGTAGGCTCCCTGACCGGCCTGAGCTTCAGTCAGCCGGCAGCGAAGCCAATACGCTCGCTCCCCTTGAAATTCTCCTTCGGCCATGTCCGGCGCGTGCAGAATGATCTCGCCTGAATCGTTGAATCCACCGGTTCCGTCATATTCGACCTCGCAGTTGACCCAGCGTGTTGCGGCCCCTTGCCAGACCTGCCACTCGAACGGCGGATTCGTTGGATCGACCCCTGCGCCACCAGCAAGTTCGCATTCGATGACCAGGGCTATGACATGTTGACTATGGTCGCGTGCCAGCGCCAAATAGAATGCATCATTGGGAACCGGATTCGGTGAGAAAATGGCGATCTTTTGCGCCGGTAGCTCTAGTTGCCGCAGATCGTGCTCAATCCATGATTGATCGCCTCGTGTCGCCACTCGAGTGTAGGCCGATAGAACTTCGGGCGGCCGGATCGTCAGGTCTGTCTCAGTCGTGAAAATAATAGCCGGGCTTGTTTCGGTGCGGATTGTGGCAGTCTCTGTTCCCGCCGGGATGGTCATGTCAGTATCCTGAGGTGCCGAGAGATAGAAGGTCATCGGCACATTGGCGGCGCGTGGAGGATCGAGTCGCACCCCGATAAGCTCTAAGAACTTGACATAGAGCTTGTCGGGGACCTGATTGACCCGGTAGAGGAGCATGTCGGTCATCCAGGCGAAGAGCTCGATGAGGGTAACGCCAGGATCACTCACGTTGTGGTCGGTCCATTCTGGACAATAGCGCGGAATCAGGGTTTTCGCCTGGTCCACTATGTCCTGAAATCGCCGGTCATCAAGTATCGGTGTCGGTAGCGGCATCTTCTCCCCAACTCAATCAGCGGCGGCTTCGCCAGGAATCCGATAAAACGGAAAGACAAGCGTTCGGCTGTCATAGGTTGCCTTGATGCGATAGTGAATCTCGATGAGCAACCGGGCTGGGTCGTCGTCATCTGGCCGTGCGGTCACTTGCTCGACGTCGATGCGTGGCTCCCACATCCCGAGCGCTTCTTCGACGTAGTAGGCGGCAAGCCCAGCCGTCGTCGGATCATTAGGCGCGAATATCAGATCATGGACCTGGCAGCCAAACTCGGGACGCATCACCCGCTGCCCTTTTGGTGTCAACAGGATGATCAGGATAGCCTCCTCGATGTCCCGTTCGCGCCGAGCGAGCGCTACTCTGCCGCGGGCATCGACTCCGACCGGGAAGGCCCAGCCGGTTCCAAGAAAGTCGGCCATCTCACGTCTATCCAATGAACACACTCCCGATGGCGACGACGGTTCCAATCGGCAAATCAACCGGATCGTTACAGGTCATCGCGGTATCGCCTGATCGGGCGGCGGGTTTCCCATCGATCATGACAGACATGCTCCCGTTGACGATCTGCGCTTTGTTGGTCGGCGGGCGCTGGAACGGACCTCCCTGTGGGATATGCGGCGGCATGTTGTCGGCCGTACTTCCTTGAGTCGCCGCAGGCTGGCCCATGATGAAGACGTTCGAGCTGAGGTTTCCGTTGATGAGGCCGTTAAACGGATTAGGTAGTGGTGTCGGCACCGGCCCACCTGGAGACGGGATCATGATGATATGTGTATCGATGGCGGTAACCTGATCGCCCTGTTTTGCGGCTGGCTGTCCCACGTCGAGCCCCTTCTCAGTTTAGATTGACCACGGATCCCTTGACGTCCACGTTTGCGCTGCCTTCGACCTTGATGCTCATGCCTTTGATTTCAATGTTTCCTTGTGCCTCTAACGTCAGGTTTCCCTGTGAAGTCAGCTTGGTATTGCCCTTGATCTCGATCGTGAGCTGATTTGAGCGGCTTTCGAGCGCGACCTTATTGCCGTTCTTGTCCTCGATGGTGATGCCACCACCACCATCCGAGTCATCCATCGTGATCACGTTTCCGGAACGAGAGCGGATGATTCGACGCTGCACCTTGCCACTACTGATAACCGTGCTGCTTCCTTCGGGGGGAGCATCAACCCCGTTCCAGAGACCTCCGATCACGTAGGGATAACGGACGTCTCCCATTTCAAACCCTATGAGCACCTCGTCGTTCACTTCAGGAAGAAACTCGACTCCCCGTTCAGTGCCGCCGCCTGGAACCGCGACCCTGGCCCAATTCGTTGTCGTGTCTGCCGAAAGACTCGGGATCTTGACCTTGACGCGGCCGATGTTTGACGGGTCCTGATTGTCGGTCACGACGCCGATCATCAAACCACGCGCATGGAGGTCCGTTTCCTCCGGTCGCAGCATCGTTACCAAATTCGATGGATGGTGGCCGGAAATGGTGAATTCTGTGACGTATCCACCTTGGCTGCTGTAATGATGCGTGGCGGCTGTCACGAAATACGTCCCACTGAATCGGTTGCCGACTGCTGAAATCTGAACGAGCGAACCTGCCGCTATTGCTGGGTTTCCACCACAAGTCCCGTCGGCCTCAATAAACTTTCCGGTGATCCGATCTGCGCCCGCCTGTGCGAGCTGATCGGCAGCCGACTGGGAGCGGACTGCTCGATCGGCGATCTGATGCTGAGCGGTGATGTTGAATGCGCCTTGTGAGAGATCGCCGCCTGTCTTCTTCTCGCCAATCGCGGGAGCACTCTTTCCATTGTTTGCCTGTCCGACGATCTCCTGGCGTGAGTCAGGATCCCATCCTCGAACGATGACACTACTGACCTGGTCAATGGTCGTCATACGTGGATGAAACCCGCTCAGCGTTACACCCCACTCCAGAGGAGTGGGCGTGCCACTGGCTTCGAGTGGCTCGAAATGGAGCGTTTTGCCCTTTGCAAAGAGGAGATAACCGAGTGACATCGCCCTCTGGCGTAGAAACTCAAGATTGGTCTGGTTGTCCTGAAGTAAGTACTCGTGCACTTCAGGCGTCGCCGAGGCCTGCGCCTGAAGCCCAGTCTCGGAGGCGATGCGTTGAACGAGGTCTCCATCACTGACGTTTTGAAACGAGCGAACTTGACGACCCCGAGCCAGACGGTGGAGCCGGTCAAAGGCGCGCACGATGAGGCGATGAGTCCCTGGTCCGAACTCCGGCTCGATCTCAACGACCTCTCCGTCAAATATCAGCACCGCGGACTTCTCTGCTTTGGCCGAGATCTCGATCGGCGTTCCGGGTTCAAGGCTCGCATCATCTATCCAGCGAAGACTCGGATCGTGCAGGATGATGGTCGCGACGTCGGGCAGATGTAGGCTCGACTCGATGGATACTTCGAGCAAGTCCTGATTGAAATCGTCGGACGCGTCGGATCCGCCGACCTTGAGATAGAACTGGCTGAGCAATAGGCCTGTATCAGCCATTCGGAATCTCCAGCACCATCCCGGGGGCCAGCCGGCGCACGCGAGAAAGCCGATTGCGGTCCGCGATACGTCTCCACAGGGTGGCGTCCCCATATTCCATGTACGCGATCCAGGCCAGCGTATCGCCAGATGTCACGGTCCAGAGACGCCCTCCTGGCTCGCCGCCCGATGTCGGATTCTGGCGTGGGAATAGCTTGGCGTCCTTTACCTGCTGAAAGGTCACATCCATGCGAGCCCGGACTGGCGTTCCGTTCGCCAGAAAGAGACTGAACTGCTGCTTGATGTTGGTGATGACCGCATCGAACGACCAGGCCGAGCCCCACTGAAATCGGACTTTCGGGGGACGGCCCTTCTTGTTTTTCTTGTCCTTGAGGCTTTCGTCGACTAGCATCAACTCCCAGATGGCGTCGGTGTACGTGGAACGCACATCCTTTCCCTCACTGTAGGTGTCGAAGAAGAGACTCATGCTCAGGGTCGCGGGCTGGCCGCCTCCGAACTCGAGATGGGGCACGTTGGCCCCCTTGGTCTTCCCCTGTGACCATGAGTTCTGCTTGGTGAACGAGTATTCTTTCGGGTTAAACATGCAAGACGTCTCAGCCCCACCTTTGTCGAGGTTGATGATCTTGGCTTTGGCGAGGCTTGTCGTGCTCATCGTCGGCTACCCTCTGTTTCTGACCTATCCAGTTCGGCGACGCTCGGCTGCCAGCCGTCGTTTCAACACGGCGTAGACCTGACGAGCGAGCGCATCGAGATCCGGCTCGATTGCTCCCGGTTGTTGCTGGTCGGATGAGTCATCATGAGTCGTCGAGGTGCTGGTTTGATCAATAGACCGACTCGTCGGTGCAGCCATCACTGGCGACGGCACGGGTGCGACCGAGTTGTTGGCCGTAAGTGGTTCGACAGCGGAATGCACCCCTCTTGACGAGGAATGAGATTCGTTTGATGTGGATCTGCCTGCGTCTCCTGGCGGCGGAGCAAGCCACGATGGCATTGGCTCCCATGGCGATGGAAGTCCTCCCCATTCATCCTGATCTTCCTGGACAGATGGTTGTGTCGGGGTTGTTTCGTCCAACAGAGGCGATGTGATTGACGTTGAGTTGCGATCGTCTGCGACGTCGCTGCGATCGGAGACGATCGGGCTCTGCGAGAACGACGAGACAACTCCGGATTGCCGCGCTTGGCGCCGTACCAGGTGCTCGACCGTAGTCGCCATCGATTCCTCATCACCGATCGTTGCTGGCTCAGTTGCCTGCGGATGAACACGACCTTGCGCGGCGATCGGGGGAACGAATCGCGCCTGCCGGGCGCGCGCGACGTGCGTGAGTTCGTGAGCCAGCAGACCGAGTCCATCTGGCGTATCTTCCGGGAACCCGGCGGCAATCACCACCTCGTCGCCTGATGCCAGCGCATCAGCCTGGTGAGAGGCGGCCACCGCGCTCGCTTCCGTGCCACGCCGTATCTGGACATCTGCCGGGTCAATTCCAATCCTCGGTGCGAGGAAGCGTCGTGTCGTCTCAGAAGGGGGCGAGGTCGGCTCGCTGGTGTCACGAAAGCCGTCGGGTTTCGGAGCGGGTTCGAGCGGTGCCGGTCCGCGACGATTTCCCTCGGTATTTTGTGCCTGACGAACCGTTTCAGCCAAACGTGCTATCCACGAGCTTGGTGATCGATCGCCCGGTGATTCGCGAAAGAGCATATCAGCCGGTCTCAGTGGCGTCGCCGATGGCTTAGGTGGGCGAGGACGCGATGGTCTGCGCCATTCGACCGGTGCGTCGGGTGCTGATGTCCCAGCCTCCTTCGGTTGCTCTGGTTCCGGAGTCGGCTGAGAGTCCGAAGGTTGGAATATGGCCGATTCACTCGCTGGCACATGCGGTTGAGGCGAAGCTTGCGCTACCGGTTCCGGCACGACCGTGGCGTCTGAATCTTCCACGGTATCTGCCGTAGGAACTTGATCGCTCACAACCGTAGGCGGCTCAGTTTCCCGACTCACCCGCGTGAAGTTCTTCGGCCGGCCTAGGCGACATCGACGTTGACGGAGTCTCGACGACTCTGCCTCTCAGCTGTGAACGGACCGGCTGCTGCACCGGTTGAACTGGTACGTCAGACTGGCGGCTAGATGTGTGCGGATTCAGATTCACCGAATCGGTGGCTGGGGGTCGACTATGCTGCTCGACGACCGTGTCGATACCCGAATCGACGGTTTCAACTTGTTCGTTGATGACTTTTTCGACCGATTCAACGGACTCTAATTCTTGGGGCTCAATCGGTGTAGCCGCAGCAACGACTGCTTCGGTCGGCGACGATGACGCGTCGCCCTGCAACGTATCATCAGTCCGACTCTGAACGGATCTCTGAGTCGGCGGCGAGTCCGGAACAGGATGAACGACTTGTGACGGCTCCGGCCTGATTGGTTCCGCCTCATCGGCATCGGCTTCGGGAATTCCTGTCGGAGGAATCACCTGCTCGCGTAGCGGGGTCGCTTCTTGGGCGTCCTCGATCACCTGTTCTTCGACGACTGGATCGTTCGATGTGACAATCGGCTTGGACGCATCGGTCGAGGGTGTCAGCACAGGCGGAATGTCGGACGCCCGTTCTGCGATGATGCCGATCTCGTCCCCGGAAGGCTCCAGAACAGGTTTGGCTGTCGCGGCGTTTACTGCGTGTTTAGGAGCCACGGGACTTTCGGACGAACCGAAGTCAGCAGCGCCCGTTTCCTCCAACCCTGTGAGAGCGAGATTGTCTGCCCGCGACGTGTTGAACCGAAAAGTCTCGGAAGAAGAGGGCGTGATATCAATACCGTTGAGCGCGCGCGCAAGCGTCGTCCCGAGCGTCAGTCGGTCGACGATCGGACGGTGGCTGGCAATCCATTGATGCAGCAGTGGGCCGCGTTGCGCCGACCCACTAATCCTTTTTCGTGCCACTCCTACCCCAGACTTAATCCGTCGTGGGCGAGCTCTAACGATTCAACGGCCATGGCCGAACCATCGGCGGCGAATTCCGGGCCGGTCCACTTGACTGGATACGCGTTGACGAAGTTCCAACGCAGCAGTTCTGTACCGGCCACGTCATACATCACGACCGACACGTTACGCCGCACGATGTCGCCTTGTGCGATTTGCATGTACCAACTGAGGAAGTCGTTCGAGTTGGTGATCCCGCGCTTCAGCGTCAGGTTGCCCACCTTCGTCCGGCCCGGCAGTTTATGCGCGAATGCGTTGTTGCCGCCTTCCTCGTATTCTTCAACCTCCATCTGCGCCTGAAGTCCATTCACTGCCGTGAAGACAGCCTCTTTCTTTCCGTTCACCTCCACGTAGAATCGACAATTGGGATAGGCGTCGTCAGTCACTTAAATCTCGCCCTTCACCTGCGTCCAATTGCTGATCCACGGGCGCGTTCTAGCCGAATCTCGCGCGTCATGAGCCGATAGACTCGCTCGGCCAAAGCGTCGATGTCGGGCTCGGAGGGCGCTGGCCTATCTTGCCCGTTAGTCTCCTCATCTCGTGACTCGGTTGAGCTCACTGCGGTCATGCTGTCGATTCCATCCTTTGTGTCGGGAAGTGAGATCGGTAACCGACGGTTAGCTGGCGACGTCGAGTGTGAATCGGTTGCCGCAGTTTGGGCATTCCGTTTCGACTAGGCTATTTCCGAGATCGTTAATGCGAATGTACAGGTCTTGCAAGAACGCGAAGTCAGATGAGAAGAGCCGTTCGATCACCTGGGGATCTACCGGGCTGATATCACCGAGCCGGGTGATCACCCGGCTCAGCACCAAAATGCCCAAATACGCCTGATTGCGTAGCACGCGAGGATCCTGAAAGGGCTCGACCTCGTCCAACGCCGTTGCCAACCGCATCGTACCGATTCGATGCAGGGTGCCTCGTTCATCCACGAATCCGGCCGGCAGGCTGAAATCGAACTCTGTCCGTAACGCCACCGTGCCTGTCATAGTCGTCGCTCCACAAACACACTACACCGCGACTACTTGACGCGCTCGTAGCCCTCGTGCGTAATTTCCAACTCTTCGATGCCGACTTCGTTGTTACCGGCGTTGGCCGCCGGGCCGCTGATCTTGCTGGGCCAAGCGTTGACGAAGTTCCAGCGTGCGATCTCGCTTGCCTCTTGGTTGAACATGACGATCGAACCGTTCTTGCGCGCGTCGTCGATCTTGCCCTCTTCGACGAGCTTGCGCCACTCCCACATATCCATGGCATCCGTAATGCCCCGCTTGAGTGTGATGTTGTTCCACTTCATGCGGCCTGGAACCTTCTTTACGACGTACTCACCCTTCGGACCGCTCGCCTTGTATTCGACGATCTCGTTCTCACTGCCGAGTCCGCTACATTCACTAAACGCACCGACTACCTGACCCTGAAACTCGACACCAAACCACGCAGATACCAGTGGATCTTCGTTCGCCACGAGTCTCTCCCTTTCCGTTCATCACCCGATAAGTGTCTTGCTAAGCGCCGCCGCCAGCCCACTGACTGAGGCGGAAGATAACAAACTCGGCTGGTTTGACCGGCGCGAGCCCGATCTCGATGATGAGCTGTCCACGATCGCGTACGTCGGGCGGGTTGATTTCTTCATCGCACTTGACGAAGAAGGCCTCGCTCGGTGCACGTCCAAACAGCATGCCGTCTCGCCAGGCTCCAGTAAGAAAGGCTTCGACGTCTCGTTTGACGCGCGCCCAGAGATCCGGGTCGTTGGGCTCAAATACCACCCATTGCGTTCCGGCTTCGATCGATTTTTCGACATAGTTGAAAAGTCGCCGGACATTGATGTAGCGCCAAGCTGGATCGCTGCTTATTGTCCTGGCTCCCCAGACACGCACTCCACGACCGGTAAACGTGCGGATGCAATTCATCCCGATCGGATTGAGCGTATCCTGTTCCCCCTTGGTGACCTGGACGAAAGGTTCCAGCACTCCACGAACGACCTCATTCGCTGGAGCCTTGTGAACTCCGCGCTCGTTATCGCTTCGCGCCCAAATGCCGGCCATATGGCCAGAAGGCGGAACTGCGATTGGCTGACCTCCGGGACCCTGGATCTTGATCCACGGATAGTAGACAGCGGCATACTTGGAATCGTAGTTGGTGTCTCGCTCACGCCAGCGCTTGGCATCTTGCGGAGAAAGACCTGGGAGCGGGTCGAGGATCGCAACGCGGTCACCCATGCGCTCGCAGTGGGCGATCATCGCAAGCTGTACCGCTTTCACTCCATTGGAGTCGAGCGCTCCCGCCTCGTAGGCCGACATGACGTCGGGGCAACAGACCATGGTTACGTCCTCGGCAACCTCGAGGCCCTCCATGCCAGATCGATCAGCCACGCTGCCTGCGAAATCTGACGATTGAATTTTCGGCATGGAGACGACCGGGGTTGCCTTGAGCACATATGTCCCGGTTTCCGGAACACGTTCGGCCAGGGTCCCTGCTCCTTGTTCCTCGACGATAGTAATAAGACGACTCGCCGTATTCACCGTCTCGGCAACGTTCTTGCCGCCGCGTTTGCCAAGATTGACATTTTCGTAGACTTCTTCCACCGAACCCATGCGAACCCGAAGTGTGAAGGTCGCTTCTGGTGGCTCCTCGCCACTCGGTGGGGCCACCTCCACCTGAATATCACCGCTGGATGAGGCTTTCGGCGAGACGGTGAGCGACGCGACTGCTTTCGAAGATCGGCTTGGTAGTTGGAGTGTTTCCTCTTTATGCCCATTGCTGGAGCCGGCCGATGGAGCGATGCGTGTGACGTAGCAGCGACCGCCGCCGTTCAAGAAGTAGCCGTAGACGGCATGCGAGAGATAAGCGCCGTCGAGATGCGGATTACGGCGACCACCCTCTTCGAGGCTGCCAAACGTGTCGACATATTGTGTCCAGTTCGTCACCAACACTGGTCGGTTTGCGGGTCCCGCGGGTGCGAACCCGACGAACGCGGCAGTAGCGGTGCCGGCACCCTCGATGGGCCGCGGACCACTATCGACCTCCTCGACGTAGACCCCGGGAGAAAGATATTCGGGCATGAGGTGCTCCTCTCAGCCGATGGGAGGCCCGGTACATCACCGGTCTCTGCCTAGCAAATTACGAACCCATCCCGACTCGATCGGGCAATACTATGCGAGTCGTCGCTCGAACCTGCACATGGTGATATTGCGCGTCTACATTTGACCAGCGTCGAAACACAGCGGCATCACAAGAATCACCAGACTCATTCGTTTGTGATTGGCGTGTTGAGTGATCTATTTCAGGGTGATGTCGTATGAATCGGAAGGCACGTCGAAATCCACTACGACCTCCTTGCCCTTGGGCGGAATTACGCGTAGCCGGATCTTCCCTTCGGTCACGCCGGGTAGAGTGTATTCACCGTCGGTCGACGTGATCCCGCCGTCGGAAGCGCTTCCTTCAAGCAACACTCGCGCACCGGATACTGACGACCCATCCTTTCGTCGAACCACACCGCCAATGTGTACGGCTATCTCGGTTGCCAGCGCGGGATCGTGCAATCGTAGGTAACGCGCGCTTCGTGTCAGCACGAGTGGCGCCTGAACCGTAATGTTGAGATCGAGTGGCGCCGTAATGACGTATTGGAGCGCCGCATGTGGATTGGCGCCGAGACCGCTCCAGAGGTCCAGAAGATTCATCGATTCATCTTGCGCCGTACGAGTCGAAATTGCCGGGTGAACGCCGCTCAATTCGGGAGAGAGAACCTCTGCGGGTAATTCATGATGGCGCATCAAAGTAGCAAGCACGCGCCATAAGATCTGATGTTCATCGCTCTCTTCGGTTGCAAAGGCGCACACCATGTAATGAAGATCGATTCGTCGAGGAGGAAGCTTGCGCTCAGCGTGACCGTTTTCGCGACTCATGTTGAAGTTGGTTTGGCGAAGCTCGACGTTCTCTTCCATGTGATAAAGAAAGAAATCGACGGTTGGACGGGTGAGTCGCTCGATCCAATCTCGCGTTGGCCTCTCGAACCGGATGTCGATCTCGGACGCGGGTATGCTCCCGCGCTCATACAGAAGCGTGGTCACCGATTCATGAATATCAGCCAGCATCGAGTTCTCGAGTTCTCATAAACCCTCCCATCCGAAAAGGGTCCGATCATCGTCGGGCTTCATCCCGTTGCGGAATATTGCGTCTTTTGCTGGATGACCGAGGCCCCATTGTCTAGCTCGGACACAGGTCAACCCCATCCTGCTATTTCCGCCTCGGTGAGTGGCTTTTCAAGCTTGGCGTATTCGGTTCTCGCGGCCAGGAGGAGATGCTCCATCCTGATTGGCTCTCGAGCATCCGCTGCTAGGAAAGCGGCGCTCAACGCGATATTGCGAATGTTTCCTCCAGCAACACCCAAACGAGCCAGTTTGTGAACGTCTAGCTCGCATGTCGGGGTGTTTGTGGGAAAGACTCGCCGCCAGATCTCTGCCCGTTGCTGAGCATCCGGGAACGGGAACGGCACGACGAAACGAATACGCCTCAGGAATGCACTGTCGAGCGCGCTCTTGAAATTCGTCGTGAGAATGGACAGACCCCGAAATGATTCCATCCGCTGCAACAGATAGCTGACCTCGATATTCGCGTAGCGGTCGTGACTATCTTTGACTTCACTTCGTTTGCCGAAGAGCGCATCGGCCTCATCGAAGAGCAGCACCGTGCCGCCATTCTCGGCGGCATCGAAGACGCGCCTCAGGTTCTTCTCGGTTTCGCCGATGTACTTGCTCACGATCGAGGAGAGGTCGATTCGATACAGGTCGAGGCGAAGCTCAGCGGCGAGCACCTCAGCGGCCATCGTTTTGCCGGTGCCACTCGCTCCGGCGAATAGCGCGCTGATACCGAGCCCGCGTGACCCGCTTTCATTGAACCCCCAGAGATCGTAAACCGTTGCCCGTTGCCGGACATGCATGGCGATTTCGCGCAGGAGCTGTTGTTGCGGTGCCGGCAACACCAGATCGTCCCACTCGGCTGAGGGATCGAGGCGTTGAGCTAGATCGTCTAGTTGTGGCCGTATCTCGGCACGACAAGCGTCCCACAGCAGATGATTGATTTCTCCAATCCCCGCATCTGCTCGTCTCGCGAGAACCTGATTACTTGCGGCCTGAATCACCGACGTACTCAAATTAAACTGAGCCGTCACCGAGTCGACTGACCCGTTCAAACTATCGGTATATGGGGCAAGCGCTGCTTGCCAGATCTGTTGTTGCTCGGCACGATTTGGCTTTCCGACGTCGAAGACAATCGTCGGTCTTTGCCGCATCCGCAGACGATCCTGACTGACGACAACGACGGGCCCACTCAAACGGTCGACAAACCAACTCACGGCGTTCGTTCGGTGGCCATCCGCGAGGTCGAGATCGTCACAGTCGATCAGGAGCGCGCTGCTGCTCAGACGAACTTCGCGTCGCCACAACATCGCGAGCCGGTCAAGATCGCTGGGAGCGGTCGGGATCATATCCGCAGTGATCAGAAAACCCGAGCAATTGAGTGCACGAAACGCCGCGGTAGCGATATCGCGTTTGCCCGCTAAATCGCTACCGCACAGCTGAATGACCGGTAATCTGTCCTTTTCACGAGACTGGACCCAAACATCCAGAATGCTCCGCGCGATCGCGTCCTGAGAGGGCACGAGCTCTCGGTTCGACGCGAGGGGCTCAACCAAGTTCATAATTCGCTCGTCCGGTTCGAGTACACCGGTCAAGAAATGCAACACGCGCTCGTCAATACGCAGCGGACTCTGTGTCAGAGAGGGACCGGAACCGACTTCAACTAACTGCCATTGTCTGACTGCAGAACTTGGAGCTAACGCACTCCAGTGGGGGTCGGAGAGGACCGACAATGCCAATCCGAACGTCGGAAACGTCCTGAGCGGATCACCATGCACCTGTCCGAGTGATTTCGCGAAGGTCGAATCAAGATCGACGGCGGCACAAAGGAGCACCAGATCCCGCTCAAATTGCGTCAGCGAAAACAACGTTTGAAGTCGCGTGAGGGCCGGCGCAGGAGTCATCAAATCGGCGAGTGCTGCCGGATCATCGTCCCGGGTGTCCGCGAGTAAAGCGGAGACAGGATCTGATTGATTCTGCCCCAGCCGCTCGTGAATCGTCCGGCGGAGCTGAGCGAGCGATGCGGCCAGGAACCGCTGGTTGTTGGCCATCCATGGATCGGGATTGGTCGCCATCAATCGATCCTCATTGGTCCGGCTCGATCGGCACTGACGAAACTCGATAGGTAACCGACGGTCGATAGCGTGCCTGCAGGGCTGACCAGAGCTTCGATGTCTCGTCGGTGCTCAGGAACTCTGGAACAATCGTGATGTTGTCTTCGCGATCGGCAAGCTGAGAAGCCGCCTGGGCCGTTTGTGGGCCAACGCCGCCGCGCGCCGATATCGCCTTTAGCGAGGCGCGAAGTAGATCGGGAGACAGCACAGGAGTCTCATACATAACCTGGATTCCACATCCGAGGAGCACTTCGCCGTGAAAGTCCTGCTGCCCGTATGCGGAGAGCAGGTAATGGAGATCGAGAGAAAGCGGTGGTCGATCTGCATCCGTTGCTCCGTTTCCCGATGGGTGATCCATTCGGCGCAGGTTGGCCCTTGGTGTGATGCGATAGAGAAACAGGTTGAGTTGGCTTCGCTCGTCGGCGCCTACCGTGATACGGTCGGGCGGTAACGCGGTTACCGATACATCTCCGACGCTGGCAGCGATATCTTGCTGCGCGAGCCGGTTGTCCAAGAGATCCTTTAGCACAGCGCTGACAGCCGCGACGGCAAGCGCACTGCTCATGCCGTCTCCTTACTCAACTCTGGAATGCTCTCGTCCGGAGATGCGATGCCGAATTGTCTCGAGGAATCGGGCTCGTCTCCGTACCGGCACGAAAGGAATCGTTGACTGCTCCGCCAAGAAATCGCAGAGTTCGACGAGCGACCTGAAGTAGCGCCGCCGGCCATCGCGGACGTCAACGACTGACCCCCGCCAGGTAGGTTCAGCTCCCGAAATTTCGCGCCGCTCTTCCCACAAGTTCACGACAAACGAGAAGGACCGCTCGGCCCGTGATCTCACCGCGCTCCTCCGGCATACGAGAATGATTCTGTCATGCTGCACGTGCTTGATGGATTCAGTCAGAACATGCACCCATTCGACCAGAGGACGAACACGGCGATGTCACAACAATCACGGACCCGGCTCGACATCGAATGCCCGGACCCGTTCAGCGACCTGAGCGATCTGCGAGATAGTGTCGTGCAGTTGTTCAAGCGCTGGAAGATTTTCGCCGCGCAGTTCGTCAACCGAATCTTCGCGCTGGATCCGGTCGATTGCACGCCGGACGAGCTTCGCCGCCTCTTGTAGCTGGTCTGACGCTCGCTCGAAGTGTCCGTGTGCCTCATGCAACGCGCCGACCGCGTTCGCCAGATCGATTGACGACCATTGGCTGTCTCGCTCTGGAGGGGAGTGCGGAACCATGTTCGGATACGTTTTGGTGGCCGATGTTCTCTGAAACGGAAGCAGCGTGCGGAAGAGCGCCTGCGTCTCTGGCATCGGCTCTATCCCGAGTTCGCGCTTGAGCGTCGTCTCGCAATCCCGGTACTGTCGAAGGGCGGCCGCGGGTTGGCCGGATTCAACATAAAGCCCGATGAGATCTCTATGAACTTCCTCACGCAGTGGATCTACCTCGAGAATCCGAGCTGCGAGGTTGATCGCCTCAGTATGGTCCCGCTGACCGATGTGAAAAGCCAGAAGATTGTCGAGCGCTTGTAGGTAGAGACGCCGCAGACGCTCACGTTCAACGAGACACCAGTCGTCATAACAATCAGTTAAGAGATCCCCTCGATAGAGATCGACGGCCTGCCGGTAGAGGACCGCGGCCTGATTCGAGGAGTGCGCTTCGACCTGTGAGGCCCAATCGCAACGGTGCTCGAATTCCGCCACATCCAAGCGGAAGTTACTACCAACATTGAAGCCAACGTGTCTTGAATCTACCTGGAGATAGGTCGGGCTCCGTCCGTCGTGCTCGAGTAAACGCCGGAGTCGCCACAACGCGGTATTAAAGGAGTGTCGAGCGCGGCGCGTCTCGAGGTCCCCCCAAAATATCCCAGCGAGATGCTCACGGGAGTGACTGGTGTCGCGGCCAAGCAGAAGGTAGCTCAAGAGTTCCCGCACCCGCCTGCTCGGAACCTGGGCGAGCGGAAGACCGTCCCGTTCAATGGACATGGTGCCAAACAGACGAATTTCGAGTGTGCCCACGATGCCTCTTCCCGATCATCCTTCGCTGGATGGCCTCGGATACTCTCATGGGACGACTGTAGTCGTCCCAATCGCCCTGAGGGTATCCATGACCACCACGATGGACGCGATGTGGTCGTCATGGATCATCCAACCAAGAGATGTCACTGCGACGATGCTCTCAAGTACGGTGAATCCGAATGTCGGTATCAGGAATTTGCGTCCACGCACGCAACCCAGCGCCAGGAATCAGAGTCAGTTGCTGTCTATACAGCCGAAAATCGATCATTGTTGCCGAATGGCATCAGAATAGAAGGGAGAGTCCATCTTGTCAACAAGCCAACCGCCGGACCAGCCCACGCAGGCTTGGGTCCAGCGGTTGCCGAGGATCTGTTGCCGGCATCACGACACCGGATTCAAGCCTGCGCCCGGTCCAACGATCCGTTCGATGCGCCGCTTCACGGCTGCATCGGCGAAGACTTGCTCGATGATCGCGCACACGACAAATTAACTCGGTTCTGATATGGAGATATCGCTCGTGTAGCACACTGATATTACGGTCGAATGCATTTGGCGTCGGTGTGAAAGGCAACCGTCAGATCGCTGAACGGTTTGAAGCTGGTGGGTGCCGTCTTCTTCTGTAACGATCAGATCGGAATTTCGTCTGTCTCGATATCATCGCGACACGCCCCTCGTCGGCAGATTTGGTTGCAGGGCAATTCAGGCGATGCTACAAACGACGTGTGTTTGTCATTCGACCCCATCAACCGCGATCTATCGTGATCAACGACTGAGCAACTCGGGTACATCAGGGAGGGAACCATAATGAGTTGGACGCCCGATCAGGGGCCTATCATCGATCGTCTCCGTGCCAATCTGAAAGCGGCGGGCATTCAGGTCTCTGACGCTGACCTTCAGGGGATCGTCGACAAGGGTTTCCTGAATACGGTTATCACCAGCGAAAAGATTTTCAATCGAACTCCAGTCGATCTTCTTCCAGACTATCTGAAAGCTTGGGGGGAGGAAAACCGTGTACCGGCCTCGCCGTTCGACGCAGCGCCGGGTGATTCGGTTGCGAAGCCGCGACCCAAACGTGAGCCCGGCCATCCCACGATCTCCGACGTCTCCAGGCCTATCGAACAGGGAGAACTTTCTCCGGTTGAACTGACCGAGCAAGCACTGGCCCGTATCGCCGAGCGCGATTCTCTATTCAATGCGTTTCAGACCGTGCTGAGCGAGAGTGCGCTCGCGACCGCGCGCGCAGCTGAAAAGGAGATCGCCGCCGGGCGATATCGCGGGCCGCTTCATGGGGTTCCGATTGCGGCAAAAGATCTGTTCGCGATGAAGGGTACGATCACCACCGCCGGTTCCAAGATCCTGGCCGATTGGGCGACGGATTTCGATGCTGCCGTTGTCGAGCGACTTAAAGCGGCTGGTGCGGTCATTGTCGGCAAGACGCGAATGTCGGAGTTCGCCTACTCCCCGGCGTCGAATAACGCTCATTACGGTCCCACGCGGAATCCATGGAACCGGGATCACGACACGGGCGGTTCGAGCAGTGGGTCTGGTGCCGCAGTGGCTGATGGCCTTGTCTTCGGCGCGTTGGGCTCTGACACGGGAGGGTCAATCCGGATGCCCGCGGCCCTTTGCGGCATCGTTGGCTTGAAGCCGACTTTCGGCCGCAACAGTCTCTATGGTGCGGTTACTCTCTCCTGGTCGCTCGATCATGTCGGCCCGATGACTCGTTCGGTGCGCGATGCCGCGATCATGCAGCAGGTTCTGGCCGGCCATGACGAACGTGATATTCGTACTCGTAACGTTCCGGTTCCGGACCACATCGCGGCATTGGGACGCGGCGTGAAGGGCCTGAAAATCGGTGTGCTTCGAGACGACGGTTCGACTGAGCCGTTGGCAACTGATGAAGTCTTGAGCGCGTGGCGCGCTGGCCTCGATGCGCTTGCCGCCGCGGGTGCCGAGTTGATCGAGTTGGATCTTCCTGAGCTCCACGACCTGCGTTCTCTCAACTCCTGCATCATCGCCATGGAAGCAACGGCCTACCATCAACCGATGCTGCAGAAACGAGCGCAGGATTTCGGCGAGTTTCCACGCCAGCGCCTCATCTCGTCCTACGCGTACAGTTCGAATGCTCTGACGCGTGGCTCACAGGCGCGTGGGCAGATTCGCAGCCGGATGAACAACATCTTCCGGCAGGTTGATCTGCTCAGCACCCCGACGATGCCCTATGGGGCTCCGTTACTCGAGGAGCAGCCGCGTAACACCTGGTTTACCGGTATCTTCAATTCGCTCGGCTGGCCCGCGATCACGGTGCCGATCGGCTTGGGTGAGGGACGTTTGCCCCTGGCGATGCAGATCATTGGGCGACCTTGGGACGAGGAAACCGTGTTCCGTGCGGCAGCCGTTGTCGAGGCAGATGGTCCGTGGCCGGGAGGTAAGCCGTAAGGACGTCAGTTTCGACTGAAAGGGGGGCATATGGCGGAGGCGTCAGTGAGCGCTGACGATCACGATCGTGCGGTGCTCGAGATTGCGGCAAGTCGTTTCCCGTTTCCAGGCCAGAAAGACTGGCCGGTGGACTACATCACCCTGACTAACCAATCATCGCGGCGCCGTGGAGTCCCCGGCCCAACCGGTACGGAGTACCCGGACATCGTCGTGATCGACGGCAACGGAGAGATTCGCGAGATCGGTGAGATCGAGCTAATAGTCGACGAGTCGTGCATCGATCGCTGGTTCCGGGCCTCGGCCGCGTGCGACAACAAGACAACCTTTGGCGTACGGCACTTTTTCGTCTACGTTCCACCCGGGCTCGAATCAGTGGCACTCCGACTGCTGGACGATCACGCAATCTCCTACGCCGGTGTCAGGACCTGGACGATTGCCGAGGATGGCTCAGTCGTCATCAATCCGATCGTGACCCCAGGCGACCCGAAAGATCACCGCGCTCGCTAGGTCGTGATGAGTTGACGGCTGTTCCAATTCGTGATCAGGTTCGATCTGCCGTCAGCAGAATCGCCTCCAGAATCCCGTGCCGGATGGCCGGTGGCCTAATTTGTGCTGCAACCACCGTGTGGAAATCGCATGGCGTCGATCCATGACGAGCGGGGCCTCTGCACCTGGAGATGCGGAGATGGTCGTGCTCGTCAACGACGTGTGTCGCGTGTCGGCCGTTGTGTTCGTTCTTGGCGGATTCTGACCTCTCCGTGCACCGTTCTCGCCATGGCGGTGGCATGAGTGGGAAGCAAAGTGCGGTCAGAATTGTTAGAGGAAACGAGATGGTCGATGCTGACTCGTCGGTTTCCAGCGAGACCATCAACTCCGCAAGATATCTCGCGGCGGGTCATCCTGACCTAAAGACAGAACGTGAGATCTTACGCGGAGTGTGTGATAATGGAACCACTGGAGAACCGTGGTCCTTTGCCGGGCATATGCGTTGACCCCGGCTGAGGCTACGACGACCGACACGAGAGTCGGTTCGTCCGAAGTGAATCCAGCAAGGAAGGATTTTATATGGCCTATCAGTTACCCGCGCTACCATACCCGTTTGACGCGCTGGAACCGAATATCGACGCGCGTACAATGGAGATCCACCATGACAAGCATCATGGTTCGTACGTCAACAACGTCAATGCCGCGCTTGAGGGTCACCCAGATCTTGCCAGCAAGAGCGTTGAGGATCTGCTGAAAGGCATCGACAGCGTTCCCGAGTCGATCAGGACCGCCGTTCGCAACAATGGCGGTGGGCATGCAAACCACTCCATGTTCTGGCAGATCATGAAAAAGGGCGGCGGCGGACAGCCATCCGGCGATCTCGCCAACGATATCAACGCGACCTTCGGCAGTTTTGACGCCTTCAAAGATGCCTTCTCGAAGGCGGCCGCGACCCGATTCGGCAGCGGCTGGGCCTGGCTCGTTATGAACAATGGCAAGCTTGAGGTCATGAGCACGGCAAACCAGGATAGCCCCTATATGGAGGGTAAGACTCCGTTGATGGGCATCGATGTCTGGGAGCATGCGTACTATCTGAACTATCAGAACCGCCGGCCGGACTATGTTTCGGCATGGTGGAACGTTGTGAACTGGGATGAAGTAGCAAAGCGTTACGCGGCGGCCAAAGGATAAACGACCGTCGAATTCCCAGCCCACGCGAACAGAGAGCGAAAAGGAGCGGCGCGCGCCGCTCCTTCAACATTTCCCGCGTTAGTCCAGAGTTGGGAACGGCAACGATTTGGTCTGAAGCGATGCCGTGTGGATGTGAAGATCGCTATCCCAGCAGCCTCCGGTATAGGTCCTGCTGCCGCGCGATCCCGGCACGATAAATCTCGTGGCGCTGTAGATCAGGGATCAAGTGTTTCGCCCCTTCGAGTACCTTTGCTGCCGAATCGTCGAGCCGCTCGATTGCTCCGACCCGCTCGAGCGCTACCAGCGCCGCGCCGCGTAGCGATGCCTCCGGCTCCGGTGACTCGATGAACTCGTGTCCGATCGCGTCGCTCATGATCTGTGGCCAGTTCTTATCGTTAATCAGGGCGTTGCCGCTTCCAACCACCACGTGGTCGTCGTCCACATAGTCGTGAAGTAAGCGAGCAATCAGAGCGAAGCGATACGCAATTGCCTCGAGCCCGGCACGGAGGATTTCGGGCGTAGTCGTGTGAAGCGTCAGCCCGCTGATGACGCCTCGCGCGTTGGGAGACCAGCCGGTGCTCCGCTCACCTGCCAAGAATGGCAGCCAGGTTAGTCCGTGACCGTCTGGTGCAATAGCGGCGATCTGCTCTTCAAGATCATCTGCCTGCGGAAGTTGGAATCTCTCGCTAACCCATTCCCAGAGATTTCCGCCTTCGCTCAGCGCACCCCCCAGTAACACCCGTTTCTTGTCCAGCCGATAGAGCCAGAGTCCGTCCGGTGCGGCGACCGGATCGCCTGCCCAGAGCATGCGCATCGCGCCACTGGTGCCGACTGAGAGTGCCAGTTTCCTCGTCCCGATCGCTCCCGAGCCGACATTGGCACAGGCACCGTCTCCTAATGCTGGAAACCAGCGCGCGTGCTCGAGCGCAGGCCAGCGACTCTTGTAGTCGGGCCGCAAGTTCGTCAGGGGATCATCGCTTATGGTCGAGAGTTTTTCGCGATCGAGATCCAGCACGTCGAGAGTCAGGTCGTCCCAATCAAGTCCAGCCTGATTGAATAGGCCTGTCGCCGATGCCATCGAGGTCGAGACGATGTCGTCTCCGCAGAAGCATCTCAGCAGATACTCGCCGAATGAGAGCCAACCCGTCGCTTTTTCATAGAGATCGGGCTGTTCTTGACGCAACCACAAGAGCTTGGCTGGTGGATAGCTTGAGTGGATTGGCGTGCCGCAGCGCCGGTGATAGTCGACCGGATCGAGGGCTGCTTCTAGATCACGACATTGTGATGCAGCGCGCACGTCGGACCACATCAGCACTGGTGTCAGCGGTTCTCCACTCGAATTGATTCCCATGATGCTATGCCAAAAGGTAGAAATGCCGACCCCGGAGATTTCCACCTTGGCTCCATCCAGTTTGGCAACGATCTGATCAATGAGCGCTTCGACCGAGGCGAGGAGTTCTTGTGGATCGAGAGAGCCATATTTCGACGACATTGTGTCTTGACGATAGTTGGCGTGGACGAGCGAGCCCGGAATTCGCTGGCCCCCACCGTCGACCAGTGCCGCACGGGCGGATGAGCTGCCGATGTCGAGGGCCAGAATCAACGGTGGCTGGAGATGTGAGATCTCTTCCGGGAGATTCAAGTTACTCAACGAAGGTCGCACTTTCTTGTGATGGTTAGCGGCCACGAGTTCATTCTCAACGAGAATACGTAAGCAGATCACCTAGCCAAAGGGCCAAATTTTGACTCACCCACCGGTTGACATATTCCTGCTCAGAGTGTAAACACCTTGACGATCCGCTATGACCGTTTGCTCCCTCCTGCGGAATCAACCTGTTTGGATCATCTCACGGTTATTGCCGTGGGCGCGAGTCCCATTCAAGCGGGCGTGCCGTGCATGGCGGTACTCGCGATTTCGTGCGGCGTGAGGACGATGGATTTTGCCTGCGGATCATCTCGTCTGTGCTAATTGTACCGATCAGGCTAGCCAACGAGGACATAACAGAATCGGGTAGGATGGGTGATTACTCCTGTGAAGCGTCGCGGCTACGATGAAGGTAATTCAAAACGGCAAACCCGTTGCAAGGCGGGGGCGCAAAGCCGTGGATCTCACTGATATCGCTAGGATCCCAGCGATGGGCGCAATCATGTCGGCGGCTTTTGCATCTTGCGGCGGTGTCTGCCTGTTGGTATCAGAAGGATCAAACCCATGACATGGCAACGAGCTGTCGCCTTCCTACTTGTCGTCATTGTCGGGTTCGCCGTTCTCTTTTCGGAAGCCGGGGCGATTGCGTCCCCAACAGGTTACGATGTCGCGCCTGAATTCTTGAGTTTCTATTCTCGCTCTGGAGGTCTTTCCAACTTCGGTTACGCCATCAATGCGCCCATAACCGAGTCTGGCCGTCTAGTCCAGTACTTCGAACGTCAACGTTTTGAGAATCATCCAGAGCTTGCAGGTAGTCCCTATGAAGTCGAGCTTGGGCGTCTCGGTGCCGACAAAGCGCAGGCGTCCGGATTAGACCATACTGGTCCTTTTGTTGCCCTGTCTTCTGATACATCAAACGATGCGAATTGCACCTTCTTTGCGGAGACGGGCCACAGGCTGTGTGCAGGCTTTCGCAATTACTGGAACAAGAGCGGCGTCGAATTTGGTGATCCCGGTGTATCGTTTAGAGAGTCACTTGCGCTCTTTGGCTATCCGATCAGTGAGGAATTCCGCGATCCGGTCTCAGGGTTGAACGTTCAGTATTTCGAACGCGCACGCTTTGAATACCATCCAGAGTTCGCCGGAACGAAGTATGAGGTGGAGTTGAGTCTGCTCGGTAACTCGGCGATTAGTGGCGACAGCGCTGTCAATTCGGCTGCCACCGGACAACGTCTCATTAGTGGATCAGCCTCTGCTGGCGTCCTTTTTGGGATTTATCCTGGGGGCGGCAACGGCGAGACTGGGTATGTTGCCCCACCGTCAGTGGATCAGATCGTTGGCAGCATGGATCGCCTTCGCGGATCCCGCCCGTTCAACGTGCACCTCTACACTGCCTGGAGCTGGTACAACCAGCAGACACTAGATGAGGAAATCGCACGCTACACGGGCGCCGGATTCAGTGTGACCATCAGCATCAAATACTCGCCACCGGACGGCCATGTTGGCGATGCGAACGGTTTCGCCGCGTTCGTGCGCAATGTGGTCGACCGTTACGAGTCGAATTCAGGCGTCACGTCGTTCGTGATCGGCAATGAAATCAATGTCGCGAATGGCAACCCGGGTTCCTCGGATGGACCGATTGAAGGCGTCCGCGAAGCGACCGTGCGGGGGGTCATAGCGGCGAGTCAAGAACTGTCGAAGGCCGGATCGCAGGCTAAGCTTGGAACTAGTCTCGCGGTTCTCGATCGCGCGGCCGATGCTCAGTTTCTTAAGGATCTTGTTCAGCTTGGAGGCGATTCGTTCAAATCAGCGATCTCGTTCATGGGGATCAACGTCTACCCAGGTCTCTGGCCCATCGGGACGGGTGACCCGTACGGCGACATGGTGACGTACCTACGGAACGCGCGCTATTCGCTCGAATACGCTGGGTTCAATTCGGATGTGAAGATCCGAATACTCGAGAACGGGTTCCCGACGCTCGACGAGAACGCACAGGCTGATAAGCTCGATGGTTTTGTTCGAGCCGTCTGCGACAACGCTTCGTCGCTCGGTATCAGTGGCTACACCTGGTTTGATCTTTGGGACGCGAACTCGGCGTCGAGTAGCATCTATGGTCACTACGGCCTCTTCCGCTCAGACCTGAGCCCGAAACCCGCCGTCACCCGCTACCAACAGGCGATTGCCGGGCAGTGTTCGTCGACCCAGTAGGCCTCTTCCGCAGCACGGTATGATCGTGCGGCCGATTAACGGGCCCGAAGTGGATCGGCGAGACTAATCTGATATCCCGCGAGAATAGTCTGCTGTTCCATCGAAGGGCTCTGTGCGATCGTGTTCCATAACGCCTCGATATCGGCGGCGGAGAGCGCCCATTGTGGCTGATCCGGCGACATGATGTTGACTGGGTTTTGATCGTTGAAGTAGACCACGGCTCGAATCGCGGGAAAACTCTCGAGCGTCCGGATCATTTCTGCAATGCGCTCTGTTTTCTCGGTTGGATCAAGAGCGACACCAACCTCGGCCAGGATCATCGGCTTTCCGATTGGTGCCAGCAGATCGTATTTCTCGCTAATCAAGGTGGTCAGAGGCCGCGGAGTCTCAACCTTGGCGATCTCGATCTCCCAGCGAGTGTATTCAAGGATTGATGCGCCAGTGTAGTCGACATAGACGTCTCCAGGGTAGTAATCCTTGGCGTCGAGGCGGCCACCCGGTGACCAAACCCAGAGCGCATTAGCCGCGCCTGCCGTTCGCATCAAGTCCACCACGTGCTGGTACGCAGCGATGTACGCAACGGGGTCGCCCTGTGCCCAGGGATACAGTCCCTCCATGTCCATCTCGTGGCCGAAGCGGATCAAGATTGGATGCTGCATCGATTCGATAGTCTTGGCCATCTCCTGAATCACCGTGTCGTATTCGCCACTCGCAATATCCTGAAGGAGCCTGTCAGTTGTTCGCCCGTCCAATGGCCATGGCTCAGCTGACAGTAGAACAGGTCTACCGATCTCGAAGGACTTGCGTATCCTATCGACTGGAATGCCGCCAGTAGAGTCGTTACTCCACGCGATGAAGTAGTGGTCGAGTCCGGACATGAGAGAGAGCCGTCCTGATGGATCGTAGGCTCCAAATGTTACCCCGGATCGTTCAGTGTCAAACAACCAGGAGGAGACCGGCGTGGTCGTCTGCTCTACAGTCGTAATGGTGGCGCCGCTCGTCGGAGACGGGGCAATTTGTGCCTCACCTACTGGTAGTGCAGTCGAAACAGAAACCGTTTCCTCTGTGGGATGTGGCCAGTAACGCAGCGCAGCTTCTGTCTTCTCCCGGTTAAGTGAACCGGAGAGAAGAGCGCCGAAGACTAAGATACATGCAACGCCGAACAATGGAGCCGATTTCAGAATTGCATGCACAATTCTCACGCCCGATCTGACGTTAGCGTGAATGAAATCGATCATGGCGATGATCAGAATCGCCACGAAGAGGATGGCGCTCAAGAGTGCGAAGAGAACGTAGCCAGCCGCATCGCCATCAGGATCTCGTCCGATCGCCGCATACAGAATCGGCACTGTCACCGTGATCGCGCCAAGAGTCACAAACGGGGCGACCGTCCTCAAAGTCCCTCGCATGGTGAGTGCTCGACTGCCTTTGGGCGTCACCAGATAGTTGAATCGACCCTGGCGGAAAACGAGCGAGATTGTTGCATTCGCGATCGCGATCATTACGATTGGCCAGCGTGCTATTGCCAGTACTACGCCTTGCCAGGACATGAAGAAGTGCGTGCCGGGTTTTAGCCAGCCGCGCTTCCAAGACCATGCCAGTATCGACACCGAGACCAACGTCACCGGTAGTGAAAAGAGAATAAACTCGATGAATGGCACCCTCACGATCGACTCGTTTTCCAGTAGCGCGATCAGTGGCAAGAGAAACAGGAGTAAGTAAGCCGTGGAGTAGATGCTGTACCAGAGCTCAGAAAAAACGAAGATGAGCCGCTGACGAACGCTAAGGAGCTTCTTATGGCGACCGTATTTCAAGAGAACCTGAGCAATCGAGAAGGCCCATTGATGTTCCTGCATCAGGTAGTCGGTGAAATTGTGTGGACCAAGTCCTTCTGCGAGCACTTTGGGCACGAACACTCCCCGATAACCGGCTTGAGCGAATTGGAGCGTGTCGAGATGATCTTCGGCTCGTGATGGCCCGAAACCACCAATTTCCTTGAGGTGGCTCACCCGATAGGCCGCGTGCGAGCCGATGATCATTGGCGTGTTGGCCCAACCGTAATATCCCATCTGCATAACGCCCTGAAAGACTTGGCTCTGTTCGGAACTGCCGCGTGCAGTCCAGTCGTCTAGATTGCGGTAGACGCTCGGAAGCGCAACGTAGGCGACTTTCGGATCGGTAAAATACCCGAGTACTTCGTCGAGATAGCTTGGCTGCGGAATGTGATCGGAATCAAGCTGCACGACGTAATCGTAGTTTTCGTAGCCGATCTGGTGAAACCACGAGTTATAGTTACCCGATTTGGTCTTGGTTTGAAACGGCCATTTTGCCTGATTGAATTCGGGAACTCCGTGGCGTGACCAGTAGTTGATGCCGTACTGGGCGCAAAGCGCTTCAACGCGAGGATTCCCGCCCTCATCGAGTACCCAGTTGTCGTGCGGATAGCGAACCGCAACCATTCCGGCAACTGTCTGTTCGAGGATGTCAATCGACTCCGCCGACGGCACGATTGCGGTGAGCATCGCAACTCGCAGATCGGGTTCAGGAGGGATGGTTACCGGTCGCTTCATTTGATAGAGAAAAAAGATCAGCACCAGCGGCATCAGGGTTAGATCGTAGGAGAGTCCGATTGTCGCGAGGATGAATCTCGGCCAAGTAATGACGTGGTCGAGTTGAAACCACCAGACCCAGAATCCGGCATTCACGATGATCCAAATCGTGACCAGCACCGCATAGACGACGCGATCTGCTGCCGACATGACGTTTTCGTCAATGATCACATCGTGCTTCTTATTATGCGTAACTGAATAATCCACTATCGGAGAGAGAAGTGGTACAGACGGAGTTATGTTGCGCGGTGGCGATCCTGAAATCTTCATAAGTGTCCATCACCTTCTCGAGGCGCTGTGTGTTGCCTGGCGCGTCTGAGCCAGCATGTTTTGTTGTTCTCTCATCCTAATTGTCATGGGTCCTGGGATAGGCTGCTAGTACTTTTGGGCTAGTGAACGCAACAAGTACGTGCCAAGTTGTTGGGGATCGTCAAAATGTCATGACGAATCGATGACGATCTGGACAGTTCATTGGACTTGTGGCCGACGGGTGTAGGGGGACGTGAATTGGGTGGGCAGGACGCGCGAGAGATTGATGAGAAATTCGGCTAAATGTGAGAGGAGTAGAGAATTCTCATTAAAGATCGAGATCCATTCGACATGAGAAGAGCAGGCCGGTAGCAAGCGCCATGTCTGGTTGAGTATGCGATGACGGACAGGATCGAAGGAGGGCGTCAGTAAGCAGTAATCAAGTAAGCGATCCGGATCGTCTGCTAGGCTGATGCGGACGCCCTATCTCGCCGATCTCGCCGATGCCTCGGCAGTGCTGATAACTGGAATAATCTCGAACTCGATAAGATCGCCCCACTGGGACCAGGCGGCAGCCCAATCGTCGAACAAGCGTGGGTCCTCTGTTTCCATGAGCTGGAAGCAGCGATCGAGGGTTTGCTCGTCTATCCAGCTGTCGACAAATTCAAGGCCAGGAGGCAGCATGCGTCCGTGTTCGGCGACGACGTCATAGACCGGAGTTGGTCCCTTGAGGAATTTTTCCACCACCATGTAACGCATGTCTTCGTACCTTTCGGAAGTGTTCCATGACGCGATCGCGTGTTCTGACGGTCGCGTCATGGAACTGATTGCTCATTTTAGCGAGCGGCGCTGGTCTTCGCGGTAGACGCAATGTTCTTGAGGTCATTGAGGAAGATGCGATTCCAATCGAGCATGTTGCCCCAGCGGAAGTTGGCACTGTTCTCTCGAATGAGCGTACGCGTTTCATCTGGCATGTTATCGTACGTGCGGTTCACGCCCTCAAGGTGGCTATTCTCGAGTGCAAAGCGCCGCGACTCCTTGGCCATCTCCTGCGTGACCGCCTCGGGGCGCTCGCAAAAATATCCAAGCTCATTCCAGTCGGCATCATAAAGAACAAAGACCGGGATCGATCTGAATTCTCCCTGCTTGAGGTACTGATCGATCAGATCGTGATTCTGATCGCGCAGGAAGATTCGCAACGGCAGACCGTACGCTTCGGACAGCTTGATAACTGGCGGTAGGAACTGGATGACGTCGGTACACCAGTCTTCGGCAATTGCCGCGATGGAGACTGGCTGTTCAGAAAAGAAAGCGCGATCTTCGTCGGCGAAGATGGCGGTCGTCTCCTCGAGGTTCTGCTCGAAGCGCTCGCGATTCCTCGTCATCTGGTCGACGAACTGCTGAGCAGTCAAACCCTCGGCGAATCGTTCTTGAGAAATTGGCATAAGCGATATCCCACTTCCATTGATTACAAGTAACGGTGTGGCCATTGTGGCGAGGAAGCGGTCCCACGAGCTTCCTCCAGGCCAGTTTTACCAACGAACCACCCGTCTGCGTTATTCCATGGCCAGCGCTCGATTGCAGCCCAGTGAGCCACCGGAACCATGCCGGCGCCGCCGGATGGGGTCTGCTATGAGTCAGTAATTTATCTTCAGACCTTGCCAGTTGGAAGATGGACCCGTACGGTATGAGTCGAGCCGCATGGCGCTTGCCGGCGGAATCAGGTAACGAGAAGGAGTTCCGCATGGTCGACGCGGAAGCCGTGGCACGGGAGCATGTGAGTCGGCTCATTGCCGATCTGGGTCGCTCGGAAGCGTATCCCTATCCGGTTGATTCGATCGCGCTTGAGGAGACGCATGCCTCACTGGCCTTTTTGGCCGGAGACTTTGTCTACAAAGTGAAGAAGCCGGTTGATTTCGGATTCCTCGATTTCTCGACCCTGGAGCGGCGCAAGTTCTTCTGCGAGGAAGAGCTTCGCCTGAATCGACGCCTGACGCGCGCCGTCTATCTCGAAGTCGTGCCGGTTGTTGAAAACGGCGGACGGCTTGCCTTCCATGGAGAGGGACCGACGCTGGACTACGCCGTAAAGATGCGTCGACTGGACGATAACCAGATACTGGCCTATCTGGTCGAAACCAATCAGGTTGATGACGGCGTCTGGCCGGCGCTCAGCCAGCGACTCGCACGCTTCTATTCGGAGGCTGCCACCGGGGAGGGTGTCAACGAGTGGGGGACGCTGCCGATTGTTTGGCGCAACATCGAAGAGAATCTGGAGCAGAGTGAACCGTACGTCGGTACGATTGTCGCTCCGACGCAGCTTCGACTCATCGACGAAGTCTCGCGGCAATTTCTTGAGCAGGAGACGGCCTTGTTGGAATCCCGGCTGAATGCCGGCAAGGTGCGTGAGGGTCATGGAGATCTTCACCTCGCGCACATCTGCGTCGAAGGCCCCGGTCCTGATGGCCTGCAGATCATCGATTGTATCGATTTCAATCCGAGGTTACGCTGCCTCGACGTCTCGGTCGATATCGCCTTCTTGTCGATGGATTTGGATTATCACGGTCAACCGGCGCTCGCGCGACGGGTTGTGAGCCTTCTTTCGGACGATCTTCAGGATCCCGATCTACATCGCTTGGTCCAGTTTTTTTCGATTTACCGTGCCCATGTGCGTGCCAAGGTGGCTTGTTTCCGAGCGGACGAAATCGCGCCGGAGCTACCCGAGTTCTTCGCGGTGCGTAATGAGGCAGAGCGCTACTTTGACCTCGCGACGTCCTACATGGTAGAGCCTGCACGGACCAGTCTCTTCCTGGTGGGTGGATTGTCTGGAACCGGGAAGAGCGTGATTTCACGGCGCCTGGCGCGTTCGATTGGCGCCGGTCTCGTGTCTTCGGATTCCATCCGGCTGGAGCTCGCTGGTAAGACACCGGCAGAGCGGCAGACGGTCGATTACGGCACGGGGATCTACACTGACGATTTCACCGAGTTAACCTACGAGCGCATGTTCGAGCGCGCCGAACAGTTGTTGGCTGATGGCCGGTCGGTCGTGCTCGATGCCACGTTCTTGAACCCCCGTTGGCGCGATAGAGCCGAAGAACTTGCATCGCGAACGGGCGTGGATCTCCTACTGGTTGAGTGTCAGTGTCCGCCCGATGTCGCCCGCGAACGCCTTGTCAGGAGAGCCCGAGAGTTGCTGGAGGCGAGCGAAGCCGATTGGGGTATTTACCAGGAGCAGCGCCGTCGCTACGGTGAATCGTTCGGCGAGGTCGATGCATTGCCGCTGCTGACGGTACAGACCGACCGGGCCAGCGCGGTGATTCTTGACGAGGTGCTTTCCCAGATCGATCTGAAACGTCGACTCTAGCGGCACTGCACGAATCATTTGGGCTAGCTGAGGACTTTCGTCGCTTCAGCCAGGTTCAGCCGGTTCACTTTGTGAATCGCCGGAAGGGCCGCCAGGATCATCGTGATCAAAATGCCAATCGCGGTCGCGGCGTAGGTGATCGGGTTGATCACGATCGAGAAGGAAAACAGGTCGGACTGGAAGGCGCTTCCCATTTGGGTGGCGACCCAGTAACCGGCGAGCAGCCCAGGGATAGTCGCCAGCCCCCATAAGATCAGACTCTCGGCCGAGAGCAGCAACGCAATTGTGCCTCCGCCGGTTCCGACTGCGCGCATGGTGGCCAATTCCCGCTCCCGCTCGAGCACGTTGACCGTCATCGTGTTGAACAGGAGGGCGAACGCCATCACGACGGCAAACGCCAGAATAGAACCCATAAGCACGTAGAAGAGCCCCATGAGGGAGTTCCAGTCGCTCTTGGCGACAGACTTGAGCTGAACGCCAGCGATTCCCGGCAAGTAGTAGAGATCGGTTTGCACCTGATTCTGGTGAGCCGGATCGACTTGAACGTAGGCCCCATTCAGTGGGCTGTCTGACTGGCCCGTCCAACTTTGAGCATCTGTCAGCGATACATACGCGACGGAGCTCATCAACTCATCGACTGTCGTGCTCACCTGGAGCTGGCGGCTTCCGAATTGGTTGGTGATCGTCACTTGATCTCCGGGGCTAACCTTCAGCGCGTTCGCCGAAGCAGTCGTCAGTACGATCTTGCCGGTCGCCAGGGCCTGTTGCTCACTGACGTTCGACGGAAGCTGTAGGGCATGAAGATCTTGCCCGATTGGCACCCCGTTAAGCTGGATCTCCTGCTGCCGGCCCTGGGCTGAGAGCGTCGTTGGAAGCTGGATGAACGGCTCGACCTTTTGCACCCCATCGATTGCGCTTATTTTGTCCTGCACATCACCCGGTTGGAGCGTTCGGAAGACGGCAGCCTGATCCCAGCGCTCTACTGTGTTGAAATGCCGGGTTGTTACGAAGTTCATTGAATCGATGATCGACCAGCCCATGAGGATCAAGATGAAGGCGAAGACGACGCCTATGCCAGTGGTGATCGTGCGACGTCGCCCTCGAATCACGTTGCGCAGGGACATTCGTGCCCAGACCGGCAGACCGGTGAATCTCTCGAAGAGAGCCGCCCTACCCGTGATTCCCGTTGCACTTGGATTAGGGCGCATTGCGCTCGCTGGCTCGAGCCGTGCGACCTGTCGTGTCGGCCCCCAAGCACCGAGCATCGCTGCGATCAGACTGAGCAACACGCTCAAGCCGAGAATATCGGCATAAATCCTTGTTTGAACCAGCGGTATGCCGAGCTCTGTTGCATAGGCTGTCGTGAGCGCCCGTTCAAGTGGGATTCCGACCGCGATTCCGAGGAGCGCGCCGAGGAACGCAATCCCGACCGCAGTCGCCAGATAGTGAAACTCGACCATTCGAGAACTGTAGCCGAGCGCCTTCATCAGCCCGATCTGAGATTGCTGGGCGCGAATCTGACGTCCGAGCATGACGTAAAGAGAAGCCGCCGATACAAGCAGGATCAATCCCGGCATGAGGATAGCGATCTCCCGATAGCCGTCGAGATCGAGATGTAGTGCGGCGTTCGAGGCTTGGTCCTTGCGCAGCGTCGTGGAAATGACGTGATAGGGAGCCAGCACCTGATCGATGCGGTCAATTGCCGCGGTCTGGTCCGTGCCAGGCGCGAAACGGACGGCCACATCGTTGATCTGTCCGGTCATGCCAGCCGCCTGCTGTACCTCCGACAGCGGCACAAAGAGAACCGCAAAGGAGCGTGCCGACGGAATCGGATCCTGTCGGCTTGCGCTGACGATGAGATATTCCGGGCTGGCCGCCACTCCCGCGACGGTGAGTTGTACCGGTGTGCCATCGATGACAGGGGTGACGGTATCGCCGGGTCCCAGGCCGTAAAGATCGGCGAAATGCGATTCCAACAGCACCGATCGCGAATCCGATGATTGGAAGTATCTGCCTTTTTCGATCAGCACGTCGTTCACCGCAGGATGCTGATCCGCTGGAATACCGATCAGGCGAGCGCGAACGACTGCCCCATTCGTCCCTTGACTTCCGGCAGGGACCGGCATTCCTCCGTCGACGATAAGGCGACCCGTCGCCGCCTGAACGCCCGCTATCTGGGTGAGATCGTTCACCACACTCTGTGGCGCTCCGTCTAGTGAGAAGGTCACGTCGGCAAAACGCAACTGATCATAGGCGTGGCTGTACGAAGTACCAAGATCACGATAGGCGCCAATCAACGCGATGAAGCTCGAGACGCCCAGTAGGGAAATGACGATGAGGGCGAGACTCTGCGCCAGGGATTTCCGAAGATCGCGAATGCTCTTGAGCAGCAAGATACGTGGCATGGTCACCTACCAGGTCAGTTCGGCGACGTCGCGTGGGTTGGACGTCGTCTCGATATGTTCGAGTGCACCGTTCTGAAGCCGCACGATTCGATCGGCCATCGGAGCGATCGCGCTGTTATGCGTTACCAATACGATGGTCGTCCCTTGTTTGTCGTTCAGGTCACGCAATACCTGGAGAACTTGCCGCCCAGTCGTCGAATCGAGGTTACCAGTCGGCTCGTCGCAGAGGAGAATTGGAGGATCGTTGGCAAGCGCCCGAGCGATCGCCACCCGTTGTTGTTGTCCGCCGGAGAGTTGCGCGGGAAAGTGATTGGCTCGATCTCCGAGACTGACGAGTTCGAGCAGGTTAAGAGCGCGCTGGCGCACGTTGTCGTGACTCTTTAGCGTCAGAGCGAATTCGACGTTTTCCGTCGCCGTGAGTGTTGGAATCAAATTGAAGAACTGGAAGACGAAGCCGACGGTGTCTCGTCGGTAGCGTGTCAACTCTTTCTCGTTGTACTCGCTAATGTCCTGCCCCTGTACCACGACCCGGCCTGATGACGGGCGATCGAGGCCACCGATCAGATTGAGCGCCGTTGTCTTGCCACAGCCGGACGGCCCGAGCAGGACGACAAACTCGCCAGCTGGGATCTCGAGGCTAAGATCATCGAGCGCGTTCACGTCCACTTCGCCCATGCGATAGAGCTTGGTGACCGATTCGAGCTGAATGAGGAGAGGTTCTTTCATCGCCATATCCCTGAGTCACTGACGGTCGATCGGTACAAACTGACCAGTCAGTCGATTGCAGCCACCCCTACTGTAATGTAGACTGACTAGTCAGTCAAGTGGTTCGTTCCCACGAAACTGAATCGCATTCGACGGGAATATACTCATGCCAAACAAGGATGAACTAACCAATGAGCGCCGCGCCCAAATCTTACAGGCGGCTGCCGCCGTCTTCGCACGAAGCGGGGTTGACGGTGCTCGCATGGACGACATTGTGGCCGAGTCGGGCTTGAGCAAGGGAACGCTTTACTGGTATTTCGATAGTAAGCAGGAGATCGTTGTCGCGCTGGTTGATGAGGTCGTCAGCGCTGAGTACGAGCAGCTTCAGGTGTTGGTCGGGAGTCCGGGCAGCGTGGTTGAGCGGCTTGGTGCTTTTCTCGATACACACGCCAGCATACTCGCTGCCCAGCCATTGCTTGGACAGCTGGGCATCGAGTTCTACGCTATTTCGGGTCGTGTTCCACGTATCCGGGACCTGATGCGCCGCTATTACGACGAGTACATCGACGCATTCGTGGAGCTCCTGACACAGGGACGAGATCGGGGCGAGTTGAAGATCGATCGACCGGCCGAAGTGGTAGTGAATCTGGTCTGTCTCATCGAAGGATTGACGCTCTTATGGACGCTCGACAACGATCGGATCGACCTGTCCCGGCAGTTCCACGGGGCATTGGCATCTCTGCTTCAGGAGTCAGTCATCACTGACTGAGGATCCACTGTTCAGCTAATCCGCAAGTAGATCAGCGAGATCGCATCCAGCATTGCCATGGCCGAAGCGACATAATTGCCACCTGATCTCAGGCGGAACGTCTTTGTCCGCGTTAGCCAGCGGAGGTCTCGCCGGCACTGGCATCAGATCGCCCCGAGAGTAACGGCGGTTTGGCGAGCTTCAGGTAGCGGCGCACGCTCATGCGGTTGCGGGCGTCATCGGCGAGCCCAAGGAGCGAGAGCAGATCCTCCTCGGTTGCACCATCCCGTGCCTGGTCCACGGCGAAGGTATCTCGTAGGGTTTGGGGCGACACCCGCCGATCGATTCCCGCCTCTCGGGCAACCCGGTCAACGAGCTTGTTCATCGATTGCGGCAAGATGGAAATAACCGGTCCAACTGGCTCTGAATCGTTAACCAGCAACCGGTAGAGGCTCGAGAATTCGGCCGTAGCCGCCAATCGCCGCTCGCGGCCATGATGACGCTGGTTGTCGTAGTAGACGTAGATAATCGGCTGATCTGGGTCCGACATATCGAGGTGTTCGTGTCGTAGCTGCAGCACCTCAGCGCGAGAAAGCCCGAGACGGAGCATGAGCCAGATCGCCGTCGCCGCTCGAGTGCTGTCCCGTTTGGCGGCATCGAGCAGTCTGGCCTGTTCATCGGCAAAGAGTGGGCGCGGAGTCTTCAGTGGGATGTGCTCGGGGTAGAAGTCCGCGCTCGGGTCGGTTTCGAGCACATGGACCTTCTCGACCAGATATTTGAACATTCCCGAGACCGACGTCAGACGGCGTTTGCGCGTCGATTTGGTGTTGGTGTCGTCCAGAAAGAGAGCGACATCGCGTCGCTTGACCTCGCCGACCGGCTTTGGGCCGATCAGGAGCTCGAACACCGAGAGATCGTAGCTGTAGGAATTGACAGTGTTGCGCGGATGGCCCGATTGCTCCAGGTAACGCCGGTACCAGTACCGCGCGACGTCGAGGCTCGATTGCGGTGTGAGGTCCGGCATGACGGCGACGTGGCCGCGCATGCGTCCATCGGGGCCAAGCTGAAAAAGCGATGGCTGTACTGCCGATCGATCCTCGTCGAGCTGCCAATCCTCATCCTGTGGTGGTTCGCGCTTGCTCAAACGGTGATCCTGACCGTCGTTCTCCACTAGCCGGACATCTAAAGCTAGCGAACACCTGTTCGTATGTCAAGCTAGATCTGGGAACGACGATCAGAAGAATGTGCCCGCACCCAACTCGTTAGCTGGGTGCGACGATCGAACGGTATGACGCGAGGCCGATCCACGAACTCATGTTTCAATCCTCACCCAACTCGTTAGCTGGGTGCGACGTGGATCGAGCAGCGTCGCCACATTCACGGTACGCAGCGAGAAGTTTCAATCCTCACCCAACTCGTTAGCTGGGTGCGACCATCGAGAGCGCTGACGCGCCAGGCCGCGCAGTCGCGGTTTCAATCCTCACCCAACTCGTTAGCTGGGTGCGACGCGTGAGCACGGATCGCAGTCCGGACTGCGCACATGGTTTCAATCCTCACCCAACTCGTTAGCTGGGTGCGACTACGTGATCACGCGTCACATGTGCCGCGGCAATCATGTTTCAATCCTCACCCAACTCGTTAGCTGGGTGCGACGTGATCGGCGATTCGACGGTGCACATCACCGATCGTGTTTCAATCCTCACCCAACTCGTTAGCTGGGTGCGACGTGAGCTGTTGGCCAGCTGCCAGCACTCAGTGCACGTTTCAATCCTCACCCAACTCGTTAGCTGGGTGCGACACGATGCGTTCGCGATGTTTCAATCCTCACCCAACTCGTTAGCTGGGTGCGACTCGACGCGACGTCGATTGGTTTCAATCCTCACCCAACTCGTTAGCTGGGTGCGACATGCGACGTACGCTGCCGACGATCGCGACGCTGACTCGAGGTTTCAATCCTCACCCAACTCGTTAGCTGGGTGCGACCGTGCAGCTGGTCATCGACGATCGCGCGACGTCAGCGTTTCAATCCTCACCCAACTCGTTAGCTGGGTGCGACATGATGACGCGTCACGGCGATGCGATCGACGACAGAGTTTCAATCCTCACCCAACTCGTTAGCTGGGTGCGACATGCTCGATCTGCAGTGATCGACTCAGCGATCGACAGGTTTCAATCCTCACCCAACTCGTTAGCTGGGTGCGACCATGCGCAGTCGTCGATGGCCATGCAGTCGACGCGACGATGTTTCAATCCTCACCCAACTCGTTAGCTGGGTGCGACGATGCGACTCGGTACGTACGCTCGCAGGCTACGACGGTTTCAATCCTCACCCAACTCGTTAGCTGGGTGCGACATGAGTGCATCGCGAGCGATCGTGCTGCAGTCGACATGTTTCAATCCTCACCCAACTCGTTAGCTGGGTGCGACAGCCCCCGCCAGATCTCCTATTCTGGCGCGGTTTTTAAGCCGTTCGCCGCGAACCACCGATTGGCGCTGCTGCCTCCAGCCGTGTTGGCGGCTTTTGCCTGTTATGTTTCCGCGCAAAGTCAACAAAATTGTTGATCCGCGAACATCAGGGAAAACTGGTGTCAGCATGGGGTTCGCGATCTTTCCTGCTCTAGACAATTAGCGGCCCTCGTGGGTCGTAACGCTGATCGACTCCGTACGCTTTCACGTGCTGATCGCGAGGTTCACGAAGCCGGTAGATGCGCAGGCTGTCCACTTGTTTGTCTATGGTGCCAAGCAATCGATCGAGCAATAACGCATGCTGACGCTCGTCGAGCGAGCATTCAAAAACCGACTTTTGCACGCGTTGCCCGTAGCTTTGACAGATAGTGGCTACTTTCCGCAACCGCTCCGGCCTGCCTTTGTCTCGGTAGAGACGTCGTAGCTGACCAATAGCTCCATGGGCGAGAACCTCCATTTCCTTGACCTACTTGGGCCGTTCTCCACATGGCGTCATGGGGGCTGTCATCTGCCCACCGCTATTGTCCATGCCGGCTGCGCGTGCGAGCCTTCGCACAGGCGCGGTGTTAACGGGGCAGGAAAGGCGGATAGTGCCCCAGGTCCCCTCGTAGGTGACGCGCGAGCAGGCGAGCCTGGACGTGCGGTATCAACCCCACAGAAACCTTTTGATCCAGAAAACGGTGCGTTACCTCCTGTCGCTTGCGCTCTTGATACGCGGTGAGCGCCGTCTTACGCCCTTGATCGTTGAGCATGACTGCTCCACCTGGGCGATCGGTGAAGTCGTTCGGCTTCAATTGCCGCCGGTTTATCAAGGTCAAGGCAAGGCGGTCCGCGATGATTGGCCGTAGCTCCTCAACAAGGTCGAGGGCCAGCGCAGGACGCCCTGGACGAAGCGCATGTAGGAATCCTACCTGGGGATCGAGGCCCACAGCTTCCGCGGCTGCGCGGCAGTCGGCGGTCAGCAGCGTGTACAGAAACGACATGAGTGCGTTCATGCGATCCCGCGGCGGTCGCCGGGTGCGACCATCGAAACGAAACTCGGCTTGTCCTGCTCGGATCATCCAGTTAAAGACTCCAAAATACATGCGGGCGGCATCGCCTTCATGCCCTCGGAGTGCCTCCGTTGAATCGGCCCGCTCAATCGGTCCCAGTAAAGATCCAAGCGTTGTTGCCGCAGCTGAGAGCACTCCCGACGTGGCAACGTCGTTGGTGTCACGCGCTGACCGCAGCAATACGAACCGGGAGTTTTGAACCTTGCCAGCTATGCAGGATCGCGCGATCTCTCTCGCTCTTTCAGGGTCAGCCGATGCATCATGTTGGGCGCGGCGGAGCAGTACATTTCCTCCTGTCGGTCCTTCCACTCGTGCCTGGAAACGCCCAGTCCGGCTGAGAAGTACGACTGAACAACCATCTGATGCGCAGCGTGCAATGAGAGCCGGGCTGATGAATACAGGTCCAAAACAGACGATCGCACCGAGGTGGAGCAGTGGTAGCCGAGTTCTTGTTTCTCGTTCGATTTCAACGCGGACTGTGTCGTGATCCAGATGCAATGCTGCATCCGGCGTAGTTACATACAGTGTGTTCAGGAGTTGCGTCACTGGGGTTGCCAGTATATCGCTGGCGGCCGCGGGTCGAACCGTGCCGCGAACCAATAACGTTCACGCCCGTTGCGCGAGATGGTATCTGGCAAACATTCGTCTCTCAGAGAGCATTTGCGACAGCGCGCGTCAGCGATTGGCGCGGGTAGCCGCTGCGACGCCAGCATGGTTCGCGCGGCCGTAGTCGTCTTCTCGACGATCGCGCGCAGAGCGTCGTCGCATTCGATTTCGCGTCTTGCGCGTGAACCGTGATAGAAGATCGCGCCGCGTGGGACAGGCTGCCCGAGCATCTCTTCGAGACACAGGGCCTGAGCACAGAGCTGGATTGCTTCGTGCCCCCAGGCGCGTCGACGACCGACCTTGTATTCCACCGGATAGGCGTGATCCGTCTGAAACTCGACGAGATCGGCGCGTCCGATGAGCCCGAGTCGTTCGGACCATAATGGCAGCCCAAACTCACGTCGTATGCCGGGCCGTGTTTCTTGTGTGGGTTCATCTACACGTGAGTGGACAAGCCCGCCACGAGTTGTCGCAATATTTTCCGCCCAAACCTGCTCCAGATGAATCAGCCCACATTGGCGAGGGCAGTAGCTGAAATGTTCAAGGGCAGATATTGGGATCAGATCCTCATCTGTCCAGGCCATGGCTACACCAGCCGTTCCAGCGATACTCCAGGAAACTCCGGCACAGGGCCGGCCGGCGGTGCGGTCACGGTGTAATCCCCGAAACTGCGAGGCGCCTTCAGGTCGGTGTTTCGCGTGACCGTTACCTGCTCGAGCAGCCGGTGCGCGGGAGCGTTGCCGAGCGCGCTGTCATGGGAGAAGACGTAGAGCCCGCGGCAGGCCATGTAGCCTCGGCTGGCGGAACGATCGTTATCCCACATCGCGCCAAGCGCTTCCCAGAAAAGCGCCAGATCCTCCTCAGTGACACCAGTCTGCTGCGCGAGGTGCGGATTAAAGAAGCCGTAGGCTCGATAGAGGCCGTATGGAACGATGGCCTTGCGGCCCATTTCAGTTTGCTTGCCTCCGGTTCCTTCGCCACTCTCCTCGGCCACTACAACGGCCGCATCTTCTTCACGAGTGACGGCAACTCGTGTGATCGAAAGATCCAGCGGCACTATCTCATCGAAGGAACGAGCGAAGGTCAGTTGCAGCGGTCCTCGCACTTGACCAGCGTTTACGCCCACTGACATTACCGCGCCGAACATGCGGATATCGTAGAAATTCTGGCACATCCAGGCACGAACCTGATCCACGTCGGCACGATTCTGCTTGACACCGGTCGACTTGAGTTGCAGCGCCTCGTAAGCACGTTTGTGCTTGGTGATGAGGGCTTCGCCGCTCTGAACGTAGATCTTGTACCGTCCCTCGTCACCGCGCTTTACGTCGATGTAGTCACGCACTTTGCGTTTGAGTGCAACATCAGTCACCAGCCCTTGCATTGTCTCCGGATCAACGCGTGGCAGGTTTCCGGCGTCCGGATCACCATTGGGATTCCCATCCTGAACGTCGAACAACATCACGAAATCGTGGCGAGAGCTCACATTGAGGTAAGGGTTAGCGGTCATTGCTGATTCCTTTCTCAGTTGCGATTTCATCAAGATCGGACACACCATCGAGAGGCAAACCGGCATCCTCCGTCACATCGCTTGCTCCGGCTGCCTTTTCGTTTTCTCGACGCTCTCGCGCGGCGCGGGCTTGGGCGCGGTCGAAGGCGCGTTGGTGGTAGTAACCCAGCGCGAACAGCCCTTGATCCTGTAGCGTCAACGTGGTTGGGAACCCCGCCAAATGGCTGAGTATCTCTTCCAGTCGACCTTGAAGAGCGTGGTACGCGCCAGTCTGATCGCGGTTGAGCTTGGCGAGATGTGGTTGCGCTCCGCGCAACAATCGTGCGAAGACCGATGCTGGCGCAGTGGATGCCGTGCCGTAGAAACGGTCTACGATCGTCGCGTTGATTCCCGGTATGGCGCGGCGTTGAATCTCTTCCAGCACGGCGAGCGTGCGGCCGCAGTGATATGCCGCGCGCGGGTGATCCGTGTCAAGCTGGATCATGTTTTTCTCCTCTGCTACGGGTTCATGGCTCGACAGAACGAGTTTGATGAGTGCTGCCTGCTGGCGTGTGACCCGTTGCTCGGCGCGACAGCGACGGACTGCTTCCGCCAGCAGGTTCCAGGGAAGTGGCGTCCCGGTTAGTGCCGACCGTAGAAACATTCGCGGAATCGTTGGCGGTGCGTCTTTGAGCTCTCGCACCGTGGCCGCTGCTAGCGCATAAATGCCGAGCGGCCGTGGGGGATCACCATACTCGTCGACGATGCTCTGACGAACGAACCACTCCGCTAGCTGGAGTTTCACGTTGCCGACCGTCGTATCGATCCAGTCGCGCACGACCGTACGCCCACCGCTCCCTGAGAGAATCGCTGAATAAAACGCGGTGTCATCGACCTCGGGCAGCGCGGCAGATGGTTCCCACAACGCATCGATGAGCTGCCGTACCTGTTCCGGCTGCGGGTCGGTGATAGGACCGAGAAAATCAAATTCGACATCACGACGCGTCCAGCAGACGATCACCGCTCCACCGAGGAACCGCCGGTGCCGTTCGTCGGCAAGAAGAGCGTTCATGGCAAGCGTGAAATGCTCGCCACACTCTGGACAGGTTGGAGCGATCAACGAACCGCGCAGCCCATAGGACCCAAAGGCAGCCGCGTTGGCCGAGATCAGAGCGGTTCCCGAAGTCTGACCTCCCGGGACCCCCTTGATCTTCGACTGCAAACGATCGAGAACCGGTCGTTGCTCGCCACAAATCAGGCATTGCATCACTGGCGACCCGTTTTCGTCGCCACTGAGAGCATGCTCGGATGCCCAGAAGGATTGCACGCTCTGGATGTCCGTTGGGAAGACTCCATCGACGCGAAAGCTGATGAGCGCACTCGTGTCGAAACTCTCATCTAGCCTGAGTTGTGCAAGAGGCTCGTTTTTCAAAAACTCGCGGACCGCGCTGACAACTGGCTCGCTTGTCGCCGCAAAGCAGCGGTCAATCAGGTCTACATACGCGGCGTGGCAAGCGGTAACGCGTCGCTCCCTCTTCTGCCGTTCGTCGTCCGATTGCGAATCTAGCTTCGGGCCGAAATAGCCGAGCACGTAATCGGGTTTATCGACGAGCAGGAGCGGCTTGACGCCGGACGTGCGCTGAATCTGAGGAACGAGCCTGGGCGTACCCCGCCGGGTCCGGCGGCTGGCTGGATCCGACGTGTCGATTGGCTGAGGCGTCAGCAGCCGTCCGTCTCCGTCCAGCTCGATGAGATAGCGCACCGGTACCTCGCTGTAGAGCGTCGGCGGCAGTTTCTCCAACCGCTCTTCGGCATAGGCTTTCAATTGTTCGAGTAACATTTGGTTCCTCCCGCCGTCTTCCGATGCGGGACGCGGAGCACACCATGCTCGAGCTGGGCTTCGAAGAAGATTGGCGTTCCACTTCCGCTGCCATCCGAGGCGTAATCGAGGTCCAAGAGCATCCGGCCGAGTTGTTCGGTTCGATCGATTGGCTGCTCGGAACCGTCCGGCTCGGTGAAGAAGGCGGTGAATTCCCGGCATCCCAAATAGGGCGTCGTGAAGCAGCGGCCCCGGCGAACTCGCCGCCGGAACTGATCCCGGAACTTAGCAACGTCATCAGCAACACCCGGCTTAAGCAACAGTTGTGCGCGAATCACGTAGGCCACGTCCCGTAATGCCAGAGTGTGGCGCTGCGCCCGGTCGCCGCTAGCATCGTAGCCACCGCCGTGCGCCTCCCAACCCGCTGCGACTCTTTCACTCGCGCGGCTATTGACCTCGTTTCGAACGAACGAGGTGTATTTGATCGGGTTGAGGACCGCAATCTCCTGAATTTCCCAGGAAACTGCCGGTCGCCAGAAAATTGCTTCGCAGATGCCTCTCGCCGCTGATGGGGTCATGAGCGGATAACTCACCCGCTCGACCTTCATCTCAGGCCGCGTGAAACACGCTAGGTCTCCCCATACCTTGACCTCCAGGGATGGATAGACGGAACTCATCACTCACCTCCTTGTCTCTTGCCGGGATAACATCAGGCCGGTCGGGCGGTTTGTGGCGGCAGCGCGCTCAAATGGAAAGAGGCTCAACGGGCAAGTCTTGATCCAGGGCGCGTGCGAATTCCCGCCGCACGGAATACCCGATGTAGTCCACTCGCCGGATGCGATGGTCGACATCATAAACGATCTACACAATGAACGTTTCACCAGTTTCCTCAATAATGCCGCGAACGGAATCATAGCGGCCATGCCATTCGCCAATGCCTGGCACAACCGGGGTGATGAGGCCACCCTGTCGATGCTGATCCGCTAGGCGGCTTGGGAAGCTGACCATGTATGGCTGAAGCGCCCGGAGAATGTAACGGGAACGCGGAGTTCCGCGAATGAGCTCTTCGACATATTGGCGAATCGATCGTTGCTCGATGTCCGTGCCATACGTCGTTACGATCACGCTTTCGCTCGGTTCGATCATGTGAAACCGCTCGGCAACCAATGGATAGTTCAGCTCACTCCGTAGCGCTTGAATGTTCTCGCGGTCGGTCAGGACGGATTCAAACAAGCGACGAAAGTAAGTCCACGCGGTTTCCGGATCGTCGGGGTCAAGCGCCCCTGCGTTGAGAAGCGCTTGCGTGATTCCGGTAGCAGTCGCGTAGCTTCCCCGCGGCAATCCCCCAGAGGACGGCTGAACGACGATCACGCGCCCAAATTCAGCCCGGCCCTCCCGGTTGCAGCGGCCGGCGGTCTGAATGATTGAGTCGAGCGGCGCGAGCGCGCGCAGGACGAGCGGAAAGTCGACATCGACACCTGCTTCAATCACCTGAGTCGAGATCAGGTGGCAGGGCTCACCGGCATCAAGTTGCTGTTTTACGGTTGCGATCACTCGTCGGCGGTGGGCACCACAGAGCAACGTTGACAGATGAAGCGCTGAGGGGTCATCGAGTGCGTCAAGCAGGGCGAGGGCATCACGTTTCGTATTGAGAACGGAAAGGGTTTGCGGCTCCGATCGCAGCAGATCGGCAATTTCATCCCAATCCAGTGGTGTATCGACGCGCCAATCGTAACGCACTCGCCGAAGCCGATCATAAAACTGGTTTGCATTCGCCACGATGTCCTGCGCCGGAAGCGAAGATAGGACTGGAATAGCTTCGAATGCAGGCTGAGTCGCCGTCGACAAAACCACCGTCGTGCCATAGTGCTCACACAATTCGCGTAATGCGTTGAGGATCGGATCCAGCAGCGCGATTGGCAGTGCCTGAGCCTCGTCTAGAATGATGACGCTTTGCGCCAGACGATGATTCTTTCGACTACGGCTTCGCATATTTGAGAAAAGACTCTCAAAGAGTTGGACAGTGGTCGTAACGATAATTGAGGCATCCCAGTTCTCAGCAGCCAGCCGGCGCCACACGTCGTATTGACGAAAATCGTCATCGGCCTGGCTGATTTGTTTTCCGCCACTGTGGTGCTCCAGTACCACCGGAGCGTCATCGCTCGGACGCTCGAAGATCTGCCGGTAGGTATCCGCTGTTTGTTCGGTGATGGTAATGAATGGCACCGCAACGATGACGCGCTGCTGGTTATTGTTGAGCGCATGGCGGAGCGCGAAGGCCATCGCTGACCGCGTCTTGCCACCGCCGGTTGGAACATTCAGCCTGAAAAGCCCTGGAGGTAGATCCGCGGAGCGCAAGCAGTCTTCATATATCGCCTTGCGTACGTCGGCGACCGTCTGGCTCATCGCTGAACCACGGTGCGACTGAATGAGAGCCGTCTGATTATCTGAGAAGCGAGACCAGAGGTCGTCCAAAGTCAACGAACTGCCACGCTGCGTTGAGATTTCTGATCTCCAGTGGTGTTCCGTATCCAGGCTGTCGGCGTCAACGATTGCTGAGAACAGAAATCGAATGAAGAGTTCCGCTGCTAACCGATCGCGCCGCATCCACTCAGGTACTGCGATTTGAGTTTCGGGCTCCAGATGCGACATGGCGAGATGTGCGCGTTGCAATGCCTCTTCAAGGCCGGGTTTTTTTGCCTGTTCCTTGAGCCAGGTGCTCAGTTCAGTTTGAGTGTGGAGGCCGCCGTGGTGGCCCTGAACCGGGAGGGCGGCGAGACCGAGATGTTTCAGTGCCAATTTGGTGCCTGCCGCTTTATGGTCAGGGCCATGTTGACGCTCACCTGGGTTCTCAGAACAAGCCGCAAGATATGCTTGGAAAGCGCCTGAGAATTTCCCGACGTCATGCCACCGCCCGAGCCAGTACCCGGCGTTCGGCGCACCGATTGCCTGGCAGAAGTCTGACGTGAGCGCGGCGACGTTCTCTAAATGTTCAACGAGCGGTTGCCAGCGGCCTTCCGCGTTTGGAGTGTGCGCGTAGGCTTCAACGCTTGAGCATTCTTTCATCATTCGTCCATGATGTCCTTAGGTCGTGATTCTGTTGACGTCATTATCTTAGAACATTTGATCGCATAAGTGAAGCTGCCTGTTCATCACTTCTTGCCGCCAGCGGATCGGCGCAACGAACGACACATGTGAAGATCTTGTTCAACAATAGTGGAACGGTGTGGATTCGCCATGGTAGGAGCGGGAAGTTTTGTGGTGCCAGGCAGCTTACATGAACGGACTGGCTGGGTGATTGTTTGTCGCCGTGCGAATGGCGTTTTCGGCCGCAGCCATGATGTCTGCCGCGCGGGTGCCGTCGTTCGGGAAACTTCCAATACCCCAGGAGACGCTCGGCAACTTCTTTGCCGCACGGATCTCATCCAACGAGTTTGAGATGGATCCGACCCGAGCGCGAATAATCGAGACATTGATGCGGGGAACAAGAAGGGCGAACTCGTCGCCACCATATCTCGCCACCGTATCACCGTTTCGCACCTTTAGTTTGAGCACGTCCGCGATGGTTTTCAGTACGTCGTCACCGGCCGCATGCCCGTGCGATCGATTTACGGTGCTTAAGCTCTTCACGTCGAGAATCGCAATCGCGAGCTTTCCGGCCGTCATCCGGGCACGGTCGATCTCCTCGTCCAGACGCTGGCAGAATTCGCGGTGGTTGAGAAGCCCGGTAAGCGGATCATGGTGAGCATTCCGTTTCAGCCGGTCATGGAGGTTCGCGACCTGGATTGCCTGTGCGACGTAGGTGGCGACAATCTCGAGGACGTGCTGATCCGATGGCGAGTAGGCACTTGGGTCCGGGTGCTCAAGCGATAGGACCCCAGCGCAATGACCGTCAACAACAAGGGGCACTGCCATGACCGAACGCATGAGACGATGGCCGGTCGCGATGTAGCGCGCGTCCTCAAGCACATCCGGCACGCTCTCGGACATGCCATGAGCCGCCACCCAGCCACTAATGCCCTGCCCACGTGGGATAACCAGACGCTTGCGGCGGCGCTGGTTGGCGATGGCGATGAGGTCGCCAGTTTTTGGGTCCTGTCCGTAGATCTCGCAAGTTGACTCGGGGAACTCCGAGTTCATGAGTTCATTGAGTCTGTGCAGGAAACGATCGAGATCCACCAGTGCACCTATTTCCGTCGTAATGCGCTGGAGCAGTCCAAACCCTCGCGCTTCACTTCCCACGACCCGCTTCAGGCGTAGCTCACGCGTCGTCGACCGCGGCGCCGTCCTCGTGACCGCTGCGATTTCGCCAGACTTGACCACCCGCAGAAACGCCGCTGCCACCTTTGGATGAAAGTGCGATCCGCTGCAACGAGCAACTTCCTGGAGTGCCTGCTCGATCGTGTGGGCCTGGCGATATGGTCGATCGGAGGTCATGGTGTCGAACGCATCGGCCAATCCGACGATCGCGGCACCGAGTGGGACATCGTTGCCGCTCAGCTGATCAGGATAACCGTGTCCGTCGTACCGTTCATGGTGATGACGAACGTAGGGCACGACCGCGGCCAGGGCAGAATTATCACCGAGAATGCGTGCGCCTAAATCCGGGTGGCGTTGCATCATGGCCCACTCATCCGGCGCGAGTTCATCCGGCTTCTGAAGAACGCGATCCGGAATTCCGATTTTCCCGACATCGTGCAGCAGTCCAGCAAGCTCAACGATCTCAATTTCGGACGCCGACAAGTCCAGCGCTTCGGCAATCTTGCGGCAGTAAGCCGATACCTGCCAGGAGTGGTTATGCGTGAAAGGATCCTTCGCGTCGACAGCTGCAGCCAGTGATTCGACCGTCGCCCGGTAGAGGTCCTGCGACCGATCGGCGAGACGCGCCCGATCGAGTGCGGCGGCAACCTGGTGCCCGAGCAACCGCAAGAACGAGACGTCATCGACGCTCGCGTGGACGAGGTTCGAATGATAGATGGTGAGTGTTCCCAGCAGATGGTCTCCGCCAGCCATCAACGGTAGCGACCAGACGGAACGAAAATCGAGACCCGACTCGTTCGCATGCCATTCCGACATCCAGTCTGGATCGGTAGTGACATCGTCGACCATCAGTAGTGATCGCTGCTTGGCAGCTTGCCCGCAGGCGCCATTGCCGAGCGACAGATGTGCATTCGCAGTGACAAACGGGAGCGGCAGACCAAAGGCCGCCGCCATCACGAGTCGTTGTGACTGCGCCTGATAGAAGTGGAGCGATGCCTTACCTGAACCGAAGGCCGCGGCACAAACTTCGACGGCGATCTCGGCCATCGTCTGCTGGGTCGCCGCACGATTGAGACGCTCGGCGAGTTCGCGAACACTGGTCAGAATCTGGTCTTGCCGTGTCCGAATCTCTCGGGTTCGTTTCTGCTTCAATGCGACCGCGATAACGCTCGCAAACTGTCGAGCGTCTTCGATTTCCTCGGGGCTATAGGGTCGTGCGTTCGAACGGAAGAGGCACAAATCGCCGAGTGGTGTGTTCCCACTCTCGATTGGTGACACCAAGCGAAACGGATACGGCTGAAAGGGACGGTCCGAACCACTGTTCGATCCCGCGGCAACATCTTTCGCCCGAGTGAGTGGTCCGCCAGGTTGATTAATGATGAGCGTGTCGGCAGTTCCCTGTTGGATGACTGATCGGATGAGCTTCTCGAACCCGGTGTTGCCCAACGTGATGTAGCGGTCGGAATAGGGTAGATCGGAGCTGTGAAGACGAATGAGCGCACCATCGACGTTAACCACATTGTTCCCAATCGTAAGGATGTCGCGCAGTACGGCTTCGAGTGGTTCTTCCGACAGTAATGCGGTCATAACCCGAGCCCAACCCCTCCATTGGTCCAGGTCAAGCGACGAATCATCGACCCGTAAACTAGCGCCAACCGCCATGCCAATGGAATGAGCCGCCCGTTTAACCGTCTCCGTAGCTGCTGCATCCAGCTTAAAATCAATATTGTCGAAAAGGAGGAGCCCCCCGGTCCAGCGACCATTGGTGGCCAGCGGAAAGAGCTGCACGGCTCGGACTGGCGACGAAGACGGAAATGGACAAGTGATTCCACGAGAGCTGGCTTGTGCCTGGTCATACGCTAACGGATCCAACTCTGTCTTCAAGCGATGACAGATCTCACTGTCGCCTAGGATCTTCGCGAACCAGGTGCTCGTAGCCGCAGCCAACTCCTTGACGGAATGGCGTGCCGTGATCGTTGGGGTCTCTCCCGATCGAGACGACGCAAGTGCGCAGCCGACGTCGAACGTCTCGGAAACGGTTTGCGTAATGCGACGAAAGAGAGAGGCTGTCGATGTTGACTCGGTAATGGCGCATTGGACAGCTTCGAGCAGGTCAGAAGTTGCGTGAGATGACGGGGCGCGTACGAGCTTCGTGACTCGCTCGACATCGAGGGCGGATTGTTCTGCCAATAACGACAACAGGTTGGCATCGGCCGAGGAGAAGGTTGGAACCGGGAAAGAGTGCACGGTGACCGATCCAGTCGATTTCGCTCCATTGTCGAGCGAAGTGCTGAAATCCGCTGACCCAGAATTGGGTTTACCGCTGGGATCGGGTGCGCCCAAGAATAGTTCACCGGTCCGAACCGGCAGATGAAACTCCTTTCGCTGCATCATCAATGGCTGGGCATCTGGCGGAGGAAGCGGACGAGGCGGCGAAACGCGTCGATAGGCTGGCGTGCTCGGCAAGCCGATCGCGGAGCTGCCGGAAGGCATTCCAGCGAGGGACAGCTGCAATTGCTCGATCTGAAACACCGCCGATGCGGCCATGTGTAGTGCAGTGACAATCTGATCGACCCGTGTCGTGCATAACACCAAATCGACCACACGTCGTAACACGCCGCCAACCGTGCTGTTTTGGAGCGTATCTGTAGACAACGTACACTCTCCCAAAATCACACCTGCGTGCGCATTACCCAATGGTTCACAAGTGAGGTGCGATTGGGGCAATGTGCGAGATCCAGTCTAGTATGAACAAACATTGTGTACGTTCGCATAAGAACGAAGTCTGATTCTGGTCGGGACTTCCGTCCTGAGTGTGGAGAAAGATGGTCTGGCTGGCGATAATGCGTGTTCGTGAAATCCTATGGTGCAGCGGAACGTTGTTTGATGGCGTACATAGCCGCGTCGGCTTGGGCTACGAGTTCAGTTGGGCGTAAACCGTCGGCAGGAAAACAAGCGATTCCCCAGGAAATATTGGGTAGAGGGCTACGTTCGGATTCCTTCCGAATTTCCTCGTCGATCGCGTGCATGCGTCGTTCAACCGCTTCCGGCGTGGCGCCGGGCATGATGATTGCGAATTCGTCGCCGCCGTAGCGGGCGACGGCGTCGCCGTGCCGAATAGACTTTCCGAGTATTTCTGCCAGACGGCGAATGACTGTATCGCCCCATACATGGCCATTCGAATCATTGACCAGCTTGAATTGGTCCACATCGATAACGGCTACCGACACTACGTCCTGCAATCGCGCGGCGCGGCCGACCTCGAATTCGAGTGTGCGATAGAACGCACGATGATTCAGTAATCCAGTCATCGAATCATAATCGGTTTGCTGTTTGACCTGGCTGTGGAGTTCGGCAACCTGTAACGCCCGCGCAACGTAGGTCGCGACCGTTTCCAGCACTTTCTCATCCGTGCGCGAGTAGGCGGAAGTTCGAGGGCTTTCGAGATTGAGAACGCCGATGCAGACTTCGTCAACGAGCATCGGCACGGCTAGTTCCGATCGCATCGGGCGGTTGCCCGGTGCGACGTAGCGAGAATCGGTGCCGGTATCTCCGATGTTCTGAGCCAAGCCGTGTGTGACCACCCAGCCGATCACTCCTCGATCGCGTTCCATTACGTAGGCCCCGTTATGAGTGAGGTGAGGTCGGTTGCCATCCACCATCGCGATAAGTTGGTCGTGGTCGCGATCACGGACAAAGATGTCGACAATCGATTCCGGGAATTCCGATTCTAGGATCTCCTTCAGCCGCGTGAGAAAGCGGTCGAGCTCGATGAGTTCGCCAACCTCGGCCCCGATCCGCTGGAGCAATCCGAAGGCACGGGCTTCCGCCCCTATCCAGCGATGGAGATCGAGGTCTCCAGTCTTGAGCGGAGTTGGAACTTCGACCTGAATTGCACCGGATTGAATCGCTTGTTGCAATGTGCCTATGATCCTGGCGTCGAACTGGGTGCCACCCAGACTCTCAAGCGTCGTTAGTGTGCGATGAACGTTCGACGGAGACTGATAGGGGCGACCGCTAACGAGGGTGTCGAAGGCCTCGACAACGCTGATGATCCGTGCTCCAACTGGAATCTCATCTCCCTTGAGACCGCAGGGATACCCTGTACCATCGACTCGTTCATGGTGATGACGAATGAGAGGCGCGACCGCTATGAGGTCGGGAAACGACCGAACGAGCGCCGCGCCAATTTCGGGGTGTCGCTGGATCAGATCCCAATCGTCTTGTTGGAGCTGTCCGGACATTTGCAGCACGCGATCGGGTACGCCAACCTTTCCGATATCGTGAAGCAGACCGGCCACCTCGATGACTTCAATGTCTCGACTGGGAAGTGACATCTGGATTGCAATCTGGCGACTATAACGCGCTACCCGTGAGGCATGATGTCGCGTGAAAGAATCGCGTGCATCGACGGCATCGGCAACGACGGTCGCAGCCGACCGAAACAGGGATGCCGAGCGGCGAGAGCTTTGTGCTCGTGTGATCGCTGCCGTGGCTTGATCGGCCATACGTTCCATAAGCGGGAGATTCACGCTGGACTTATCGGAACAATCCCAGAAGCAGGTGACTGCGCCGACTCGTTTTCCGTCAGGTGCGACGAGCGCATAAAGATCGAACAGCCACTCCCCCGATTTCGTGATCCGTGCATCGTCCAGTGGAGGCGTGTCGGCCTGGCGGTTCATGTACGTGCCATGCCGAATCGGTGTCGGGCCAGTGGTTGCCGTCGTACCAAGTACTTGGTGATGGTCGAAGAGTTCTACGGTGACGCCTGTTGCCTGACACGCCTCCTTGAAGCCTTGAGCCACTATGTCGCAAACGCCGGCGAGATCCGACGTTCCGTTGAGCGCAAGCGCATATTGGTGAAAAGGGAAGGGTGGTTCTGGACGGGGAGCGTCTATGCTCCAGCGACTGATGTGTTCCAGGATTGCCATCACCACGGTCGAAGATTCGGACCACGAACCGCATGTGATTCTTGCGTCAATCGTTTTTCGGCCTCGGTAGACCCAAAGTTCCCCGATCAGTTCGTCGCCACTCTGGATCTTGAGATGGTTCCAGGTCGTTGATGGAGCCGACCCGCCGTTCTGTATCGACGCGTAGTTCCCATCGGCCAGCGCGTCGTGAATGACGTGTGTAACGGTCGCCGAGAAGCCCGGTGATGCGTCGGGACGGGACCAGGCCGTCACTTTGGGGAATCCGGGTTGGGCCAGAGTCAGCACCAGTCCCTCGGCGGTGTCGAACTCGTGCGTCGCGTGCCACATCAGGTCCACAATGGACTGAACCCGGCCTTGTGGACGAACATTGGGATCCGTAACAGGATCTTCGATGGTCGTTCGTGTCATCGTCTCTAGCTGCGCCCCTTTGCTGAATGTGTCCTAACGCGTTGATGTTGTCGCGACATCTCGTGCCAGGAGCCTACCGAAGCGGTCGAGACCCGAACATAGGAATCTGGTAGCAAGAACTTGTGGGAACTCGTAGAAAAGTCATGGGCCAACTGGGGTCGTGGTATTGGTCGCCCGCCGTGACAGGATCCCTGCCATGGGTACTCAATGATGAGCGACCGAGAAGTTCGTAACTGACTCTTGTCGAGTCATCCGAATTGCGAGGTTTTTCGGATAGCGTTCTCGTGCTACGCAAGGCAAGATTGGACTCGTCACTTCGGCTGGGGGTAGGGTGTCGCAGCGCGCTCGTTTGGCAATTCAACAGTTGGTGTCTCGCGCTGGTCATTTCCCGCGTGCCCTGTGGCTGCTGGCGTTCGCGAACTTCGTATTGTTTACCGCTCGTGGTATGACGATCCCGTTTCTGGTCATCTACTTTGGTCAGATCGTGGGTCTCGGTGTCGGGTTGGTAGGAGCCGGAATCGCGGCAAGCTCCATTGTCGGAGTGGCGTTCACTCTGGTCGCAGCCGGCACTATCGATCGTTTCGGCGCTCGAACCATGCTGATCATTACGATTGCCGGCACGGGCATCACGACCGCTTTCTTTCCTGTCTCGACCACTGTGGGCCTCTTCTTCACGATCATGATTCTTCAAGGACTCTTCTCACAGCTGTACTGGCCCTCATCTGACGCACTTGCGACATCGCTGGTTCCAATTTCGCAGGCTGGGGAGATGTTCGCCATGTTGCGGGTGGCCAGTGCGTTGGGGATCGGAGCGGGAGGATTGATCGGTGGCCTGATCGTCGTGGGTGGCGGCGAAGCGCAATACCGGGTGCTTTACCTGATTGCCGCGGCCGGCATCCTCTTCGCGGGCGTGCTCGTTTTCTTGCTGGTGCGGCAGCCGAAACGATTGGAGACGCCCGCCGGGTCAGCGAGTGCGGCGAATGCCGGAAGTTGGCGTGACGTGCTGCACGATCGGCGTTTCATGTACAGTCAGGTGGTCATGTTCATCTTGTTGGCGGCGTTTACCCAGCTGCAGGTGAGTGCGCCCCCATATCTCCGAGCACAGGCCGGTATTGACGAGGCGCTGATCGGTCTGTTATTCACGATCAACACGTTGATCGTCGTCGTTGCTCAGCTCTGGGTAGCGCGCAAGATTGCGCGCTGGGGAAGAGGCTTCACGCTGGCTGCTGCAGCCGTCTTCTGGTCGATCTCGTACGCGATGATTGGCGCCAGCCCCTGGCTGAGTGTGCTGCCCTTCGCCGCGATTGTGGTTTACACCGTCGGCGAGATGATGTTCATGCCGACGTCCGGAGTCATTGTCGTGGAGCTCGCGCCGGAACACATGCGTGGGCGTTACCTCGCGTTCAGCAGCGTTATTTGGGGAAGTTCCTGGGGTCTTTCGTCGTGGGGAAGTGGCACGGTTTTGGGGTCGGCGCACCCGGTTCTGCTGTGGCCAGCACTCATCGTTGTGCTGCTGATCGGCGCGTTGGGCGGGATCCTGTTCGACCGGCTCAACTCGGTCCCCGCGTTAGGTCCTGCTCAAGCTACGATCGCCGATTCAGACTAGTGGGTAGACGTACTTTTCGTCGTTGGTAGTGCGGAAATAGACGCCGTGCTCGTCCGGCAAGTGTGATTTACGCTGATCCCCCGTTCAAACTTGGGAATCGGTCCCGTTCCAGACGTGCAATCAAAACCTCGTCGAGACACAAACGAAATGCCACCCTGGAGAACCCAGGGTGGCTGTACGGCATGTCAGGCAATCCTCCGGGGCTAGTTCAGCGCATTTCCCGTCTCAGCGTCGAACGCGTGAAGGTGGTCGACTTCAACCACAAGTTCGACAGCTTCGTCGGCTTTCAATCGCACATTCGGCTCGACCTTGGCGACGATCGAATTGCCTTCGGGTGCGCGGAGATGCAGCAGTGTCTCGGAACCGAGTGGCTCGACGAGATCAATCGGCAGGGTGAGAGTCGAGCCTTCGGTAGCTTCGACGCCATTCTTGAGATTGAGGTGTTCTGGCCGAACGCCAGCCATCACCTTTTGGCCAACCTTGGACGCGAGTTGGCCCATGCGGGCTGTCGGCACCTTAATCTTCATTCCCTCGAACGCCAGCATCACTCCGTCGCCGCCGCTGACAACTTCAGCGGGGAAGACGTTCATTGCTGGACTTCCAATGAAGGTCGCGACGAACATGTTGGCAGGTCGTTCGTAAAGATTCTCTGGGGTGTCGAGCTGCTGCAACAAGCCTGCGCTCATAACCGCGATTCGATGGCCCATTGTCATTGCTTCGACCTGATCGTGGGTGACATAAACGGTCGTCGTTCCCAGTCGTTCCTGCAGCTTGATGATCTCGGCGCGAGTCTGCACGCGAAGCTTCGCGTCGAGGTTTGAAAGGGGCTCGTCCATAAGGAAGACTTGCGGTTCGCGGACGATCGCCCGTCCCAATGCGACACGCTGACGCTGACCGCCGGAGAGCGCCTTCGGCTTTCGGTCGAGCAACGGCGTAAGCCCTAACATTTCGGCCGTCTGATTTACTCGCTGATCGATCATCTCACTGGGTGTTTTACGCAGCTTGAGACCGAATGCGAGATTGTCGCGTACGGTCATGTGTGGATAGAGCGCATAGGCCTGAAACACCATCGCAATGTCGCGATCCTTCGGCGGAACCTCTGTGACCTCCCGGTCACCAATAAAGATGTGGCCGCTCGTGATCTCTTCGAGACCAGCCAGGCAGCGTAAGGCCGTCGACTTCCCACATCCAGAAGGCCCAACGAGCACGAGAAACTCGCCATCAATAATCTCGAGATTCAGATCGCTCAGTGCTACAACGCTCTCAAAGCGCTTGTCAACATGTTCGAAGACAACCTGCGCCATTGCTTATCCTCCCGCGACTCGCATCCCCAGATTCAGAATATTGCATGGTGTCCGCCTGACTCGTGACCTTGGGACTGCGCCCGAGGGCCAACGACATCCCCCAAAGAAGCATCCAGCACCTTAGCTCCGTTCGCAACGAGAACGATTGAGCCGGCGCGCAAAGAGGGACGCTGTGTCGATTAAGCTACGTGTCTGGCAGCGCCTGACAACACTATAGCATACGCCGCATTGGCGTTAGAACAACATCGTCAAGCTGCTCAAATAAGTCGCGAAGCTAGTACCTTCACATGGTTCGGACATCACGTACGCGGACTCCCAAGCTCCAAAAAGATACGATGGCCCAAACGCCTTCCAAGAGGAGGAATCCCCACTGATGTCCTCCGAACGCCAGAACGGCGAGAATCGCCGAACCTATCAGGTTGAGTACGATGTAGGAATACGAACGTTGGTCGAGCCGGTGGAACTGTGCCAGCGAGAATGCCGCCAAAACCATCAGCGCCCCGATGAGCTGGAACAGCTGAGACATCAAACCCCTTTCATTGTATTGCGCAGTAGATGAGATGTTGCATCAACGTGCGAGCTGGCCACCGTCCATCACCAGCGCACTGCCGGTCATGAACGCGGCATCATCAGATGCCAGATAAAGCGCCGCATGTGCGATTTCTCCAGTAGTTGCCAGACGATTAAGCGGATGACGTTGTTCGAGAGCGCGTCGAGATTCTTCGGGATTCTCGGTGGCATCGAGCAGTCTGCCGACCCATGGACTATCGACGGTTCCAGGGCAGACGCAGTTGCAACGGATCCCCTGCTCCGCAAAGTCGGTCGCGACCTGCTTGGTCAAGGTGATAACCGCTCCTTTGCTGGCACAGTAAGCTGCACGCTTGGGTACGCCAACCAATCCCAAGACCGACGCTATGTTGACGATGATGCCGCTGCGTCGCTCGATCATCTGGGGCAACACGGCTCGTGTGGAGAGATAGACGCCCCGTACGTTGACCGCGAAGACCCGATCCCATTCCTCAGGCTCGACCTCGACGATGCTCTTCGTCGTCCCGATCCCCGCGTTGTTGCAGAGGATGTCTATACGGCCGAAGCGCGTCAGCGTCTGGTCGACCATTCGCTTGACGCCCTCCTCCTCGCTGACGTCGACCTGGAGTGGAATCGTCTCCCCACCTGCCAATTGGGCAGTCTCCTCAGCGTGGGCCAGAGTAAGGCTTGCGGTCGCGACTCGTGCTCCTTCGCTGGCAAACAGGATCGAGATTGCGCGACCGATGCCTGATCCACCCCCGGTGATCAACGCGACTTTGCCGTCAAGCTTGCCATTCGTCTGATTCATTGTCTGCGTCCTCCATTTCACCGCCGCCGCTCAGCGGACTCTCGGCTACTCATCACATGCCGGCCAGGATTCGACACAGATTCGCTTCCTCGCTAGCGAGATCTCTGGATGGGAACAAGGTCACCAGTACCTCGTCGATCCCGTCGTTTAATGCTGAGCTCAGTCGCTCGCGAACCCGGGCGCCGTCGCCCCAAACAACCAGATGGTCGAGAAGGTCGTCCGAAACGGCTCCGTTTTCGCCAACCGGGAATCCAGCATCCCGGAACATTCCGGCATAGAAGGGGAGGCGACCGTAGCGTTCGATTACCGGACGAGCAGTCGTCAACATTCGATCACGGTCGTCGGTCATGACTACTGGGACGTGGGCGATCATCCGTGGTGCCGGCCGTTCGGCTCGCTCGGCAGCGTCGTGCATATTCGGTCCTGCAATCTGGCGCAAATAGTCGAGCGGGCAGAGCCAGGAGATGGCGCCATCGGCGAGTTCCCCAGCGAGACGAAACGCGTTCTTACGCAGAGCGGAGATGTAGATTGGCATTTCCGCGGGAGCATTCAATCTGGCCCGCACGGAGAAATAGCTGCCGCTGAATTCGACCTGCCCGGTTGTGAGTAACGAACGAAGGATGACGAGGTACTCGCGCAGATGATCCAGTGGTTTGCCCATCTGAATGCCATACGCGCCTTCGATCGTGGGACGGTGGCTAGGTCCGACGCCGAGTCGGAAACGGCCCGGGGAAAGCTGATCGAGAGCCAGTGCCTGTGTCGCGAGCATTAGCGGATGGCGCGGATAGGTTGGGACGATGGCGGTTCCGAAGGTCACATCAGGGATCGCTTCGAGCGCGGCAGCGAAGTAGGTCATCGGGTCGGGCGCACTTGGCCCAGTAGTTGCCCAAATCATCGACACCCCGATGTCAGCAGCACGCTTGGCGGCACTGACTGCGGCGTGCGCGTTGGTCTTATCGACCAGATCCAGTCCGATACGCGGATCGCTCATGTTCGGCCTCCCGCCTGTAGTCCCAAGGTCGTCAGCTTCTTCCATCATAACCAACAGGTCCTCGCCGCGCGGCCTGCTACAAACTCCGAAAACCAGCATGGCTGCTAGACTTGGCGGGCATCCCGCGATCCGGTCCTGCTGTCGGGAAAAGGTCACACGATACGATGCGACGCCTCTCACTCTATGCGCTGGTGACCGCGAACAGCATTTCGCTGTTGGGAAGTCAATTCACAGTCGTCGCGCTACCCTGGTTCGTGCTGCAGACGACCGGAAGCGCGTCGAAGACTGGCCTGACCGGTTTTGCGGTGGCGCTGCCCTATTTCCTGGTGGGGATCTTTGGTGGCGCACTGGTCGATCGTTTCGGATACCGAAACACCAGTGTGCTGGCCGACGTTGTGAGTGGCTGCGCCATTGGCTCGGTGCCGCTCCTCTATCACACGGTGGGGCTCGCCTTCTGGCAGTTGTTGCTGCTCGTCTTTATCGGCTCATTCCTGACAATTCCGGGATTGAGCGCGCGACGGTCACTCCTACCTGGGATCTCGAGGTCGTCTGGAATCCGGCTCGAACGAGTGAATGCCGCTTTCGAGGGGATGCAGCCGGTGAGTATGATGCTCGGACCGCCGATCGCCGGGCTCCTGATCGTCTGGATCGGTGCCAGTAATGTGCTCTGGTTTGACTCCGTCACGTTCGCCCTCTCCGCAGTGCTAGTTTTCCTCGGAGTCCCGATCGTGAAAGATCTCGCCCAATCGACAAAGCCTTGGCGCTACATCGAGGATTTGCGTGAAGGACTCACATTCCTGCGGCGAGAGCGGTTGTTGTTGGCGATGGCCCTCTCACTGGCGATGTCCAACTTCCTGGTGGGACCGCTCTTCAGTGTGATTCTTCCCGTGTACGCGAACGATGTCTTTCACAGCGCAAGAGATCTGGGCTTCATGCTGTCGGCCTTTGGTGCGGGACAGATCGGTGGGATACTGGTCTTCGGTCTCGTCGGGCACCGCCTGCCGCGGCGAGCTACGTGGATAGTCGGTTTCTTCGGCGTGGCGCTTCCCTTCTGGGCCCTGTTTTGGCGGCCTGGCTTGCTGGTGATGCTGGGGGCGATGGCGCTCGCGGCGTTGACCGATGGGCCCTTGACGCCGATGTCAGTCACCATCCGGCATGAGCGCACACCTACCCAGCTTCGTGGGCGCCTCTTCAGTACCTTCAGTGCCGTTGGAACCATGGCGCTCCCGTTGGGAATGGCCGCGACTGGATTTCTGGTTGGCGCGGCGGGACTGCACCGTTCAGTGCTAATTTTGGCCGTATTGACTTCGCTCATGGGTGCGACGATGCTGCTCGTGCCGGTCTTTCGGCAGATGGACGTCCGGCTCTCGAGCGAGGGATGGATGTCACCTGAGCCGTCTGAGCCGGACATTGTTCAGCGCTAACCGCTATCCCTGGTAAACTGTCTCCCCGCCGATGATCGTCTGGCCAATCTTGATCTCATCCAGGCGATCCGGATCGACAGTTCTCGGATCCTCTTCGAGAATCGCGAAGTCGGCCAGCATCCCCGCTCTGAGCTGACCCTTCTTGTGCTCCTCGAACGTCGCGTAGGCCCCCGCAACGGTGTAAAGCGGCAGTGCCTCCTCGACCGAGATCGCTTCCTCGAGGGCGTATGATCGCCCGGTGCCGGTTCTCTCGGTGACAGCGGCCTTGATGCTCTTGAGTGGTTCGAAGGCCGATACCGGGCAATCGGATGAGAAGACGAGCGTGATGCCAGCGTCGAGCAACGTGCGGAATGGATAGGTTAGCTGAATACGCGACATACCGAGATGGCGAATGAAGCCGTCGCCATACTCGGTGATAAAGATCGGTTGGGTGACCGCTAGGACGTGCATGCGGGCGATGCGTTCGATCAGATCCGGTCGCAAGATGCCGCAATGCTCGATTCGGTGACGGTGATCAGCGCGTGGCAACCGCTCAAGCGCCTTCTGATAGGCGTCGAGCACCATCTCGATGGCGCGATCACCAATAGCATGAACGGCGATCTGGAAACCGGCTGAATGCGCCTGCCAGACGTAGTTCTCGAACTCTTCCTTCGGCATCATGGTCAAACCGAGGTTATCGTTTCGCGGATCCTCCAGGAAGGGCTGCGACACCGCCGCGGTGCGACCGATCAGGCTGCCGTCGATGAACATTTTGATCGGTCCGACCCGAAGCTGGTCGTTTCCAAAGCCTTGTTTAATGCCAAGTCCCGTTATCTCGGGAAGGAGATTCTCCCGAATCATCATAGATGTGCGTAGCTTGAGCTTCCCCTCGCGAACAGCGCGCTGGTAAGCCTCCAGGTGCTCGGGCATAGAACTGCCGGCGTCCTGACTCGAGGTGATCCCAGCTGCGACATAGGCGTCATTGCAGCGCTGAAGTGCAGTGACGTAATCGTCGACCGTCGGAACAGGGATCACCGCGCGAACCGCCTGCTGCGCCGTTTCTTGCAGCACGCCCGTCAATTCACCGTGCTCATCCTTGACAAGGTGACCACCCTGCGGATCAGGCGTATCGCGCGTCACTCCAGCTAATTTGAGCGCCAGCGAGTTGACCGCGCTCATATGGCCCGAACCGTTGACGATGATAACCGGATGGTTCGGCGCCACCGCGTCCAGATCATGACGAGTCGGGTGACGCCGTTCGTCGAGCCTGTTGTCGTCATAGCCACGACCCTGGATCCAGGTGCCAGGTGGAACCTGTCTCGCTCGTTCGGCGACGTTTCTCTTGATGTCCTCGATTGAGCGCACTTTTGGAAATCCCGCCTCAACATGGCCGAGTGCGGTGCCGAATCCGATCATGTGATTATGGGCCTCGTTGAGTCCAGGCAGACAGAAGCGCCCGCCCAGGTCGATAGTGCGGTAGCCTCGCGGCAACGCATCTTCGACCATGGTCGTGGAACCGACTGCCACGATGCGATCGCCGATCACCCCCACCGATTCCGCCGCGGGCTGGTCACGATTCATGGTTAAGATGGTGCCGTTCTTGATCACGAGTGCGTCCGACATTTCCCTCTCCGTCACGTCATTTCCCACTGTCAAACAGGGATTGATCCGCGTTGAGTCCGGTGCAAGCAAGATAGTCGCGCGATCAGTGAGTGTCAATCAGACCTTATGCCGTCTTCGATCATCTACTCCTGACAGGTCAGGTCGAGGATCTGATTGGAAGCTCTCGTCCTCCAGAAGTCGTGTATCACATGGTATGTATCAGTTCCAGCGTCACACCCTGTTTTGAGGCGGTAACTGGCGAGCTGCATGCTGAGATGCATGGAATACCCTTGGAATGACCACAAGCCTTAGCCGAATTGCCGCAAACACGAAACTTGGTATTCTGAATACTCGCATCCTGTAACACCCAGGCCTCCTTCGTGTTCTTATTTACAGGAGGTGGTTGATGCCGGGAGATGACCTCGTACGAAGAGCCCAGGCTGGTGACGTTGCAGCACTCGAGCAGCTCTGCAGTCGAGAATGGCGTCCGATCTACGCGATCGTCTATGCGACGACGCGAAACTCACACGACGCCGAGGACATCACCCAAGAAGTTTTCCTCCGAGCGCTCAAGGCTTTCGATCGCTATGAGCAGCGGGATGTGCCGTTTCGTGCCTACCTCGCAACGGTCGCTCGCAATCTGATTAGGAGTCGGTGGCGTCGCAAGGTCCCGGTCCATATCGGACTGGAGGATGCTCCTCCGCTGCATTCCAACGAGGCAGGTCCGGAAGAGAATGCGATGCTCGGTTCTGATCTGGGACAACTGGCCGATGCGTTTTCCATGCTTCCGGCGGACTACCAACTGGTGCTTCAGCTAAGGGTGCTAGAGGGGCAGTCTTCAGCCGACGTCGCCGAACGAATGCAACGAACTCCGGCCGCCGTTCGAGTGTTGCAGCACCGCGCTCTCGTCGCGCTTCGCACCGTGTTTAACAAAGGGGCCCGATCATGAGTGGACACGTCAATGAACTCGATCGCATGATCGATGCGCTCAACGCCGACCGTGAGCCGGATGAAACTGGTCCGGTTGATGCCGACTTGATGGAACTGTTCGATTTGGCGCGTGGACTCAGAGAGCTTCGGCATATGCAGTGGCCGGATGACACGTTTCCGATTCGAGCGGCGATAAACCTCTCCAGCAAGCTCGGATCAACCTCCGGAAATTTGGTCGAGTCAGCTGAATTCACCGACAAGGAGCATGCAAGGCCGTTGCAGTTACCCGCCCTCCCGGTTCACGGTGACGTGCAGCGCTCCATAGCGCTCCCGAAACGAAATCCGTGGATTCGGAAGTCGCTGGAGATAGCCGCCAGTATCGTCGTGCTTATCGCATTCGCCGGTCTCGTTTCGCTGCTGTTACGGGGCGGTAGTAGTGGATCGCCCACGTCCACGGCGCAACTGGGACAGAGTGCGGGCACCGGGTCGATCGCAGCGCTCAACGACGTGTTCCCTGTGGTGAGGTCGGTCGACGATGCGGGCAACGGTCGCCATCTACACATGGCTAAGTCCGATGCTGGGTACACCGTCACACTCGACTGGACAGGGTCGACAAGTGGTCACGTTCTGGTCGCAATGACGATCGAAAGGCAGCGTGGCGAGTACGGAGATATCAGGCCGTATCAGATGACTATGCAGACGAACGGGACGACGCTCCCAGAGGTGAGTGTTATGTGCAAACAGCCCGTCTGCCTGGCGCAGTTCGATCGCACGCCTGTTGACGGTCGCACAGGCGACATCCCGCTGCACCTCGAAATCTCCGGTCTAATCACGGGAGCGAACGCGGCTACTCCGGGCGTTGGGACAACGCAGGCTGTCGATGTTCCCCACGTTGCCGCCAGTTTCGCATTCGATTTCAGCAATCCGGCATGGTCGAATGTCGAGGGAACAGCGACCGATATTGTCACCCCTACAGTCACGCTCAAAACTAAAGACCAAGCAACTGTGCTCGAGACGGTGTCAAGCCCAGTACTGTCTGCACTGCAGCAGGCTGCCGGGTTCGGTCTGTATGTGCCGACGGAGCTGCCGAGTGGTCTCACACTGGAACAGCCTAATCCGCCAATGTCGCTGCCGGGTTTCACCAGTGTCGTGCTGAAGTACGTGGACGCCGGCGGCAATGAGACTCTGACCATCACTGAAGCGTCACCCTATCAGGACTCGGCGCAAACCATGCCTGCGGATATCTGGAACAATGCGAAGTCGGTCGATATCGGGAGTGTTGGGTACGGCACCGTATCGGCGCGTATCTACCAGTCGGATGGCGACGTACAGCTCTGGTGGCAGGTTGGACCAACCTCGATCCGGCTCGAGTCCGGCGGTTCGGCGGGAACGACGATGTTGACCGAGAATCAACTGTTGGACATCGCGCTGTGGATGATGCCGGTGTCGACGTCGGCTAATGCAACGCCGGAGATCCCGCCCGATGCAATGATCCAGACCTCAGATCAAGCAATTGCCAAGGTTCGTGCGGTCATCAGCAGTCTTGGGGGCAATTTGCAGACCTCGGCGTCGAAGGTCTCGCTCGTCCCACTCTCGCAAGAGGTCGCTCTGGGGATCCCGGAGCCCATTCCGCCGGTCGACCCGAGTGCGCCGGTCTGGGTCGTCCAGTTTGACGACGGTCTTTCGCCGCAGGAATGCCCGGAGAACTGGGTATCGGTCTGCAACGGGGGCCAACTCGTGGTCGTCGTTGACGCCACCAGTGGAGAAATCTTTGGCTTTCATGGTCAGAGTGGCGCGTGGCAGTAAACGCGTTGGGGCAGGCGGAGCTATCAGCCTGCCCCGGAGGCCTTAGCGGCGGTCGACGAGGACGTGACCGGCCTGCAACACCATCGCTGGTTTGCTCAAGGTTGACAGGTCGGTAGATGGATCGCCGTCGATAGCGAGCAAATCAGCGACTTTGCCCAGTTCCACGGTTCCAACTTCTGAGTCGATCCGGGCGGCCATGGCTGCCCTGCCGGTGGCGGCATGGATGGCCTCGATCGGGGTCATCCCAGCTTCGACCATACACTGGAGCTCGAGATAGAAATCATCGAAGCCTGTATGGCGCCAGCCGGCATCGTTCCCAGCCACCAGCTTGACTCCAAGCTCGTGGAGATTCCGGATGTTAGCGATGCCGTTGGCATGAGTCCGGGGCGCGGCTTCTAAAGCAATTTCTTCAGCCGGACTAAGAGTGCCGCGTTCATTTCCACCTACCAGAGCCTCGAGCCGGTCATGAGCGACCTGCAGTGTCGGCGTGACATAGACACCCTGCTCGGCAACTCGCCGCGCGATCGATTCGTCGAAGCGCCAGCTTGTATCTGGTTCCATGAAACTGCAGTGCTCGATGTGGTCGGTTCCGGCGTCGAGCGCACGAACGATCGACTCGGTGGCGATGGTGTGGCATGAGGCCGGCTTGCGCACCTTGTGCGCTTCGTCGATGGCTGCCCGCAGTTCGTCAACCTCGAATGCAGGAAACTGCGAGTAGGTGCCGACTGTACCGCCTCCGGAGGCCATGATCTTGACGAAATCGGCTCCTTGCTTGAGGACCTCTCGGGCTGAGTACCGCATGCCGTCGACGCCGTCGCTCTCTCCACCAAAGTAGCGGCAGTGGCCACCGGTAATCGTCAACGGATAGCCACACAGCACGAAGCGAGGTCCCTCCACGACTCCATCGCTGATTGCGTCTCGCAGCCGGAACATGAGTAAGTCCTTTCCGCCACAATCCCTAATCGTGGTTACGCCGGAGTAGAGCGCCGTGCGCGCATTGGCGTAGGCTTTGAGCAGCAGAATCTCGTCCGGATTCTCCATCCAGGCTTCGAACGAAGTTCCATCACCGGGCAAAACAGTGTGGGCATGCATGTTTATGAGTCCCGGCATCACGGTAAAGCCGGTCAGATCGAGCACGTCGGCAGTTCGTCCTGGCTCCACGTCACCGATGGCGGTGATCATGCCGTTCTCGATGGTGATGGTGACATTCTCTCGTGGGTCGTGTCCGGTTCCGTCGATAAGTCGTCCCGCTCGAATCACGAGCGTATCGTGTGTTGTCATCTCTTCCGGTATCTCCTTGTAGGCGTGCAATACTCGTCAGTTCGCAGCAGGAATCTCTGTGATGCCGGCCCCGATTTCGGCTTAGTATGCGGGGAAGCGTGATACTTTGGGAAGAGCCGCAACCTGTTAAACGAGCAGCCGCGCAACGTGCTGGTTCCGACGCTGGTATTCAGGAGTAATCGAAGGTGGTGACGACCATATTTCTGGGCAAAGCAAAACCCGCCCATTTCAGGCGGGTAGAGCTGCCGAATTTGGAGAGCTTCAGGCCAAAGGTGAGATGTCGCGTCCGGCGGCTCGCTCGCGCAATGCTGCGTGAACGGCTGCTACAGGGTCTGATACGAATTCATCGTGCATCGTCTGCTCGTACATCGGCGCTTCGAGTTTCAGAATTGCCTGAGCCGCTTCAGGAGAAAAGTTGTTGAGCGGAGCCACGTCTTCCCAGAAGCGATCGAACAGCATCCGGTATATCGCGGGGAGTTCCGCAGTTCCATGATCGTGCGTAACCGCTGCCTGCATGCTGGATTCCCTTCTGGACTTGTCTAGCTTACCGCTACTTCTATCGCTACAACCCAGCATAGTGGAAACCCTCCACATTCATAAATAGCAAAATGGGGCTAGGGAGGCGGTACTTAAGTGGGAGGACCTATGGTCATACATGTCCTTTGCCTGCTTCCCGTGCCATCCAGTTTCGCATGAAAAACTGATAGACGCTCAGCGATATGGACTTGGGTTCCAGATTCAGACGCTTGCGTTTGCAACTGATCATCGGGTGACCACCGCATGTGTACAGAACTGACCTAACAGTGTTGTGGGCCACGGCCATGCTCCGGCACACAACTGACAAGAAACTGAACGCACAAGGTGTGCCGCCGTGATGACACGAGATTGCTTGGGACACGTGAATTCAGGTTTGAACAGAGCGATCGAGCGTTGGCCTAGTTCGTGCCAGAGTCACGCGGCCGGAACGCGACCATGCGCGCGTTTTCGGCGAATTGATGTCGCGCCTCGGCGCTATTGGCGAAGTCAATGCCCAAGACGCGTGACAAAATCTTCGCGCTGGGGCGATGGTGGTCGACATAAGTCTTCAGCTCGCGCTCGGTTTCATCCGTCGATAATATCCGTTGCTCCGGCACGTAGCGGTCATTTCCGGTTTGGATCTGAAGGGCAGGTGCCTTGAGGATGTTGCGATACCAGTCGCTCTTCTCCCCCCATGCCGAGATGACGATACTTGTCTTGGTTGATCGATCGTAGCGCACGACCTCGAGAGGTGTCTGGTGGATCAGGCCACTCTTACGCCCCCGATGAGTCACTACCAGAATACGATGTCCGAATATCCAGCCAAGGTTAAGGTTATAGAGGAGGCGCGGTGCCTTGAGCCCGACCAAGATCAGTCGATTCGGACGTGGCAGCAACGTTCCGCTTTTGTGTCGTGCGTTTTCACCCATAAGACGGTTCCCTTCGCTCGGCTCGCTCGACGGCCGCTACCCCGCTTGGAGATCCCGCCATTCTGAGGGAATCTCGACTCCATCGAATCGGTCGAATCCCAGTTGACCGATCTCAATGGAAGCGGCGCCATCCACGATCAACTCGCTCATTACCTGGCCAATAATGGGGCTGAGCGCGAATCCGTGACCCGAGAATCCCGTAGCTACGGTCAGATTCGAGATACCTGGGAGAGCACCGAGAATTGGCACCTCGTCGACCGTCTGCGCCTCAATCCCGACCCAGACCCGCTCGACTCCGGCGCGCAGGAGGTCGGGAAAAATCGCCGAACTGTCGATCAGGCTGCCGAGAACGCTGCCGTACCAGGGAATGGCAATCCGTTGGTCGAGATAGACCGTTCCCGGCCAGCCGCCGCCGATCACATAGTTGCCACTCGGAACTTGCTTCAGGCTGAGCAATCTCCCACGCGCTCCGATAACCTGATGTAGCAGTGGCGGCAATGGGGAAGTAGCGATCATTTGTGGTGCGCGGGCCACGGCAGGAAGATTCACTCCGAGTGGCTGCGCCAGTTCCATGCTCCAGGCCCCGGCTGCCAGCACGACCAGGTCACAGGATACGTGTCCAGTGTCGGTGACAACTCCGGTAATTTGTCCTCCCTGATGCTCGATTGATTTGACCGTCGTATGATCCCGAAGGTTGACGCCGAACCGCGCTGCGGCGTTCGCGAAAGCCTGGGTAGTAAGGATCGGATTGGCGTGGCCATCGGATGGCGAGTAGGCGCCGGCAAGGACCTGCGGCGCGATGCCAGGTATGAGTTGCCGCAGATCGTCGCCTTGGATGAGATCGATTTCGAGCCCGAGCGCGCGCTGATCTTCCATCCATGGGTGAAATTCTGCGACAGTGTTGTGATCTTCCGTGACAGTGACGTGCCCTTCCCGGCGATAGTGGAGGTCGGCACCGAGCTCTTCTTCCAGATTCTCCCAACGTGCGATGCTTGCGACCGCCAGAGGCATCTCACGGAGATCCCGACCCTGTTGGCGAACACCGCCGGCGCTGGCAGCGGACGCAGCGCTTGGAATCTCGCCACGCTCGAATAGCGTAACGGCCACGCCCCGGCGTGCCAGGTGATAGGCGATCGAACTGCCCATTACGCCGCCGCCGATCACTGCTACTTCTGTTCGTGTGTGAGTCATTCCGGTCTCCTCAGTAGCTGGCCGGCCTACGAAACAGCTTTCGAGACTCTGCCCGCTGACTACATCCAGGCGCCGCCATTGACGCCGATCACCTGGCCAGTCACAAATTCGGACTCGTCAGACGCCAGGTAGACGGCCAGGCGGGCAATGTCGTCCGGCTGGCCGATTCGTGGCCACAGGACTGCCGAGCCCGATTTCTCCTGACCGCGTGCGCGAGACATCTCGGTGTCGATCAGGCCGGGGGCGATTGCGTTGACGTTGATTCGGCTTGACGCAAGCTCCTTGGCGAGCGATTTCGTCAATCCGATAACCCCCGCCTTGGCCGCCGAATACGGGACGCTTCCAGCCGTTCCTTCCACGCCGGTGACCGACGACAGATTGATGATGCTGCCTCGTCCCTGGTCGAGCATGGAAGGTGCGACGATTTGGCAGCAGATGAAAACACTGGTGAGATCGACGCGGATCATCTGATCCCATTCCGCCAGTGACAGATCGAGAAGCGTCTTTCCCACGCCGCCGATCCCGGCGTTGTTCACCAGTACATCGACCCCGCCGAACGCACTCACGGCTTGAGAGACCATGCGGCGCACGTCGTCTGGATTGGCGACATCCCCCTGCATGACGGAGAGATGACTATCATCAGAATTCAGCATTTCCGCGCTCAGCTTCAGAAGTGAGGCGTCAATATCGTTCATGAGGACGCTGGCGCCCTCAGCGAGAAAGGCACGCGCAATCGCCTGTCCAATGCCCCGTCCTGCTCCGGTGACGATTGCTCGTTTCCCTGACAATCTCCCACTCATGCACTTCACCCTCCGTCAGTTTGATGAAAGCCGGATATTTTGCCTGTTCAATCGTCTTGCTCCCGCGAACCCCTCAGTCCTCTACCGGGCGCAACCCAACTTTGCCCGTGCTACTGCCGCCATCGACAACCAGCGTCGTACCCGTTACGAATGAGGCCAGCGGCGAGGCCAGCAACATCACGGCATTGGCGATATCCTCTGGCGAACCCGTCCGGAGCGGGATAGCCGCTCGAGCGTGATTCTTGTAGTCCGTGCTGAGGTGGGAACCACCCTCCTCGACATCAATGAAGCCAGGAAGAACCGCATTGGCACGAATGCCGTGTTCGGCCAGTTCGAGCGCCATGGTTTTGGTCAGGAGAACGACACCAGCCTTTGAGGCGCAGTAATGAGCCCAGCCCCAGATCGCATGATTTGCCGCGCCAGAGCTCAGCGTGATGATGCGCCCGGGGCGTCCATGTCTAATCATCGAGCGCGCGGCAGCCTGGCACGTAAGAAACACGCCCTTCAGGTTAGTGTCGAGGACGCGATCCCACTCCTCTTCGGTGAGATCCAGGAAGGACGAAACCGGATAGACACCCGCGTTGGCTACCGCCACGTCGATCGGTCCAAGCTCATTTTCAACTTCAGTGATCATACGGCGCACAGCGGATGAATCACGAATGTCCGCGGCGAATGGCAGGCTGCTCACCCCCAGGGCGTTCAGTTGTTTGCAGGCGTCTGCAGCCCGCACATCATCACGATCGTTCAGTGCTACGCGGGCTCCGGCCTTGCCGAACGCAGTCGCGATTGCCAGGCCGAGTCCAGTCGCGCCGCCAGTCACCAGAATGACCTGATCGTCGAAGCCTATCTCCACCGGCACCGGGTTACCTCCTTATCGACGTCTTCAAACTCGACTCGTTGGCTATCTTACGGTGAATTCGCTCATTGCAGGGATTCAACCCGCGGTAGACCGATATCTATCCATCGATATTCTCGTCGCAAGTCTCGCGCGAGGTGTCGGAAAACTCTATGATCGGGGTGGTGCTGTCTGGTTGGCTGCCGAACGATGATGGCGGGAAGGATGACGCATGGCCTGGGTTGATCTCGACGACAGACGGATCTATTTCGATGACACCGGCGGTGATCAGCCTACACTGGTGCTACTGCAGGGTTTCATGGCGTCGCGCGGCATCTGGAAGTGGCAGGTCGAAGCTTTCTCTCCGTACTTCCGCATCATTACTATGGACAATCGCGACGCCGGCGAAAGCGCGCCCGAGGCTGAGAGCTACAGCATGGCCGATCTGGCTGGCGACGTTGCGTCCCTGCTCACCTCGCTCGGAATCGAGCGAGCAAGCATCCTCGGCCATTCTATGGGTGGCTACGTCGCTCTCCAGTTCGCGTCGCTCTACCCAGGTCGATTGGGGAAGCTCATCCTGGTCGGCACCTCCGCACTTGCGGGTGGTGCCTTGGGACGTCCGGCGCCATCCTATGATCGGGCTCGCTTTATCGAGGATCCAATCGAACGGACACGCAAACGCTACACGCGACTAACGGCGCCTGGATATTTCGAGGCGCATCCGGAGAAGCTCGAGGCGACAGCTCAGACAGCCCGGGGTAATGCCCTGACATTTGAATCGATGGTGCGGCAATCTAATTCCGCCTTCTTGACCCACGACACTCGTGAGGCACTTCCAACGATCGCGGTACCAGTCTTGATTGTTCACGGAGACGTTGATCCAACCATTCCAGTCAGTGCCGGGCGCAAGATCGCCGAAGCGATTCCGGGCGCGAAACTGGTTGTATTTGAGGGCGTCGGTCATCTGCCCCATCTCGAGCGAACCGAGGAGTTCAATCGGCTGGTGCTGGATTTCTTACAGGAAGAGTGAACTGAGCTGACGTCGCTCGTGGCACCAACTGGCGACGAAGGCGCGCCTATCACAGACGAGAGTGTGTCCGTAATGCAGCGGCGGCCATTGATGACCGCCGCTGCATTTCATTGAGAATGAATGCCTATGGCATTGCCGCGTTCTCGTCGAGCGGCCAGACCGGATGGGCAATTCGCTCGTACGGGAAGCTTGAGAGGTCGACCGAGACAAGGCCCGGTGTGTCGACTCGAATGATCTTGTGGGCGATCGGCTCGAATCCGGCCCGGAAGTGATTGCTGGATTTGATCGCCACGATCTTGTAACGCGTCACGTCGATTCCGTGGAGAAGGAAGACCTCAGGATCGAGCGTTTGGGTCCGGACAGACGAGACAAGAACGTCGATCCCTCCAATGATCAATCGGGCCATCGGACCGAGGTCAACACGAGCGCCGCGGCCCATGGGCGACTGCTGTATGAACTTGCCGTCGGTGAGGCATTTCACGTAAGCCTCGGCCTCGATCGGCTCCCCGTGTAGCTTCTCGTGCTTCCCTCCGAGCCGGACGTTGATGGTTGCGCCGGTTCCCGCTTTGTGCGCCTGCGCGGCTGTCTCTGGATCGAACATGAATCCCATGCAAGCATCTTCAAGCTTCGCGTCAAGCATGGCGCGCAGGAGATGAGTCGCATCTTCTGGAGCGCCGCCACCGGGGTTATCCGAGGTCTCGTTGATGATGACGGGCCGGCCATCGGTCGCCAATGCCTGCCGGAACGCTTCATCGGGTGGAGTCGGAATTGGACGGAATTGCTCACGCATATTCCAGATCTTCTCAGCAACGTCGTGGCCGATATTGGCCGCTAGAGTTGGGTCGTTGTCGGTCGTGACGATAACGCTGACACATGGGTGTGGGATGTCGGTCGTCGGGAATCCGTGAAAGAAGGCGCAGTCGAGCACTCCTGGCTCCTCTTCCCACTTCCAGCACAACTGGTTGATCTCGTGTCCCGGACCGAAATTCGTGGTCGTGGTCGGGATCATCATCGGTAACGTGGTGAGGTGCATTACGGGCTTTGCTTCGCCCAGAATAATCGCCCGAAGCAATTCAACTGCTTCCTGGCCACGCTCAAACATATCGCTATGAGGATAAAGGTGGACGCCGACGAGCGCGGTTGCGGCATCGACCATCTGCTGCGTCAAGTTGCCATGGAGATCGAGCGTGACGACGATGGGCAATTCGGGACCCGCCATCTCGCGGATCTCTGTGAGTAGCGCACCTTCGAGATCGTCGATCCCTTCGGCCACGCCCGCTCCGTGCAGCGTCAGGCAATAGCCGTCGACCTTACCAGCCGAACGCAGTCCGGCCAGCAGTTGTCCACTTAGCTGTTCGTATGCGCGCTTCGAAATCGTGCCGGATGGCTGAGCATTTGCGGTGAAGGTGGGGACGACCTCAATCCCGAGGCGCTCAGCCGCGTTGAGAACGCCGCCGCTATAGTCGCGTACACCACCGTGGCGCTGGACAATTTCCTGTCCTTCCGACCATTCGCCGAGCTTGAAACTCTCTACCTCAGTCAGCCCGCTACAGAAACTATTCGTCTCGTGGCTTATGCCACCAATCGCGATTCGCATCTCTCACCCCGCTCAAGATTCGCCAGCATTCGACCGGCACATACTAGCCACTCATGGTCTACCAGACAAGTGGCGAGAAACTCGCGTCTAACCGAACTTCGAACGTCATCGCGGTACTAATGGCTGAGAATCCAAGTACGAAGGATCATTGAGGGAGTATCAGCGACCCAGTACATTTCTACTAGGAGTCATGCCCCAGTCAGGACAATGGTCATGGTTGAGGCGATCCGCAATGGTCGATCTTCGAGATGACCAAAGGCTGGCGCAAGATCGGGAAAAATCGAGGAGGAAGAGCGATGTTCGGTCGAATTCCATTAACGAAACTGAAACTTGACGACGAATCCGTGAACTTCGAACGGGCCATGCTTTGGGTTGACGCGGATGATCGCTGGCGTTTGGAGATCAATCCGTCCAATCCACGTGAGCTACCGACCATTCATCATAACAGCTATGGAACGCTGCGCGAAGTGGACATGGTGACCGAGAACGGCACTGAATTCAAAGGCCGCGTGCGCGTGAATCATCGGCGACTCTACCCATTTCGTGGTGTACCGGTTTTGCTCGAGGGCGTACAAGAGCTCGAAGGATTCGACCTGGAGGCGGTCGACTGGTTTGACTAAGGACGCTGCATTCCCCACGTCATCTCTTTGAATTGGCATCAATCGCCGTCTCGTTCGTACCCGAATATCCAACCTTCACGGCGATTTGATGCTTGTCCACAATCTTCATCACTCTGATTTCCAGAACGCGTACAGCTTGACAGTGACCCTCTTTGTCGCTAGGATGGCTATGTTGTCCCGTTTTCCGGACGTTGTTTGTTGGCTCCGTTGTCGGTTGGAGATGTGAAAATGTCAAACATCGCGACCTTCAACAGAATGACCAGCGGTGAAGTGCGCCCTGGCGCGCAGCGTTGCCCTCGCCTCCGTGCAGGGTTTGCCGCAATTGCTGGTTATGGGAGGAGACTGCCTCGGTACCGGGTGACGTGAGTCAACACACTCATCAAAGACCTTTCAACCGCGGGCAGAGCTAGAACTCTCGCCCGCGGTTCTTTTTTCCCTGCCAACGGTTGAACCTCGGGCGACCGCGAGTGATTGAAGCAATGAGAGGGAGCCATCATGACGGAAGCTCGTCTTCCCACAATCGAACCGGTTGCCAGAACGGCGTCCGAGATGATCGTGCCAGATCCCACAACGGCACTCCTGGCTGAGCATGTCTCGAAGGTGTTCGTGCGCAAGGGTCTGTTCACGCGCCGGACGTTGCAGACAACCCATGCGTTACGGGACGTGTCATTGACTGTGCGCCGAAATGAGATCTTCGGGATCCTTGGTGCGAATGGGTCGGGGAAGTCGACCTTGATTCGAGTAATGTCGACGCTCCTGATCCCCGATGACGGTCATGTCAAGGTCTTTGGCTACGATATCCGTGCCAATGAAGGTGAGGTTAAGCGCCTGATCAACCGGGTGTCGGTTGAAGCCTCATTCTTCAAGAAGCTGTCGGCCATGGAAAACCTGCTCTATTCGTCGCGACTCTACGGCCGATCGGGGAGCTCGCTACGCCGAGACATCGTCAACATCCTCGGTAGCATGGGGATTGAGCAATCTCGGGTGAATCAACCGCTCGAACAACTCTCGAGAGGTATGCAGCAGAAGGTCGCAATCGCGCGTGCCTTCTTGACATCGCCTGTCCTGCTACTGCTCGACGAGCCCACGACCGGGCTCGATCCGCGCTCGAAACGCGATGTGCAGGACTTCGTACTCCAGCTTCGAGACCAACACGATGCGACGATTCTGCTGTGTAGTCACGATATGGACGAGGCCGAACGACTCTGCGATCGCATCGCGGTGCTCGAGCAGGGGCGGGTGGTGGCGACCGACACCCCTCAAGGGCTGAAGCGAGGAGTGAGCCAGGACCTCGGCGTTGTCGACGTCTCACTTGAGGACGTTTTCATCCATCTCACCGGCCGTGATATCGCAGCGGAGTTGACTGAGGTGGCTCGGGTAGCCTGATTCAGCGAGTTCAGAGCGAGGAGCAACGAATGGACCAAGCCAGATCCGGCAGGTGGAAAGCCCCGACGGCGCGTGATATCGGGCGTGAGATACGCGCCTCGTACGCGTTTGTTGAACGCAATTTCTTCCTTGTGCGGCGCTACTGGGGCTGGGAAATCGCCTTCTTGATTTTCAATATCACCTCATCGCTGAGCGTGATGTATATCGGCAAGGCGCAAGGGACCGACAATCAGAGTCTGATTCTCTATCTGGGCATCGGTACCGTCGTCTGGGCGTATCTCCGTGCCGTCTTCTCCAATATCAGCGAGATGATCGTCTGGGAGCGCTGGGAAGGAACCATTGAATATACGATGATGGCTCCGATCTCCAGGTTGACTCACATGCTTGGAGTGGCGCTCTTCAGCATCGTCTACGGCATCCTGCGGACGGTTCTGTTGCTGATAGCGCTCTCCTTCTTCTTTGACGTGAATCTATCGGGCGCGAACGCCGGGGGAGCACTCTTGATCATCCTGGTTGGGAGTCTGAGCTTTGTCGGGGTGGGCATCATGGCGGCGGTGCTACCACTCCTCTTCACCGAACGAGGGGAGGAGATGACCTTCATCATCTCGTCGCTCCTGTTGTTGGTCTCCGGTGTCTACTACCCGATCTCGGTACTGCCTGGCTGGATGCAGGCGGCGGCACGTGTTTCTCCTGCCACGTATGTCCTCGAAGGGATGCGTGCCACGATATTGGACGGGAAGCCGACCAATCAACTCGTGCACTACCTGATTCCGATGATGATCATCGGCGCGCTCACGATTCCTATGGGAATGGCAGTCTTCTCGATAGTAGAGCGATATGCCAAGCGAACCGGCCGGCTCAAGCGGAGTGGCTAACAGCTGACTCAATGTCGAGTCAGAAGGGTCAAGGTTTATGCGTGCAATTTATCTGATGGGGACGAAAGTTTACCTTCGGGCCATGGTCGAGTCCGATAAGGAATGCGGTATCGCCTGGTTCAATACGCGCCTGCCGATGGGCGGCTTTGGCCACGTCTTCCCGGTCGAGGCATCACGGGCAGCTGCTGTCCTCAAGGAAGAAAACCGGGGAATCTGGCCAGGCGGGCGTCATCGTTACGCGATTGTGAGGAACGCCAATGATGAGGTGGTCGGAGCTCTGGTCGAAGAGAGCGCCCACCCGGTCGTAGCGCACGTTGGGATTCAGATGGCTCCGTCGCTGACCGACGCCGATATCCTGCGAGCCGAGGCACTTGAGCTCGTCGTCCCATGGCTACGCGACGAACGTCAGTTCCGCCTCGTCCGGATATCGATTCCGGCCGACGAAGTGCAAACGATTGCGACCGCTGAGTCGGTTGGTATGACGCTCGGTGCGACGCTCAGACGCTACGTTGCGCGTGCCGGATCACGAGTCGATCTGCTGATGTACGAAGCACTCAATTCTCGCTGGACCGGGACCGATGCGTAACCCAATGATGGTCGGCTCGCGTGCTTATCTACGCCCGCTGGAAGTGAGCGACGCCGAGCCCCTGGCTTGTGCCCGGCACGAAGAAACCGAGACATTCTTCGATGGAGGTCGCGTTCCAATGAGCGAGATCGCTTTCTCCCAGTGGATTGAGGGTTTGTACGCCGAACAGCCTCCCGAGGAGATCCAGCTGGGAATTTGCTTGAAAGAAGGCGATGAATTCATCGGTCTGGTCGGAGTCAGCAATCTCGACTGGGTCAACCGCACCGGGGAGACCGAGATCTATCTCTCATCTCCTGCCCACCGCGAACGAGGCCTCGGTACCGAAGCAAAGCATTTGCTACTTGAGTATTGCTTCGACCGGCTGCACCTTGAGATGGTCAGTTCGTTCATCTGGGAGCCGAACCAGCGATCCGTGGCGTCGGTGTTGCGGCAGGGATATCAGCCTGCCGGTCGCATAAAGACACGGGTGCCGCAAGACGGCAGCTTTCGAGATGTGCTGGTTTTCGACCTGTCGCGGGACGAATGGCTCGAGGCGCGAGCCAAGTGGCATGCTCGCGCAAAGATTTGACCTGAAGAGTGGACGTTGACCGGCCGGTGCTTGTCACATACAAGGTATGAGGACGCGTGAAGCGCTCACCGCTCCTTCAGTAGCATGGATTGACGTCCGTATTAACGAAACGGGGAGGTAAGGGATGGCTGCTCCAACAACTGATTCCGCGATGTACCAGACAATGCACCGTCAGCCGGAGGACGTACGACGTTTGTTGACGGCAGGATGGGGCGCCGCGAAGGAAGCCGCCGGGCGAATCTCATCTGCTCGGCGAATCTACCTCGTTGGCATCGGTACGAGTTACCACGCCGCACAGATCGGCGAGTGGCTGTTGCGATCGGCCGGATCAGATGCGCATGCCGTCATGTCTTTCGACTTTGCCGTCTATCCGGACACGTACCCGCTTCGAAGCGACGATGCCGTCATCGTCATGGCACACACCGGTGTCAAGCGATTCTCCGCCGAGGCATTGGCTCGTGCGACGTCGTCCGGTGTTAATGTCGTCTCGATCGGGAGTCAAAGTGCCGAACATCCGGGCTCTCAGCAGATTCTGCGCACGATTGAACGAGAGAAATCGGCCGCCTACACCTCGTCGCACGTGACCGCGATGACGGTCCTGGCACAAATTGCTACGGAGATGGGCGAAGCGCGCGGCTCTTCCAGTGTCTCCGGTTTCCGCTCGGCGCTCGAAGCACTTCCGAATCAGATTGCGGACGTATTGGCTCGCGAAGGCGACGTGGCGCCGGTGGCCCGTGAGGCGGTCGAACGACTTGTCTACGCAACCGGTGCCGGTCCGAACGCGATCACCGCGACTGAGGCAGTCATCAAGGTGCGCGAAGCGGCCTATGGACACATCGACGCGCTGCCAGTTGAACAATTCCTTCACGGGCCGATGGTTGGCGTGAATGCCGAGGACATGGCCGTCACCATTCACGTTGCCGGGGCAGGCAAGACTCGTATCGCCGAGGTTTCGCGAGCACTCAACGCGCTGGGGACCAAGCTTTGGGTCGTCGGCGATGCGATCGATGGTATTCCGGATGCGCCGGTCTTCAAGCTTCCAGAGACTGTCGAGATGATCTCCCCGCTGCTCGCAGTTGTGCCGATGCAGTTGCTTGCCTATCAGATGGCGGTACTAAAGGGGATCAATCCCGACACCTTCCGTCGCGATAATCCGACCTACGCCGAGGCATTTGGACACTCGCGTTTATAGGTCTCTGTTGCGACGCTCGACTCCCGTTGGAGGTCGTCCCGCAGTGCCCTGACCATCGGAAGGCACGTTGTAGCGATTTCGAAAGCCGGGCGATTAGTAGGTCGCCCGGCAGATGGCACTTGTCGCCGTAAATCCGCTTGAAAAATCACGACCGTGAGTTGATCGCGAACGATGATCCAGGACGACGACTCTTAGACCGTTCTCGCACGTCATTGCGTGTGAACAACCCAACTGTCTGGTCAGCGGCTCGTATTTTGCGAATGTGAATTGAGTCGCATGATGATTGGGCCGGGTGAAACTGTAACGATCTTGGAAGATCCGTTGGCCCCGGGTGTTTTCCGTTGTCATGGTTTCTCCGGTAGAGTGGAAGATAACTTGAGGGCCTCGCTTCGTGCGACCGAGACGTCGATTTAGACTGAATCTGGTGAGCGCCGGTCTTCATGGGAACGTAATTTGACGCAGATTGGGAGATCGCCGTGGCAGAGCGCAGCAGTCGTCTTGCCGATTCACGTGTCGTCATTATTGAGGTGACGGCGCTGCAAGATCTGATCGACGCGCTATACCGGCGTGGTTATGAGGTCATTGGTCCGACGATTCAAAACGATGCGATTGTCTACAGCCAGCTAGAATCGGCGGAGAGCCTCCCGCGAGGCTGGACCGAAGTCCAGGATGCGGCGACCTATCGCCTGCGGCGCCGCAACGACGACGCTCTCTTTGGCTTCACTGTCGGCCCCCATTCCTGGAAGCAGTTCTTGTTTCCCCCAACATTGCGTATCTGGCGCGGACGTCTGGATGATGGCCAACTCACGATCGAAGATGACGAGACAGTGCCGCCAAAATACGCCTTCATCGGTGTGCGCTCGTGTGATCTGAAAGCGATCGCCATTCAGGATCGGGTGTTCCAGGGCGGGGATCACAAGGATACGGCCTACGCTTCCCGGCGTGAGGGCGCATTCGTCGTTGCCATCAACTGCGGTGAAGCTGGTTCAACCTGCTTTTGCGTTTCTATGGGCAGTGGACCGCGAGCAGAATCAGGCTATGACATCGCCCTGACGGAAGTTCTCGAAGGCAAGCAACACTACTTTGTCGCCGAGATTGGATCCGAACGCGGTCAGCAGGTATTGGCCGAAGTTCCTTGTAAAGATGCTGACGAGAATGCGGTCGATCAGATCAAACGGGTAACGGCGCGGGCTGCAGGACAGATGGGGCGGACGCTCGACACAACCGGACTCAAAGAACTCCTCTATCGCAATCTGGAACATCCACGTTGGGATGATGTGGCCGGTCGCTGCCTGACCTGCGGCAACTGCACCATGGTTTGCCCAACCTGCTTTTGCGCCACCTTCGAGGATACCTCCGACCTTGATGGCGCTGGGGCGGAGCGTTGGCGCCATTGGGACTCCTGCTTCACCGTCGATCATTCCTATCTTCATGGTGGGAGCGTGCGGAAATCAGGACGCTCGCGTTACCGCCAATGGATGACGCACAAGCTGGCCAGCTGGTGGGATCAGTTTGACACATCCGGCTGCGTCGGCTGTGGAAGGTGCATTACCTGGTGCCCGGTGGGTATCGATATTACTGAAGAGGCGCTTGCGATTCGTCAGAGCGACGCGGAAATCCGGCCAGGAGATGCGTCGCCCACGAAAGGAGAGTCCTGATGGATCCACTTGCGGATGACCTTGCCAATCAGCCCTACCTGAGCGGACTTTCTCCCGAATACATTGAGTTGCTGGCTGGCTGCGCCACTCACGTTTACTACTCGGCTGGCGAACAAGTCTTCGCTGAAGGAGACGCGGCGAACTCGTTCTTTCTCATCTATCACGGGAAAGTAGCAATTGAGGTTGACGTGCCGGGACCTGGAGTTGTTACCATCGAAACACTTGATGTTGGTGATGTGATCGGTTGGTCATGGCTCTTCCCACCCTATCGCTGGCACTTCGATGCCAGAGCAACGGAACTGACCCGCATGATTGAGATCGACGGGTCATGCCTGCGTGCCAAGATTGAAGAGGATCATCATTTCGGATACGAGCTCATGCGCCGGTTCGCGCAGACGATTATTGAACGGCTCCAATCGACCCGACTCCAACTGCTGGACATGTACGGCCCGGCAGATGGTTGAGTCGACTCTTCCAGATCGGGATCCGATGGCCCCTCGGGCTGGAGTAGTCCGGAAGGTTCGCCGTGAGACGTCGGACACGTTCACGTTCGACATCGAAATGAACGATCCTGACTTTCAATCGTCGTTCACGCCGGGCCAGTTCAACATGATGTACGTCTTCGGCGTTGGCGAGGTCCCAATTTCGATAAGTGGTGATCCGGACCGTAACAATGTCGTCGTTCACACTGTCCGAGATGTTGGAGCGGTGACGCACGCGATCTGCGCGCTCCGTCCAGGAGCGGCCATTGCTCTTCGAGGTCCGTTTGGGCGTGGTTGGCCGATCGAGGAAGCGGCTGGCGATGATGTGCTGGTGATCGCCGGCGGTGTCGGGTTGGCCCCCTTGCGCTCTACCATCTACACGCTGGTTCGTTATCGGCCTCGCTATGGTAGCGTCTCGATCATCTATGGCGCCCGCACTCCGGAGGATCTGCTCTATGTGCGAGAGCTAGAGCGCTGGCGTTCCCGCTTTGACTTGGACGCCGCGGTAACCGTTGATCGCGCGGACCGAGGTTGGCATGGGCACGTGGGTGTCGTGACGAAGCTAATCCCGAAAGCGAGCGTCGATCCGGCGCATGTAGTTGCCATGATTTGTGGGCCGGAAGTGATGATGCGCTTCAGTATTCGAGAGCTCCAGAATCTCGGGGTTTCTGACGACCGCATCTATATTTCGATGGAGCGCAACATGCGCTGTGGGATTGGGCTCTGCGGCCACTGCCAATTCGGCCCGACGCTGATCTGTCGAGATGGCCCCGTTTTCCCCTTCGATCGGGTTCGAGACTTCTTTGGGATGAGAGAGTTCTAGATGCCTCTTGCACGAAAGCCAAAGCTCGCTGTCTGGAAATTTTCGTCATGCGACGGCTGCCAGCTTTCATTGCTCGACTGCGAGGATGAGTTGCTGGCGGTTGCCGGTGTGCTCGATATTGCCTACTTCCTGGAAGCGTCGTCAGAGGTGGCGAGAGGACCGTACGATTTGTCGCTCGTCGAGGGGTCAGTGACGACCGCGCACGACGTCGAACGAATCAAGGCGGTGCGAAAGGCGTCGAAGCATCTGGTGACGATTGGTGCTTGTGCAACGGCCGGTGGGATTCAAGCACTGCGAAACTTCGCTAGCGTCGAGGACTATCTCTCTGTGGTTTACGCGAGCCCTGAGTTTGTCGACACGCTCGCGACGTCAACGCCGATCAGCGATCATGTTCCGGTCGATTTCGAGTTGCGCGGCTGCCCGATCAACAAGCGCCAACTTCTCGAGGTGATCGGCGCATTCCTGCAAGGTCGCAAGCCGGCAATTTCGCCGGCGAGCGTCTGTATTGAGTGCAAGCGCCGTGGCAATGTCTGCGTTATGGTGGCGCACGGCACGCCCTGTCTCGGACCTGTGACGCACGCTGGTTGTGGCGCGCTCTGCCCAGCATACGATCGGGGCTGCTACGGTTGTTATGGTCCGATGGAGACGCCCAATACCGCCGCGCTGAGCCGGCAATGGATTCATCTCGGTGTCGGCCGGACGTCGATCAAGCGCGCGTATCGAACGTTCAACGCTTATGCAGAACCGTTTCGTCAGGAGAGCCTGAGCTATGCCGACCAGGACGATCAAGGTTGATAACCTCGCCCGTGTCGAGGGAGAGGGAGCTCTTTATGTGCGGATTCGCAATAACGAGCTGACCGACATCCGATTTCGTATATTCGAGCCTCCACGCTTCTTCGAAGCGCTGCTCCGAGGACGTCGATTCAGTGAAGCGCCCGATATTACGGCGCGCATCTGCGGTATTTGTCCTGTCGCATACCAGATGAGTTCCGTGCATGCGATGGAGCGTGCTACCGGTGTTCATGTTGAAGGGCAGTTGCGGGAGTTGAGGCGACTGCTCTACTGTGGCGAGTGGATAGAGAGTCATGCACTTCATATCTATCTCCTGCACGCTCCAGACTTCCTCGGCTACGCCAGTGGCATCGAGCTCGCGCGCGATCATGCGGAAATCGTCCAGCAAGGTCTGGACCTCAAGAAGGTTGGCAACGCTATTATGACGTTGCTCGGCGGACGCGAGGTGCATCCGATCAACGTACGTGTCGGCGGGTTCTATCGAGTCCCGACACGTCAAGAGCTCCGGAGCCTGATTGAGTCATTGAAGCGCGCCCGCGAGCTAGCTCTCGAGACGGTTCGCTGGGTTGCGAGCTTCGAAATACCGGACTTTGAGCCGGAATATGAGCTGATCTCGTTGCGTCACCCGGATGAGTATCCCATGAATGAAGGACGGCTCATCTCATCTGCCGGTCTCGATATCGATGCCGAGGAATTCGAGGATCACATCGTTGAGGAGCAGGTGCCACACTCGCACGCATTGCACGCCAGGCTGCGGGAACGGGGTGGCTATCTCGTCGGACCATTGGCTCGATACAGCCTGAACTTCGACCGGCTCAGTCCTGTTGCTCAGGAGAGTGCGCGTGCAGCGGGACTAGATATGACCTGCCGTAATCCGTATCAGAGTATCGTCGTTCGGGGAATCGAGGTGGTGTATGCGTGCGACGAAGCGTTGCGCATCATTGAGAACTATGAAAAGCCGGACACGCCCGCGGTCAAGGTCGAGCCGCGATCTGCGAGTGGATGGGCCTGTACCGAGGCGCCACGCGGAACGCTCTACCACCGGTACGACGTCGACGCAGAGGGATTGATCACCAACGCAACCATCATTCCGCCAACCTCGCAAAACCAGAAGATGATCGAGGACGATCTTCGACGCCTTGTCATGCGGAACATCGACCTCCCAAGCGATGAATTATCGAGCGAATGCGAGCGGGTCATCCGCAACTATGATCCGTGTATCTCCTGCGCGACCCACTTTCTGACGCTCGAGATCGATCGGTCGTGACCGGGTCTGATCCTGGGACCCGTTCGTCTGAAACCAGCCCGGCATCATCGATGATCGTTATCGGCCTTGGGAATCGTTTTCGTCAGGACGACGCCGTCGGCCTCGTCGTCGCGCAACGTCTCCTGAAGAAAGTGCTGTCGGACGTCCAAGTAATCGAACACGATGGTGACCCGCTCGATCTGCTGACCATTTGGTCCGGCTGTGAGCTGGCGATTCTGGTCGATGCATTAAATTCGCCCGGTGACGTTGGCGAGATTCACCGTTTCGACCCCGACACTGATCTGCCCCCAAGGCGAGAGACGATCTTCTCGTCGCATGGGCATAGCCTGTGGGACGCGTTTGAACTCGCTGATCTGCTTGGTCAGCGCCCTGAACGAGTGATCGTCTTCGCTATCTCAGGTAGCCGGTTCGACTATGGCGAAGATCTGTCACCCGAGGTCGATCGCGCGATCGATTCGACCATATCTTGCGTGCTTGCCAGGCTGAGTAGGCGACCAACGTGAATGTGTCATTCTGAGCGATAGCGAAGAATCTCTTCGTTTCGATTCGACGAAGCACGGAGAGATCCTTCGGCTGTGGCCTCGGGATGACACATCCACTGTGGCAACCTACTGAGCGCCAGCCGAGATATCAACCAACAGTAGCCGCCTCTAACCATCCCAGTCCATGTCGCGGTCGAGCGGCCAGATTGGCCGCCGTAGGTTCTGAGTATGTGAACCGGCCAAGATCCGGATTCGCCGCACCGGGCGCATCGACCTCGATGATTGTGTGGGCGATTGGTTCAAAATCAGCTCGGAAATGGCCACGCGATTTGATCACCAGTAGTGGCTCGCGCTCGGGTTGTACTCCGGCTACCTGGAAGTAGCCCTGGTCGTTAGCGGCATGCCGCACAGTGGTGACCACGAGTTTCAGTCCACCGACGTCTATTCGTGCCGTCGCGCCACAGGTGACTTCTTGCCCTCGCACGACCGGCCCCCACCCGATGAACCGTCCATCGCTGAGTGTCGCCACGAGCCCTCGCACGTCGAGCGGGTCGCCGTACATTCCCGGCGCTGCCTTGCCGCCGATGCGAAAGTTCCCCTCATTGCCAACCCCGATTGACATCGCTTGTTGAACCGTTTCGGGGTCCCAGATAGCAGCCGCGGCCCCTCGGGCGTTTCGCCTGATCAGCTCACGCAGCAGTTCGGTCGTGTCACCAGAACCGCCGCCACCCGGGTTGTCGGCCACGTCGGCCAATACGACTGGCTTGCTTGGAGCCGACGCAACCAGGTCGAGCGCATGCGTGACAGCGTCTGGGACACTCGCAATCGACTTTAAGAAGTTGTCACGCAGGCTCCAGGCATAGCGACCGATTTCGTTCGCACAGCGCTGCCCGGCATCTGGATCGGTCGCGGTGACGACGATCGATGTTCCCGCGTCCGGGAAGTCGGCATAGGGGAAGCCGCCAAAGATCGAAACGTCGACGATATGCGGTGATGCCTCCCATTCCGCTCCGCGTTCCAGAAGCTGATGCATCGGTCCCTCGGCCGTTCGCATATTGATCGTCGGCGGCAGCATAGGAGGCTTTGAAATGGACACGCTCGGTCGTGGCATCTCGCCTCGAAGTATTCGTGCGAGACATTGTGCTGCCTCGAGGCCTCGTTCGTAATTGTCGATGTGCGGATTCGTGTTGTAAGCAAAGACTGCATCAACAACGTGGCAGAAATCCTTGGTGATGTTGCCATGGAGATCGAGTTCAACGATCAGTGGCACTTCCGGGCCGATCACGTTGCGCACTGCTCGGCAGATGTCGCCTTCAGCGTCAGGTGCGTTCTCAGCCAGCATCGCCCCATGTAGGTGAAGGAGAACCGCATCGACAGTCCCAGCGGAACGAAGATTCGCGATCAGTCTTCCCTTGAGACGATCGTGGGCATCCGCAGCGACGTTTGCCGAGGGTGTGGCGTCGGCCGCCACGGTCCCGATCATGTCCCAGCCTTCGGCCCCGCCGACTTCCATGAACCCACCCAGTCCGGTCTTACTCCCAGCGAAATGGTTGAGGAGAGCATCACCCTCGAACACGTCGGAGCGACCACCGGCAAATGACTCATAGGTGGTAGGGATTGGCGAGAAGGTGTTGGTCTCGTGGGAGATGCGGCCGATCGCAACACGCGGCATTGCCTGCCCGTCCTTTCGGTAATCATCGAGTCTTCGGTTTCGTTGCCATCATAGTGGATCAGAGATCATTGGCAGACAAGACTTGCCGGATAGTGGGCTCCCAGTGTGCCACGTGAGGTCATGACGAGAGTGAGTGGAGGACTGACGTAAGTCGCAAACGGGTTGGCCCACGATTGGCGGCGCTCGCGATGGACTGAAAGATCCCGGGCTGAGGAGACCAAGTCCACTGAAGGGTCAGAACAAGTGGGCAGGGGTCACAGAAAAGGCAAACCCGCCCAGACTTGATCCGGGCGGGTTTTGTTGGGGAGAGGAGGAGTGGGAATTGGGGAATTGGGTTGTGATTGTTTCGACCGTTCCTCGTGTTGCTATCTGTACTGTAGGGCTCGAACGTAAGGCGCGCCTGAATAATCTCTGAATCGGAGGTTAATTCGCTTTGCAAGAGAAGAGGTTAGTACGCTCTCCACGGTCATTAGATCGTTCTGAGACGGGCGGTGTTGTCTGAGTGCTTTCGAATGTCTGGAATTGAGGACGGGGTCGGGTAGGCGTCCAAACCGCACTTTGCGGTTTGGACGCCAGGAAGCACTAGGGTTGGGCTGCGTTGATCATGTCGTTGAGGGAAGGGGAGATCGAGGTGAAGGAGCCACTTGCTCCACTGCCCTGGCTTCCAGCGGTGGAGAGCGAGGCGGTCCCGTCCTGCAGGTTCTTGATGATCAAGTTCGTATACTCGATCGTTTCGTCGTTCTGTGTGTCCAGATTGTAGATTGAAAACCCAACCATGCCGATGCTGGTTCCACTCTGTGTTGCCGTTCCTAGATAGCTGCCGTTCACATAGAACCAGAACTGAGTCCCCTGGGCGATGACCTTCAGCGTATTCCAGGCTGATGCGGCTAGCGGAGTACTGAAGCTGTGCTGGGCGATGTCGTCTTCAACCACGTTGGAATTGCTAGCCGACCCAGTCAGGTACAGTGCGTGCGTTCCTACCACCGAGGCGCCCGAGTAACGGAAGCAGTACTGGTAGAGGCCCCCGTTCGCGTTATCGACGATCCGGAACATCAGACAGGCTGCGACATCGCCACCGCCAGTGAGTTTACGCATCGTCAGACTGTACGATGCGTCGCCGAAGTTGGTGTTCGTGTTGGTCACCCCGTCCGCGATGTTCGGGTGGACCGTCAGCGAGTAGCCGTTGGCCGTCGCGGTTCCAACCGTTCCGAGTTCATTGGTGAACGAGTCAATATTCGTCAGGTCAGATTGATATGCCGTAGTTCCGTCAGACGGGGCGGACGCCGGGGGTGTTGCTGCTACCGTATAGTGCATGGGTTGGCATGTCGGGGTGATGGGCCCCGTCCCACGAGTAACCCCAGAAATGCCAGCGGAAGGACTCAACGAGCGAGCGGAGCGTGGCACTGATATTGGCTGGAATCGGATCGCCACTGGCCGTGAACCAGGGATCGATACTTTCTGCCGGCTGGACCGAGTCGGCATGTGTCGGAATGTCTGGATGATCCGAGCCGTCCCAACTGATGCCCCAGAAATGCCAGCGGAAGGCCTCGACCAGTGAACGGAGCGTTGCATTTGTATTTGTCTCGTCGAATGTCGTGCCGGTAACCCACGACGTTAGCGGACCACCGGTTCCCGTGAAACCAACGTGACTGGGCAGATCCGGGTGATCCGAGCCATCCCAGGACAGGCCATAAAGATGCCAGCGGAAGGCCTCGACCAATGATCGAATGGTCGAGTTGATCTGATCGGCCTTCGGGGTCCCGTTCCCATTGAACCACTCAGTCTCCTGGGCATTATCTGAAACAACGAAGTCCCACTGTGCCTGGAACATCTTGCCATTAGCGTCCGTGGCGACGACGGTGGCCGTGTACACGCCGGCCGCGAGTACACGTTGCTGCGAAATTGCGAGCAGCTGCTCCGATGCACTACCGATCTCCTGTATCTTCATGCCTTTCAACGACAGCGTTACGTCGGAAAGGGCAGCGTCGGAATATGCGTGCGCGCCAATCAGGACAGGGCCCGTCGCAACGGTCGAGAATGGGGCTGGGGTAAGACTGTCGAAATACGGATTGGTAGCGTCGTCCGCCGCGATAGCCGATCCGCTAAACGACACAACGCTCGCGATGGCCATGATGAGGACCAGGACAGCGCCTAGTCGCATGAACCGTTTCATCGTTCCCCCTATGTGATTGATAGCTGGCGGAAGTCGAGCATTCGGTTCGCGGGTAAGGATTTCATCCTTTTCCCGGAACATTTTCGTACTTTTTGACTCGTTCGCAAACCCCCGTGACGGAACATCCGTTCCGCACTGACATAACGGCACAGTTCCAGAAGGTTACCCATTACATGAGTGATGAGGAGTAGTGCCTGACCGAGAGTCGACGGTGATAGCGTCACACAATACCGGCAGACGCACCCACGTTCACGTTAAGTGCCACCGCCCGGCATTTGCCGGGCGGGTCAAGAAGGGGGGGAAGGGATTGGGGAACGACGATGGAAGTAATCTCTTTTCTTTCCTAAGAGTAGAGCCCAAATGTAACTTGAGTCTTAAACCGTGCTGAGTCTTAGCTGAGCGCCGGGTTTCTTGTCGATCTGGAGAATCTGGTCCGCAATCGGGTTTCCTCGGTTCACATAAATGTAAGGCACAATTAACGAGGATTTAAGTCTGCTATGAGATACCTAATACAGACATACAATCTCGACGCACTGTACGAGCAGTGTTGCCGATTCACGGAAGGACGTCATCATGGCGGAGAATCACGTCCCGGTGGTCGGAAGTCACGTTATCATCTCGGGCGGGAAGAAGGCTGGATCGGTCACCAGCTTGATCACTGCAAGTGATCGAGTCACCGTTTCCGGTTTCGTCGTCCATTATGGTTGGCGAAAACGGAAGGCAAAGGTTGTTCCAATCGAGGATGTAAAGTGGGTGAACCCCGACAATGTCGTTCTGACTTTGTCGCGCCATCAGTTCGACAAGCTCGCTGACTGGACGTCAACGTCAGATTCTGACGCCCCAATGGCTGAGCCCGCTTCCAACAGCGGAGTGCCTGCCGGCAAACCGGCTCATCCGTAGAACGCTCCGAATCTTCTGGCCGCTTCGGGTCTGAGCATCATCAGTCGCCGGGAAGCTTGACCATGTGATGGTGAATTCGTCCCTGTACGATCGTAAGCCAGACGTTGATGTCGCTATCGATCACGACCAGGTCGGCGTCCTTCCCTACCTCGATTGAGCCTTTGCGATCCGCAACGCCGATTGCCCTGGCGGGATTCAGACTTGCCATGGCAATCGCGTCGGGGAGCGAAACGCCGACCAGTTCGCGTATATTCCGTACTGCCCGATTCATCGTCAGAACGCTTCCGGCAAGAACTCCGTCGGGGCGGTAGCAGGCGCCGTCACGTACCACGATAGTTTGACCATCGAGTTGGAACGCTGAGTCAGTTGTACCGACCGGTGGCATGGCGTCGGTGATTAGCACGATGCGGTCGACGCCTGCCGCACGAATCGCGATCTTTAGACTGACTGGATGGACATGTACTCCGTCGGCGATGATGCTGACGAAGAGTTTGTCGTTGGCCAACACGCCACCGACGGTCCCAGGGACTCGGCTACCGAGCGGAGCCATCGCGTTGAATAGATGCGTGGCGAGAGTCGCCCCGAGTTTGACCGCCTGGTTGATTTCAGGAGGATTAGCGTTTGTGTGGCCGATTGCGGCGGTGATGCCTAACCGACGTAACGCGGTGATCACGGCAGTCGCTCCGGGAACCTCCGGCGCCAGCGTCATGAGTTTGATGCTTTGGCTACCCAGTTCCCAACAGCGCATCAGCGCTTCGACCGAAGGCTCGACGATATGACCTTTTGCATGTGCTCCGGAACGCTCCGGGTTGATGAAGGGTCCTTCGAGGTGGATACCTAAAATGTTCGCACCTCGCGTCGAAACGTCGTGTGCGGCCGCAACTGCCCGCACTGCCTCGGTCATGCGCTCCATTGGCGCCGTGATCACGGTTGGCAGAACCGACGTGCACCCGAATTGCGGCAGGATCGCAGTCATGTCGAGGAGCGCTTCGACGGTTGGCTTGCTGGTCAGGAATCGACCATTGGCACCGTTGAGTTGCAGATCGATGAAGCCAGGCGCGATGACCCGTCCGGCGGCGTCGATGCGCTCGGAGATCGTTGAATCATCCTGCAATTCGGCGGCACGGCCGACTCGGGTGATACGACTGCCTTCGATGAGGACGGCACCATCGTGAATGACGGTGAGGGGCGTGATGACGTCCCCGCCGTGGATTAGCGTTGCCACTAGTCGTTACCTTTACGTTGATTACGTTGACGCTGAATCCGAATCCAAGTCTCTCGACGGCCAGCACGAGAATCATCACAGCACGTTCATCGTTCGACCAATGAAGTGAGCACTGTTCCGCACAGGTGACGCGGTGCGACATAATCACTGTTGACCATTCGTACCCTTCGCGCCATGCTAGAACAATCGAATCACCCCGGCTACAGGAGGTACTAGAAATGGATCTGGTAAACCCTACCATCCGTCGCTGGCAGCACGACGCTCATGACGACCCGGAGGCTTTCTGGGCGGACGCAGCCGATAAACTGCCCTGGTTTCGGCGTTGGGATCGTGTCCTTGAGTGGGATCAGCCAACGTTTCGCTGGTTCGTCGGAGCTCAGACGAACATCAGCTACAACTGCCTTGACCATCACGTGCTGCGTGGCTGGGGCGGACACGCCGCCCTGATATACGAAAACGAGCGCGGTGAACGAGAGGTTTACACATACGCCCAGTTACTCGACGCGGTGAAACAAGTCGCGGCGGCGATGCGTGGCATTGGCATCGGTCGTGGAGATCGCGTCGCAGTTTACCTTCCCACCTGTCCGGAGGCGGTCATCACCATGTTGGCGGCGACACGCATCGGCGCCATTCACGTGGTCGTCTTCGCCGGGTTCGGAAGTGGAGCCCTTGGGGACCGTATCGGACTGAGCGGTGCCCGCGCTGTAATCACCGCCGATGTGACCTGGCGCAAGGGTCAGACGATCCGACTCAAGCCGATCGTCGATGCAGCGCTTGAGTCGTTGGACGGTAGTGTGGAGCAGGTTGTCGTCCTGCGTCGCACCAACGACGACATCCCAATGACAGCCGGTCGTGATCTTGACTGGGGCGAGTTCATTCAGAGTGGAGAAGGCCACAGTGACGCCCACGAGGTCATGGAGGCCAACGAGCCCGCCTATATCCTGGCGACATCCGGCACGACCGCGAAGCCGAAACTGGCGGTCCACAGCCACGGTGCCTATCAGGTTGGTATTCACAGTACGGGATCGTGGTGTTTCGGCCTCAAAGCGACCGATATCTGGTGGGCGACGGCGGACATCGGATGGGCCGTCGGGCACAGTCACATCGTCTACGCCCAGATGCTCGTGGGCTGCACGACGATCGCTTACGAGGGAGCGCTCGACTATCCGTCACCAGATACGTTCTATCGGACCGTCCAGCGGAATCGGGTTACCGGGGTCTTCACCTCGCCCACGGCCGCTCGTCTACTGATGCGATACGGCACAGAGCCCGCCCGGCGCTACGATCTCTCGTCGGTAGAGCGGGTCTTCTGCGCTGGAGAGATGCTCAATCCGCCAGCCTGGGAATGGCTGCAGCGTGAGGCTTTCCAAGATCGTATCCCAGTCATTGACCATTGGTGGCAAACGGAAACCGGGGGTCCGGTGGTCGGCAATCCATACGGACTTGGCATGATCCCGATTCAGCCGGGATCGGCTGGAGTCCCGCTCCCTGGCTTCGAAGTCGGTGTGATGACCATCGAAGGTGAGGACTGCCCGCCCAATGAAAAAGGAATCGTTGTCATCAAACGACCATTCCCAGGGTTGGCGGCGACAATTTGGGGCGAGGATGATCGCTATGGTCAGGAATACTGGGGACGCATTCCAGGAGTCTATTTCACTGGAGACTCAGGATCGATAGACGAAAACGGGTACGTCTGGTTCGGTGGCCGCGCCGATGAGATCATCAAAATAGCTGGGCATCGGATCGGTACGGTCGAGGTTGAGAGTGCGTTCCTCCGCCATCCGGCGGTAGCCGAAGCGGGCGTTACGGGTCGGCCGGATGACTTACGTGGTGAGGTGGTGTCAGCGTTCGTGGCCTTGAAGCCGGACTACCAGCCGTCGCAGCAACTCAAGGCCGAGTTGCTCGGCACGGTTCGCAAGGAACTTGGGCCCGTGGCTGTTGTCGGCGAGATCAACTTCGTGACCACCTTACCCAAGACGCGGAGCGGCAAGATCATGCGACGCATCTTCAAGGCAGTCATTCTCGACAAGGATCCGGGTGACATATCGACTATTGAGGATGAAGTGTCGGTTTCTGATGCACGTGATGCCTGGCACCGGATGCGTGCAGAAATCGCGGAGAATGAACCTGTGTCAGACGAGTAACGGCTCTATCTCTACCAAACCACGAGTGTTGAGGGCCCGTGCCGTGACATGCGCGGGCCTTCGTTTTGGGAAGAGAGCGTGATGATGGATAGCCGGACTGTCACGCTAACGTTACCTTCGAGATCGGCTTGTCACAGTTTCTTCACTCATCCGAACGTAAGATCACCTTGTGAGCCGGGAGGCTCGGGAGGTAGTATCCATGCTCGCTAGAATCGGAAAGATTGCCTTTCTTCTGGTCGCTCTGTTCGCGCTCATCCAATTCATCCCATACGGTCGGTCCCATACCAACCCGTCGGTGGTCGCCGAACCGGCTTGGGATAGCACGGTCACGCGAGAGCTAGCAGCCTCAGCCTGTTTCGATTGCCACAGTAACGAAACCACTTGGCCCTGGTATACGAACGTCGCGCCGGTTTCATGGTTGGCGCAACACGACGTCGATTCTGGACGATCGACCCTCAATTTCTCGGAATGGGCTGCAACATCGAGACACGGCGAGCAGGATGCTGCCGAGGCGGTACAGGGCGGAGAGATGCCGCCATCCTACTACGTCGTGATGCACCCCAATGCCAAGCTCACCGCGGCCGAGAAGGACGCGCTGGTCCGCGGTCTGCAGGCCACTCTCAATTCTCAGGTCGGTGAAAGCGACTAACAGCCGATACGTTCGACTGTGGGGGCCTATTCCCGGCTGAGCGATCGCCATCACGGGTATGAATAGAGGTGGCGGACGTGCTGCGATACGATAGGGCGCACCCGGAGAGCAATGCGCTATCTACTCGCGTAGCGATTCAGATCAGGTTCAAGAGCTTTGGGCCGAGGCGTCCTGCAGGTCCGCCGGACGCGCGATCGGAGTAGCTTCGTCGTTGAAGCCAAGGGCACTGACCAATAGTCCGATCAGGATCAATAGATACAGGAATCCACCGCCGACCCACATAATCACCCCGCCGATCTGCTGATCGACCAGTGGCGACAGACCCCACGGATTTTCCGCTCCCAGATAGAACGTGTAGATGACGCTGGGAGAGAGGGTCAGTATCGCACCGATACCGATTCCCACCACCATTGTTAGGAAAATAGCGGCGATCGCCCAGTGCTTCGGCATCTTGTGGTGTCGTGGAACCGGATCGATGATCGGCCACCAAAAGAGAAGCGCAGAACCGAAGAACATCAGATGCTCAAGCTCATGAATTGCGTCGCTGCGTAGTGCCGCGTCGTAGAAGCTAGGAACGTGCCACATGACGAGGTTGGCGTTGTAGGCGAAGGTGGCTACGAGCGGCGCGGTGAGCAGAGTAAGCGCAGCGCGAACCGATCGGGGCCGCAGAATTGCCTTTAGGATTGGACCACTCCGTTTGACGGAAATAGCTTTCAAAGCCAACTGGACCGGGCGTCCAAGGAGGATTAACGGCGCCGCAACTTGCATCAACGCCAGGTGCTGCAACATATGGAGCAGAAAGAGTTCATCATTGAATGTGTCGAGTGGGCCCAGCAAAGCGATCGCAACAGTCACGAGACCGCTGTAATAGCAACCGATCTGCCAATTTGGCGGTGCGGATCTATGGTTCAGTTTCAGTTGGCGCAACGCCAGATAGTAACCGATCGCGCCGACCAGAAGCCCAATGACGATTGGTGGAGAGAAATCCCATGCGGCAAGAAATGGACCTTCAGCTGTGCCATGGAGAATCGGGACGAGCATGGTTTCCTGAATTCAAACGAAGATCGTAATGTTTACCCAGCCCAGCGTGCAGTCGGGCGTTTCCGCCGCTGAGTGAAGGAAGAATACCATAACGTTCCATCTGTCTCGTCTGGTCCATTGACGTCCACATGGAGAGACGTACCAGACGCGAATGGCTTGCTGAGCCAGCCGTCTCTCAGACAAACCCGGTTTGCTGCAACGCTCCGATGACGATGATGAGTCCACCCAGTGTCACCGCCAAAGCACTGACAACCGGTAGCAGACGAGGAATTCGAGGTTCAAAGGAGAATCGCTGAAACAGTCGGCGAGCGTAAAGGCTTAGCAAACCAATCGAGGTCAACACGATCGCGAGGCCAGCACTGAAGACAAGCACCAGGATCATTCCGAAACCCAGCCGTCCCAACGAGATGGCGCTGAGAAGCAGTACGAGTGCCGATGGGCATGGGACGAGCCCGCCACTTATACCGAGCGCGAACAGCCCGCGAAGGCCGGCATTCCCAAGATCCGGAGTCACGTGGTTGTGGTCGTGAGAATGGGCCAGTCCGTGTGTATGCGCCAGCGCATGTCGCTCACTGGCAGTCAGTCGCCCAGATTCTTCGATGTTGTCACTTTGTGATCTGTGACCGTTCATCGATAGGCCCTCGTGTCGGCTGTCCGTGTACCGCCGGTAGGCCAGTCCAACGCCGATCCCGACAACAAGCAGCCCAGACAATAGTTCCATCCACGGGTAAAGGTGCTCCGGAAGTATGAACCGAGACAAATAGAGCGTTATGCCCCCCAAAGCGAAGACGCCGGCGGTGTGGGTGGCGGTTACTGTCAGGCCAAGCAGCACCGCGTGACGCGGCGTTCCTTTGACTCCGACGAGATACGCTGCGACGACCGTCTTGCCGTGTCCAGGTGTCAGGGCGTGTGTCGCGCCCCAGAGGAGGGCGGCCAGGAGTGTAACCAGGGTGACCCAAGGAGAGAGATTCCCGACTGACACCATCGAAGCGGGCCATCTGGACAAGCCGCCTGGAGTCGATGGCGATCCTTCGCTTGATACCGTCGAAGAGGTGGTCCCGGTCGAAACTGACGTTCCAGGCTTGACCTGCACGTCGGCCGACTCGAGATCGAGCGGATGCGTACTCGCGTCCGTCGGGTAGCTGCGAAGCTGGTCCGAGACGCTTTTGGATAGGGCGTTGGTCGAGATGATCTCGGCTCCGTTGCTGGCTTTCGCCACGATCTCATGCCAGCCGATGTGTCCTTTGAAGTTGTTATCCGCGAAGTGAAGGTTGAGTGCCTGGTCAGATTGGGGAAGCGTTGCCGAGAAGTCTGCGTCGATGCGTAGCACTCGAAGGCCAACCTGGCCGAGTTTGAGGTCCATCGAACTCGCGGTTGTTGTCAGGGGCAGTTCCTTCCCGTCGATACTCAGGTGCAGACCCGCACGAAGCTGCTCGACCCGCTTGGGAAGATAAGCGTCCTTTTCGCTTTGATCGATAGTCCGATCTCCATTCGTATCCATCGCCTGGATCTCGTCATAAGTCGGTATCTCGGCGATGTCGACCGCATAGTGGAGGCGTACAGTCCGACCCTCAAAGTTGAGTTGGGTGAACTGATTGATCGTGAAATTGCCGAGAGGATGCGCCGCGGCAACGGAGATCGTCTGAAATAGAAACATGAGACAGACAACAAGGAGCACGAGAATCTTGAAAGCCCGCCGACCTGTGGCACAGTGAATCCGGTGCTGACGGTCCCTGAATTCATGGATCGACCGGCTCATTTCAAGGTCCATCTCAGGTTGGAACAGCAGTAAACATTCACTGCATAGCCTACTCGCCACCTCGACTCACTTCAAACTCATCGTTCCCTCCCGACTGAGCCACGACCTCCAGTGCAGCAGAGCCTCAGGCCAAGACCGATCAGTGGTGTCCAGTTGGCATGAAACATGCTGAGTCACGAGTAGACCGTGATTTGGGGATCGTCCCACGCGTTTTGCATCGGGTGCTGCCGCACCGTTTCTGATAGCGAATTGATAGGCAGGTGGTGCTACATATGTTTAGACGTTCTGCGAAGTCGCGGATCCTGTCTCGCTCCGGTCAGCCGCGACGCCGGCTGTCGCGCCGACGTCAGCAATTGCCCAACCCGGTTCTGATCACTCGCAAATCTGAAGATGTAGCCATTCGAATGGATCTGGATCCAGTTGGCAAGTTCCTGGGTGCCGCGAGCCGCGATGGCACTGTCGATTTAGATTTAATCGAGACGAATAAGCTGACGGCAGAAGTTGATTCTCTCGACTCCGTCTAGATTCGACCAAGCAGGCTCGATCGTCCTGGTCGAGCCTGCTTGATGTTCCCTTTTAATCCGCCATCCACCAAGAAATAAGATCTGTTGGTGGGAGCGCCTCACCTGACAGCAGGTCAACTCGGTGACAGTCCGCGTGTCAGCGAGGATAATCCCTGTGACCGGTGTGAGTCCGGAATCAGCTGAAGAGAGGTGTTACCCATGAGTGGATCCAAGACGTCTCCGCGCGATGCGGAAGTGGACGCTCGCTATGAATCGATTTCGAAACGATACGGTGATCGTTTTGATGCGGCTGCCGAGGAGAAGATCCGAAATGATGTCGGTCGCCTGGTAGATGCGGCAACATCGTTGCGAGAATGGGCCCTGTCGAACGGCGACGAGCCTGATTTCGTCTTTCATCCTGAACGAAGGGATGGCTAGTCGATGAGTGCAAACGATGACCGACTGAATTTCGCGACAATTCGTGAGCTCGGGTCGATGCTTCGATCGGGTGAGACGACACCGACGAAACTGGCGGAGCACGCTCTATCGCGTCTTGAAACCGTCGGGAAAGAGCTCAACGCTGTCGTGACGATTACCGCCGAGCGGGCGATGCGTGAGGCGCGACTAGCCGAAGAGGAGCTATCGGCCGGCTACGACCGTGGACCGTTGCACGGGATTCCGTACGGTGGCAAGGACCTGCTGGCCACGGCTGGGATTCCGACCAGCTGGGGTGCCGAACCGTTGCGAGATCAGATGTTCGATGCGGATGCCACCGCGGTAACGAGACTTCAAAGCGCTGGAGCGGTGCTCGTTGCCAAGCTGGCGATGATCGAGATGGCGGGCGGCATGGGCTACAACCAGCCAACTGCTTCCCTCACTGGACCTCCACGAAATCCCTGGAACCGCGATTCCTGGACTGGGGGATCGTCGAGTGGATCCGGAGCAAATGTGGCCGCCGGAGTCGTGCCCTTCGCCATCGGATCTGAGACTGGCGGCTCAATCCTAAGCCCGTCGAGTTACTGTGGTTTGAGCGGGCTGCGTCCCACTTACGGGCGGGTCAGTCGTCACGGAGCAATGGCTCTTTGCTGGACGCTCGACAAGCTTGGGCCAATGTGCAGGACCGCCGACGACTGCGGCGTCGTCCTGCAAGCGATGTCCGGATTCGATCCAAGTGATCGCTCGACGCTGACCGACGCGTACCAATATGAGCCGGCGCGATCACGAACTGAAGGGTTTCGAATCGGGGTTCTCCGAGATGGACTCGAGCGCATACAGCCAGAAGTCCGAACGAACTTTGAAAAAGCGTGTGAGGATCTCTCGGCGGTCGCATCCTTGGAAGAGATTTCATTGCCGGAGTTTCCGTACGCCGAAGTGTATTCGATCATTCTGGCAGCCGAAGGTGCCTCTGCGTTCGAAGACCTTATCGATCGCGACGTGATCTCTGGACTGACTGCCCCGGAAGACCGGCTCGGTGGGTATGCCGGCACAACTGTTCCGGCGATTGACTATCTGCGGGCGATGCGGGTCCGGCGTCAGATAAACGAAGCGATTGACGGACTGCTGTCGCGCTTCGACGCGATCGTCCATCCATCAGCGAACACCGTCGCCAGCCCAATCAGCATGACCTTCGATGAGTACGCTGGAAGTTGGGATCGACGTAACGTGCTGACATCTCTCGGAAATCTGTCGGGATTGCCTGCTATGAGCGTACCGACCGGGTTCGGAGAACGTGGCTTGCCGACGGGTATGCAGATTGTTGGGCGTGAACGGATCCGAGAATTCGGTCATCGCGGTTGCGTCCGCGTACCAGAGACTCACCGGATGGCACGATCGCCATCCCGAAATGTAGTTCAGGTCTAGCGGTATGGAGTTTTGCCTCAACCTTTCGCACCATTCATGGGTGAAGGAGACGAGCCGGGGTTCGGCCGTCTCCAAGACCCTTGAAACTATCGAGGTTGCCGACCAAGTGGGATTGGACTCTGTCTGGTTGAGCGAGGACCCCGACGGTTGGGATGCGTTTGCGGTCCTTGGCGCGGCGGCTCGATTGACAGAGCGGATTCGCCTTGGAACCGGTGTAGCCAATCCGTATCTCCGTCACCCCAATCTGCTGGCGATGTCCGTCACGACGATCGACAGTCTCTCCGGGGGCCGAGCATTTCTTGGCCTCGGACGTGGCCAACCAGAGTGGTACAGTCGAAAACTTGGCTACGAGATCGGCAGCCCGCTGCAGGCATTGTCGGACACTGTCGATCTGTTACGGCAGTGGTGGCAGCCGCCATTTCGCGCAAGCGCTGACGCGCACTTTCACGTCGACGATTGGGCTCACTCCTTCGGTCCCACTCGGGTCCCGCCGATCTACCTCGCGGCGCTTGGACCGAAGGCAATCGATCTGGCTTTCGCCAAGTTCGACGGCCTGATGATGTCGGAGTTCGCATCGGAGGAATTCCTGAGGCGGTTGATCGGCGATTTGCGCGCCCGTTTACCGACCAAAGAACCGCTCGAAACGTTTCCGATCTTCGTTCGGACAGCGATCGAGGTGACGGACGATCCGGAGCCTGCGCTCGAGCGTCGCAAGAACTTGATTGCGCTGGTCAACGCGCTTCCAGGCATGTCCAGGCACATGATCGTCCCCGGATTTGACGTTCCGGCCATCATGAGGCGTGTGCGAACGGCTATGCATACCGACGAAGTGCTGGCGCGTGGCGGGGCGTTCATCGACATACGCAAGGCTGCCGACTTTGAGGCTGCTCGTCGGGCGATCCCAACAGAGCTTGTCGACGCCGTCAGTTACGTCGGGACGGCCGACAAGATCAGATCCAAGCTGGAGCGCCTCGCGGCGATCGGCGTTTCCCACGTCTTTGTGAATCCACCGTCGAATCTTGACCCTCAGGTATTCACAGAGATACTGGCCTCGATCCGCCCTCAACAGTAGATCCACTGATGTGTGGTCTGCAGTAGTTGCCTCCTGGGAGGATGTCGTTTCTCTCGCGAAGAAGGCGTTCGCCCTTGACAGTGAGGACCCTCGGAGGTTCGTTGGAGCGCTGTTGGCAAAACCGTTTCAACATGCCGTGTATCCTGAGAGAAATATGCAATACGCCATGCGAAAGAAGTAGCCGTCCGGGCGCGTGGACCGGACGGCATTTCAATGTCAGTGTTCGATTCGTATCGTCGAGTCGCTCCTGGAGATCAAACTAGCTGCTAGCCGTCTCTTCCAGCACGTTCGATGATTTCACAGGTATTCGGCGCGTCCGTGCCTGATCAGCCTTTGGCAGAGTGAGCGTCAGGATTCCGTCCTCGAAGCGGGCTTCGGCTTGCTCGCTATTGATCGGAACTGGAAGCGTCACGCTCTCGGCAAACTGGCCCGAGCCAATCTCCCGCCGATACCAGGTCGTGTTCTTGGCGTTGTCGGCGTTCAGCGTATAGCCGAACTTACCCCGGATCGTCAACGTGTTCTGCTCGACTGAGAGCTCGATGTCTTCCGACTTTGCACCCGGGATCACCGCCTTGAAGACGAGTTCATCTCCCTGATCGTAAAGATCCATCGCCGGCCTGAAGCTGCCCATGCGGGCCGCCGGACGTACTCGTGGGAAGGACTCGCCCAACAAGCGATCCATCTCATCCCAAACACGATCGATATCGGTAAATGGAGACCATCGTTGCAACATGTGTGTGAACCTCCTTGTAAATGTTATGGACCATCTAATGTCTAAGAAGGAGTATAGAAGATGAGTCTATACGTGTCAAGAGAGTGTTCGAGTAACACGCATGTCTATTCATACGGTACGTGATCGAATCGTACTCGTCGCTCTCCCGTCGTGCTGCGGCCATAACAGACGAGAATGGGCACCTCGCCGATCGGCGAGGTGCCCTCTGCTTCGAGTGTCGTTGGTTGGAGGCGGCGATTCGATCTAACGCGAGACCCGGTAGTTTGGCGCCTCCTTGGTGATCATCACGTCATGCGGGTGGCTCTCGCGTAGACCGGCCGATGTTATCCGCACGAACTTGGTGTTCTGCTGCATAGCCGGGATCGACGCGGCTCCGCAATATCCCATGGCGGAACGAAGGCCGCCGACGATTTGATACATAATCGTCGATAGTGGACCCTTGTATGCTACCCGTCCTTCAATGCCTTCTGGCACAAACTTGCTCAGGTTCGCGACCTCTTCCTGGAAGTACCGATCCTTGCTGAAGGAGCGTGCTTTCATAGCGCCAAGCGAGCCCATTCCCCGGTATTCTTTGTAGCGCTCTCCTTGGTAGAGAATGACGTCGCCCGGACTCTCGTCTACTCCGGCAAGTAGGCTCCCGAGCATGACCGTGTCAGCCCCTGCCGCAATGGCCTTGGCAATGTCGCCTGAGAACTGAACGCCGCCGTCGGCGATGACTGGCACGTTGTAGCGAGCGGCCACCCGCGAAACGTCCATGATGGCGGTAATCTGTGGGACACCAGTTCCGGCAACGACGCGTGTGGTGCAGATCGACCCTGGCCCCACACCGACCTTCACCGCATCAGCGCCGGCCTGAATCAATGCCTCGGCAGCAGCACCAGTAGCGATATTGCCGGCGGCAACATCGACGGTCCAGTTTCGCTTGACCGTTCGCACCATTTCGATGACGTCACTGTGGTGTCCGTGCGCGGTATCGATAATCAGAACATCAACGCCTGCACCGATCAGTGCCTCGGCCCGCTCGAGAGAATCCTTGCCGATGCCGATCCCGGCCCCGACACGCAATCGCCCGCGTTCATCCTTCGTGGCGTTTGGATACTGAATCTTCTTCTGAATGTCTTTGACGGTGATCAGTCCCTTGAGGAATCCGTTATCATCGACGACCGGAAGTTTTTCCACTTTGTAGTCATGGAGGATTTCCTGAGCCTGGTCGAGAGTGGTGCCAACCGGAACGGTGATCAAGTTGTCCTTCGTCATCAGGTTGACGATGGGCTGATCGAGATCGTCTTCGAAGCGCAGATCACGGTTGGTCAAAATGCCGACCAGTTTGCCGCCCTCAGCAGTGATCGGGACGCCGGAGATGTGATAGTTCTCCATCATGTTGAGCGCGTCTCGCACAAGATCATCGGGGCCCAACGTAACCGGCTCGACAATCATGCCGGACTCACTTCGTTTGACCTTATCGACCTCATTGATTTGATCTTCGATCGAGAGATTGCGATGCAGGATGCCAATGCCGCCTTCGCGAGCCATCGCAATCGCCATTCTCGCCTCGGTAACCGTATCCATCGCCGCGGAAATGATCGGGATATTCAGCTCGATGTTTCGCGAAAGCCTGGAGTTTGTCTGAGCATCCTTTGGCAGGACATTCGATACAGCCGGAACCAGCAAGACGTCATCGAACGTCAGGCCAGTTCCGACTACTTTGGCTCGGAGAATCTCCGAGAGTTCGTCATCTTGAAGGATTTTCGAAATACCGGGATCCTGTGTAATCGTCATAAACCGCCGCCTTTCACCCTGACGTCGCGCTCCCACACTGGGCCGTCGGAGCGATCGCTGAACTGACTCGTAGCAGCCGGGTCATTATGTCGGGGCTGCGCCGACGCTGAATCCAAACGGACTCTCTGGGTTCCGGCGGCTTTCACTGCATCTCTTTCGACGAAACGGAACCGACTGTGGTGACTCCCGCCGGAACGCAGGAGATCTCGATCCCGAGTCGACGAGCGATCTCCTCCCCAATCGCGCCGTAGGCCGCCGACGCACGAGAGGAAGGATCGTACTCAAAGATTGACTGTCCGTAGCTGGGAGCTTCCGCCAGGCGAACCGTGCGCGGAACAACTGTAGGCAGCAACCGGCTCGGAAAGAAGCGACGCACGTTCTGCACGACCTGAGGTGAAAGTCGTGTTCGCGCGTCGTACATCGTCATTACGACGCCCAATACGTCGAGAGCCGGGTTTAGCCGGCTTCGCACCAGGTCTATTGTGTTGACCAATTGCATCAGGCCTTCCAGTGCAAGGTACTCGCACTGAATCGGGATAACCACGGCGTTTGCAGCCGTTAGCGCGTTGACAGTCAGCAGCCCTAACGAGGGCGGGCAGTCGATGACGATCACGCGATAATAATCGGCCATCGTCGCGAGCATTTCACGCAGCCGATACTCTCGCCGCCTGAGTCCGACGAGTTCGACCTCTGCTCCGGCCAGCATGCCATTGGCTGGAAGGAGGTCGAGGTTAGGGCGAATATCCTCGATGGTGCAGCTCTCAAGTGGCTGACCGTCGATTAGCACCTCATAGGTTGATGTTTGAATGGAATTTTTGTCGACACCAATACTACTCGTCGCGTTGCCCTGAGGATCAAGATCAGCGAGCAGCACACGGTGTCCTTGCTCGGCAAGATAGGCTGCCAGGTTGACCGCAGTGGTGGTCTTCCCGACACCGCCTTTCTGATTTGCCAGTGCAAGCGCGTGCGCCACTAAACCCCTCTCCGCAGCGCTCCGAGTTAATTGACCAATTGTAACGCCGTAACCCCGTGAGATCAAGCGTCGTGTTGTCGATTGCTCAGAGTTGTCCGCGACAGAGGGTGCCGCTCAACCAATTATTGGGATGTGTTCTTTTGCTTACCGCGATATGGAACGACGGCGATCGTGCAGCGGGACACGCAAATCAGGCGTTCGCGCTCATCACGGATGAGAGTTTCCCAAACCTGAGAGGTCCTACCGACGTGGATTGGCGTGGCGATGGCGGTCAGCGTGCCGTCTTGCAGCGAACGGATATGGTTCGCATTGATCTCCTGTCCGAAGACATTCATACCATCAGGGGCGTTCAGTGAGGCTCCGATACTCGCGGCCGTTTCCGCTAGGGCGAGGCTTGCACCTCCGTGAAGATAGCCGCGTGGCTGCAGGTGGCCGGGGCTCACCGGCATCGTTACGATCACCTTTTCAGGCGTCGACTCGACAATATTCATCCCAAGCGTCTCAAGTAGGCTCACGATCGGATTGTTCCTTTCAGTCAGCAAACCTAATCTAGAATCTGTTGCAAATGAATCGAGTCGGTGCGGATGCGACGCCTTAGTGTAGCTGCGTTCGAAATTCAATTCGTTTCAATGCGAGGTGAGGAAACGATCGACCTCCGAGCGTGTTGGGAGCGATGGGATTGCGCCTCGGCGGGTCACCGTCAGTGCTCCGGCCGCATTGGCCAAACGCATGATTTGATCGAGTGTAGGGCGATCAGTGCAGAAATCGGCCTCGATAAGTCCTGCCAGGACGCCCGCGACAAATGCGTCCCCAGCTCCGGTCGTATCAACCGATGTGACCGGGAAACCCGCTATATGGCCGGAGTCGCCTGCCGTGAACCACCAACAGCCTTCGATGCCACAAGTAACGGTGAGAAGCCGTAGGTCGTCATGCCAAAGACGGTGAGCGCCTTCCTGGATATCCTCAGTTCCTGTCAGAAACGCAAGCTCCTCGCGACTTAGTTTGACCAGGTTAGCAAAGGATAAGCCAAGAAGCATTCCCTCCCGGGCAGCCTCCGGTGAAGACCAGAGTGGCAGTCGCAGGTTTGGATCGTAGGAAATTAACGAACCATGATCGCGGGCGGCTCTGACGGATGAAATTGTCGATGCGCGGCTTGGGTCGCTAATCAACGAGATCGACCCAAAATGGAAGACGCGTCCCGACGCGGCGACAGCTCGATCTGTGTCACCGGCCTCCCAGAGCATGTCGGCGCTCGGATGGCGGTAGAACATGAAGTCGCGCTCGCCGTCAGCTCGGAGTGACACGAATGCCAGAGCAGTTCGTGCCGCGCTAGTCCGACGAAGGCCAGTGATCTCGACACTGTTATCGCGCAGCGTTGCAGCCAGAAAGTCACCAAAGTCGTCATCGCCGACCTGCCCCAGAAAGCCAACGCTCCGGCCGAGTCGTGCCAATCCGACCGCCACATTTGCCGGAGCGCCGCCTGCGGCTTTTTCAAAGGCGCGTGCTTCAACCAGGCTGACTCCGGTGTCCAGGGAGACGAAGTCGATCAGCAATTCGCCGCATGTGATCGCGTCGAGGTTCGTCATGGTGATTCCGTTCTCATTCTGAGTATCCATGGATGGCGCGTCGATCCTGCTGCGTGATTGTCAATTCCGCTGGGTGATTGCGCTTCGGGCAGACACCATGAAGGCGCCCGGCCTGTTGCCAGAGCGCCTTCATCGATATTGCGGAGACTAGCCTTTGACCGCGCCGGCGGTCAACCCCGCGAGGATTTGGCGCTGGAAAACAAGGGTCAAGATGATCAGCGGAAGCGTCACGATGATCGTGCCCGCCATCATCTGTCCCCACGGTAGCTCAAACCCTCCGGTCGTGTTGGTGGTGAAGTTAAAAATCGCCAGGGTGATGGTTTGATTGTTCGGCGTCTGAATAAACGAGAGAGCGTAAAGAAACTCGTTCCATGCGGCAATAAAGGCGAGCAATCCGGTCGTTACCAGACCAGGCGCCGCCAGTGGCAACAGCACCTTATAGAAGACTTGGAACGGGGTTGCCCCGTCGACATAGGCGGCCTCTTCAAGCTCTCTCGGCATCGCCTGGAAGAAAGTCGTCAACACCCAGACCGTAAACGGCAGGGTGAAGAGCAGGTAGGTGATGATCAGAGCGGGCAAGGTGTTGTAAAGGTGGAACTTGGTAACGAGTGTGTAGAGCGAGCCCAGCACGGCGATCTGTGGGAACATCGTCATGGATAGAATGATGTACATCACCGGCGCGCGTCCCCGGAAGCTGAAGCGCCCCAGCGCGAAGGACGCGAAGGCTCCGATGGCCAGCGAGATCAGGGTCACCGTCCCGGCCACGATGGTCGAGTTCAAGATTGAGTGAACGAAGTTCCGATTGTGAATTACCTGGCTGTAGAAGGTTAACGTCGGGTGGCTCGGCCAATAGGAAACCGGCGTCGTGAACATCTCGCTATTGGGCGTGAGCGACGAGCGTAGCGCCCAATAGAAGGGGAAGATCAAGTAGACAAAGATGATCGCGATTAAAATCCAAAACAGCACGCGTTGGATTCGATAGGTAATCGTCTTGTTCATCTTTCCTCGATCCTCAGTGACGTGACATAGGCCACCACGAAGATGCCGATGATGACGAAGATCGCGACACTGATGGCGCTGCCGTATCCAATGTCGGAAAACGAAACGATGTTTTGTTGATCGTAGATCGCCATCGTCTGTGTGTCTGCACGTGCACCAAACATCACGAAGAAGACGTCGAATACACGCAACGCATCGAGTGTCCGAAAGATCAGCGCGACTAGAATTGCGGGCCTCAGCAGCGGTAAGGTGATGCGAAAGAATTGCTGAATGGCGTTTGCGCCGTCAACCCGAGCCGCTTCATAAATGTCAGATGGGATGACCTGGAGTCCCGCCAATAATAACAGCGCTACGAAGGGCGTCGTCTTCCAGATATCGACCGCGGCAATTGCCGGAATCGACGTATTGGGCTGCGAGATCCAGGCAACTGGTTTGCTCAGTAGGTGGAGCTTGTTTACAAGAAGATCATTGAAAACACCGTAGATACCGTTGTACATCCACTTCCACATCTGGGCGGAGATGACTGTTGGGATGGCCCACGGAACCAGCATCGCGGCGCGCATTCCACCGCGCCCCCTAAAGTTCGAATTCACTACCAGCGCGATGACGATTCCGAGAATGAACTCGAACACGACGGTGAGCACCGAGAATTTAATCGTCGTCCAAATTGAGTTACGAAATGCGGTGTCGTGAATCAAGAATCGATAATTCTTGAGCCCGACGACGTCCGTCGGTCTGAGGCTTGCCAGTCGAGCGTTTGTAAAGCTGTACCAGATTGTCTGTGCCAGTGGAACCATTGCGACCAGAAGCACGACGAGGATGGTTGGTAATAGCAAAAGCCATGCGGTTCGGGTCTGAGAACTGGCGAGGGATCGAATCTTCCCTTGTGGCGCACGTGTCTGTCTCTGCCGATCCGGAGTGGTAGAAGTCTGGCCCATTCATACCCCCTCGCTATGATGAACTAGGCGGGGGCGACACGCGCCCCCGCTGTACGTCCAGGATATTTCTTGGTGTCGCTAGCAGTGTAGCCGGAAATGCGCTATCCGACTACCCGGGTGATCTGTTGCGCAACGTTCGGCAAGACGCTGGAAGCATCGCCGCCGTTCAACACCTGATTGACGCCCTGGAAGAAGAAGGTCGATACCTGGTTGTAGTTCTCGCCAGTCGACCGGGACGGACGTGTGACGCGAACGACATCCTGCAGGGTCTGCAGGAACGGCATCGCCTTGATCACATCCGGGTCTTCCGCGACAGCTGCTTGGGTTGGCACGTAAGAGCCAACGACGGCCCGCCAGGTCTCGACTTCTGGGCTTGCCAGGTAGCGCACTAGTTCGATCGCGGCCTCTTTGGCCTTTGAGTAGTTGGAGACGCCGAGCTGCCAACCACCGACAGTGCCGTAGTGCTTCTGTCCGGCGTTGGCCGGAATCGGCGCAACGTCGAACTTGCCGACGATCGGAGAATCGCTGGCGTTTCCAGCGGCATAAGCATACGGCCAGTTACGCATGAACAATGCGTTCCCACCCTGGAAAACGTTACGTGCATCCTCTTCCTTGAAAGAAGTTACGTCGCGCGGCGCGATGCCACCAACCCAGGTCTTGGCTCGGTTGATCATGTCGATAGCGTTCTGGTTGTTGACGGTTACCTTGCCCTGCTCGTCGATGATAGTGCCGCCCCCGGCGGAGGCGATCCACTCGAGTGCGTCGCAGGTCAAGCCTTCATAAGCCGCGCCCTGGAAGACGAAGCCCTGGAAGCTTGAATTGGAACTTTCGCCGTCCTTGACTTTCTTCGCCATCGCCTCGAGTTCATCCCAGGTCGCTGGCGGCTTATCGTAGCTGTACTTCTTGAGAAGGTCAGTTCGGTAGAACAACATTCCGAAGTCACCGAACCACGGCATCGCGACGAGCTTTCCGTCGACCGTGTTGTTCTGAATGATCGTGTCGTAGTTGAGTTTCGCGAGGTCTGCCAGCGCAGTGCTGAGATCTATCAGGTGCGGTGCGAATGAACCCGGCCAGATGACGTCCAACATCATGACGTCGACATCGGACGATTTGCCCTGGAAGAATCGCTGGTACGTCGAGTAGTTCTCGGTCGAGTCCTGTGGTTTCGGCACGAGATTCACCTCGATGCCGGTGTCTTTGGTGAATTGAGCGACCATCACCTTGTCGATTTCGTTTCCGGAACCGACTGAATCGCCATAGTAGGTGATCTTCTGACCCTTATGCTGCGTGTTCGGGTTTGGAACAGGGGGTGCCTGCTTCGGATCGAAGGTCATCGCAGCTTTGGTGCTTGTCGCAGTCGCGGCCGTGGTGGCAGCGGTGGTTGCCGTGCTCGCCGTTGTTGACGTAGCCATGGCGGTTGGAGTCGACGCGGCTGTGGGCGCGGTCGTTGCCGCAGTCGTTGATGTGGCCGCGCCGCCGGATGTGGTGGCGGCTGGCGTTGTCTTACTGCTGCCACCACAGGCGGCGAGCAGGGCGGCTACAATCGGTGCGCTCAATCCGAGCGCGCCGGCTCGGCGTAAAACGGCTCGACGACTCAGTTTCCCACTGAGTGCATCCTCAGCGAGGTCTCGAAACCGCTGATCCTGTGACATAAAACACTCCTCCTACTTCGAGGCCGCCAGGAGATCCCCAATGATCCCCTTTACGGTCTCTATCGGCTTGATGGTGTCATCCGGCGTGGGTCTGAAGTCAGCGTAATGACCTACTCTCGGCACAGATAACTATCGATAGCTTTACGTCTCGAGGTTCCCTGTTGCACGTGAACGGACAACCCGACCATAGTTATACTGTCATATTGAACCTGTACCAAGAATCCGCACGCATCGCAACGATCGGACACCTCAGTCACGTTCAGCAAGAATTGGGCCGACACTCCGCGATACGGCTGGAACGAACGAGCATGCCCGCTCGAACGCGCCGATATGACATGTCGTCCACTTTCCCACTGACAGTGCGGATTGTCTAGCGAGCGCACAAACTTCTCGTGCCAATATCGGCCCGGTATGTCACAGAATCGCTACAGATTCTATTGATGGCGGGGACGCCAGAGCTATCGGCTTACTTTTAGGTACGGCAGCGAGACCGACAATTCACCGCACCACCCAATGAATGGCCTATATGATGTTAAGTCTGGGAGATTGGCGGTTGATCGCTCTGAACGGACGATTGAAGTGTTGCCGCCAGGATGGCCGCAGCCTGATCACCGTCGCGGCTATTCTGGGACCGAATTACCGTAACGTTATGTGGGTACGGGATAGTGACACCCGAGTTCGACAGCGTATGCTTGATCCGCCGTCGCAGCTCACGTTGTACACGCCATTGCTCCATTGGGCGTGTTTTCACCATCAGTCGAATCGTGACCTGATACGGGCCAAGAGCTTGCACTCCAAGGATATTTGCCGGCTCCAGCACGGCGCTCCCGAGATCCGGGTCTTCCTGGATGCCGTCGAGGAGCTGGTTGAGGACGGTGATCGCGTGATCCACGTCATCATCGTATGAAATGTCGACGTCGACGATCGCGCGTGACCAATCCTTCGTTAGATTTTGTACGGCTCGGACATCTCCGTTCGGAATTATCGTGAAGCTGCCGTCGAGTCCGCGGAGGCCGCACCGGCGAAGGCTCAGATGCTCAACGGTCCCGGTGAATCCGTTGATCGAGACCACGTCACCTACGCCGAACTGCTCTTCGAACAAGATAAGGAATCCACCGATGAAATCTCTGATCAGACTCTGAGCTCCGAGCCCGATTGCAATTCCCACGACTCCGGCACTGGCAAGAAGTGGTGCGATGTTAATGTGCAGGTTACTTAGAACCATCATTCCGGCAACCACAAACACGATCAGTCTGCCGCCGGATTCAACCACGCTCGACAGCGTGTTTACCTTGAGTGTGAGCTCCCGGTTCAGCGGATCACTTCTCTCGACCAGGCGTTTGATCGCGCGTCGAATAATCGTCCGCATGCCACGAAGAATCATCAGAGCAATGATCACGATGACGAGGATACTCAGCCCAGGACCGATCGCATCCTTACCGATCTGCTTCGCAGTCGTTAGGACCAAGTTTGAATGGCTGACAGCTGCTTGAACGCCTGATTGCACGAGAGCGATCGCCGCCAAGGGCGAATGCACGGTGTTCCCTCCCTGGTATGTCAATCTCGCTGTGGGAAGGTTACCAGTGAAGTGGCGGTACGCCAAACCCTTCCGTTACTCTTCTCGGGAGTGACAGAATTCATATCGTGCCTTGCTCAATTGGGAGTCTGACTAGGACTGTGCAGCGGTCCTAATCTGTATCGATTTTGGTCGGGCCTGGTCGACTTTCGGAAGCTCGATCGTGAGCACTCCGGCGTCAAATTCCGCCGTCGCTTGCTGGGAGTCTACTGATGTTGGTAGCGTAATCGATCGTTCAAAGTGGCCGAAGCGACGTTCGCGCAACAACCATCGACTTTCGTCGTTCGAGTCGTGTTCCGCTGGCGCGTCGTGATCCTTGATCTCGCCACTGATGCGGACACTGCTGCCCAGCACCGAGATATCGACATCATCCGGCGCGACCCCTGGCAGCGGCACCGTGATGACGTACCGATCTCGCGTTTCGCGAACATCGACCGGAATTGACCCGAAGCTCGCCATGCCGCCCCGTGGAACGAGCATTCCCTCATCAAATAAGTTGTTCATTGCGTCGCGAAATCCGCTGATATCTCTCAGAGGATCCCATCTTGAGCTCATGCCTGGTCTTCCTTCCGTGTTGGGGCGCGACTATGAACCGTTAGCACTCTCGCGCAGAGAGTGCTAAGAACCAGTATAGAGGGCCAGCCTGGCCTTGACAATTGTATCGACGGCCCGCTTGATGTTCGTGTGGTCCGCCTTTTCTCCTAAGGCTCGGAATGGCGGCGAATCTTGGTGTCGGGCGCGGATTGTGCGTGGTCTGTTCAGCGACTTGAACTGGCGCCGGTGTTTACGGCGATCTGTGTCGTGGCGATCGTCGCAGCGTTCGAGGTTGTGGCCCACGCCGTGGCTCCAGTCTTTCTCGATGTTGTCGAAATGCTAACTCGTGGGACAGTGAGCACGATCTTGATAGTGGTCGTCAATGTGTTTCGCCCTCCCTCGTCGGACCGCGTCGAGCGTAACCTGTTTTCGGTTATCGTACGACTAACGGTCTCGATGGGAGACTGGTTGCTGGTGGCGATAGGGATGTGTCGAAGAAACTGGTCATCGTGGCGCGATCGATCGATTGCGCATAGCTGAAATGGAGAACGCGATGTCACGAACTTGGGAGTATTGTTCGCTGGTGTCACATGGGACTGAAGTCGAAGAGGGCAACGTCGGATGGATCTGTCGGGTAACCTACTTCACCGCCGATGGAGCCACGAGCCAACATCTCAAACAGCCGCTCGGTGAGCAGCCGTCCGATGTTTTCGAGCGCGCGATGGCGCAACTCGGTAGCGCTGGTTGGGAACTGGTGTCGATTCAGCATCAGCTTGTACGGGATAACCTGCATGTTGAACGTGATGGTCTCGGGACCGACATTCCTGTCGGGTTCTCCTTTTCGTCATTTGGGGTGGCGTACTTCAAGCGCCGGCAGAAATCGGGTCGCCCGATCGATCATCCTCCCGTGGTGGTATCGGTCACGGAGTGACGAGAGCCCGTTCGAAATCTCGCTTTGCGCGACCGGCAGCGCAGATTCGTCCGGTGCATGAATGTTCAAGTCGCGCTTTGCCAGCGATCAGGTGAAGTAATTCTGCCTGTGTGCATCGCGCGCGGTACGTGTGGGACGTAAAACCGTATGGAATGATAGCGTCCGGATGAGCGCCGTCGCCAGCGAGTGATGTTCGATCGGTCCTTCGATCTGATCTTCCCGCCGGAATTGACCCAGCATGGTGTTGGGCAGTCTGTGCCTGCATTGAAGAGTGTCCGCCAGCATCGAGTGGGGCGCTTGAACAGCGCCCCTGGACCCGGCCAGATGCCAGGTAACGTTTTTGGGAAGCCGACTATCCCCAACGAAGCGTGATGCGGGTAGACTGTGCCGAATCGTCACAAACGCCGTTCGCCGTTGAGAGAGCACAGGAAAAAAACTACAGGTGTGTCCGACCGCAGGAGGGTTCGAAGCTCTCGACTGCCGGTACGAGCTGCTTGGAGTCGAACCCGAAGCACGCCGAGAATAGGACGCGTGCCAGTTTGGTCGACACCGAAGGACTTGAATATCGCGGACTCACAAGCTGGATCGCGGTTCCGACCGGCCAATCATCTGGCAGCCGAGGACGCAAACTGGTGCGGACAAGCGAACGAAGTAAAGCCAGCCATCGCTAGGCGAACGTGAGGTAACCGACCTATCCGGGTTAGGAAGGACCAATCCGCTAGCTCGAGATTCAGTGAACGCGAAAGCCAGTCAGGTTCTAAGTATGTGCGTCGACGGTCAGGTTTTCGGCGCCCGGAAATAACTCGTCCGGATAGTACACTCGACAGCTGACGACAACAACCGGGTAGTTTGCACCAAATACGGGGAGACTGCTCTCCCAGTCTCCGAGGTCAGCCGAACCAGCATGATCGAACAGAGACGACTGACTCTCGCCTTGCTCGAAACCAGCGCGGCGTGTTCCGTTGGTCGCAACGTCCAATTTAGCTGCGTCGCATCCCGACGAGTGGGCGCGTCGGATAACGCCTAAGTCTCATCAGGTCCATCAACATTAAAGACCGACTGCCCCGATCCTACGCGAACCGCCACGGCAACTTGCTCCTCAGTTCCTGGATTTCCCTCTCTATGAATGATGTGTGGGGGAACGTGGATGAAATCGCCGGGTCCCGCTTCTATGTGTTCGGCACCACCAGGCCCAAACTCGACCCGAGCGTGACCGGACACGAGATATGCGAAGGTGGAATGCTCACCGTGGTGGTGCCAACCAGAAGTCACTCCAGGTGACGTACGAATTTCACCGAGCCACACGTTTCCGTGTGAGAATGCCTGGCTGCGGAGCATTCCCGCCGTCGCCGGTCCGCTCTCCAACTCCCCGTGGTGCACGACACGGATCTTGTCGCTCATTGGGCTCCCTTCCTGTCTGAAATACGGCCGAACTAGACGGACACGTGTTGTCACGTCAGACTGTTCACGGTCGGTTCGGAGGTTCGATTGTATCGAAGTTCATAACAACTGTCGAAGTCTTGGTTCGCTCGCGAACGCTAGTTCTCAGCACGTATGTGCGCCGGCGCGTGATCAGGTGCCGGTTCTCCGTAGATCGCAGTAATGGCAGGAAGAGTGCGAGCAATCAGTCGAGCGACTGACAGTTACGCCCCGCGAGGTGATGCCTGTTGCCGCACCGGCTCGAATACAGTGGTCCCTGCCGAGTGTGCGGCAAGCCGATGATTCGAAGCGTGGTCGCGATCGTTCCAGACGTTGAGGCCGAACATGAACCTGTGGTCTGATCTTCGCTCATTGCAACGAGCCGCCGAACGGGCACAGATCCGCGAGAGTCCAGGCAAGTGTGTAAAGTGCGGCGGGACGCATATCACCTATTGGCTCCAGTCGGATTGGTCGACCTCAGTTTGTCGCTGTGGCCGACGCGTGTGATCGCTCGAACAGTTCGGCCCGAACGCGCATACTCCCTGACAACCACGAGCGTCACGTACCCCTTCCCTATCCCAAATGGAGACTGGCCTACATGGCCGGCTTTCGTGTTCTTGGCCAATTCCCGCAGTGCTGCAATGGTTTTATGGGGCGATTGTGGTGTGAAGGTATCACACGCAGTACCTTGACCGAGTTTTCAACGCTCTCACGGCATTCTCACAGTCCAGATATGTGCAGTTCACGGGAATTGCGAACACAACCCTCATGACACGCTGAACACCCCATGCCCGCTTTCTGTGCCGGTAAGTAGAAGATGTTGACATACTCTTCCTCTGATGATTGATATCGCGTGTTGGACCTGTCATGTGGCCAGGCCCACCGCCGCCCGAAGCCTAAAAGATGAACCGGCCTCGTTGTGCGAAGCCGGTCCGCCGATATCAGATTCGAGTGATGAAGCGAAATGGCTTAACTAGCCGCAACCGCCGCCGTTTTTCCTGCCGCCCAGCGGCGAATCATCTCTCGCAATAGCTCTGTCCCGGACTTGAGCGAGATATCGCCGCCTTCGCCGACCGGATAGACCGAAACAAGACCGACCGCCTCGACGGTGCCGGTGTCCAGCACACACTGCACGGCATCCAAAGTCGTCGGTATGTTTGGACCGTTCGGCTCTTTCGTACCGTGCGATGGCGTGAGCGACTCGTCCAGAATATCCAGGTCGATGTGAAGATAGATGAGATCAGTCTTTGCAGCCAGCTTGTTGACGGCTTCGCGTAGTTCGGGCCCAGCCGCTGGCACGACCGCGACGTCGGTCGCGCGGACGAGCTGGTCCTCGGCCGGATCGAGATTGCGCACGTCGACCATAATGATTCGATCGGTCGGAAGCGCGACCTCCTGATGTGCACCGATGCGCCACTCCGGATAACAGAGTCCGGCGCTGACCGCGACAGGCATCCCACCGAGCATTCCACTTAGCGTGGTTTTCGGCGTGTTGAAGTCGCCATGGGCGTCGAACCAGACCAGTCCGATGCGGGCGGTGGCTCCCTTAGCTTGTTGTAGGCCGCCGATAACTCCCGGCAACGCGCCACAATTTCCACCCGCGACGACGACGCTCTCACCAGCCGCAAACCCGGCTGCGACTTCGTCGGCAATCCGACCGCACATCAGCGCTAATGACTCAATCGGGTTCTCCGCAAGTTCACTGTCTTCCACCCAAGGGCGAGCGTAGCTCACTTTGCCATTGGCGACGTCATAGACACCACTTTGTCGAAATGAGTCGAGTTCGCGCGGCACCTCCCCGTGAGATGGGCGGTTGGTCGCGCGCAGCTCAACGACGTGAAGATCCATATCCGGCCCCCTATTGTTACTTATTCAACCGTCGATCCTTAGCGGCGTCACCGACCCCACCCCAGGACTGACGGTCAGTTCGATCGGTCGCAATCCCGAACTCCGGGCGACGCGTTTGGCGCCCGCACTTTTCGCAACGCCCTCCCTTTGATATGTGAGTCGCACTGAGCAAACGGTGATTGTTCGGCATTTGCCCAGCGATTATTCAACTGGCGCTCGGGCTAGTTTGCTCGCTGCCCAGCGGCGAATCACCTCGCGCAACAGCTCACTGGCAGATGCCAGAGAGATGTCGGCCCCGTCACGAATCGGATAGACCGCGACCAGTCCGACCGCTTCAACCTTGCCGGTGTCAATAACAGTTTGGGCGGCACTCAGGACAGTGGCGATATCCGGTCCGTTTGGTTCCTTGGTGTCGTGCGACGGCGCCAAAGATTCGTCCAGGATATCGAGATCAATGTGCAGGTAAATGATGTCGGTCTTGGCGGCGAGCTTCTGGACGGCTTCCCGCAACCCAACTCCCGAAACCGGAACGACGGCGATGGCGGTTGCACGTGCGAGTTGTTCCTCAGCGGGATCGAGGTTTCGCACGTCGACCATGATGATTCGATCCGTCGGCAGGACTACTTCCTGATGTGCTCCGATGCGCCAATTCGGATAGCAGAGACCCGTGCTGACGGCTACGGGCATACCACCGAGTCTCCCGGTAAGGGTCGTCTTCGGTGTGTTGAAATCGCCGTGCGCATCGAACCAGACCAGTCCAATGCGAGTGGATGGTCCATGTGACTGCTGCAGACCTCCAATGATTCCGGGAAGCGACGTGCAGTTACCACCGGCGACGACCACGCTGCGGCCCGAAGCGAATCCCGCGGCAACCGCATCCGCTATTCGCCCGTCGAAGAGCGCGAGTGATTCTACTGGGTCCGCCGAAAGCTCGCTTTCGTCAAGGCTCGGGCGGGAGTACGTCACGCTCCCGCCCGCCGTGTCATACACGCCGTCTGTTCGAAAAGCGTCGGTCTCTTTGGAGGCAGTCAGGTTTGCCGCGGGAATATCAACCTTCAGTTCGACAACGTGAAGATCCATCCCCATCTCCTGTTTTCGTGTAATTGCGCATCACCACCCGAAGCGTCCCAATTGGCATTCGAATCCTCAACTGGTCCGGAGAACACCCGAGCGACCGACGTTCCAGCTGGGATCATGGCGTAATCTGTAGTTTCCGCAGGGCCCCGAGCGCTTTGTCGACGTCCGGTATGACGCCGCGTTCGGTGATTACCTCCTGGTAGGCGAGTCGTCCGGATTGGTCAATGATGAAGACAGCACGACGTGAAATCCCATGATACGCGCCGAACTCTTCCATCTTGACGTCATAGGCGGTCATGGCTCGGCGATCGAGGTCGCTGAGTATTGGATAGGTCAATTCAAGTCGTTCAGACCAAACGCGCTGAGCGTGGTGTGAATCAACGGAGATTCCATAGACTTCGGCACCTAGTCGATGAAACTCATCGATGTTGTCCTGGAAGTTGGACAACTGGTTGCCTCAGCCGCCGGTGAAGGCGAAAAAGTAGAATGTGAGGACGACTGCGTGATCCTTTGTTGCCTCGCTTAGGGCGAAGGTGTCACCCCAGGAGCTCGGTACCGATATTTCAGGTGCGAGCTCTCCGACCGTGAGCGGCATAGAGATCCCTTTCCGTGCGTTACCATCCATAGCTCGAGCGAAGTATGTCTGGTCCGGACGTTTGTCGAAGTTGAGCGGGTGCTCATTGGCACTATACAGTAACACGTGAATTCTCGCACGAGTTGTTCAAGACTTGCCCGATAGTGGAGTGAAAGGCTTTCGGACGTTCGGAATATCTTTGGTTGATGTAGCATAGTGCGGATGTCGGCAGTCGGATTGCCGAGATTCTCGAACTGGCGGGAGGAGAGTGCGTGCAGCTATACAATACGCTGACTGGTAAGAAAGAGGAATTCAAGCCGCTCGATGGGCATACGGTCCGGATGTACGTGTGCGGCATTACGCCATATGACACGACACATATGGGCCACGCCATGACTTATCTGACGTTCGATGTCGTCAACCGTTATTGCCAGTATCTCGGCTGGCAGGTGAAGTACGTCCAGAACGTCACCGACATCGATGACGACATTCTCCGGAAGGCGAAAGAAGTCAACGATCGCTGGGATCTCCTTGGCGATCGTTATATTCGACAGTTCCAGGAAGATCTTAACGCACTCAATGCCCTTCCACCGGCAGTCTACTGTCGCGCCACGGAAGAAGTCCCGATGATCGTTGAGATCGTCTCGTCGCTGGTCGAAGAGGGGAAAGCTTACGAGCGCGATGGGAATGTCTACTTTCGCGTTGCGGCAGATCCGGACTACGGCAAACTGAGCCGTCTGGGGCGCGATGCGATGCGCGAAATTTCGGCGGACCGGGGCGCTGACCCGAATGACCCACTGAAGGAAGATCCACTTGATTTCATCCTGTGGCAGGCGAGCAAACCGGGTGAGCCGACCTGGGAGAGTCCGTGGGGAGAGGGTCGACCGGGCTGGCACATTGAGTGCAGTGCCATGGCTATGCGTTATCTCGGATCGCAAATCGATATCCATGGTGGTGGTGGGGATCTCATTTATCCACATCACGAAAGCGAAATCGCCCAATCTGAAGGCTATACGAACGACGAGCCCTTTTCACGAGTCTGGATGCATGTCGCGATGGTCCGCTACCAGGGTGAGAAGATGAGCAAATCGCTCGGGAATCTGGTGCTTGCCCGAACGGTGCTGCGTTATCACAGCCCGGATGCGTTGCGACTTTACCTGCATAGTCACCACTATCGTGAATCGTTTGAATATGAGAACAATGGTCCGGCGGAATTCGAGCCGATGGTGGATCTGCTGCGTAACGCGATGTTGATCCGCGGGTCCGATGAGGAACCGGGGCTTGATCTTGAGCCGCTCAAAGAGGAATTCATGGAGGCGATCGGAGACGATCTCGATACACCGAAGGCAATCGGTATCCTGAATGAGATGGCGAAGAACCTGATCGGTGCGGCCGAGGCGGGCCATCTGATTGAAGATGCGCGCCACACGTTGCGCACCGCCGCCTCAATCCTGGGTCTTCGAGTTACACGCTAGCGCGGAGCTGAGATCTCGCCGGGGAGGCGATCCGATGGTGCCCCGGCGAGATCGCTCGACAATATCGGAAACGGGCTCGCATGCTGATACTGACGGCACCACGATCAAGGCGGTGGCTGCTGTCTATTGTGATTCTGGCGTTCATTCCCCGAATGGTACTCGCGGCGCCGGCTCAGCCGGTTTCCGGTGCGCCGCTTCAGCCTGCTGTTATTGAGAATGCTCGCTATTTCTCGGAAACCGGGTTCTGGGTGTCCGATCCCTTTCTCGTATTTTGGCAGCAAAACGGTGGACTCGAGACGTTCGGTTACCCGATTAGCCGTGTCTTCTATCAGGATGGCCTGTTTCGCCAGTATTTCCAGCGTGCGATATTCGAGCAGCACGATGAGAACGTAGGAACGCCGTATGTTGTCTTGCTGACGAGATTGGGGCTGCTCACCACCATCAATCGTCGCGGGGAGAAACCATTCCAGCCGATCATGTCAGCGCCCGATTCCGACTGCACGTACTTTGCTGAAACGCAGCACTCTCTTTGCGGAACATTTCGAACATTCTGGCAGGAGCATGGAGCTCTCTCCGGTTTCGGCTACCCGATCAGTGAACCTTTCGATGAACTGAGTCAGACCGACGGATTGATGCACCGAGTGCAGTACTTCGAGCGAACGCGGTTCGAGCTTCACCCCGAGAATGCGCCACCGTACAACGTGCTCTTGGGTCTACTCGGGAGCGAAGAACTTGGGCGAAGAACGGTGCCGGCAGAGGCGGTGGCAGTCGAGGGGGCCAGCGTGCCGGAACCCCCTCCGATTGGGCCACGTCCGCTCTATACCGATCATCAGGTTGGATGCGGCTTTACCGTTCTCTGGTGGGGAGACCTGAACAATCTCGCTTCGAATCAATATTTCCTGGACCTCGCTGCCCAGAGCGGCTGCGGCTGGATCCGGATACAGGCGCAATGGAGTGAGCTTGAGCAACAGCCGGGTGAGTTTTCCTTCAATCCATTGAGCACGATGGTCGATGAGGCGCGTTCGCGCGGGCTCAAGGTGTTGGTGACGGTGAACAGCGTTCCAACCTGGGCGTACACCCCGTTTTCCGGCCAGCCTGCCGATCCGACGCTCTTTGCGAATTTCATGGACCGGCTCAGCGCCTTCTTTAGCGGTCGAGTCGACGCGTGGCAACTCTGGAACGAACCGAATCTCTCGTATGAGGCCGGGGGATTCATCGACGCACGTGGGTATTTCGACATGCTCAAGGCAGCGTCGCCAGTGGTGCGTGCGAATGACCCCCGCGCGCTCATCGTTCTGGCAGGCCTCGCTCCGAACAGCCAGCACAATCGAAAGTGGGCCTATTCCGACATCGATTACCTGCAGGATCTTCTCTCGATCGACAATGGCGCGGTAAAGAACTACATCGACGTCGTCGGTATCCACAGCTATGGCGCAGGAAACAGTCCGGACAACTTCTGGCCGAGTAACCTCGCAGATCATCCGGGATGGACCACCGCACCCGAGTTCTACTTCCGCCACGCCGAGGCGGTCCACAACATCCTGATTGCAGGCGGCCTGGGAAATCTCCCGGTTTGGCTGACGGAATTTGGCTGGACGACGAATAACGACTGGCCTGACTATGGCTATGGTGACTGGGTAAGCCCTCAACAGCAGTCCCAATACATCTTGCGCGCGTTTGAGATTGCCCGCACTGAGTGGCCGTGGATGCAGAATATGTTCGTTTTCAGTCTGAACGCCGCGATATTCCAAGGTACCGGCGGCCCCTACTATGGCTTTTCAATGACTGACGAGTTCGGGAACCCGCGCCCTGCCTACGATGCCATCAAAGCAATGCCCAAGTAGCCGAGGTCATCTGGCAAAGGAGCCGGGCGATCACTGTGATCGCCCGGCAGATGGCCACCGAAAGGATTATTCGGTTGCTTACTCTTTGAAATCAGCCAGACCGAGCTCGTCATAGAGCCGTTCGATCATCGCGATGTGATCTCGCGGCGAGGTCAGACCGAAGCTCATCGTGTTGATCGAGATATGCGTTGCTCCGAGCTGTTGCCAGCGCTCGATGTCGCTACGCCACTCCGAGCGCGGCGTCATTCCGAGGCTAAGTCTTGCTTCCATGCCAAGCTTATCCGGATCGCGGCCTGCCTCACGCGTGTAGCTGCGGACTACTTCGACTTTTTGTTCGCCCTCGGCATCCGGACGGAACTGTGGCATCCAGCCATCACCCATCTTGCCGATACGCTTGAAGGCCGGATCGGTCGAGCCACCGATCCAGACGGGGATCGGGCGTTGAATCGGCAGTGGATTGATCCCGGCGCCCGGTATGCTGTGCCACTTTCCCTTGTAGGAAACGGACTTCTGTGTCCAGAGCATCCGCATCACGTCAATCTGCTCTTCTTCCCGCCGCCCGCGATTGCCGAACGTCTCGTTGAGAGACTCGTACTCAACCTCGTTCCAGCCGACGCCGATCCCGAGGCGAAATTTCCCGCCGGTGAGCACGTCGACTTGAGCTGCCTGTTTGGCGACCAGAACAGTCTGCCGCTGTGGCAGGATGATCACTCCGGTGACGAGTTCAAGACTGGTGAACCCGGCGAGATAGCCAAACAAAACAAACGGCTCGTGGAATTGCGTGTCGAGCGTATACGGCCCGCGCCAATTCGGACGCGTCGAGGTGTCAGCCCCGATCACGTGATCGTAGGCCAAAATATGGGTGTAGCCGAGTCCCTCGGCCGTCTGTGCATAGTCGCGGACGACTTCACGGTCCGGTCCGATCTCGACCTGCGGAAAGACGACACCAATTTTCATTCTGTTCCTCCCATTCCGAATCGGTTCACTCGGTCCCTGCTCCGGGTAGATATTGCCCGCCGCGGCGCTGGGACGCTATGCGCCACCGTTGTACTATCCTAATGTAACCGGCCCGTCGATTATCTTGTTTCCCGGCATCGTCCTGGAGCACTGGTGTTGCGTCGTCGAGGGCAACGGAGGAAAGCGTGTCACTGGACTCGGAGATCGATCCGACTATTCAACTTGACAGTCTCCGGGCCACGCTTCGTCTCTGCTTCGACACCGAGCAATCAGATCGATTGACAGTCCTCCTCGATTGTGACGGCCCGATTGACCTCGCGGCGCTCAGGCCCGTGTGGAATGCCGCGACGACCGTCTTTGACAGTGCCCGCTGGTTTGGTCTGCTGCCGACCCGCAAGGCAGTTCCACAGCTCCTGGGTCCACGACAGAATCTCCCCGCGTCGGCAGCCCTGTCGCTCGCATTTCATCTCGGTCTCGGTCTGAACTCTGGCGATCTGGCGACCTTAAGCGGACGATCAGTAGACCGTATCGGCCAGGATTTGAACCGGGCCAGGCGCGTCGTCGGGGCACCGATGGCGGCTCCGTGTGACGAATTCGCTTCGGTAATAGCGCGTCAGCGCGACCGGATGACGAATCGAGACGAGACGCTGTCGTTGATGCTGCATCTCGGTCGTTGCGATCGCTGCCGCCAGGCACACGAACGCAGCCGCGAGGTTGATGAACAACTCCTCACTGAACTGAACTACATTCGATCGACTCTCAAGCCGCCTATCGTCGGTCGAAAGCCTATCTATCTGATGTTTAACGGCAGAGCTCTGTTTTGGACGATAGTTACGCTGCTCGGAATTGTCTTCGTCGTTGGCGTCGTTGTTGGTACTCGTGCGGTTCGGAGCACGCCTCATTCCGTGGTTCCATTGGTCACCTCCACCGTCACCTCTGAATCCAACGAAGGCTGGCTACTCGAAACCACCGCTTCAGGTGACGTAGACGCGGTGAACGTATCGACAGGAGCCTGGCGTACGTTGGTTCAAGTGCCGGATGGGACCACCGCTCAAAACTTGGTCTCGCCCGATCGACGGTTGATCGCGCAAGTAACGACGTCGCTTGATACTGGACGGCCCGATTCCCTACGGATCTTCAATCTCGATGGAACGATCGCTCACGAATGGCCCCTATCAAATCCACAACGAATTCGGATTCCGCTTGCCTGGCTCAATGACTCCACCATGATCGTGAGTCAAATCCCAACGAGCGCCTTCAGCCCCAGTTTCGAGCTCTTTACCACGCAAACTGATCAACAGGGATCGGCGATTCAGTTCAACATCAACACGGGCGAGTCTCAGACGATCTTCACGCGAGGAGTGAGAAGCGCGGTCCCGTCTCCGGACGGGAAGTTCGTCGCGATCAGCCGATATGCCATGCGCTTGTTCGGGTCGATCGAAGTTCGTCCCTTAGACGGGAAGAATTTGGGTCCGGCTATCGGCACGTTGAACGAAAGTGGTTTTCCGATCTTTTGGTCGCCGGACAGCCAGAGAATCTACTACACGACGTCTCATGTTCAAGAGGCCACTCCAAGCGCAAGAAACCTCGGTGACCGCGGATTCTCCGGACAGTCCGGCTTCAGCTACTCGATAGAGAGCTTGCGTGTCGACGGAACGGCCGCATCAGTGCTGGACATTCCAGTGGGGCAGATTGGGAATTTGGCGGGTATTTCACCGGATGGTACACATTTGATTTACCTGCGCGGATCGAGTGTCGCAAACACGAATGACTTTGGGTTTTGGCAGTCGACGATTAATGGCAAGAACGAAACCCGACTTGTCCCCACCATCCGCGGCGCCGGTAGCGAGCGGGTGCTTTGGGCACCCTCAGGCAATATCTTTCTGACGAGTTCAGAGCCGTTCTATTTGCCACAGACGTCGGCAATTCCCCTAACTGCAGGGCCATCCTCGTTCGTCACGCTGATGCTCGACGCGAGTGGCCATACGATCAGACCGATTCTCGATCAACTTAGCGGACCGACACTGATCGGCTACGTATCGAACCTCAGCGATCCAGTATCGAGTACCACGGCAAAGCAATCCAATTCGACATTCATGGCGGCGGAACCAGTGCCCGGACTTGGAGCTCAGCTGACTCTAACAGCTGGGAGCCGGATGGCTCCGGCTGGCGATCAACTGCTGCTTTACGATCGTGTCAGCAATCTCACAGTTTCGCAGGAAGTGTCCGGTGCAGTCGCTGCTGCTCCGCTCGGTGGGGCACGTGACCCGGCCTGGCTGCCGGATGGGAGTGGCATTGTCGGCGTGACCCAGTACAGGCTCCAGCAAGGGAGTCGCAGCCGGATCGCTCTCATCAGATCAAGTTCTGCCCACCCGAACGAGATGGTCGAATTTGATGCGGCAAATCTGGGCAGTGCGTCGACGGCGGTCTATCGAATGCCAAGTTTCTCCCCTGACGGCTTGCACTTCAGCTTTTTCGTAGTCGACAAACAACAGGTCAGCCTGTGGATCGTCGGGCGGGACGATCCACCCCGTGTCGTAGCGAGCTGGTCAATCCCAGTGGATGCACACATCGCTGCACCGCTCGTCTCGGAATGGGTCGGTAACGATAGTCTGGTCGTCGCCCATGCCGAAGAATGGACTGACGGATACCCACTTCGTATCGTTCTTGGGCGATTAGACGTCGGCCTGAGCGGTCCTGCAGAGGTCGTGCCGCTGGTCATCTGGCATACGCACGGCGCCGAGCAAGGCATTTCGATCACCGCGATCGCGCTGTCTCCCGACCGTAGAGAGCTGGCTGCGCGAATTCTCCATTTCGTTGGGAGCAATCCTGATCAGGACCGATTTGACTCCATTGTCGCACTGCCGACAAGCAATCTGTCGAACTCGTTGGAGCTTGCGAGAGGTAAGCCTGGTGAGGGAATGAGCTGGGCGCCTGACGGCAGCGAGATCGCCGTCGGGCTCGACGGGAAAATCGCCGTGATGACCTCAACCGGAAGCAAACTGACTTACCCATCGGCTGGTTCCCAACCGGCCGGGTTCCCTGTCTGGGTACGACCAAATGAAATCTGGTTCACTTCCGGTTCCGGCGACCAGGCGACAATTCTCAGACTCACTCGCTGATCAGATCCTCCGTTGGTTCGATGTTAAGGCGCGGTGCTCGTCGAGGAGCCGATCTGGCTGCCAAATGTCGCTCGAAGCCCGTCGATCAGTTGCTGCTTCTGAGAATCGGTGAGTTGCGACTTGGGATGCATGAACGTGTAGTAAAAGGGCGGCATGTGTCCACTCTCGACCGCTCGAACGGTGCGATCAGCCCCGCGTTGAGACGTACTGAAGTCGGAAAAGTTGACGATCGAACGACCTTCAACCACGTCTCGCTGTATCAGCCAGGAGAACGGAGCGATATTCGAATACCAGGGCCAGGTTGTTTGATTAGTATGGCAGTCGCCACATGCCTGCATTGCCAACTGTTGCGTTTGTGGGCTGTTCCATGTGACGGGGTGAGTGACAGGTGGATTAGTATGACTGTGGCCGTACGGAACGAACTGAATGAGAGCGAAGAGAATCAAACCGGCCGGAATGCCGATTTTCATAAGTCGAATTGCCAACTTGAACAATCAAGAGTCCCCTTTCCGGGCCATCGAACATTGCGACCGGAGAGGAACTCTAGTCCGGTTACATTAGACTGAGATTAAGAGCCCTACCTTACCGCGACAGTATCCGGTAACAAATCACCACTAATTGGAACCTTCAAACGCGACTTCTGCAGGTCATGTTCAAACTGACAGTGATCCTACGTTTCGGTGTTCCCGCTTCCGTTCAGCGTCGAAGGTTGACTCGTCTGGAGGCTAGCCCAACACCTCGCCGGTCCGGTTCACCGCGTGCGCCTCATGGCGCCAGAGGATGCGCTGAGCGACCGGAATACTGGCCATGATGACAGCGGTAAGTGCGAGACCGAAATAGAGCGGGAGCGCCGGCTTGATCCCGTATAGCCAGCCGCTCACGAACGGCCCGACGGAGAAACCCGCGCCACTCATGATTTCGGCCAGCGCATAGGCGCGTGATCTGAGACGGGGCGGAGCAGCCAGACTCAGAGCCGCTTCGAACAAAGTCCAGGTGACGAAAAAGCCGCCGCGTAACAGGTATGAAAGACCAAATGCCCAGGTTGAATGTCCAACGATGAGGAGTAGTAAGGATCCCCCAACAGATCCGACGGAGAGCAAGAGTGCGGTGAACGGTTGCTGAAACCGGCGCACACGATGAATGAGCAGGCCAAGCGTGATGCTTCCCGCGGCGCCAAATGAGCCGAACAATCCGATCATCCCGGCGCTAATATGTTCAGCGTCCTGCAGGTAGTTGGGGACCAGCGCGGTACCCACCGTCAGTGCGAAGATTGTGATCATCTCGAAGATCAGGATCGACGCGATCGATCGATTCGCGAGTGTCGTGCGGTAGTTCGCATTCGCGTGCGATTTTTCCGGTGGCGGTCGTGGTGAAATCGTGGCGAACGCGGCCGCGGCGCAGGCGGCCAATACCGCCGAGACGACAAAGACCGAACGAAGATTGAGCGTCGCGGCAATCAGCCCGCCAATCGCGGGCGTTAGCAGCAAGCCGCTCGATGGAGCGACGGTGTTGATCAGCGTAAAGACTCGAGTGCGATCCGGCCCCTCACCCGCACCGGCGGCGATAGTCGAAAGAATGGTCGGAAATGCCATTGAGCCGGCCGCCAGCACCAGCCCCATCGGGATCATCTGCCACCACGACTGAGCGAAGGCCATCAGGAGCATACCGAGCGCGGTAGCGGCTCGTCCCATGACCATGATCCGGCGTGGCGGCAGGCGGTCGGCGATAATACCACTGGGCATCAAGGTGAAGAGTCGGCTGACCCCGACCACGCCCATGACGAATCCGACTTGCGGGGGAGTTGCTCCAAGGGCAGCGATATAGAGCGGCCAGAGCGTCTGATAGATACCGAATGCGCCCTCGCCAAATGCCATCCCGTAGAATATTCGCCGGTTGTCTCGGCTGAGCTTGAGTCGGGGCCTCCAACTCACCGCTCCACCTTCCCTTGATCAGTTTCTTGCCGGAACTGGCGCTCTCTGGCCGCCGCGTAACGGATTCGAGCGCCGACATGAACACAGCGTTGGAACCGACCCCGCCTGTCTCGCGCCGGTGAAGTGTCGCAACGCTCGCGCCCGAACATAGCACAAAGCCCTACTCGCCGGTGGAGAATCTCTCTCGACTGTGAGCCTGGCGTGGGACGCGTCAACACGAAAAGCCGCCGTGATGGCTAATGTTTGATCCACCACGACGGCCTTCTGGTGTCCGAATCGAAAGTCAGTGTCGAAAGAATCGACCTAGCCTTCCGCGGCTAGTGCGTCCTCCGGATCTTCGTAGACGGACTCGCCTCGTTGCAGGCGCAGAGCGGTTCGGGCCGTCTGCAACATGGCACGGGATGTTGGCGCGTGCGCCGCGAGATATCGGGTCACCGCAACCAGAACGTGGTTAGCCTCCGCCGGACGTGAGTCGCGAAGCTCCCGCTCCAATGCGAGTCCCGCCTCGTACATCTGGTAGCTATGGAACTCGGCGTCCTCCCGCAGCAGCGTGCGGCCGAGCGTGGCCAGCAGGGGAGCCCGATCGAATCTCTGACTCAGGTAACGGTGTACGACCATTGCGGATTCGTTAACGCGTTGCTCACGATCCATCAGGTCAAGCAGATCAGCGAGAAGCTCTTCTGTCGTCGCCGGTTCGTCGGAGCCAGGGCGATCTTCCGGCAATCGCGCGGCAGGCATGTTCAGAAACCGGTCGAGGTACAGACTGGCAGCCCCATGGAAGATGCCGCGCGCCAGTTCGGACGATGGCGAGCGCTTGAGCGATTGGTGCAGTGCATTGCAGTAGGTGAAGGTATGCAGCACCGTAATCCAGTCGGCGAACTCGTTACTCGTGTGGAAACGCGCGACGCGTAACGCCGCCGCGTAACTGAGCGCCTGACTGATCTCGGTTAGAGCTGCGCCAGCTTCGAGTGCTGCAACTATCGCTGTGAACGTTGCTTCAGGATCCTCGTCGAGCAACAGCCCGACGAGGCTGTCAAAGCCATCCCAGGAAGAACCGGTGCCCGCAGCATCAACGAGTTCGGCTAACCGATCCGTCGTTGAATCGAGCAGTTTGATCAGATCGACCGGATGCCGCCAGGTGTTGAGCTCTTCGCTACGGCGGGCCATTGCTAGCCCGCGAATCAGGCTCGGCAGCACATCCGACGATTGATCCCAACCAACCAGATCGAGGATCTCGCACGCTTTATTGATGAAATCGACAGTATGCCCTCCATCGAGAAAGACATGGTCGGTTGCGGCCGAGAGGAGCATGTCAGCGAGCTCTTGCTGCGTCGCGCCGGAGTCGATCGCGCTCAGCAGTGCTCGCTCGGCGCCGTCTGAATCACGTACCTCGATAAACTGACGAAACCAGACCTTCAGACGACTGATAGGCACGTCGGCTCTGGGTAGCGGATCGAGTTGGAAACGTGGCGCTGCTCCGCTGACGTCCGATGCGACATGGACCATACCGTGGTACAGAGCCAGAGCCTGTTCTTCCCGGTTTAGCGCTGACAGCGAGTTCGACATCGCGGTCAGGATGGTCAGACCAGGGCCCCAGCCTGCGCGCCGAAACGTTGACCCGAAGCGAGCACCGATCTCAACAACGTCAGACGACGGTACTCCGACTTCTTGCAAACCGAGAACCGCCTTGACCATCAGCAGGGATAGGTTCTGCTCAAGCCCGTCGTGAAGTCTTTCTTTCCAGCGCCGCTCCTGATCTACCGGCTTCGGCTGTGGATCGACGTAGACGACACCGTCTTCAATCACGGTGTCATAGATCCGGACGTCATCGGCCCACGGGTCAAACGTGCCCCCGCTGGCGAGATCAAACCGGGCATGATGCCAGTGACAAGTCAGAATGCCGTCGCAGACGCTGCCGCGATGAAGTGGGAAACCCATGTGGGGGCATCGATTGTCGACGGCGTAGATCTTGTCTCCCTCGGCGATCACGGCGATGCCATGCCGGCCTCCGGAGACGATACGCGGCTTGTCTAGTTCCTCGATTCGTCCGACTCGGACGAGCCTCTCGGCGGCCACAGCCATGGCGATCCCCTTTCACGCGTCACGTCGCGATTCCCTGGATTGATTCATGTTTCGCTAATATGGTAGCGCGAGCGGCACATTTCGGCATCCGAAGAATGTCGCAGATCCGTGGTATGCGATGTCGGTAGCGGCTCAACTCAAAACGTTCGACCGAGGCGCTGATCCCACGGCTGCGGCGCCGCGACCCGAATTACCTCGTCCTCGTAATCTCGTACGTAGAGGTAGAGGTGGGCGAAGAACTCCTCTTCAGGAAGTGGATAGCTCGGATTGATGCAGAGATACGGAAAGGGCCAGGGAGAATCGGAGCCAGGCTCGCAACGTACCTCTATTCGGCGGCCAATACGAAGCCGATAGGTGAGACCCGTAAAGCGCCGAGAAGGGACATCCACGTAGCCCAATCGCCGAACCGTTGCCCAGACGTCAGCGCCGAGCGTGTCGCGCGCGATTTCTCGCGCATTGAGCCTGGCAGCACGATAGTCCTCGTCCCGGAAATCCCACCCCGCGCTACGCTTCGGTACGTGATTCCAGTTCTGGGTCCAGGGTAATTCGATGCCACGATCACGCGTCTGCAACGGGGCGTTGTTTTGCCGGCGCAGCAGCCAGTTACTGAATCGGGACATCCGAATTCCTCGCGCCCGAATGTAGCGGGTAGCAGGATGTGCGTTCCCCGCTTCCCGCCCCTCGGGTCTTACCCACCAGCAATCGGAGCAATGATTTGATACTCCTCCGCTGTCGGGTCGAACCTACCCTGATCGAGCACGTGTTTTCCGTCAACCTTACGCGATACCGCGCATCCTCGCCGGCGCGCATCCTCAATGATCCGCTCAGCCTCAGCGATGGCGGCGCGTACTTCTTCCGTGTCAACCGCGGCGTCCCACTCAAGCACTTGGTGACCCCGGCGATTGGCGATGATCAGGCGGGACATGTGTCCTCCTATCAATAGATGCCGGTGCGGCAATACGTTCGGGCGGATACTGGTCTTTACATATTATTCCCGATGTGCCTGGAAGGCAATAGGGCGCGGCCATGTCGGAGCGTCAGTATCCGGGGCAATATCATGAACCCGATCGGGTCGATCTCCAATGATCGTCGGGCGGTTGGCTCTCCGTGCAGCCGACGCCTCGTCTGACAAGTCCGAAGATCGTGGCCGCTTCGCCTCTCGTTCCGCTGCTGAACGTATGGAGCGGGGACGCTGTGCCACGTATGATGGAGTGGAACGGCCAGCGTCGTTGGCCTTCAAAGAAGAAGAGAAAGGAATCAGAAAAATGGCATTGGTTTTCTCCTGCATCACGCCACACGGGTTTTCACTCATCCCAGCGGTGAGCGACGACGCCGAGGGCGGGTTGGCCACACGATCCGCACTCGAAGAAATCGGTCGCCGGGCCGCCGCGGCTAATCCCGACGTTATTGTGATTGCCACACCGCACGGATTTCGCGTCGACGGAACGATCTGCCTCGCTTCCGTGGCCCGGGCAGCCGGGACGCTCACCTGGGGCGGGCGAACGCTCGAGATGAACGTGCCGGTTGACGGGGCGATGACTGACGCCATTGCCGAAGCGGCCCGGGCACGTGGGGTGCCGATCGCGATGGGCGGCTTCGCCGGTAATGCCCGGCACCAGAGCGCGATCCCGATGGACTGGGGTGTCATGGTTCCCGCCTGGTTCCTCGGACACAACACCAACGCGGTCGGGCACGGAAACGTTCTGGCCGAGGCGCCGGAGGCGACCGCGCCACCGATTGTGATCGCGAATCCGTCACGCAGCCTGCCACGCGAATCGATGGTCGAATTTGGAACCGCGATTGCCGAGGCTGCCGAAAAGGACGGACGCCGGGTTGTCTTCGTCGCCTCCTGTGACTGGTCACACACACATCAGGAGAGCGGCCCATACGGTTTCAGCCCGGCTGCTGAAGAAGTAGACGGCATTGTATTGGATGCCCTCAAGCGCAACGACCCGGGTAGTCTCATCGATCTGCCGGACGAGAAGGTGCGAGCCGCATCGATCGACGGTCTATGGCAGACGCTCATGCTGGCCGGAGCGATGAAGCACACTCCCATGCGCGCTGAAATCCTGAGCTACGAACATCCGACGTACTACGGCATGATCGTGGCTGCCTATCAGCCGGAGTAGGACGCGGGTAGTTCTATCGGCGTGGTGTTTGCGACCCACGCCGATAGAGTTCACAGTGATCGGGAAGAGGGCAAATGGGGAGATACCGCCTGGGCGTCGATATCGGTGGCACGTTCACCGATTTCCTTCTCATGGACGAGAAGGGCGGCGCCTACAATCTGGTGAAGGTCGCGTCAACCCCGGATCATCCATCCGACGCAATTCTTGAAGGTCTTCGCCGTCTCACTCACGACTATCAGGTTGATCCGTCCGAAATCGTTTCGTTCGTGCATGGGACGACATTGGCAGTCAATACGCTGATCCAGCGAAGTGGAGCGAAGGTCGGGTTGCTTGTCACCGAGGGTTATCGGGATATCCTCGAACTGAGGCGACTGCGACTTGAAGATCCGAGCCAGCTGTATAGCGACAAGCCAGTGCCACTCTCTCCCCGTCGACATGTGCGCGAGATCAGGGAGCGACTGCTGGTCGATGGAACCGAGTACATTCCGCTCGATCTCGATCAGGTCGAGCGGGTGGCAGGCGGTCTCCTGGCGGATGGCGTTGAGACGCTCGCCATCTCCTTCCTCCATAGCTACCGCAACTCTGTTCATGAGGACGCCGCTAAGGCGCGCATCAAGGATGCGTTTCCAGATGTCTACGTCTGCACCTCAAGCGAGATCTGGCCGCAGTTTCGCGAATACGAACGAACACTCGTCGCGGTGATGAACGCGCATATCGGTGAGAAGATGGAGGAATATTTCACCTCGTTGGAGCGGGAGCTCCGCGAAACAGGAATGACAACCACTATCTACTCAACGAAATCGAACGGCGGCATCATGACGGCCGAAAGCGCGGCTCGGGTGCCGGTCGAGACGCTCTTATCTGGTCCGGCCTCGGGCGTCATCGGAGCCGCGGCGATCGCGCACCAGAGCGACAACCCGCGTGTGATCACATTTGACATGGGAGGCACCAGCGCGGACGTTTCGGTCATCAACGGCGATGTTAGCTACTCGACCGAAGGTCACGTTGGTGATTTTCCGGTCACAATGCCGACCGTGGATGTCTCGTCGATCGGCGCCGGTGGTGGATCGGTCGCCTGGATCGACGCTGAAGGCGTGCTTAAGGTCGGCCCGCGAAGTGTGGGATCGAGTCCCGGGCCAGCCTGCTACGGGCGAGGCGGCACCGAACCGACTGTGACAGACGCGTACGTAGAATTAGGAATTATTGACCCGGCTCATTTCCTCGGTGGTGAGCTTACGCTTCAGCCAGATCTGTCACATGTGGCACTGGAAACGATCGGAGCGAAACTCGGCTGTGACGCACAGCAAGCGGCGCGCCACGTCCTCAATGTTGCCACTGCCAACATGTACGCCGAGTTCATTCCGTTGATGGCCCGTCAGGGTGTCGACGCTCGCGATTTTGCGTTGCTCGCATTCGGTGGCGCGGGTCCGACCCACGCTTTCCTGCTGGCAAGCGAGGTTGGAATCAATCGAATCATCATCCCGCCGACCCCTGGAGTACTTTGTGCGCTTGGCTGTCTTATGGCCGACTTTCGCTCCGACTTCATCCGAACGCTCTATCTGCGTCTGACCGAGCTCGAACCCTCGGACCTCGAGGGACGGTTCACCGAGATCGAGCATGAGGCACGGTCCTGGTTGACTGCACAGAACATCGATCAAGAGACCGACGTCGTCGGAATTCAGTTGGTGCGTTCAGCTGACATGCGTTACCGCGGACAGTCATTCGAGCTGACGATTCCGGTTCCAGCTGACCTGTCGACTCCGGCTGGCTTTGCGCAGTTGCTTGACGGGTTTCACCAGCAGTACGAGCAGATCTACGGGCACAGCGACCGCGACGCCGACACTGAAATCATCAGCGTGCGAGTTCAGGTCGTTGGTCAGACTATCAAGCCGAGGATGGCAATTACTGGCCCTGAGACGAGTACAGCACAGGCCGCACCGGAGCCAGTTGGAGTGCGATCGGTCCGTCTGGCCACTCCCGCATGGGAGGTTCCGGTCTTCGAGCGTGATGCACTCAATCCCGGAATGGTTTTGAACGGGCCATGCATCATCGAACAGTACGACAGCACCATTCTGGTCACGCCGGGATACCGGCTCGAGATTGATGGGCAGCGTAACGTAATCGGCACGCGAATCGACTAGCCGTTACTTGATACGTTACTCGTATTTGCCAGGCACAGTTGACGAAATGGGAGGCGGCAGGCAGTGACAGACCAGGCGCAGTTGGCCGGTACCGACAAGGTGTTGCTGGAGGTTCTGCGAAATCGTTTTCAGGCCATCGTCGATGAGATGGGCTATGTCGTACTTCGAACCGGTCACACCGTCTTTGTCAAGGAGACCGGTGACTTTGGCGTCGCGCTGGCCAGCGCCGAAGGTGAAGTGTTCGCCACTCCCTATCGCGTTGGCGTCCACCTGATGGTCGGCCTTCCACTGAAGGACTCCATACGCTACGTCGAAGAACGTCTTGGGGGTTGGCACGAAGGGGATGTCTTTCTCTCTAACGACCCGGTCACGACCGGTGGGATGGCGACGCACCTGCCTGACATCTACATTTGGAAGCCGATCTTCAACAACGGTGAACTTCTCTGCTTCGCCTGGAGCTTCATCCATTTCTCCGATGTCGGCGGACGTGTGCCGGGAAGTATCGCACCATCCAACACCGAGACGTTCCAGGAGGGCGTGGTCTATCCGCCGGTGCACCTGATGTCAAAGGGCGAGATCAACCACGAAGTGCTGTCGATCTTTATGGCCAACTGCCGTATTCCGGAACTGAACTGGGGCGATATTAAAGCGCAGCTGGCCGGGCTTAACACCGCCGAGCGACGCATCCACGATCTGGTCGAGCGTTATAGCTCGACCACGGTACAGCACGGAATCGACGACGTACTTGATTACGCCGAGGCTCAGGCTCGGCGGGTCATCGATGACATGCCTGACGGCACGTACTATTTCAACGACTACCTTGAGATCGACCACGTGATCAAGGGTCGACTGCAGCGCGTTAAGTTGGCGCTGACGATCAAGGGTAGTGATCTAATTCTCGACTTCACTGGTACCGATCCGCAGGTGCAGGCCGCGTTCAACATGGCAACTGGTGGCAAGGACGGACACTGGATGATCGCCTTTGGCCTGATAAGTTTCCTCCGTACGATGGCCCCTGACCTCATTCTGAATAGTGGCGCCGTGCGTCCAATGCATTTCATCCTCCCGAAAGGGAGCATGCTCAATCCAGAGCCGAGAGCTGCTTATGGCGTGCGTGCCGCTCTGATGTTCCGAGTTTTCGACGTTATTCTCGGTGCTTTCGGACAGGCCCTGCCAGACAAGATCAACGCTGGTGGGTCGAGTCAGGGCTCGATCTCGTTGGTCTCCGTGCCCGATCCGGAAACCGGCGGCACAAAGGTGAGCGTGGTCCAGCCGCTCGTGGGCGGTTCAGGAGGTCGTCCGATGAAAGATGGGCTAGATGGTGTCGACGTTGCGATGGGCTTCCTGAAAAACGTTCCGACCGAGAGTATCGAGCAAGAGGTGCCGGTGCTCGTGAGTCGTTACAGCCTGCGTGAGAATAGCGGCGGCCCAGGCTATTACCGTGGTGGTGTCGGGGTGGAGCTCGAACTGAAGGTATTCCCGCCGAACAGCGTGGTCACGGCGCGCGGTATGGAGCGCTACACGTTTCGCCCCTGGGGTCGACTCGGTGGCAGGGCTGGCACGACCGGGTTCACCACACTCAATCGCGGCAGTTCACTGGAACGGAACGTCGGTAAGATCGATGTTCTCTATCTCGAGCCCGGCGATCGAGTTTTCATCGGTACGCAAGGGGGAGGTGGCTATGGTGATCCGCTTGCTCGGCCGGCCCATCGGGTTCTCGATGACGTACTCGATGATTTGGTGACCGTCGAAAGCGCTCGTGATGACTACGGTGTGGTCATCGAAAATCAGTGCATCAGCGAGGAATCAACCGAACGTTTGCGGGCCGAGATGCGCTCCGAGCGAGGCGATGATCTGCCGGAGTTCGATTTCGGTCCAGAGCGTGACGCCCACGAACGTCGCTGGACGCCTGCGTTGCAGGACGCGATTCTGGCCGCGACCATGAGCTACCAGACGACGATGCGCGATTTCCTGCGGACCCGCTTGTTTGAGCGGCTCCAGCAGCGTTTCGATGCGGGTGACGACGTGCGACCGGACGAGATCGAGGCGATCATCGCCGCGATCCGTGACGAGGAGTTGACTGTCAGAGTCTAGGACCAATTTGTGTCGTGCTCTCGAGATGGGTGAGGACAGCACCGGCAGACCGGACGACCGTTTACTCGTTGCGCCGACTATGGAAGCATCGTTGAATCGCGTCTTCGGGCCGCATTGTGTTTCGATCGGTCACTGAGTGGTGTATACGTCACCACTCACAACGTCTTCGAGAAGAATCAGGTTGTAAGTGAGCAACCTGATTCTCTCCACCGTCATTTTGAACTCGCCTTCGCGGCGTCTTCGTTCTTCTTGGCCCGAGGTTTGATCAACTTCGGCTGAAGGCATTGCCGCTCCACTTTGTCAGACTACAACTCGTAATGCGCGTTGATCGGTTGTTGGTAGGCGTCGACCTTGCCGCTGAGGACATCGTCAACACGAACCGGGCTGTTGGCGGTCGCCGATTCCATGATCGAAAAGGCTGTGGCGAGATCCCGTAGCGCCTCTCGGCCATTCATCTCCGGTTGATGTCCGGCGGCGATTGCGTCGAGCCAGTCACGGTACGCGAGAGCGAAAGGATCGGTCACGCCGCGCGGGAAGTACCGCTCGCGCTCTTCCGCCGATGCTTGGCGCATGAAAAGGCCCGAAAGCTCGATCCGCTCACCGTCGTCCCGAATGATGGTCGCCCCTTTCAAGCAGCCACGATCCCCGTAGATCGTTGTGCCGCCTGGGAGCCCGGTCGGTTCACCATGCCCGGCCCAGGTAAACGACAGAGTGCCAACTGCGCCACTTTCGAACTCCGGTAGCGCGAAGAACGCGTCGTCGGCATCGGCCGGATATTGTCCGAACACGTTGCCGTCCGGATCGCGCAGCTCTCGCTCCGTCTCGAAGACCCGGGCGATGGCCGTCATGGACCGAATCTCCCCCGCTAGATAGCGGAGCCGATGGGCCAGATGAACGCCGATATCGATCGAGGCTCCACCGCCCGCTTGAACTTTCAGATGCCGCCAGGGAGTGTCGGCCACGACGCGATCGGGTGACCACTCAGCGGTCCCGATAGAAATCGCCGCCAGCATCTGGAGTTGCCCGAGTTCTCCTCGTTCTATGGCCCAATGGGCCTGCCGAACAGATGCTTCAAAGCGGACGTTTTCCATGACTCCAAGCGACAGATTCGCGCTTTCGGCGGCCTTGACGAGTTGGGTCGCTGCTTTGATCGTTACCGCGATCGGTTTCTCGACCATCACGTGTTTTCCAGCCTTCAGGCCGGCGAGACCGGCGGTGTGGTGAACTGGTAATGATGCGGTGATGTCGACGGCATCGACGAGACCTGAAGAGATCATCTCGTCTATGTCGGTGAAGACCTCGGCGTCGCACTCTGGCTGAAAGTCGCTCACATAGAGGTGTGGCGCCGCAAGTGAGTCGCTTGGGTTGAGACTGACAGGTGGGCGAGGCGGTGGTCCTTCACCTCGACGTCGAAACATCAGTGCGTCATCTCGCTTGCGAGCCGTCAGCGCAGTGATGCGGAAATCGTCGTAGCCCGCTTCTCGTAACAGACGGTAGCCGCGTAGATGGGCGGGCAAAATCCGTCCACATCCGATGATCCCGATGCGAATGGGATCAGCCATTTCCCGTTTCCTTCCAGGTAGAGACCGTTCGGTCGTCAAAGTGGCAGAGAAATAGCGCGGCCGTCGTGCTCGGAGCGAAGCCCGGCCTCGAGGATCTCCTGCGTATCCCTTCCAACCTCCATACTGACCAGCCCCTCGATTGGTCGATCGTGGGCTAAGCAGGTGAGGAAGTATTGGATGGCGGTGCGCTGGCCCTCTGGCAGCATCGGAGGTTCAAGGATCTGACCGTCTGGATCAGCATCGGAGGTCAGACGGACCGTGCCGCCGCGACGAACGTCACCTTCTCGACGCCCGGAATCACGCTGTACCACGAGCGTTCCGTCGCGGCCCCAGATTGCCGGTCCACCTTCCGGCACCGGGCCAGAAGCCGACCAGGTGGCCTCAATGACTGCGAGCGCGTGTTGATAGCGCAGCGTCAATACGGCGTTGTCGTCGACGGCAATATCCGGTTTCACCAGATGGCCGATCATCGCGCTGACACGGCTCGGCATGCCGCACAAGAGTCGTGCCATGCTGGCGCCGTACCCGCAATAATCAATATAGGCGCCGGCACCGTTGCGCTCCTGGTCGTAGAGCCAACCACAAAAGTAGGGTGAGCAACCGTATTCTTTCGGCCCTCGATGCCCGCCGCGGAAGCTGAAGCGGTAGATCGATCCAACTTTTCCATCTTGAGCGAGCTGGAGTGCGTGACGAATGGCCGGTTGCCACGCGGTTGGCCAGTTCACCATCAGTGGCACCCCAGCGTTGACGGCCGCCACACGCATGCGTTCGGCATTCGCGAGGCTGTTGGCCATGGGTTTCTCGACCATCATCGGTTTGCCGAACGACGCGGCCAGCTCGACCATCGATGCGCAGCTTGCATTGTCGACGAAGATCAGAACGGCGTCCGGTTGTTCCTTTTCGAGCAGGATCGCATAGTCGTCGTAGAGCCGAGCTACACCGAACTCATCACGAGCCTTGTCGCGCAACGGCAGATTTGGGTCCGCCACGCTCACGACAATGTCGTCTCGCCCCGCCATCTCCTCAAGGTGCTGCCAGACATGATCGTGAATGAGCCCCAGCGTGCCGACTTTCCAGGCCACCTGACACCTGCTTTCCGGCTAATGCGACGTGACGTTGTATCGCGCTAGCGTCGCTAACAGAGTATGTCTTTGTCAAGCGTCTCAACGCTTGGCCGTCTTGAATCACTGTGCGACACTCGACGAACAGATCGAGACAGCGACACGAGATTGGTCAACGGATTGACACTCGAGGGGATGAAGCCATGACGATTTACGATGAGTTGGGGATCCGCCGGGTAATTAATGCCTCCGCCACACTGACACGTCTTGGCGGTTCGCTGATGCCGCCAGAAGTGGTGGAGGCGATGAGCACAGCGTCCGGAGCATTTGTTGACTTACCCGAGTTTCAGAAAAAAGTTGGTGAGCGCATCGCCGAATTGACTCACAACGAGGCGGCCTTCATCTCTTCCGGTGCCGCCGCAGGCATCGCCCTCTCGGTCTCTGCCTGCATCGCTGGAACTGATCAGCGGCTCATTGATTCGTTCCCGTATCTCGAAGGAGTCGAGCGTACCCAGGTGATCGTTTACCGCAGCCAACGAAACGGATACGACTACGCCGCGCGACAGACGGGCGCTCGGCTGGTTGAGATCGGACCCGAAGACGGTGAGCTTGAGGAGGCGATCGACGAGCACACGGCTTGCGTCCTCTGGTTCGCCGGCGCTCACTATGCCCGGGAGGCGCTTCCCATCGAAGAGGTCGTGCGTATCGCTCACGAACGGGGTATCCCAGTGATTGTCGATGCCGCAGCGCAGATTCCGCCAGTGTCGAATCTGTGGCACTTCACCAAGGAAGTTGGAGTCGATATCGCGATCTTCAGTGGTGGCAAGGGTCTCCGGGGGCCACAGCCGAGCGGTCTGGTTCTCGGGCGCAAAGATCTGATTGACGCCTGCCGGGTCAATGCGAGCCCGAACCATTCGATTGGCCGCCCGATGAAAGTCGGCAAGGAGGAGACCGCCGGGCTGCTTGCGGCTCTGGAGTGGTCGCTGGCACAGGATGAACCGGCCACGATCGAGCGCTACGAGCAGGCGGTGAAGTACTGGATCGACGGCCTCTCAGGCATCCCCGGTGTGACGGCCGAGCGCGGATATCCGAGTGAAGCGGGTCAGCCTCATGGACGAGCGATCGTTCACTTCGGCTCGAAGGCGCCGGTTAAGCGAGACGAGATTGTCGAGCGGTTGTGGGATCGCGATCCTCGCATTGCGGTAGCACCGGTTGACACAAATTCGATCGCGCTCAATCCGCAGACGCTTGAGCCGGGTGAAGAGAAGCTCGTGCTGGAAGCGATTCATGAGGTGCTCCGGAGCGCCTAGTCCACCTTCGGTCGCCGAGCGGTTCGTCGGCGTGAAACACACGATCGACGAACCGCTCGGCGGTTGCCCGTAGCAATTGGCGCGGCACCCTTCCACGATGTGACCCGTACATCATGCTCGCAATAGTCTTGTAATCATTGACCGCTAGTCTTGATCATTGGGAGCGGTTGTAAGTGCAATCCGCGTAGACGGAATCACGGGACCCCCGGCGACGTTAATGCAGAGGACGGCGGAGCGATGAATCTTAAGTAGATGCGACATTATTCGCTCCTAACGATCCGTACCATTATCGTCGGAATATCGGCTCGAATTCGAAGAACTCAACGTCGAACGCGACGGACTGGCCAACCCAGAACACAATTCATCTGGCAACCAACGTCGTAGCATTTTGAAAGGAAATCGCATGGTTGGAATATTCACACGTGGATTTCGTGGCAGGCGACAATCACCCGATGTTTCGTCTCGTTTGCCGCCCGGACAGTACCTGACCGAGCGATTTCCCGTTCTCTCAGCCGGACCGACGCCACGCACGCCGCTCAGTTCGTGGGAATTCTCGGTCGTCGGGCCCGATGGCCAGTCCAGGAACTGGAACTGGGACGAGTTCCGTTCGCTGCCACGCGAGACAATAACCACAGATATTCACTGTGTTACGCGCTGGTCGAAATTTGACACTGTGTGGGAGGGTGTATCCCTCGACACGTTGCTGGAAGGATTTGAAGACTCGGGACAGTTTCTGCTCGCCTTCTGTGATGGTGGCTACACCACGAACCTCCCGATCGAGGACGTCACCGGCGGTAAGGCATGGATCGCCGATACATTCGATAACTCGCCGCTCGAACCTGAGCACGGTGGACCGGCCCGGCTTCTCATCCCGCATCTCTACTTCTGGAAGAGCGCCAAATGGGTTCGTGGGCTGCGCCTGATGAAGCGTGATGAGCCAGGATTCTGGGAGAACTACGGCTACCACATGTATGGAGATCCATGGAAAGAGCAACGGTATCGCGGCGACTAAAGTGGTGGACAGGCAAAGTTGTCGACATCATCCGTGAGACGCCGACCGCTTCTAGCCTGATTATCAAGGTGCCCGAATGGCTCGGACATCAAGCCGGCCAGCACGTCGATGTGCGTCTCACGGCCGAGGACGGATATCAGGCGGTAAGAAGCTATTCGATCGCCTCGGCACCAGAATCCGAGAATCTTATGCTGACGATCGAGCGCCTGGAGGATGGTGAAGTCTCGCCCTATCTTGTCGACGAGATGCTGCCGGGTGATCCCATCGAGTTCCTGGGTCCGATCGGTGGCTTCTTCGTCTGGACCGAATCGATGGGCGGACCGCTGCTACTTATCGCTGGAGGATCGGGCATCGTCCCGTTGATGTCTATCACACGACATTGGGCGTTGCGGGCGAGTCAGGTCCCGGTACAACTGCTCTACTCTGCCCGAAGCGTCGACGATATCATCTTTCGTCATGAACTCGATCAGATGAGTGCGAATGATAACGAGTTTAGCGTCTCATACACCCTGACACGTCGCCGGCCACCAGATTGGACTGGCTTTGGCCGGCGTATCGATCGTGAGATGTTACGTGACGTGGTGGGGGAACCGGGTGATCACACACTGACGTATATCTGCGGACCAACGCCGTTCGTCGAGGTCGTCTCATCGCTGCTGGTGGAACTCGGTGCAGAGCCGGGGCACATCCGCACCGAGCGATTTGGCCCGACGGGTGGTTAGCGCTTGCCGCCATGCCTAGCGGAGCGGTTCCTTCAGAAACGACCAATCGGTGAGGCCCCAGCAGAAATTACTTTGTTCGAACCGACGTCTTTGGAAGCGTAGGAACAAATGATCAAGCTCAAACGCGCCTACGATCCTCCATCCTCAGATGACGGGACACGTGTCCTCGTCGATCGCCTGTGGCCACGCGGCGTGTCGAAGGATGCGATTCGTATTGACCTTCGGCTGCCGGAGATCGCTCCCAGTAATGATCTACGACGCTGGTATCATCGTGACTCAGGACACTGGGAGGAGTTTCGTGAGCGCTATCAGACTGAGCTCTCGGATCCGGTTCACGTTGCAGATCTCGAAATGCTCAGTCGGGTTGCTCGCGAAGGAGTCTTGACGCTCGTGTATGGCGCACGTGATGAAGTGCGTAATCATGCCGTGGTGTTGAAGGAGGTGCTCGAAGCTGGAGAGGGAAGCTAGCGCGAATTTGGGCTCGGCTGGAACGCGAAGAAGGAACGAAAACCGTGACGACTGCACAAATGGATCCTCGACTCAATTACGGAGAAGTATCACCCGGCGCAATGCGAGCGATGACCGGCTTGGAGCGCTTTGTTCATGAGAGTGGGCTCGAACGGAGCCTGCTCGAACTGGTGAAGGTACGGGCGTCGCAAATCAATGGCTGTGCGTACTGTCTCGACATGCACTGGAAGGATGCCCGCGCCGCCGGAGAGAGTGAGCAACGGCTCTACTCACTGAGTGCCTGGCGTGAAACATCCTTCTATTCCGATCGCGAGCGGGCAGCGCTTCAGTGGGCCGAAGTTTTGACACTCCTGTGTCAGGAGGATGTGTCTGACGAGGTCTATGAGGAGGCTCGTCGCCACTTCTCCGAGGAGGAACTGGTTAGTCTGACTATGGCGGTCGTAGCCATTAACGGCTGGAACCGGCTCGCCGTTGGCTTCCGCACCGTGCCGGGAACGTACGAGCCGGGATCGCGCTAAACCTTCAGTTGCCAATCGCCTAACGTTCGCGATCGAATCTCAAGCCGCGAATTCGCTCAGAGAAAATGTCGCATCCGTCGACATCGCCACGGCCGTCTCGGCTGAAGACGAAATCGGTCGCCTTGAGGTTGAATGCATCGGTGATCGTTGGCTCCAGTTCACGATCGTCCGATTTTGGAGTACGGGCGATCAGTTTTCCATCTCGGACGAAGAAGGTATAGCGGGTGTTGATATCAGCGCAGAAATAGGTCCCTGCGTACGGCGACAGCGCGTCCCCGGCCGGAGAGACGAGTTCAGCCCCCGAGAATACGTTCTGCTTGCCGTCTCGGAAGATCTCGCGGTATTCGAGAGCGCCCTCTTCTGCGGGATGGATCTGTATTTCTTGCGGCGGAGCACCAAGACGGAAGCGTCCTTCACCGAACGGCTCCAGTTCCATTGGATCGCCGAATGGCCCAGTTACGGTGAGCTTCCCATCTTCAATACGGACGTGTCGGGTCAGAGACCGGCGCTCGTCTCGATAGAGGCCCGTGAAGGCCTTGAGATCTTCATCGTTCATGTCAATTGCGGGGGCGTCAAGAAGTTCTACGGTTTGAAGCCGCTCACCGAGGTAGTGATCCGCTACCTTACGTGCTAGCGATCCGGGTTTGATCGTGCTCAGGTTCGCGAGCACAATCACGCCGAAATCGACCTCGGGAAACCAGAGTAATTCGGCGCGATAGCCTGAATCGACTCCGCCGTGGCTGACCGTTTTCAGTCCGCGATAGTTTCCGATCATCAAGCCGTAGCCGTAGCTCTGACTACTGCCATCGTTGAGTGTTCCGGCTGTCACCGCGGCGTCAAGAACTGCGCCAGCAACATCTCTTCGCGTGAAGTTGCGGATCCAGAGTGCAAGATCCTCAACGGTCGTGTAGAGACAGATCGCTCCTACTGCTTCTACGTTGGAGTTGGCAACCTTAAACCCGCCGCCTTCTCGTGGCGCATAGGCGCTCGCACGGTTCGGGACGATTTCGGTGACGTCGTCGTGGAAGTGACTGTGACTCATTCCGAGTGGGGTGAGAATGCGCTCGCTCACGAAATCGCGGTACTTCTTCCCACTAACGCGTTGAACCGTAAGGGCCAGCAGCGTATAGCTGGTGTTGCAGTAGGAATATTCCGAACCGGGCTCGAAATTGAGTCGCCGGTGATGAAAGGCAAAGTCGAGGACGTCGTTGAAAGCCTGCTTGTCCTCATCACGCCAGCCTGCAAGACGGAACAGTCCGTACTGATCGCGAAGACCGCTTGTGTGATGGATCAGGTGTCGCAGTCGAATGGTGTGGCCTAAGTTGGGCATTTCGGGGACATACTTGCGGATGTCATCCTCGAGCGAGAGTTTGCCGTCCTCGGCCAGAAGCGCCGTAGAGATGGCGGTGAACTCTTTTGAGACCGATGCGACGTGCTGGACCGACGCTGGCGAGAGTGGAATGCCGAGATCGAGATTGGCGCTGCCAAATGCCTTCGCGTAGACTAGTTCCCCGCCCTGAACGACACCGACAGCGCAGCCGGGAGAGTCGTCTCGATCCCATTCCGCAAAGATCGCGTCGACTTTGGCTCTATCCACCTCGATCATTTCAGTTTCCCCCATGCAATTACCTACTATCCGTTGCCTGGGCGATAAGATCTGGCCAGGCAACAGATTTCAGACAGAGTCGAATGACTATCGTTGTCGCAGACGAGGGTTCAAGGCGTCCTGCAGTGAATTGCCGAACAGGTTGAATCCCAGCACCGTAATAAAGATGGCGACGCCGGGGAACGTAATCAGCCACCAGGCTGTCTGGATGTATTCACGTCCATCGACCAGCATCGCACCCCATTCCGGCGACGGCGGCTGGGCGCCCAGTCCGAGAAATGAGAGGCTGGCAGCTATCAGAATGGCGGCGGGTAACTCAAGAGTCGCCAGCACAATGATTGGCGATAACGCGTTCGGCAGGATGTGCCGGCGCATGATGCGGGTACCGGAGGCTCCCATCACCTGTGCGGCGAGCACATAGTCGGTTTCTCGAATTGACAGAACTGACCCACGCACGAGCCGCGCAAACCCTGTCGACGATCCAATTCCGACGGCGATCATCGCGTTTCGAAGGCTGGGTCCGAGCATGGCGATAATTGCGAGGGCGAGCAGAAATCCGGGGAAGGCGAGCATGATGTCGACCGCCCGCATGATAAGCGTGTCGACGATACCCCGATAGTATCCAGCGATTAGCCCAGCTGTGACACCAATCGCAAGCGCTATGGATACAGCGACGATTCCAACGCGTAAGCTGATTCGCGATCCATACAACACGCGACTGAAGACATCGCGTCCTGTCTCGTCGGTGCCGAAGAAGTGTTGAGACGTTGGCCCGGATAAGCGGTCGGCAATGGCTAGCTTGGTTGGACTATACGGCGCGACAATTGGTGCCAACAACGCGACGACAATCATCGTTAAAATGAGCGCCGCCCCGACCCTGCCCGGTAATGGGCGAAAAAGAGTCCGAAGGAAAACGACCACCCGATGCCTTTGCCAGGTTGTCGCCAATCCGGACGACCTGGCGGTCCGATCTTCCTCTATTTCGATCATAATGCTTTAGCCCGATTCTTCATTCGTAGACAATGCGCCGGTCAAGTACCGCGTATAGCACGTCGACCGCGAGATTCACCAAGACGTACGTAGTCGCGACGACCAGTACGATCCCCTGTATCAACGGAAAATCTCGATGTTGCAGTGCAGTGACCGCGAGTTCGCCGATGCCGTGCCACGCGAAAACGACTTCGACGATGAAGGCGCCTGAAAGCAACCCCCCGAACTGGAGTCCAATAATCGTGACAATCGGGATCAGCGCATTGCGCAAGGCGTGCTGTAGCACGACTTTGATCTCGACGATCCCTTTTGCCCTCGCTGTACGAACATAGTCTTCATTCAATACGTCGAGCATCGTCGACCGGACAAGCCGGGCGGTGACTGCCGAGGCAATCACGCCCAGCGTGACCGATGGAAGCACGAGTCCCTTGGGTGACATTGATCCCAGGACCGGAAACCAGTGAAGGTCGACGGCAAACACGTAGATGAGTACCAAACCGAGCCAGAAGGCCGGCATTGATAATCCAGCTAGCGCCAGCACCATAGACACGAGATCGATAACGGAGTCCTTTCGGACCGCCGACACTACACCCGTGACTATTCCGATCGTCACCGCGATCGAGAGACTTGTCAGTGTGAGCACTAGCGTATACGGGTAATGTGCTCTGACCAGCGATGTCACCGAGGTCTGCGCGGTGATCGAGTAGCCAAGATCACCGTGCAGGACTCCGTCGACATATTCGACGAATTGGGTCGTCAACGGTTTGTCTAGGCCGAACTTGTGCCGCATAGCGGCCTCGACCTGCGGGTCACTGTACTGACCGGCGAACATCAACTGAATCGGATCGCCCGGAACGAGCACTCGCATCATGAACACGAGTATCAGAATTCCGAACCAGATCGGAATCAGCATCAGCAATCGTCGGACAATATAAGCTGTCACCTAGGCTCCGCCGTTTCAGCTATTGACCGTGTGTCGCGTACCGTTGCAATCGTTCTATTTGTCAAGCCAGACATCCGCCATTCGGGCGTTGCCAAACACGGTCAACGAGTAGTCTTTCACGTACTTGTGTACAGCCCAGAGTGACCAGTCGGTCACGATCGGCGCGACATAAGCCTGGTCAAGCAAGTACTTGACAACCGCGTGAACGGCGTCGAGTCGCTTGACCGGATCGAGCGTCGTATCGGCTGTGGTGCAGAGTGCGTCGAGTTTGTCGTCATGCATCTGTTTTCGCCATCCTGGAGTCTTGAACATCAGGCTAAGGATGTTCGGATCCGGGCTGGTCCAGCGCATGATGTCGCAATCGAAGTCACCAGCGTTGAGCTGTGGAAGTTCGGCGCTGAAGTCGAGCACTTTGAGCTCGCACTTGACGCCAATTTCCTGCAGCGATTGTTGGATGATTTGCGCATCCACCTTAAGTGGGTCATTCCCTGAGTAGACAAGCATCGTGAAGGAGACAGGTTTGCCGTCCTTCTGCATGGTCCCATCAGAGGCCAGCGTGTATCCACCGTCGGTAAGCGCCGCTTTTGCCTTGGTGAGATCGAAAGGATAGGCGTATTGCTCAAGGCTCTTGTCCCAACCAGCGACGCCATTTGGAATCGGAAGGAGATTCGCGGTTGCGAAACCGTTGTAGGCACTCTTTACCATGCCATCACGGTCCATCGCGTACGCCATCGCCTTGCGCAGCGCTAGATCGTCAAACGGAGGTTTGTTCATGTTGTATTCGACGAAGATGAATCCATCGCGATCTTTCCAAACGAAAACCTGGAACTCCGGGTTCTTCTGGACCGTGCTTGCCTGAGTTAAATCGACCCCCGCGATATCGAGCTCACCACTGAGAAGAGCGGCGTTCCGAGTGGCTGAATCTCCGATCACCTTCCAAACGAGGGAATCGAGATAGGCGACGCCCTTGTTCTTGTAGTCATCGCGGAACTGGACGAAGTCAGGGTATCTGACCAGCGTCACGCTCTGGCCGGTGGCCCACTCCTTGAACATGAATGGTCCGGTTCCGACAGGATTGTGCCCGAACTTGTCGCCATATTTCTCAACTGCGGCCGGAGACACCACGCCGTTACCTTCAAGATTGGTAAAGAGCGGCGCGTATGGCGCGCTGAAATTGAAGCGGACCGTCTGAGCATCGACGAGATCGATGCTTGTGACCGGACCCATGCCGGTTTTTCGAATGGATGCGATTTTCGGATCGAGGATTCGTTCAAAGCTCGCCTTGACAGCTGCGCCGTCCAGAGGCGTACCATCGTGGAACTTGGCACCCGTGTGAATCGTAAACGTGATTTGCTTACCGTCGGTGCTGATATCCCACTTGGAGGCCAGCCACGGATGCGGCAGATGATCCTCGCCAATGAAGACCAATCCATCATAGATGTACTGGAAGATCAGGCTTGACACAATTGACGATGACAATGCTGGGTCAAGTGTGTCGGGATCATTGATGTTTGACTGCCGGATCGTGCCGCCCTGTTTTGGTTTGCCGCTGGCCGCCGCGGTGGACGTAGCGGTGGCCGCCGTCGTCGCGGCAGAAGTGGCTGCGGACGTCGGTGTTCCAGCATTCTTGAATGTGTTAAGTGGTGTCGGCTGACCCGCGACACTTGTGGCGGCAACATTGCCGCTTGAGGTTGTTGGCGTTGAACCGGTCTTGGATCCACCACAGGCTGCGATCAATGATGACAAGATCGGCACACCGGCCGCACCACCGACGAGCTTCATCATCGTTCGACGTGAGTATGATCGGCTGTACAAAGACTTGAATCGACTGTTCTCGAATTCCATGATTTCCTCCTCACCAACCAATTCCGACGTTCTCCATGCTGATCAACGCGAACTGTGCGACTTCTCCCCGAACACTCTTTCCACGATGATCAACGTGCGTTCATCACCGCCTTCCTCGCCCCTCACTTCGGGGGAATAGCGCGTATACAAAGGAAAATGTCAATTCCGCTTCTGGATCATCCGCGGCCAGGATTTCAGCTTCGACTTCACGCAGTCGATCACGAAGTTGTGTCGCTTTCTCTGGCGACATCTTGAGCATTCGCCGACTGACGATGAAGGATTCGGGATATCGGTCGATGGTGCCTGCGTTGACCGACTGGCGCAAGACTCGAGAACTACTTTCTAACAGGAACCCGAGGAATTCCTCGCTGGCATCGGCGTTCTTGACCCCCTGGTCCGTATGTAGCATCGACGCAGTCAAGTAAAAGTATCCCGCAATCGCTCGGTAGTACTTGAGTTGGATACCTGATTGGATCTCGGTCTGGACGAGTCGAACCAAGCCAACACGTTCGAGTTCACCGATGTGGTAATAGAGCTTTTTGGAGCTGATCCCCAACTGCTCGCCAACTTGGGTGACTGTAAGCGGCGCCGCAATCAAGGCATCAAGAATCTGTAGCCGGAGGGGATTCGAAACAATTCGTAACTCTTCAAGTGTTTGGATAACGTATCGTTCTTGAGGCCTGAAATCGAGTCCAGGCAGCCGTTCGATCGTGTCCACACATCCCACTCAAACTACGGACTTGACTAAGCTATTCCCAAGAAATTCGGATGGTCAAAACTTTTTGACTGCTCCATACTAGGGCACTCGCCATTCACTGTCAAGGCATTTGAGGCAGAGAATTTTCAACTGAACAGTTGCACATATTTGATCGATCGCTTGACGAGCCAAGGCGCCTCAAGCCAGATGTGGGGCGAATGCCCATCAATGCCCATTCATTCAGGCACCGGCGCAGAAATCGTAAGCTGTTTGAGCTAAAACGGTGACGAAAACACCTAACGTATCTAGGTCAGCCCATTCCTCGAAGCCGTGACTGCCGTGACCGCCTGGACCGAAGATCGCGGTCGGCACGCCTGCAACGGAGAGTAACGCTGAATCCATCCAGCCAGAACCGCCGCCGATGCCAGGTGCGTGGCCGAGGACCTGCTTGCACGCCGCCTCGACTGCCTGAACGATCGGCGCATCGCGGCTGATTTCGAATGGGTCGCGAACGAGCCCCATCGTCAGAGCTGCTGAGAATCTTGGATCGGCATTACTCAATTTCTGGATGACATCTTCTAACTCCGAGCGCACTTGTTCGCCTGTCTCCCCCGGAATCGTGCGCCGTTCTATTTCGAGATGACAGGAAGCCGGATATGAAGATAGCTCTTGACCACCTCGTATGAGTGATGCATGCATTGAGGGCAGTCCAACAATCGGATGACCGGGACGTGCGAGCAGTTCATGACTCAGACTCTCGAGTTCGATGAGGACTCTTCCCATGTGTGAAATCGCGTCAACGCCCTCTTGCCAGGCGCTACCGTGAGCCGCGAATCCATGCGTCTCGATCTCGGCCCAGACAAACCCCTTGTGAGCGATATTAACGGTCAGTCCGGTCGGCTCCAATACGAGCGCGGCATCGGGTTTCCACCGATCAATCTCGCGACAGACGGCCTGCGTTCCGATGCTCGCGTACTCTTCGTCGACGACAAATGTCGCAATGAGTTTCCCCGGAAAGTTGCCAGATTTTGCGATAGCTTCGAGAAGTTCAATCATGGCAGCAATCGACGATTTCATGTCGTTTGAGCCGCGGCCGTGCAGCCGATTGCCGTCAACGCGCCCTGACAGCGGTTCCCCCATTCCTTCGAGGGTCACGGTGTCGATGTGGCCATTGAGCATTAGCGTGCGACCAGGACCGGTTCCGACGGTTGCGATGACGTTCGGTCGGTTCGGTGCTGCTTCCTGCAGTTCGACCGTAATGCCGGGTGTCTGCTTGAGTCGATCGGCGATCGCCTCCGCAATTTCCTTCTCGCCCTTTGCGCCCGGCACCAGATCCGGATTCACCGAGTTGATGCGCACCAAATCGGATAATGTCTGGGTGAGCCTCGCGTGATCGATTTCGATCATTCTTGCTGCCTCTCGCTTGGTGTCATGCTCAAACGGTGACCGTTGTCGAGACTACCGACTTGGAGGTCGACCAGCGGGCATAATACAGGAAATTGCGGACGAACGGTTCTGTTCGCGGCGGGAACTGTTGATCACGGCAAGTGTTTGAGGAGCGTGAATTTGCGTCGGTACGAGTTTGGGTGCGTCGCATGTGACACGCACTTCGATGTTGAGCTACCGATCAGTCAAGCGGGTGGCCCACAGGCATGTCCCTTCTGCGGTAAGCCTGCGGTACGTGTCTTTACCCCGCCAAAGTTCCTGTTCAAGCCAGATCCGACCGAGAATCGGCCGGTTTGGCATAACCACGGATCATACGGGCATGCCCACGCACCAGGCCGTGGATTTCACGGCCGGCGTGGGCAGGATCCCCAGGATCAGGGCTGACCCTCACCCGGCACTACGTAGAGCTTCGCAGATCCCCGCTGATCGTTCCGGTGAAGCCGGTACGCTGAAGTGATGCGAACGACACCTGCAGGTGGAGTTCCTGACCATATCCTTTGCAGGTCGCGGTTAGGTTGCTGAGATCCGAACCAGAGATATTGCCGGAGCAAAGAGGCGTGTGGTCCGCTGATCGTAGTTGGATTTGCCCGCTGAATTGCTCACTTATTATCTGAAGCTGAATAGCGACGTCAATTGGCGTGTCCCCGGTTCCGGTGCCGCGTAAGAGTACTTGAGTTTGCTGCCGGTTCAAAAGCGTCTGCCCTGACACACTGTCGTGGATACTCGCGGGTAGCTTTGGAGTGCTGGGCATAGGCGTGGACGAGTTGGCGTCAACGGTCGTCAGTCCGCGCTGCACAGCAGCGGCCTGAAGCAGTTTGGTGGGTGTACCTGCCGCTTTCGCCCAACCGCTCGCGTACGGCCCACCGATACCCCAGACGACCAGAGCGGCCGCAGTCACGAGCGTTGTCACCATCACTCCGGTGCGCCAGGCAGGAATCTCAATCAGTCGCCAGAGCGTCGCTCCTGCGACGAGCACGAAGCTGCCGGCATAGAGTGCAGTCGCCCAGGTTGTTTTGGTGTCGGAGCCGGTCCCGATCGCGTGCAAGAGCGACATGAAGAAAATCGGGTAGGCCATCAGATGCAGCACGTGCCAGGTTCGGTATCCGATCCATTTTCGCACCCAGACGCTTGCGCCTGCGGCGATGCTCAATTCGGTGCCGATAATGCCAAGGCTGAGCCAGATGGGCCGATAGGTACTGGCGAATGGCACGAGCACGTCAATCACGCGGAAATGCGTGAATGGATCCAGCAGCATCGTGATGACGTGAATCGCGACAAACACGTAGAAGGTCGTTGTCAGCCAGCGATGGAGTTCGTCCACGACCATTCGCGGCCAGTGAACTGAGTACCAGCGACGGCTCAAAGCGATTCCCAGTACAACGGAAAAGGTCAACAGCAGGTACGCGGTAATGCCGCTTCCTCGTCCTACGTACCACAACAAATTTGAAGTCGATCCAGACAATCTCTAATGCTCCTCTGTGTCAAGTGGCCAATGTGTGGTGTAGGTGACCTTGCCTTCATGATCGCGAAAGCGTGCGGCAAGTCCGAGAGATTCGATCCAGCTTGGTCCGAGGTTGCCTTTGATCCAGGCTACTTTGGCGGCCACATCGGCCGCTACACACGTTGCCGCCACCACGGTCACGAAGGACCACGGACTATCGGCCGGAGTGCCGGAAAGCGGATCGATGAGGTGATGCAGCCATCGTCCGTCGCGTCGCCATTGCCGTCGTCCCAAGCCGGAGGTGGCAATAGCACCGCGCCGCAACAGAATGGTCTCGTCGAGTGGATCAACCGTGGTGGTCGAGATTCCGCACGGCCAACCGTTCTCAGGTGGTGGCCCAGCTACGGCGAGATCGCCACCCGCGCTGATCATCACGCCGCAGTCGACCGCGAGCAGGCTGCGAAGTGTGTAATCGACCGCGAAACCTTTCCCGATGCCGCCAAAATCGAGACGTACTCCGTTCGGAATCGTCACGACGCCCTTCCTCGCATCAACCTCGATTTGAGACCAGGTTCCGGCGACGAGCGCGCCACGGGCCGGGCCGGGACCGGCAGATTCGATTTCTTCGATGCTTCGATCATAGCCGGAAGATTCGAGTGCGTCGCGAATCGTCGGGTCGAAAACTCCATCGGTGGAGCGCGCAGCCAGCAGCGCCGTCTCAAGAAGTTCGATGAAGAGTGGTGATGCGCTCTGTTGGCCAGGACCAGTGTGTTGTAGTCGCTCTAGCTCGCTGTCCGCCCGGAACCGGCTAAACGTTCGATCGATGTCGTCAATACAGCGATGTGTATGCTCAAGCACCATGCCAAGTTGAGTGACATCGGTAACGGCGACGACGATCTCAGTTCCGAGCGCGTCGAAGCGAGCCGTGGCGAGGTCAGATGCAGAGGCGGTAAGGGTCATCACGCTCTCCGGGAGAACATGCTACGACGAGACCGTTCGTACCCGCGGTACCGATACTCGTGGCGCCGGCGCAACCGCGAAATTACTCGAACCTTGCTTGTCAAAGAGCGATTGGCTTGGTGCGTTCGCTGGTTGAGCCTGCGTCGACACGACCTGGGACGATGTTTGAAGTGCCTGGGCTGACGCGGGATTGTTGAGTTGGGAGGAATGCCGTAGCGCCAGTCCGGTGAAGATAGCACCAATCCCGAAACTCGTTACGAGGGTGACGCGACGAGCCGTACGCAGGCGCGATATGAGCCAGTCTCGCTGTGTAGACCCGTGTCTTGTGACGCTCTTCGGCACATGGATCGAGTTTCGGTTCTGAACTGCCTGAATTTCACTTGCCATGTTCCCATCTTTTCTTTGAAGTGCTCGTTAGGTTCTCGGTCAATCGTTAGCGTCGTGATCGTTTCGTCGAAGTCTTCATCTGTTGCTCGATGGCTGTTGCTCGGTGATCTGGCTCGTCCACAACTTCGACCGAAATTGCACCCGTTGGGCAGGATTTCGCGGTTTCGTAGACCGCATCCGCAAGTGACATCGGTACGTCGGGTCGTTGGAGCCAGGCGTAGCCCCAGTCATCGAGGTCAAAAACCTCGGGTAGAAATTCACCACAAAATCCAAACGCTGTGCATTTAATCGGGTTGACCCGCACGCGAAGATAGGTGCGCGTCTTGGTCTTATCGCGTGCCATATTCCCCGACTCTCTCTAACCCGGGAAGTACGACCCGTCGTGCGCGACCGCACGTGCCAGTTCGCATATGCTGGGCTATTTCGTTACGAAATACGGTGAGCGCCGTCCGAGCAGCAATGGTGGCTCCATCGAGATGCCCACATGCACCCCGCTTTGGCAGCATCTCTTCGGCATATCGCTGCAGCCGGTTGAGGTCGTTCTGATTCGCCTGGCCATTTACGATGCTTTCCAGCAAATCCGCCATCGCATCCGTGCCAAATGTGCAAGGACCGCATTGACGGACGGATTCGTTGGCGAAAAACCGAAGCAGCGCCGCGGCTTGCTCGAGCCCACAAACGGAATCAGGAATGACTGTAATAGCGGCGGTGCCGAGCGCGGCGCCCAGCTCTTTCAGGCTGCCTGGTTCGAGACTCGTGCCGCGGCGGACACTGACTTCATCAACCCATCCGGAGAAATAGCCGCCAGGCAGCAGCGCGGCCAGCTTCTCCCCGCGCGCCATTCCGCCTGATTCGTCAATGATCCACTGTATCTCGGAGCCGCCTGGAACTTCGTAGACCCCGGGGTTGGCGACCGCACCTGAGAGTGTGACCAGGAGCGTTCCCGGAAGGCCGGGCGAGCCGAGTGACCGGAACCATTTTGCGCCATTCCGCGCGATCAGCGGGATGTTGGCCAACGTTTCGACATTCTGTACGAGTGTTGGTTTGCCCTTGAGACCCTTCTCGAATGGCCGCGGTGGCTTGAATGATGGCTTCGCCGACTTGCCGTTTGCTCGTTGGATCGCTGCAGTCTCTTCGCCGGCAACGTATCCTGGCTCGGCCGTGATGATACGGATGCGCGGCAATTTCGTGCCTGTATGGTTGAGTTCATCAATTGCTTCGGACACCGAATTCAGGACCATGCGCGCGTCGGAATGAACGTAGACGACAAGTTCACTGGCCTCAACGGCGTGCACGGCGAGAAGCGCCCCTTCGATCACCAGATGTGGACGGAAGAGTAAGAGCGCCTGGTCCTTATTGCTGGCGGGCTCTGATTCGGCAGCATTCACGAGAACTGCTCGCCGTCCGTTCTGCTCAGTAACCGCTTTCCATTTCCGGCCAGTCGGAAAGGCCGAGCCACCGCGGCCAAGGAGGCCGCTCTGGCTAACAAGCTCGATAATTTCGGACGGCGCTCGCTCCCACGCCTTCCGATCGTAGCCGCCTGTTTGTCGATACTCCGCCAGAGATTCTCGTGAGGTCTGTCCTGGTCGTAGCAGTCGCAGCTGACCTGACGGGGCCGTCATATCTGGTCGGATAGTTGCAGAATCGATCACTTCATATCCTCTACGTGCCGATATCATGATACCTGTGCCGTCTGAGCCTCCAGTGAGCGTGAGATTAAGCGAAACTAAATTGCTCGATCACCGCAGTTGCAGCGTAATACTTGAGTTGCCGTTCTTCGCGGTGTCGATCGACAGCTGATAACTTCCTGCCGGTAGCGTGCCCTGGAGATGTGCCGTCGCGCCGGGTGCAATCGCGCCCGAATCACCGTTGACTCCATTACCGCTGATCAGAACGTGGTGCGTGTCTGACGTTTGATTGGTCAGGTCAAACTCGATCGATCCTGCCGGGGCTGTCAACGTGCTCAGCTGCAGTCCACTGTTTGTTAGCGTCACGGTCACACGTTGGGTCGATCCGTGTTCGCCGAACTCCCCACCTTCTTCACCCTCGCCGTCGCGTTCACGATGTCGAGATTCGGACGTCGGCACGGCAGAAGTGTTCCCGGTCGTCCCGGTTGAAACGTTCGCCTGAGCAAACGGAAATGGAACGTTTGAGACGATTGTCGGCGTGGGCGTTGAAACCGGTGCTGAAGTTGCGGTGGTTGGTGCTGCCGCGGTGCCTGGAGCTGAATCGGCGCTCGCGACCGAGCAAGCGCTGAAGACGATCAGCCCGGTCGTGGAAATCACCGTGATCGCAATTGCCGGGATTCGTCTGCGGTTCAGTTTCACGTCATGGACTCCTGAAAAATTGTCATGCTACGGGTTTGACTGTATTCCAGCCGTTGACGGCTCACTCCCCGGCCCGCCTTGATTCCCTGATTCACGTCGGTCGTTGAAGGTCGCGAGATAGGCTTGCAAATCAATTAGCTGCGCATCGCTCACGACATCGGTGCCATAACCTGGCATGCCATTGCGTCCGTTACGGATCGTCCGTGTCGCTTCTTCGCCGCCACGACGAAGAGCCAGCTGGCCCGGTGCGTTCCCCACCGCGCCGTGGCACGTCTGACAACCAAGCGCGAAGTAGACCGCCGCGCCTCGTTCGGCCGCAGTCCCCGCCGGATTGGCCGCAGCCAACTGGGCGGCGGTCGCGGTCGGAACTTCGATAGCGCCAGCGCTCGGATCCCTGTTTCTGCAGCGTGCGAATGTAGCTCACGATCGACCAGATGTCCTGACTCTTGTATTGGCTGTTGAAGCCAGGCATTCCGGTAAAGCTCAATCCGTTCGCGATAATCCAGTAGAGTTGCGAGTCAGACATCTCGATTGCGTTTTCCGATGTCAGGTCAGTCGCGTTCGGATAGGTGGCTTTGCCGAGAATACCTTTGCCGGTGCCATCCAGCCCGTGGCAGATCGAGCAGGATCCCGTATATGCGGAGCGTCCGGACTCGATGGCCCGGCTGTCCTGCACTACTGGCGTCGCCTGATTTCCAGAATGGAATCTGGCAGCGACGGACACGGCAAAGCTGCCGTTGGCTCGTTCAAGCGGAAAATTGCTACGATGGGCCAGTGCAAGGCGTCCAGCGATGATAGCGAGACCGAAGAGTGTTCCAAAGACACCGACCACAAGCCCAATGATCATCATGGGCCATGAGCGTCGGCTGCGTGTGCGCGACTCGATCTTCTCGCTTTGATCGCTGTGCTGAGTATCCGATACGGGCTCGTCCAACGGTAGCCTTCCATTCATGTCGTCATCTGTAAGACTAGTGAGGCAATATTGGAATGAGCTTAGAACCGTTCGGTCGGACAAACGTCATTCTGGGATGTGGTGTGCGATGTACGTTCTAGTAGTCGAAGACGACGAACGAGTGGCCCGAATCCTGGCGCGTGGGCTTGTCGAGGCCGGGAATCGAGTGGAGGTCGCGCATGACGGACTCGATGGTTTGGAGCGAGCGCTTTCCGGAGCGTTTGATATTGTCGTTCTCGACGTTCTGTTGCCGCGGATGGATGGCCTGGCAGTCTGTCGTCAACTGCGAAAGCAGCGTATTCGCACGCCCATTTTGATGCTCACCGCTCGGGATAGCGTGCCAGACAAGGTCAAAGGCCTTGACGCCGGGGCTGATGATTACCTGGTGAAGCCCTTCTCGATGGAGGAACTCTATGCCCGGATCAGAGCGCTGGTCCGTCGGGCTGCCGAGGAGCCGGACGGCGAATCATTACACGTCGCGGATCTGACCCTCGATCTTGGGGCACGAATCGCGCGGCGCGGTGATCAAACCATCGAACTGACGACCAAGGAATTTGACGTCCTCGAGTATCTGATGCGACACCGCGGACAGGTGCTCACCAAGGCGCAGATGAGCGATCACGTCTGGGGGTACGACGCGACCTTGACGTCGAATGTGGTCGAAACCTACATACACTACTTACGGAACAAGATCGATCGTGGTCACCAACGTCCATTGATCCGCACGATCCGTGGCGTTGGTTACAGCATCAGGGATTAACCGTGTTCATCGGAATTCGACGCCGGCTCCTTGGATGGAATCTGCTGGTACTCGGCCTGATTCTCATCGCGGTCGGAATCGCGGTGTACATCATGTTGTCCCACAGTCTGATCGCCGAAGTTGACCGCAATCTAGCGAGCCGAAGCGACGCCGCCGGATCAGCCCTACACGATCAGGATGAACGTGATCTTGCGTTGGGACGAGAAGGTTACAATGGTGGCGTCTTTTACCTCATTGCGTCCGACACTGGACAGATCATCGCGAACCCGCAGTCGGTAAACCTCACTGATCTCCCGAGTAGCCTCGTCAGAAACCCACTGCAGCCATTCCACACGATTGAAGTCGGCAACGACACTGACCGGGTGCACGTCAGCCCAATCGATGTGCGCGGGGGATCGACCGCTCTTCTTGTTGTTGGCCAGAGCCTCGCTCCGGAGCAACGAGCACTCCACCGGATGCTGCTTGGTCTGCTGATCGGCGGGGGAATCGGCTTGGGACTCTCGCTGCTTGGCGCGTCTTTTCTGGCGGGACGTGCCTTGGTCCCAATCGAGGCGGCGTTTCAGCGACAGCAACAGTTTATTGCGGATGCGTCGCACGAGCTTCGGACGCCGCTGACGATCCTGCATTCCGCCACCGATTTGCTCGATCGGCATCGCACTGAGCCACTCCACAAAAATGGTGAGCTGTTTGATGATATTCGGGACGAGATTCTCCGTCTCGAGAGACTCTCGGGCGATCTGCTGACGCTCGCGCGTTCTGATCTTGGCGAGCTTGGCCTCGCAGTGGCGCCGCTGGATCTTCTCGATTCAGCCCAGGAAGCCGTGCAGCGCGTCCAGCCGATTGCTGGAGACAATGGAATCTCCGTCAGTGTCGATCTATCCAGCGCTCCCCTACTCGTGGAGGCGGATCCTGATCGGCTGCAACAAGTGCTGCTGATCCTTCTCGACAACGCCATCAAGCACACGCCACGCGGGGGGGAAGTGCATGTCTCCGCGCGACGTCAGGGAGCCGAGGCGTTACTCGACGTGGCTGACACGGGCGAGGGTATTCCGCCTGACCAAATAGATCAGGTCTTCAATCGGTTTGTTCGTGTTGACGAGGCCCGCTCACGTGGCCGAGGTGGCGCAGGATTGGGGCTCGCGATTGCCAAGTCGTTGGTCGAGGCGCACGACGGCCAGATGAGTCTCACCAGTGTAGTCGGTGAGGGAACTCGCGTCACCGTTCGCCTGCCGCTGGTCGAGTTCAGCCGTATGGACCAGATTTCCACCTGGATTGGGCGTCATCCGCTTCGTGGAGAGCGGTTGCCCGGCTGATCGCAGTTCCGGCAGCAGGTTCGACGCCTTCGGGATCGCGGAGCATGAAAGGGGAAGCTTTGGGGAGCTACAGGCTTGCGGTTATGGAAGGCGACGGTATTGGTCCAGAAGTGATTGGGTCGGTTCGAACGATCCTGGAAACCATCTCTGAAGTTGAGCCGAACCTCAATCTGACCATCATGAACTTGCCAGTCGGTCTCGATGCCTATGCGAAACACGGATCGACACTTCCTGATGGGACGATCTCGTCCCTCTCGGATTGCGATGCCTGGATACTGGGGCCACTAACGACCCACCTCTATCGTGGCGACGCCATGCCGAACCCGAGTGCCGTCCTCCGCAAGCGGTACGAGCTTTTTGCCAACATCCGACCGGCGCGATCCTTCACAGGTGTTGACTCGCTCCGTTCCGATGTTGACGTCGTGGTGATGCGGGAGAATACCGAAGGCTTCTACGCCGATCGGAACATGCTGGAAGGATCGGGCGAATTCCGTCCGGGGCCGGATACGGTTCTGTCGATGCGAGTGGTGACGCGTCATGCCAGCGAACGGCTTGCACGAGCTGGCTTTGTTCTGGCACGTCGTCGCCGCAAACACGTGACCCTGGTACACAAGGCGAATGTCCTACGCCTGGGCTGCGGGCTCTTCCTCGAAACATGCCGCGAAGTTGCAAAGGATTTCCCGGATGTCAGCGTCGATGACTTTCACGTGGATGCGTTTGCCATGCACCTCATCATGCGACCGCAAGACTTTGATGTGATCGTCACAACCAACCTCTTCGGTGACGTTCTGTCTGATGAGGCTGCTGGGCTGATCGGCGGATTGGGGCTGGCACCTGGACTCAACGCCGGTGACGGTCGAGCGATGGCTCAGGCGGTACACGGCTCTGCGCCAGACATCGCAGGTAAAGGGCAGGCCAATCCTATCGCGTCGATCCTGTCGTTGGCGATGCTGCTCGATTGGCTTGGTTCTACTCACAGCGATCCGACGGCCTTATCGATCGGCGGGCGTCTCGAGGCGTCGGTGGAGCGTGTCCTTGCCTCAAGAACATTGATGACGCCGGATCTGGGCGGGTCGGCCAGTACCGACGAGATGACTGCTGCGATAGCGGCCGCATTCCGAGGATAGCTGGACCGGGGAGATCGTTTTCACTCGATCGACAGGTATCGTGCCGAGTGGCGCCGTGCCGATGGGACTGGAATCAGAACGGATGCGAAACCCCGAGTTCGCTTGCCAGCGACTTGAGATCGGCCGTGGTGGCTTCTGCGAGGCTGACCCCATCGCGTTCACTTGCCCGCTCGGCACGCGCTTCTGGCTCGCCGGGATACAAGATCTCGTCCGCTCCCGCTGCCAGCGGTGATGCCTTGACCTCAGCGATCAACTTCTCAACGCGCGAGGTGAACTCGTCCAGATCCATGAAGGCGCGGATGTCGAGGACAATGACGAGGTGGCCACATCCACTTTCCCGCTCAGCCTGATATGGACCGGCAACACCGGTCGCGAACTCGGAACCGGAAAGAACGCCGGTAAGAACGTCGACCATGAAACTGATCGCGTAGCCTTTGTGCCCACCAATGGGGAGAATCAGCCCTGCCAAGGCCTCGGCTGGATCGGTCGTCGGTTTGCCGAGCTTATCAATTGCCCAGCTGTTCGGGATCTCCTTACCTTCCTGCCGGGCTGTGTAGATCTTCCCGCGAGCGACCATCGTGTTGGCGATATCGAGGATAAGTGGGTCGAAATGGCCCGCCGGGGCTGAGATCGACCATGGATTGTTGCCCAGTACGGCTTTTCGTCCGCCCCAGGGAGCCATCGCGGGGCTGGCATTGGTGGAGATCATGCCGATGCATCCAGCCTGGGCTGCTTGAAGGGTGAAATACATCGCCGCGCCGAAGTGATTGCTGCGACGTACCGAAACGGCCGCTATTCCATACGTCTTCGCGCGTTCGATGGCGATCTGCATGGCGCGGAACGCGGCGACTTGTCCAACGCCTTCCTGAGCGTCGAGAAGGATCACCGCCCGATGATCGCGCAGCGTCTTGATTTCGGTTACTGGCCTCATCACCTCTCGCTGAATGCGATGGACGTACCAGGGGAGCCGAAAGATGCCGTGGGAGGAGTGACCGCGCATGTCAGACCGGACCAACGTGTCGGCCCAGAGCGACGCGTCGTCGTTTGGCACACCGATTCGTCGGAAGATAGATGAGGCGAACTCAATCAGCTGCGATGGCTCAAAACATTTCTCTCGCATTGCCACCCCCAATCATGAGCTCACTCCAGCCCGGCATGAATTTCGAGTCCGGCCGCCTTGCGACGCATACGCGCGTTGTCTGGAATGAGGAAGATGGTCGGAATGATCAGCAGAACCAGAACCGACAGACCGAAGAAGATGTGAGCGAGTCCAATGCCCTGATTCTTATAGTGGGATAGGATCAGCACGATCGTCGCGGTTCCGAGCACACCGCCGGTCGTCCGGAACATTCCACGCAGACCAGTGATACGTGCCACCGCTTCGGGCATCAACTCAATCGCCGCATTGTTCGCTGCCGGTCCACCGATACCGACCCCAAAACCACTGATCATAATGAGTGTCGATACCAGCACGATGTTGCTAATGCCGTGTCCAAAGAGTGTCACGCCGCTCCAGCTTTGGCTTGTAAGAAACAGGCTGATCGCCACCAAGACGATGCCGATAATCATTGGCAGCCGGTATCCGAAACGGATGAGCATGAAGGAGCTAATCGCTGACACGGCGATCATGACGACTGCTCGCGGTGTCAGAATGAATCCGGACGCACTCGCCGACATGCCGTATTCAACCGTTGCGTAGAGCGGGATAAAGCTGAAGAAGCCAAAGACCAATGCGCCGTAAAGAAGGTTGTAAAGATTTGCGGCGAAGAATGCTCGCTCTTTGAGAAGGCGGAGATCAATCATCGGATCTCGGCTGTGGCCTTCATGATAGACAAAATAAACGAGGGCCGCGATACCGAGGACAACCCATAGGACGACCTGAGCGCTGAAGTTGATCTCGTTACCCCAGACGGTCATGCCGTACATAATGCCTACGATTCCAGCCGCGAAGGCTCCAGCTCCGATGAGATCGATACTTCGGCTCGTGGCGACGCGCCCTCCGGCTGGCAGCACGAATATGCCGGCAACAAGGAGCACGACTCCGATCGGAACGTTGACCGAGAACATCGCACGCCAGCTGAAATTGTCGATCACCCAGCCGCCGAGATTTGGACCGATTATGCCGCCGATTGGGAAGACGCTGGTGAAGAGTCCGATGGCAGTGCCACGATTCTTGGCGCCGAAGACGTCACTCACGATGCCAGCCGCCGATGGCATGAACGCGCCGCCGCCAACAGCCTGCAATACACGGAAGACGATAAGCAGGTAAACATTTGGAGCAATTGCACAGAGCATCGAGCTGCCAGTGAAGAGGACAACGCAGCCAAGAAAGAGATTCTTGCGGCCGAAATCATCGCTCAGCTTCCCGGCCATCGGCATGATGATCGTCTGCATCAGGCTATACGCGGTAAGGACCCAGCCGATCCACACAAGATTCGTGTGTAGCCCGGCCATCATGTTCGGTAGCCCGACCGCGACAATGGTCGAATCAATGCTTGACATCAGCAGCGCAAGCGAGACCACCACGAAGATTGCGATCTGTTTGGGGCCGACGGCGGGAACGTCGAGATCTTCCGCGAGCGCTGGGGAACTGGAAGCGGGTCGCGCCACGAGGTTCCTTCCTCAGAGTGATAACGGTTTCACTGGAATCACTCGCTGGCTGTGTGCGGAATGAGTCGCCGTCTCGATCGGCTCAACCTCCGCTGGAAAACCTCGCTAAGATACACGCCGCGCCGAGCAGGATCAAGCGCTTGTGTTGTCGTTTCACTCGAGATTCGAATAGAAACGCTCGACGGAGATGGACAGATTCTCCGTCGAGCGTCAAATGTTTGTGACCGATATAGACGAAACTTTTGCCTGGCCGCTACTACTGGAACGACGGAGCGTCCGCTGGGATGAGCGCCAGATCCGGCGACTGTACTGGAACGTCGGTGTCGAGCTGCTCCAGCAACGTCGGATCGATGTCTTCAATCTGCTCGGTGAAGTCGAGCGCATACGCGATTACTTGATCCATGTTCTCCACCCAGAGGAACTCAATCTCTGACGCAATCTTATGCGGTAGCTTGTCCACATCGCGCCGGTTGTCTTCAGGTGCGATCAGTCGACGGATACCGACTCGGTGGGCGGCGAGCGCTTTGTCCTTCAATCCGCCGATTGGCAGAACTCGACCACGCAACGTGATTTCGCCGGTCATCGCCACATCCGATCGGACTGCACGTCGGCTGAGCGCCGAAATGAGCGCGGTTGCCATGGTGATTCCGGCAGATGGACCGTCCTTTGGGGTCGCCCCTTCCGGCAGGTGGATATGCAGGTCGTGCTTTTCCTGGAAATCGACAGGGATCCGAAGCGCGCCCGCCCGCGAGCGGGCGTAGCTGAGCGCGGCCTGCGCCGATTCCTGCATCACGTTTCCGGCCTGCCCGGTGATCGTCAGGTTTCCTTTGCCGGGCAGAATCGCGACTTCAACCGGAACAAGCTCACCGCCGACGTCAGTTGTCCCGAGCCCGATGGCGACGCCAACCTGATTTTCGCCGATCGCCTGCTCGAAGCCGAACCGCTGTGGACCGAGGTAGTCTTCTAGTCTGGCCGGCGTCAGACGGATCTTCTTGCTTCGACCCTTGACCACATCGCGAGCCACCTTGCGGCAAATTCCAGCGATCTGCCGTTCGAGACCTCGTACTCCTGCTTCGCGGGTGTACTGTCGGACCAGCTTAACCCAAATTTTTTCTGGAATTTCAAGCTGCCCAGGGTTTAGACCGTGGATCTCAGTCTGCTTGGGGAGCAGGTGTCGCCGGCCGATCTCAATCTTTTCTTGCTCGATATATCCGCTGACTTCGATGATTTCCATTCGGTCTCGCAGTGGCCGAGGGATATTGTTCAGATAGTTGGCGGTCCCGATAAAGAGCACCTTTGAGAGATCATAGGGCATGTCAAGAAAGTGATCGGAGAAGTTGTTGTTCTGCTCTGGATCGAGAACTTCGAGCATGGCCGAGGCGGGATCACCCCGGTAGTCGGACGACATCTTATCGAGTTCGTCGAGAATGACCACTGGGTTGATGGTACCGGCAGTCTTTAGCGCGCCGACGATCCGACCGGGAAACGCGCCGATGTAGGTGCGCCGGTGCCCGCGGATCTCAGCCTCGTCTCGAACGCCGCCAAGACTGATGCGCACGAACTCACGTCCCATCGCACGAGCGACTGATCGACCAAGACTCGTCTTGCCGACTCCAGGAGGGCCGACGAGGCACAGGATCGACGCGCCGGCGACACCTTTTCCACGAGTCAGCTTTCGTACGGCCAAGAATTCGAGAATGCGCTCCTTCACCTGATCGAGACCGTAATGATCGTCATTCAGTATCGATTCGGCGTGGTCGAGCTCCAGGTTATCGTCGGTCTCCTCTGACCAGGGCAACGCCAGAACCGTATCAATATATGTGCGGACCACCGTGCTTTCGGCCGAGACGGTTGGCATGCGTTCCAGTCGCGACAGCTCCTTGAGTAGCTTCTCCTCGGCGTACTTAGGAATGCCCCGTTCAATGACTCTCAGCCGTAGCGACTCGATCTCGCTACCACCTTCGCCCGAAAGCTCATCGTGGATTACCTTCAGTTGCTCGCGAAGGTAGTACTCTCGCTGGTTCTTGTCGATCTGCTCTCGCACGCGCTCCTTAATACGAGTCTCGAGCGCTGCAAGATCAAGATCGGTGGTGAGGTGAACGGTGAGAAGTTCAAGACGATTAAGCGGATCGAGGTTTTCCAGGAAATTCTGACGTTGTTCCGAGTCACGAATGAGCTGGGTTGTAAGGAGATCGGCCAGATGCGACGGATCGTTGGTGGCCAGAATCATCTCCATCACATCGGTGCTGAAGGAGTTCTTGACTTCCTGGAAGCGCCGGGCTAACTGCTGAATATGATTCAGGAGCGCTTGCGCCTCGGGTGTGAGCGCCACCCGCTCGATGGCCTGCTCGGCTCGCACCGTATAGTACGGACGTGCTGGGTCGAACTGGACGATCTTCACCCTGCTCAAGCCTTCAAGGGAAACCTGAATATTGCCACCAGGCTGATGTTCGATTGATGAGACCTCTGCAAGCGTTGCGATCTCGAAGAGATCGTCTGGCTGAGGGTCGTCGGTCGAAGGATCCCGATGCGCTACTACGACGATCTTGCGATCGCGGTTCATTGCTTCCTCAATGGATTGAATGGAGCGGGTGCGGCCAACAAGAAGTGTTACGACGTTTCTCGGGAATATGACCACGTTCTTAAGTGGAAGCAATGGATAGCGAACCGAGTACATGTCGTAACGACTCAGCATGAAGGAATCCTTTTCACTGGTAAAATTGCGAACTTGAACTCAACTTGTCACGCCTGTGCTTGAAAGAAACCCCTGTTTACAATCGAACTAACGCACACACCGTGATTCAGTGGCACGCTGCCGACGCCGAGCCCATCTGGTTAGGTCCAGCGGAGAAGTAGATTGGATGTGAGTCGATATGTGTGCCCGTCCCCGTCCCCCACATGGATGGCGCACACACAGTGTACTTGACTTCAGGGCAATTTGAAAGAGTCATTTGGATAATTGCCGGTGCCATTTTGATTAGAGAAGAGTGCGAACGTTCGCGAGCCAGCGAACTCATGCCGAAGAGATTCTCAAACTGTTCAGTTGCTCGACCGAGATGTACGGACAGTATGTACGGGTTATGCAGGGTTTTTTCTTCATGCAATCATGGCATCGAAGTCATCGACGTGGCGAACTCGGCTCGAGCTTCTTCTAGTAATGACGCGGAAGTTAGCAGGTCGATAGCCGTCATTGCAAGGCCCGAAGCGCCGTTGATGATTGCCGCGTGGCCTTCGTCGGTTTTGGTTGCAAGCGCCACCTCCGTGGAGTGCCAGCCCGCCTCGGGCCCGCAGATCCGCAAATAGGCTTCAACCGCCGGGACCCGGTGACTGACGTTCCCGAAGTCGGTTGATCCCGCGCCTTCGGCCGACGGTGACTCCTGGACATCGATACCAAGCAGTTTGAGATTCTCTCCAAATGCCTGGCCCACAGTTCGGTTAGGGATCATATTCAGGTACGGTTTGATGTACTCACGCCATTCAAGCCGGGCTCCGGACGCCAGAGCACCCGCCTCGGCGCAGCGAACGACCTTGTGCATCACTTGCTCGGCCTCGTCTGGAGTTGTGGCCCGAACTCGAAAGCGAGCGGCAGTGAACGGCGGGATTACATTCGGCGCACCACCGCCGTTGGTGATGACACCGTGGACGCGCACGCTCGGACGCAACTGCTGTCGCAGTGCACTGACTCCGTTAAACGTTTGAATTACGGCATCGAGTGCGTTGACTCCCTCGTGTGGCGCCGCCGCGGCATGGGCCGGCTTGCCGAAGAACTGGAACTCGAGGCCGCGCGCGACGAGCGACGAGCCTGTGCCGATTCGATTCTCGTTCATCGGGTGAATCATGATGGCGGCGTCGACATCGTCGAAATACCCGGCTTCGATGAGATAGATTTTGCCGCCCGCGTTGGCGACAGCTGATTCCTCGGCCGGACAGCCCAGGACCACCGCGGATCCTGGCAACTGGCTGGAGATCGCGCGCAACGCGAGCCCGGCGCCCACGGCTGATGTTGCGATGATATTGTGGCCGCAGCCGTGGCCGACCTCCGGCAGCGCATCATACTCAGCAATGATCGCGACCGTGGGTCGTTTCGTCGACTGCGTGACCTGCGCTCGGAAGGCAGTAGGAAGGTCAGCTATACCTCGCTCGACAGTTGCCCCGTGCTGCTCGAGTAGCGAGGTGAGCCGTTCCGACGCTTTGATCTCCTGCAGACCGAGCTCGGGATTCGCATACATCCAATCGCTGAGTGCAATCAATTCTGGAGCATATTCTTCGACTGCTGATCGAGCGGCACGTTTCAATTCGGCGGTGGTTGTCATTGGAGGCTCCTCGAGTGAGATGATCGGAATCCCTGACTGGCATAGCGGCGAACACACGCACGCGACTAACGGATTCGTCCGGACGGAGCACCGCTGGATCACCTGATGAGGACGAAAGCGGGATGACGTCACGTGGCGTGCCTCGCGGTTATCCGCATGTGATTGTGAGGGATAGTTGGCAAGCCGTCGAGTGGGCAAGTACGAATTCTCTGAAAATCAGGATCCTCATTGACGAATTCTTGCTGATGAAACGTGGGTTTGTCGGGCGTTCCGCGACTTTGAATCACGTCGTATGATATGCTCCCATGCATTAGTCAATCGTGACTAATCGAGACTGAATAGCCCAATCTCGGTCGTTATATTCAGGTCCGTGACGTTGATTTGACATAGAGTAGGAGTCAGCATGTTTGTCGTTACTAACACCTTGCGCGTTCCCAGCGAGCACGCCGGGCATATCGAGCAGGCTTTTGCTGGATCAGCCGAGCACATGAAGCAAGTCGAAGGTTGTCTCGGTTTCCAGCTCTTACGCGAGGCAAAGGGCGACGGAGAGCCGGTCTTTATCGCGATGACCACCTGGAAGGATGAGCCTTCGTTCAAAGAATGGATGAAGAGCGACGACTTTCGTCGTGCGCATGCGAATGCGGGAGACTCGCCGGCGAGCGGGGAAGTCCATAGCTACGAGGTCGTCGTCGGTTAGCCGGGACTTGGTTCGAATCCTTGCCGGACTCTGCCCAAGCACATAAACGTGGGCACATCGATTGTGCCCACAACTGATCCGGTCGTGGCCAAGCTGATAGCGATCGTTACCTCCGGCGGGATACTACGCTGTCAAGGTTACGCGAGATCTCGTCGGCCCAGGTTTCGATCTCGTCCCAATCGCGGAAGTCGCCGTCGCGCAATAACTCTTTGCCGGCCGGGAGCGCGTGAATAGCGCGCTCGGCAAAGCCGAGCTTGTCCGCATCAAGTGCACCGAAGAAGACGCGGTGATCCCGCGGGTGGACGGCCTCCAACAGCTCGTCCAATTCCTTTGGTTCAGCCGCGTCTCGAAGATCGTGTCCTTTAGCGTCAGTTGTCTCGGTCCCGAGCGGTCCGCTACTGAAGAGCCAGATTGGCTTCGCAGCCAGGATCTCTTGGTTGTGACGGACGAAGGTGACGGCGTCCTTCATCCATTTTCCAAAATAGACGGCGCTGCCGACAACAAAGGCATCGTAACCGGATAAGTCTCTGGCGGACTTCATCGGTTGGGAGTCCGCCTTTCGGCCCGTTGCCCGGAGCTTGGCTGCAATCCGGTCGGCAATCTCCTGTGTCGCGCCGTGTTTGCTTGAATAGGCAACGAGGATCGACATGGATTCAGTCCCTCTTTTCTCTCGTCAGCAGAACAGACCCGATGGGCTTGGAGGCGGCGTGTGCTTCCACAAATCGTTTGAGTCCGGCCCAAAGCTTCTCTTCCTGGGCATTGCCGAGTCGTGCGATTACCGGTTCCATCAGCCGGTAGAAGCCGTGCGGTGTGATCTCCCACGACCAGCACATGCGTGTACCCTCAGGCACGCGTTCAAACGTCTGCACTCCTTGAATGTCCATCGCGTCGAAGTGCGTTTTGAGGTTGATACGATATGGCCGATCGAAACCGGTAATGTCGGAAATCATCTCGACCGTTTGTCCCATACTCTTGGTGACGGCCTCGAACTGGGTACCAATGCCGATCGGCCCAAGAGTGACCTGCTCGACGGCGGCCATAATTGGGTTGTAGCTTGGCTCGTTCCGCCTGTCGGCGACGATATCGAACACGTCTTCTATTGGGCAGTTGATGACGATTTGGCCTTCGATATGCGCCATGCTCGATGCCTTTCGTGTTCACGGCGCTTCAGGACAACGGCTTATGTCATGACTCATACGTGTCGACGGAACCGATGTTTGATCTCGTCTCTTGCTCTGGATCTGCCGGTCGGACCGATCCGTTGGGCCGAATCAATACATCGTCGTCTAGCTAGTCGCTAGTATCTTGACTCTTGAAGACGAATCGCACGGCCGGCGATCCCCGCGATCGCACATCTCCACCTTGCGCTGATTGTCGCTTCAAAATCGCTGAATTTTGATGTGGCATGTGACATTTTCATGCAAGTTGGCTCGGACTGCGGCGATTGGCTGGTACGCTACTTTCGGCTCGTTGATCGCACCTAGTGCCGTGTCAGACGCTCCACCAGTGATCGGCCGTTGGGTGCTATGCCGGTTGCCTCAGCTTGGCTGTCCAGCCGTTCGAAGCCACGTTGGACGTAGCGGACGCCCATGAAGCGGAGTGGCTCGGGCTCCCAGCTGGGCCCACTCCGGTTGATGAAAGGCAGGTGTGTGATCTCAGTGTCAACGTGGGTGATGAGGTCCGCCAGTATCCGGCCGAACAGATTGGATGGCCCGACACCAGTTCCCGTGTAGCCGTAAACAGTCGCCAGCCCCTGCACCGGGTTGTAGGAAACGGTCGGCACATAATCACGCGGCCAGCCCATCGGCCCGCCCCACGTATGGGTGAACTTCACGTCCTTAAGCGCTGGAAACCACTCTCGCACGTTTTCTTGCAGCATGCGGTGGGTCGGCGGGTGTAGATCATAGTCGTCCTTAATCGCCGAGCCGAAATGGTACGGCGCGCCGCGACCGCCAAACATCACGCGGCCATCGGCCGTATGGGTGAGGTACTTCACCATATTGGTCGCGGACGAGAGGCCCTCTCGCGCATCCCAGCCGATCGTCTGCCACTCGGCGGCTGATAGCGGTTCCGTAAGGGTGATGAGCGAGTAGACCGGCATCACCTTACGTCGAAGCTGTGGGAAGCGTGACAGATATGACTCTCCGGCCAGCACGATAGTCTTGGCACGCGCGTGACCACGGGCAGTGTGGAGAATTGGATAAGCACCGGTTGTATAGTCCGTGACCGGCGATTGCTCGTAGATCGTCGCACCCTTGAGCTCGACAGCCCGGGCCAGACCACGTGCCAGCTTGGCCGGTTGGATTTTGGCGCTATTGCTGTTGAAGATTCCCCCGAGCGCACCGGCTACCGAGACGCGCTCGGCCACCTGCTCGGCATCGAGCAGTACGGAGTTTTCGCCAAATCCGAACTCTTCTAGCGTGCGCTGCTCACTTGCCAATATATCCAGTTGATACGGGCTACGCGCGAGCCGTATGTATCCACCACGCACGTAGTCCATCGCTATTCCCTCGCGCTCGGCGACATTTGCGATCTCATCCACGACGGAATTCAGCGCCTGTTGTAGATCGATGGCTGCCTGCCGGCCAAATAGTTGCGCCATGCGTCGCAGCCCGACCGAAAAACGGTTGCCAAGCCCACCACCGTTGCGTCCCGACGCGCCGAAAGCCGCGATCTCACTCTCAAGTATCGCGATCTTCAGCGATGGCTCGCGTTGCAGCAGGTAATAGGCCGTCCACAATCCGCTGAAGCCAGCCCCAAGAATCGCCACATCGACGTCGACCGTGCCGTTCAGCGCCGGTCGCGGCGTCAGATCATCGTCACACGTCTCGAGCCAGTAACTGTACGATTGGTACTGCTTCGCCATCATCACTCCTCGGCTGTGCAATCGTGAGTCAACGCCATCTTCATGGGTGGCCGCCATAGTGGTTCGGCGGACTGCCTGTCCCTGGTGACTATCGCTCCCGAGAGCTCGTCAATTGGCGTGGCGAGCCAAGCTATACAACTTAATCGCTTACCCTGCCGAGTATCGAAGGTACTGTAACTCTACTGATGTCTTAGTAGATAACATGTTTGGCGCCGCTTCGAATCGTCCAGTTACCAATCGGCGGTGTTTACCTGAAACTTGCTCCTTCTAATCTCAACTTGCCGTTAGCGTTCGGCACATCAATGCGATCTTCGAGATCATGTATACGATTCGATACTTCTGCGAATTGGCGGTTCGACTCAACCTTCGAAGCGGCTAGGTTCGCTTGCTTTTCACCAACCTCGCGACGGTCTCGACATGCACGGTTTGTGGGTAGAAATCCCAGAGGCTGAGGTGGTCAATGACGTAGCCGGCACGGGTGAATTGAGCGGCATCGCGGGCGAAGGTGGCCGGATTGCAGGAGACATAGACAACGATCTCGGTGCCACGCTCAATGAGGGCTTCCACGACACCTCGATCGAGCCCGGTACGGGGAGGGTCGACGATAACCCTATCGACCGCTGGCAGCGAGAAGATGGCTTCCTCTGCCGGTGCCGCGACGAATTCAACGTTGTCCAGGTCAAGCAGCTGTACCGTATGCTCTCCCGCTGAAGTTGCAAGCGCATCGATTTCGATCACAGTCAGGGATTTCGCCTGATCCGCGACCGAGAGGCCGAGCAGCCCAATTCCTCCATAGATGTCAGCGATGCGTTGAGTTCCGTCGAGATCCAGCAGATCACTGACTCGCTCCAGCAGCCTCGGTAGCAGCTGGAGATTGGACTGAAAGAATGACCCGGCGGGCACGATGAAGACACGATCTTCTACTTCGATCTCGGAGAATCGATCACCGACGATCGACTCCATCTGCCCATTCCCGTCGCTCCAGCAGACGCTGTCGATGCCGCGCAGACCACCAAGTGTTAAGGCGGTGGATCGTACTTGCTCCGGACTTTCGATACGGAAGCCGTCGACGCCTTCGAGCAGCAGCTGCAATCGGCGGTCGTTGGTTGGGCCGACTACTTGAGCATGCAAAATCATCTTTCCGCCGAAGTCAGGCAACTGGTTGAGTTTGAGGAGACGATTGAGCTGGTCGAGCAGCCAGCTGATCCGAGGATGGACAACCGGGCATCCGAGCAGCCGAACGATGCGCTTCGATCTCAGCTCGCGGAACCCTGCCTCGGCACCAAGCGCGATTTGGGCCCGCACACGATAGCTCCACGGATCGGGCATCGGCACGACCTCGTCGATGCGAGTTGGCAGGCGCCGCGCGGAGAGAAGCCGCCGCACGATTGCGGCCTTGTGTTTGAGTTGTCCGTCATGACTCAGGTGCTGCCATTCACAGCCGCCGCAGGCCTCGACCACCGGACAGCGTGGCGCCGCCCGCTCCGGCGCGGGCTCTAGAATGGCAACGACGTCGCCACGCCAGCGCTTGCCGCTTCCACTCAATGAAATTCGTGCGACTTCGGTCGGAATGCCAGCTTCCACGACCACGGCCCGACCGCCCGACTGTACCGTGATCGTTCCGTTGCTGTTGAACCGGGTCAGTTGGACGTCGATGCGTTCGTGACGCCGCGCCGTTCCCCCACGATCTCGTTTGCCGCTTCGTCCCATAATCGTCTCTACACTCAAGCTACACGTTAGATGGCAAGTCGAAGCGATCCGAAGCAAATATGCTGAATCGTCGACTCAAGCTGAGCATATCAAAGGGATCAGGTGCTGCCTGGGCGTTCGGCTGGCTTGGGAGGTGACTTGGTTCGGGGTTGGTGGTCCCAGCGCGTCTCGTGAACGAAGATCGCCAGTGTGGTAGCGGCAATGACACCAAGTCCGGCGATGGCTCCGGACGTAATGACGATGCCGACCGCGTCGGCTACCGCTCCCACGATGATCGGTGATACGGCGCGACCGCTATCCCCGATCAGACGCCATACACCGAGAAACTCGCCGGTCAAGTGCGGCGGAGCAAGGTCTGCCCCGAGGGTCATCATCGAGCCGGCTCCCATGCCGTTTCCCAGCCCCATGATCAGTCCGGCGCCCAAGAGCTGCATGTAGGAGTGCGTGAACGGGACCAGCGCCATGCCAAGCGCCAATATCGAGAAAGAGGGTACGGATGCCGCCTTTCGACCGAACCGATCCATCACGTAGCCAGCCGGAATAAACAGGGACATATCGACCAGCGCCGACGCGCTCACGATGATGCCGACCTGCGCCTTGTCGAGTCCAAGGGCGTAGGCGGCGAAGAGCGGGATCGCGATCTGGCGACCGGCACGGATCATCTGGCCAAAGACGTTGGCAGTCCCCGCCGCGATCACATCCCGACGGTTGTGGTTGATGGCCTCACGCACTACGCCCAGGCGGATCGTGTGCCCCTTTGGCCTGACCGTCGTGGATTCCGGGTCATGAACGAAGAAGAAGGCGATGATCACCGCGCCGAACGCGGCGAGGCCAGCGACGATAAGCGCGGTGGATAGGCCGTAATACTGCGCAATGAATCCGCCAGCAAACGGGCCGGTGAAGGTCCCCAGGCGGTTAATACCACCGAAGACAGAAATCGCACGACCGCGCGTCTCATTCGGGATGGCGGTCGCGATATACGCATGCCGTGAAAGTCCCCAGAATGCCGTTCCGATGCCGCCAATAAATTGCAGCACGATGAGCTCTGGCGTCAGGTGAACAAGCCCCAGCATCGTGGTTGCCAGCGCGAACAATGCCGCGCCGGCGATCATTGCGCGGCGAAATCCAAATTTCGGCAGCAGCAGACCGGTCGGGAGATCGAACAGCATGGTACCGATCCATGCTGCCGAAACGATAAGCCCGGCTAGCCCATACGAGCCCCCGGCCTCTTTGGCGTAGAGCGGGAGGACCGGAATCATCAAACCCTGACCGAAGGCCAGGAATGCGGTCGGCACGAAGACCGGCATGAGTAGTGATACGGTCCCAGATTTCATTGACAAGTTGCGCCCATTGTCATAACGCGCGAATTCCCACCAGATGTCGCGACGCCTCTCTCCGCGGTCGGCGGCGAAAGGCGTAATCCGTATGATACAGGGTTCCGATTCATTTGACTCGGGCGCTCGGCTCCCTTGGCGAAGAAGACCGCGCCGGTAGCATGACTCGACATCGCCGTTGACTACGAAGATACTTCTGGCATTGGATCAACGTCAAAGGGGACGGGTGACTGGCAGCGCGAACCTGACGCAGCGTCGCGGAGATCGTGGCTGGCGACGACTTGAATGGAGCGATTACCATGCGAATCGATGTTCATACGCATGCCCAGCCCAAGGAGTATCTCGACACCCTGTTGGCTTCGGGCCGCTATGAGACGGTCCGAGATCCGGGTGGGCAATTGGTCGTCCGCGAGAAGGGGTCACGCTTCCTGACGATTACCCCTCAAATGCACGATCCGGCGCAACGTGTTGAGGAGATGGACGCCACCGGCATCGACATGCAGATCATCTCGGTGACGACGCCCCAGGTTTACTTTCTCAGCGGTCAGCCAGCGGTCGATCTGGCGCGGATCTGCAACGACTATCTCGCCGAGATGGTGCGGCAGTACCCGACGCGCTTTCGCGCGCTCGCCAGCGTACCGTTGACGGCTGACCCTGACGCCGCCGTCCAAGAATTCGAGCGCTGCCTGGATGACTTGGACATGGTTGGCGCGATCGTCGGTGCCAATATCGATGGGCGGCCGATCGACGACCCGGCTTTTGCGCCATTCTATGAAGTGTTGAACCAGCGTAAGTCGACGATGCTCGTGCATCCGATGGTTCCAGCCGGCATTGAGGTGATGAATCAGTATGCACTGGCACCGCTGGTCGGCTTCATGATGGATACGACGCTCGCCGTCGCGCGGCTGATCTTCTCCGGCTTCTTCGATACCTATCCAGACATCAATGTCATTGTCGGGCACCTCGGCGCGACGGCCCCGTATCTGGCCGGTCGACTCGACATCGGCTACCGCAGCTATCCCGACTGTAAGGGGATTAGTACGTCTCCGAGTGAGTATCTGAAGCGAATGTACTTCGACACGGTATCGTTCCATACCCCGGCACTGCATTGCGCGGCCGAGACGGTCGGCGCGGATCGCATCGTGTTTGGTTCGGATTACCCACACGTAATCGGTGATGTTGCTGGCGCGACCAAGGTCATCGAGGAGAGCATGCCGTCTGACACCATTAGCGGTATTTTGGGCGACACGGCGGCAGGGATTTTCGGGGTGTAGTCGGCCCTCATCCCCGGCCCTTCTCCCAATTCTGGGAGAAGGGTGCGATTGTTGCTGATGCTCTTGGTCGGCAGAGTCGATCTAAGGGAGCCCTGCTCCGGGTACGTCCACGCGAACTGCTTCGATCTGTCCATGCCGCTCTTCATGTCGAGAGTTTGTGGTCAGGAAAAGTGTTTTGCGATCTGGTCCACCGAGCGTGCAGGCATAGCACTGAGCGCTCGTTATGACTCGATCGACGATCTCACCGCCCTCGGCCACGCGTATGCATTCATTGTGTATGGGATTGGCGACCCAGACGCATCCCTCAGCGTCGAGGCAAATCCCATCAGGAGGTATTTCGCCAAGCAGCGCCCAGACACGCCGATTGGAAAGGCCACCGTCGGGCGCGATGTCGAAGGCGGTCAACCTCCCGCCACAGGTTTCAGCCACGATGAGTATCGAGCCGTCCGGGGTAATCACAGTTCCATTGGGAAAACGTAGCCCAGATGTCACCGCCGTCACGGTTCCGTCGGGATCCACTCGGACCATAGTGGCGGTCACCAAGTCCGGATCTGTCAACGAAAACTCTGGGTCATTCTTCTGCACGTAATCAGTGAGATCGAATCCGAAGTTGCCGACATATGCTCGGCCATGAGCGTCCACGACCATGTCGTTGCAATGGAAGGTCGCGATGGCGCTTAGATCCGCGTGCTCAACCAGTCCCTCGGGGTCAAGACGCATCACCTTTCGATCGAGCATTGAGACGACCAGTAACCGACCGTCGGGAAGCCATCCCAGTCCCGACGGCTGATGCGGCACCTCCACCACCGACTCTAACGATCCACTCGAATCGATCATGAAAACCTGGTGTCGATAAAAGTCGGACACCCAGAGCATGCCATCGTGCCAGCGCGGACACTCGCCAAACTACAAGCCGGTCGCGTACAGGTCAGCTTTGAGCATTTCTGCCTACTTTCGTCTGGACTCAGTCCTACCGCTCACCCGTCTGATTGTTCTCGTGTCCTCTCACCTTACCTGATTTGAAACTGTTCGTCGGCATAGATCGGCTGTTTCTCTATAGCAAGCCGTTCAAGAAGGTGCACGGCGTGGTAAACGCCTGGAAGCGATCCGATCTCGGATTAACTCGACGAGCGTTTTCACGATAGCGGGGGTCATTCAATACGTCGCGAACCGCATCTCGAATTGACTCTGGTGAACGATTGTCCGGTTGAATCACGATTCCCGCCCTGGCTTGACGACCGGCGGACTCCAGCGCTCGAGCGAAGGGAACGAGTGGGTGAAAGTGACCGGGTGCTCCGAATGTCGGAATGATCGCGCGCATATGCCCCCAATCCTTAACTCAACGGGTGATCACGATGTCGCTTCGAGTTCCACTCGTTGCAGAAATGCTTCCACGTAGGGCAGAACTCGGTCGGACCGACGGAACGCCGTCCCATGGTCGAGCCCGCTCAAGAGCAGTACCTCTCCACTTCTCAGCAGCTGCGCTAGGGGTGGCAGGTTGGACATCGCGTTAATGAGCGTGTCGTTCGCGCCGCCGTAAGCCAGGATCGGAACCAGAGCGTCCGCAAGCAGATCAGCCACGCTCGGCTCGTCGCGAAGCGCCCTCCCAGCTTCGGCGGCGACGATCGGATCCATCTGAGAGATCTGCTGGAGCTCGTCGTCCGTTACCGGATTTCCAGCTTCGGCTCGCTTCCGGACGAGACCGTCGATGCCGTCTTTGAAGAGCGCGTATTGTTGGTTATAGTGATCGTACATTTGGCCGGGGAGTCCGCCGCCGAGTACCAAAGACTGGACCTTTGCAGGCGCAAACTGGAGCATGCGAAACCCGACGAACGCGCCGTGCGAATAGCCGAAGAAGTGCGCCCTTTCGATATCGTGGTGATCGAGCAGCGCCACGACGTCGCTCACCCAGCGCTCGTAGACGTAGGCCGCCGCGTCGTGCGGCTTGTCGCTTAGCCCATGGCCACGAGCGTCGAACAGGATCAGACGATAGCTCGATCGCAAGCGATCAACGTAACCAGCGTTGATCCATCGCTGGATGTTGCTGGTGCCTCCATGGTGTAACACCATCGGTGGCCCTTCGCCCTCGATTTTGTATTGGATGCGGACACCGTCAGTGGGATTCGTGACAAAGAGCACTGCTGGCTCCTTTCAAAAGTGGCCCCGGTCAGTTCGCATTTCCGGACCCACGCACGACCACCGTGCCCATCGCTCAAGTAGAAATCCTCTGCTCAGACGGATGATCGGGGTGTGGGTCGCGCAACCTGCCCAGGGCCGATGCACGCTCCGAGTGGCTCGATCGAGCGCTGCTTCAGGACGACCCGAGAGATTATGACCCGGCTGCCGCGATCGTGGCGCTGCGCGGCTCAGTGGCGCACGCCATCGATCGGCATGAGGTGCTGTCGGGTCTCGATGAACCCCGCGTCTTCGAACCAGCGGTGATGTTCCAGATACGACTGGTGAGCCCTTTGCCCTGATTCCACCCTTCGCTGTACCGGTAGTACTCGAACAGGGAATAGTAGGCATTGGCTGGGCCGGGGTAGATGGCCCAGAGGCCGTTATCCACGTCTTTGAGAGCGAGCAAGCCTCCCGGCTTCAGCACGCGTTTGAATTCCGCGAGCGCCGTCGCGAGTTCATCATCGGGCAGATACTTGGGACGTGTTCGCGAACCAGACCGCGTCGAACGTGTTGTCATCAAACGGCAGTTCGGTGACCGAGCCCTGGCGGACCTCGACCGGCGGTTGGAGGTTCCACTCGCGATCGAGCCGCTGCTTGACAATTTCGACGTTCTCGGGAGCAAGATCTATTGTCGATATGTGACCGACCGATCCGACCAGTTCGGCGATCCAGAGTAGAAAGCTTCCGGCGCCACAGGCCGCGTCGAGCACGTGCCATCCTGGCTGAATGCCAACCAAATCGAGCGCTGCCCGGTATTCACGTCGATTCGCCTCGAAGTGCAGATCGAGCCAGTCCGCGCTCGAATGCTCGTGACCGGTGGAAGTTCTTGTATTGCTTATGTGTAACTCTCCCCACGAAAGCTGAAAGTCAGTGTCTGGTCCATTCTCCTTCCTGTGAACTCGCTACTACCGATGAACCCATCGCAATCGGCATCCACGCGACGGTCAACTCTTGGCCGCCAACACTCCTTGTTCTGTGTCCTTTACCCACGGTGTCTTCTGCCAGCAAGATGTCGCCGGGTCCAAGGAGCCGTCGCCCGCCTCGATCTCGATCCCGCCACTGAGGATCAGCACCAACTGTCGCCTTGGGGCCGGATGCGGCTTGTCCTCCCAATCAGACTGCGGCAGGTGAAACATTTGGAACTCGCTCACTGGGAAAGCGTTCGTGAAGAGTGCTGGAGGAGCCCCCTCGACCAGCTCGACCTCGCGGGTTTCGAACTCGCCGTCTTCCAGGTGAGACTCGCCAGAGTCATCGGCATAAACCCGCAAGTACTTCACGGTGTCTCCTTTACGTCGATCGACGGCTCGCGCGGCAGTTCCGCGCCGGAGATCGTGACGATGGCGATTACCAGATCGCTGTCTCCGGCGTTCATGCTCAGATGCCCCTTCCCTACGGAGTCGGTGCAGAGATACACGTCGCCTGCCTGCGTCGATCTGCGCTCGCCGTCGCTCACTTCAACCAATGACGAGCCCGCCAGAACGAGCATCCATATGCGTCCTGGCGATGGATGCCATGTGCCATACCATCCGGGCCTAAGTCTCATCACGTTCATGTGTTCAACCGGCAGATCCTGCGACACGACAGCCGGGTCAGCTGGCGGTGCGACGAGTCGCTCGGTCATCTCGAGTTCGCGATCGGCGAAATGCGTCTCGCCCTGTTCGTCGTGGTAGATGTGAACGTAATTCACTGGATACGCTCCTAAAGGCACTGTGGACGAAGATGTTTGGCGAGTCGTCGCCATGCTTCTGCGCGGCCCCTGACGCACCTTCCTCGATCTCTTTCTGTGTCGCTGGCCGGAAATCAGTCAGCAAGAGAGGCCGATCGCCGCACTGAACGAGGAGGCCGCCGTCGTCGCGGCGAAGAACGGAACCGGGCGGTCGATCACTGGGCGCGTAGTCGATCTGGCGGGTCTTGGTAATGAGCATGGTTTCGCCATCGATCTCGCCGGACGCGCCTCGTGGCACGTCTCTCGCCCCGTACCAACTCCGCACCTGCCCAAGATGTCCCGGGCAGGCTTGGACCAATCGACAATGCGCCACCCGGGCTCGAACGCGCCTCCTGCGTAGGTGGCTTGCGACTCATCCTGCGGGGTTCCCGGGTCACCGGCGACAACTCTGTCGAGCGCCATGAACAGCGGGCGGAATTGGCCTCAAGAGCGGTGTTTTGCATCTGATGCCTCCAACACGTCGGCTACATGAGAACCATCTGCGGTTCGACGTCCAGCAGGTAGCGACCGAGCATCTCGTACGAGGGCGACGCAACTACGGAATGCTGGGTCGCGGTGTGGATATCTCGGAAACAGCGCTCAAGCGGGTTGCGGTTGTAGATCGCATAGCCCCCTGCGGCGTCGTACATGAGGTCCACGGCCTGAGCAGATGAATGAACGGCGTTGGTCATCGCCAGCCGGATACGAGCTCGCTGATCCTGGCTCACGGCCTGGCCCATCTGTGCTGTCTCCCAAGCATCCTCGGTTGCGGCGATGATGAATGCTCGCGCCGAACCGACGAGCGCTTCCGACTGGGCCGCCCGTAGCTGGGCAAGCGGTTTCTCTCGCACTCTGGCCGGACCGGCCGAAGCCTTGGAAGCGAATTCGGTGAAGACGTCGATTGCGTGACGGGCAATTCCGAGGGCGTTGGCGGCATGCGCGATCAGGAAGAACAAGATGGCGTACTGTGGCTCGGTTCGGGTCGGATTTTGGCTGAAGGGGGAGGTCATGTGCGACTTCGGGACGAATAGATCGGCGACTGAGAAGTCGTGACTCCCGGTGCCACGTAGCCCGACGACGTCCCAGGTATCATGGATTTGGCACTCGGAGGCTGGAAACACGGCGATGTGCACGAGCGGCGCGCCGTCTTTGCCGGTTACTGGCCTATCGCCGTCGAAGACGAAGCAGCCGCCAATCAGCCAGTCACAGTGCTCGATACCACTCGCGAACGGCCAGTGGCCGCTGACTCGGAATCCCCCGTCGACCGGAATCGCCTTCCCGCGCGGCGCGAATGTACCGCCGCTAATCGCGGCTGGATTTTCGAGAAATATTGCGTGAGCGGTTTCCGTATCGAGGAACGGAACCATGAAGCCGGGCGTTCCGGACCCGATCGCGACAATCCATCCAGCCGATCCGTCGATGCGAGATGCTTCCTCGATGACGCGGAACATGGCGAGCGGATCTACCTCCCGTCCTCCGAGGTCGCGAGGCAGCAACATGCTGAACAAGCCGGCGCGCTGCATCTTGTCGACCAATGCTCGGGGTACGCGTCTGCTCATTTCGATTTCATCGGCAGCGGCTCGGATTTGGGGCTCCAGGCTGCGTAGCGAGTCGTAGATCTCTCTACTGGAAGTTGTGGTCATCGCAGACTCCTCAGGTCACTCGTTGGCGTCGGTTGGAAGGCGTGCTACTTCGTTGTCACCGGGCTTCCTGCCGATGACTCCAGTTCCGCCGATCAAGGCGGAAAATGAGTCTTCGGCGACACGCTCTGCCCAACGATTGGGGCAACTCGAGAAGATCACGTCCAATCCAGGGCGAGCATGCTGTGCAACTTGCAGGAAGTCGTTGGTCCGACGACTCCTCGGTCCGGGGGCAGTTACGATGCCGACTAGCTTGTGCCCTCTCACGGCAAGCCACTCGTCGAGTCAGGGAACAACCTGAGCCGTCACCGTGAACAGGACGACCCGCCAGGAGTCGTTTGATTCGTTCAACAATCATTTTCTCCTTTCGTTCGATTCAACTCCGATAGCCGGGCTTCTTCCCAGTCTCCCCGCTGGATCGCAACCGCTCTTCTTTAGGTTGGCTGACCGGCCACAGCCTCTTGGTCCGCCATTGCTTGCTGGCGCTGCCTCAATCGCGATCCGCCGAACCTTTAGATTCCTTATGGCGTACGTGGCGCGACGAAGACGTGTAGTTGAGGGATCCCTTCCTGCCCGGAGGCGCGTAAGGTCTCGCCGATTACCGCAATCGAGCCCCGTATCGGCTCTCCAAAGCGGCGGAGATCGTGACGACGGCGATTGCCAGATCGTCATCTCCAGACTGCACGCCTTGGAGGATCTGGAGCAAGCGCGCGTGTTCGCGTCAGGCCGACGCACCAAATTGACGAAATGTCCGTGATGTCAAGAGTGTAGCATATGCGTTCACTCGCCAAAAATTGGGAGAGAGGATGCCCGGACTGCGACTGAACACTTGAGGCATCTCCAACTCTCGGTCGGCGAAGTGCGTCTCGCCTGCTCGTCGTGGTAGATGTGTACGAATTGCATCTCATCCTGCCGTTCCCATTTAGCTCGTCCACCGTGGTTCCTACGTCGTTTGCGCTGCCGTGACCTCTTCCGTCTTCGCTTGCCGCTGGCTGCTTCGTATCGCTAGCATGGTGAGTCCGAACGCGACTGGGAGGATCAGTCCGAACGTGTGGAACATGGCCGGATAGCTGTGGAATACCGTAAGAGCGAGGCCGCCAATTGCAGCGCCTGCTGCGAAACCCACTTCAGACATCGCTGACTGCAGCGACATAACGGTACCCGTCGCGGAAGGAAGAGAATCGAGCAGCAAGAAAATGGTCGTCAACAGGACGCCGACTATGCCGAGCGAGACGAGCACGGCAAAGAGCATCATCGAGCGAAGCGTGATGTAGATGGTTCCGGCGGCCAATAAATTAGCAGAAGTGAATAGGGCAAATACCGAATAGCAGATTCGCATCGGAAATCGTTCGAGCACCCTGGGAGCGACGTTGCTTGCGAGAATAGAGGCGACGCCAATCGCGAAGAACATCAGGCTGACTGAGCCGGGGTTTGCGTCGAACACGGTCTCGAAATAGGCGCCAATGTAGATCAGGACGCCACCCCAGACCACGAACGCGGCGGCGAAGCTGCCAAGCAAGGAGAACAGTGGCACGACTCTGACCCACAGTACGGAAGCGATCGACGTACTCGTCTCGAAGCGACTGCCTCGGCCCGTCGTTCTCTGCGGACGGCAACGACCAGGTTGCGATCACGACGACGAGGAGCGGAATCGCGAGACTCCCAATCGACCAACGCCAGCTTGCGTGCTGGCCAATGATCACGAGAAGAGGTACGCCAATCACACCGGCAACACTTGAGGCGGACGTCACCACTCCCACCTTGCGGTTACGCTCCACCGGATCGGTGAAGATCTGGCTTACGCAGACGAAGCAGGTTGCCGCTATGATCGCTCCGCCAATGCCCGCGACGGCGCGTCCGACGAAGAGCAGTGCGAAACTTGGCGCAAGCGCTGAGATCGCGGTGCCCGCAAGCAACATCACGCACTCAAAGCGGAGCACACGTTTCGGCCCATAGCGGTCCAATAGGGGCGCCGCAAGAATGCCGACCATTGCTGCGATGACGGAATGAATCGTTCCAAGCTGGCCTGCGCGTGCGTCGCTGACGTTGAAATAGGTCGAAATGTCCTTCAGTGTTGGTCCGAGCACAACGGCGTTAAGTGCCGTACTAAATGCACCGATAGCCAGGGCGAGGGTGAGCAAGGTTTTTCGCATGAGTTGCCATCTCCTTGATCGCACCAGAGCTCGACATAAGCGAGCGCTATGGCGTCATCTCGGTGGAAGAGCGGGCGCTAAGTGACTTCTTTCGCTGCGAGCGCAGTTCTCGGTGCTTCGACCGGATGTGCGTGAGTGCTCGATGACACACCACTCGACGCGTACTGGTCTCAGTGAACGAGACGTTGTTGTCCTTTCCAGAACTTCTGGCGAATCTCTCGTTTGAGGATCTTGCCGGCTCCGCTCTTGGGGAGTTCGCTCGCGAAGACGATCTTCTTGGGCACCTTGTAGCGAGCAATGCGCTTCTGACAGTGCTCGATCAACCCTTGCTCGGTCAGTTCGTGGCCGGGTCGCGGCACGACGACGGCTGTCACGGCTTCTCCCCAATGGTCGTCGGGCACGCCGATAACCGCCGTCTCCAGAACTGACGGATGGCCGGAGATCGCGTTTTCAACCTCGATGCTGTAAACGTTCTCGTCACCGGAGACGATCCTGTCCTTCTTGCGATCGACGATGTAGACGTAACCGTCGTCGTCCATCGTCCCGAGATCTCCGGTGTGTAGCCACCCACCACAGAGCCTTTGGGCGGTCTCTGATTCGATCGGTTAGATCAAAACCCGATCGATTCGGACCGCGCGTTGCTTCGCCGGAGCGTTCGATCCGTACGCGCGCTTGATGATCTTCTGGGCATTGGAATCGGAGTCGACGGTGTCGAGATAGGATCCCAAGGTCTCCATATCGGGGAACGGCGCGATCGAAACGATTGAGTTGCTCAGTTGCCCGGCGATAGTGACGCGCCCTAGCGCGACTCCCGTCCCGAACTTCTGGACGACTTTTGCCGCGTCGTTGACGACCTCTTTGAACTCGTCGAGACGGCCCGGCTCGACATCCCAAAAGCGGCCAATGACGTGTGATCCCGGTTTCGTGGGCAGGAGTGTGCCGTACTCAGCGATTCTGGTGACGAGTTGCATGCGGAGGTGAATCGCTGGGCCGTCCGGACCGGTAAGGCGACCCACGACTGCCCGGTATTCCGGGTCGTCTTGCGAGACGTCAATGAATTGCCGGCCAAGCGACTTGTAATCGGGCCATTCTCCCGAAATGACGCAGCGCGAGGTGTCTTGGCTGCCGATCATCATGCGAGAGACCTGGAAGTTGCTGGCTCCGAAACGCCGAGCAAACGGTTTCATGTCCTCAACCACAGCAAGGAAGTCATTGATGCGCCCAGGCTTTAGCTGGAGGACATCTGCTTTGACAACGGTCATGGTTTTGCTCCTTTCTCTGGCGCAGAAACTCGCGCTACGCCATCTTTCGATCTCGCAGTCACTCAGATCTGGACGACGAGTCCGACGCCTTGGCCGACCGGTGTGAACGGCGAGTCCTCGGCGTTTGCGCGGCGGATCAAGCTCTGAACGGTTGGATCAGTGGCGGATCGGTCGATCTCGGCTCCGAGCGCGGAGAGCGAGTCGAATCGGCTGAACGTGGAATAGAGGCCGGTCATCGGACCGCCAAAGACGTTGCGTACGACCCGCACGCTGCGCGCTCCGTGCTGCATTGCACGCGCAGCGGACTCTTCACTAAGTGCAAGCGCGTCGTTCAGGCGGCCGGGCTTGATCTGCCACGTACGGCGCCAGATGGCATTGCCGACCCGTTCTCCATCGAGGTCGCCCACTTCATAGAGAAATTGGTAGACGTGATGAGCCGTGACTACAGCCGGAAAATCGTCGGACTGAACGCTCGCCAAGAGGGGCTGAGCTTCAGGATCGTTGTTTCGTCTCGCTATGAAGTCCCCGAGCGCCGCCAGGTCGTCGAACTCGGTTCGACTGACGTAGCCGCCAGACATTTCTCCGGCGAAGGTTTGACGCACCAGACGATACGGAGCACGGCCACCGAGACGACGAACGTGCTTTCTGAACTCCTGCGCCGCATCAAGCCAATCTTGTTGGCGGCCCGGTTTGATTCGGTACATGCCGAGCATCATCACGCTCATCTAATTTGCTCCCTTTCTTGTGAGGCAGGATCCCCGCCTCGCCATATATCCTTGACATGCCCATTCGAACGCCGTGCCAACTGCCGAATCCAGTTGCACCGCGGCTCGATTCAGAGACTGGGGATCGACGATGTGAGTCACGCGAATCAACCGGTCCCCAGCCGTGTGAGCAGATTGCGATGAACTGCTCCCGTGGCATCAAGTTGGATTCGATAGTGAGGGTCATTCCCGCACTCCGGACTGATGTTCATGTGCCTTTGGTTCCATCTTTCTCTTTTCGCTTACTGGGCAATGGCCGCAGTTGGTTGGATCTCTTTGACCTCAGCTGGTTGAAGTTCCCGGAGCAGAAGTGGCCGGTCGCCGCACTGGATCAGGATGCCGTTGCCGTTGTGCATGAAGGACTGTTCCGGGAGGACGACCGCTCGGTGCCTCGTCGACGAGCTTGGTCTTCGTGATCAACATGTTGATACCGTCGATCTCGCCAAACGCGCCGAGCGGGACATCTCGCGCGCCATACCAGCTACGGACCTGAATGAAGATGTCCCGGGCGGGCTTGGACCAGTCGATAAAGCGCCATTCGGGCTCGAACGCTCCACCGGCATAGGTGACCTGAGACTCATCCTGTGGCGTACCGGGGTCACCAGCGGCGACCTTGTCCACCACATCGAAGATAATTTCGTCCGCGGTAGCCCAGAAGCGCGGGAAGATGTCCTCCTGGAAGTCATCCTGATCGCTGAATGGGACTCGTCGCTGACTGATGATCGGTCCGTCGTCAAAATTCGGCGTCATATAGTGATATGTCACGCCATAATCGTGATCGTCATTCCGCAACGCCCAGCCGGTCGCGTTGCGACCCCGATACTTCGGTAGCAGCGCGTCATGTCCATTGACCGTGCCGAGGCGCGGGACCTCCAGGACATCGGCTGGGATTTTCCAGTTGAATCCCGCCACCCAGAAGAGGTCGGGCTTGAGCGGACGAAGGTAGTCAGCCCACCGGCTCCGATAGTTCGAGATGATGACGTCAAGACCGGGACGCGCATGCTGGGCGATCTCGA
>CAVUBN010000024.1:0-58639 GCA_963739715.1 uncultured Chloroflexia bacterium | reverse complement strand
TGCGAAACCATGATCGGAAAAGCAAAGTGAAAACCCAAGGCTCTCCCGATCTTTTGGTGAACAACCGATAGGTCAACCGAACGTCGACCTGGATCAGATACCTGGCACATGACTGTCAGGCCAGGCGGCTTGGACGACTCATCGACGCAGGACCGCAAAGCTCGCTCGCCCGTACATCTGCCGTTTGAGCAGCTTCAGGCGATGGACCGGTCCTTCCGTCTGGCCGTTGCTCCACGGTTCGGTTAGCCCGGTTTGCACTGAGGACCGATCCCGCCGCAGTCCGGCGACAAAGCGCCGCAACCGCGCACAATCGACGTCCCTGACCCGTGTGAGTCACGCATCGAGGTGTCTACCACGTCGCTCGCGGACCATTGTGCCGAATTCCTCGATTACTTCGACGACACGATGGCGAGTGTCGTCAGCGTGCCGGAGGTGCTGGAGATAGGCCCCCTGCTCGGTCGAGCGATCGGCCGCGTGACGGATGAAGAGGTGCGCGACCTGCCGCGGTGTGGGTCGTCGCGCGGCTCGCTGGCGATGGGACGCTCCGGCTGGCTGCCCTGCGGCTTCGTCCCTTCGAAGTTGAGCGATAAAGCGGGAGACGGTGGTAGCAGAAGCTGTGCAGCCCGTGTCCCCCAGTTGTTGGACTATTCATTCTGAGATTCTCAAATACCTCCGTCCTTTTAAGCTCTCCGGAACCATCTCCGAGTAGTCATCTCCGCCAATAACGACTGAAGAGCAGACAGGCCATCGGAGCAGCGTGTTCGACCAGTTTCTGTCCAGAATTGCTGATTCTCACAATCGCGTCTCGAAATCTCCGTTTCGCTTCTGGTATTTACTAGTGACATTTGAGACAACAGGTGCATGCCAGTCAGCTTTGCCCGCGTCTTGACTGGCGACCGGGGTCTGTCACTCCAATGCGGTGTGCGGGCGGCCGCTGGCTGAGTCCGCATCTCCACCGACACAACGAGCGGGTCCAAGTCAGAACGGGCTGGATTGGCCGCAGCATTGGTTCACGGTCGAGCCGGGAATACGTTGGTCGCCTGACGAATCAATCGCCTGGGGCGGTTCCTAACCAACCTTAGCGATCTGATGACAGTGCTGGCCGAGCGTGGTACCGGCTTCAAGCATCCGTCGGTGCAGATCAATGTCACGATGTTGATCGGAACGCTTGTCTTCCGTTTTGTTGCTAACGTGGAAGAGTAGGAGCGCGGACTGATCCGCAAGCGAGTGTTCCGGTGAGGACAACGTCGTCCGGCTGAGCATGTCTCCGCGCACAAAGACACACCCGCTCGAGACATTCTCGAGCGGGTGATCTGCGCACCGACGCTTATCTAATTGTTTCCCTGAACGACGCCGGAATCGGGTGTCTGCCACCTGTACTGGGGTCCGTGGCGGCCGTTTGCCGGATCTCACGGGACTCTTTATATCCTCCGGCGGCGTCCTTATCTGTCTTCTTTATACTGCGGGGAACGTGACAAATTCGTTACAACAGCCATCGATTTGTGACGAATTCGTGTCGTTGAATTGGACGGTTTGGCGAGGGAATCGATGGCTTCGAAGCCGATCAGGAGTTGGCGCGACGCCGCGTTTGCACCAGGTAGTCCATCGCCTCATGGTAGCGCTTGGTGTCCATCAGACCGCTCTCGAAATAGTAGGTCAGCATCGTCTTGAGCTTGAGAATTGGCATCACCCGATAGCCATGTTGGTGCAACCGTTCGACGCCGCCCTGCTCTCGATCGATCAGAACAATCGCGTCGCGTACCAGCAGACCACGCTTCTCAAGCGTCCAAGCGGTGCTAAGGATGCTCGTTCCACCGGTCATCAGGTCGTCGATAATCAACACCGTCTGCCCAGGGATAACGCGCCCTTCAATCTCAGGTTTGTCACCGTCCGGTCGCACATAGATCAACTGGTGTGTCACTGGTGAGAGAGTATGCGGTTGCCAGGTGAAGGCCACCCATCGGCACACCGGCCACCGCGCCGAAGCTTTCGAGTCGCGGACGTCGTCGAACCTGGTCGGCCTGAATCTCACGATCGATCAGCCGTGCGATACTTCGGAGAACCGACGGATTGCTGATGAGCACCCGTGGGTTGATGTAAATTGGTGAGCGACCGGCGGTCGGCCCGAGACTGAAGTCGCCGAACTCAACCCCGCCAAGATCGAACAGAGCCTGGGCCAGATTTAGATTAGAATCGCTCCCGAAGAGCACGGTTCCAGTGTCCTTTTCCTGCATGATCGTACATCGTGCCTTGCGGCCCATTATTCGTGACAAGATACCATATTTGTGACGGAACGGCTCTCTCCTGCAGCCGTCACAGCGGAGATACGTGGAACGCCAGTGAACTACCGAGAAGCCATCAGCTACATTATCGAGCGGTCCGGTTACGACCGTGGTTTTGTCGCCAACCCGTTCGATGCCGAGACAATCGGTTTGCGGCGCACGGTCTGGTTGCTCGACGCTTTGGGAAACCCCGAGCGGAACGTTCCCGCGGTGCACGTCGCCGGAACGAAGGGGAAAGGGTCAACTGCCGCCTTCCTCGCGGCGATCCTCCGCGCTTCAGGGCGACGAGTTGGGCTCTACACGTCGCCCCATCTCCACACCTTTCGCGAGCGAATTCAGATCGATGGTCAGCCGATCAGCCAGGATCTCTTCGCTGCGTTGACAGCGGAGATCGCGCCGATCAACGCCCGGCTGGCAACGGAACGGCCTGATTGGGGCGAGGCGACCGCCTTTGAGGTGTCGACTGCCCTGGCGTTGCTCGCTTTCGCGCGGTCCGGGGTCGACGTGTCTGTCATCGAAGTCGGGCTCGGAGGCAGGCTCGATGCGACGAATGTGCTCATCCCCGAGGTGTCAGTGATTACCTCGATCAGCTACGATCACACGGCAATCCTGGGAGAGACACTCGGGCAAATTGCGGCCGAAAAGGGCGGCATCATCAAACCGGGCCGTCCAGTCGTATCGGCTCCGCAGCAGCCAGAGGCGTGGGATACGCTCAGCCGGATCGCCGCTGAACGCGGTAGCGACATTTTGTTTGGCGATCGAGATTGGCAGGCGAGCGGCACGTCGGACTCGTTCAGCCTTCATGGTCCCTGGGGTGAATTCGACAATCTGCAATCGGCACTGGTCGGGCGCCATCAGGTCGAGAACGCGGGAACGGCCGTCGCAGCCTGTTGGGTGCTTGGACAGCGGGGGATCACGGTCTCCGAACCTGCCATCCGTGCCGGTCTCGTAGGTGTCAGCTGGCCGGGGCGTTTTGAAGTCGTTCGGAGTGCTCCAATTGTCGTGGTGGATGGCGCGCATAATGTCGATTCCTTCGAACGCCTGGCCCAGACGCTCACCGACGAGTATGGCGGCGGCCGTCGTCTCACCCTGATCTTGGGTATCGCCAGGGACAAAGATGTCGAGCAGATGGTGCGAATTGTTGCGCCGCTGGCCAGTCGGATCATCGCGACCGCATCTCGTCACCCGCGAGCAGCATCGCCGGAGCGCATTGTCGCGGCGGTGCAAACGCTCCAACCTCCATTGCCCGAGGTCGTGGTCGCAGCGGACGTCGCCCATGCCCTGGACATGGCCTTCGAATCTGCCGATGATGACGACGTGATTTGTGCCAGTGGCTCTCTCTACGTCGTGGCCGAGGCTCGTGAGGCGCTTGGCCTGGCTGAGTCGGACGAATTCGAGCAACAGCTTCTCTATCGCTAGACAGTAGACCGCGCCGCGCCAATCACATGTTGAAGGGATAGACACATGGAATTCCCCGCAGGATTTGAAGAAACGAAGGTGGAAGCGAACGGGATCCACCTGCGGGTCGTCACCGGGACCGACCAGCAGAAGCCGCCACTCTTGATGCTGCACGGTATCTACGACCGGGCGGAGAGTTGGCTGCCGGCCGTGGATGGTCTGGCGCGTGATTTTCGGCTGATCATGCCTGATCTGCGCGGACATCATACGAGCGATTGGCCCGACGAAGGCTACGATTTAGCGGATTACGCCGCTGACGCCGTCGGGCTGCTGGACGCTCTCGGAATCGAGGATGCTTTCGTGCTCGGTCATTCTCTTGGCGCGCTCATCACCATGGTGCTCGCCGGACAATCCCCGGAGCGTGTACGGGCTGCAGTCCTCGAAGATCCGCCCTCTGAGCGCGGCAGCGACACCCGCACCTGGGTCGGTGCGCTGCTCAGTGCCAAGCGCGCCAAGCCGGAGCAGACGTACGTCGCGATACAGGGTATCCACCCGGAACGAACGGAGGAAGACTGGCAGCGGGAAACTGAATGGCTCCGTGCGACCGCGGACGGTCCGTTTCTAGCCCTGGTAGCACCGGCGAAGGGCGAGCCGTTGAGCTTCGTCGCGGCTATGGAGCGTATCTCGTGTCCGGTCCTGCTGCTGCAAGCCGATCCGTTGAAAGGGGCTGCGTTGCAGACCGATGCTGCCCGAAATGTGGTTGCATCTCATGAAGACCGCAGGTTGGTGAAGTTTCCGGAGACCGGTCATTTGATTCATCGGGAGCGCCCGGACACCTTCGTTGAAGCCGTCGCCAGCTTCTTACGTGCAAAATGACTGACGATTCTGTAACATTTCCGGCCCATGGTGTAATGGCAGTGCTTCACCAGACCAGAGATACTGTGTCTATACTTGGGACTGCAATACGGGTGCGCGGTAGCGCAATGACTGGTAGGCTGGTGACAACGAGACTGTGACAAAGAATCAATTTCGGTTTCGGGAACTTGAAGGGACTCAGCGCTTGCATCGTAGTGTCGACACATCCCAGCCAGGAAACGGGGCACGGCTTTCTTTCGATATCGTGGGAAGTCGAGTAGCTCTTGGTCCATTGCGACGGGATCTTCTTCCGATCTACCGTCGCTGGCGTAACGGCTTTGTCGCCTTGCGGGCGATGTCAGGCGACGCCTGGTCGGTTGTGCTGGATGAAGAGGGTCCCTGGTACGACGATCTCGTGATGACCGACGAGCATGCCTGGTTCACGATCTACGAGCTGAAGACGTTACGACCGATTGGGATAACCGGCTTGATCGACATCGATCAGACCGATCGATCGGCGGAGTTCTTTCTCCATATCGGCGAGGTTGCCAGTCAGGCTCGGGATTTTGGCACCGAGACCGGACGATTGATGCTGGAATACGCATTCGTTGCCCTGCAGCTGGAAACACTCTTCCTGATGACCTATGAGTTCAACCTGTCCGAGCTACGCTCGTTCGAGCGGGTTGGCTTCCGTGAGTTCGGTCGCCAGCGACAAGCCCATCTCAAGGGCGGACGTCTGTGGGACGTTATCTATCTCGAAGTCCAGGCGGACGAGATCCCTGGTCTTGGCCGGCGGACCGATTCTTCCCTCCAGCAGCACTTTCACTAGACCCAATGAACGACGGTGACCGGCTTCGGCCACCGTCGTCTCTGTTTCTCATCCCCAAACGATTAGCGCCTCAGCTCAACGACTTATCCGACACGATCGGATAGGTGAATCCGTTGAGCTTCAGTACGCTGACGTTCGAGCGCAGCGCCCAAACTGAGTACTGAGCTATCAGCGGAACCCCTGGAGCGACATGCACAGTCTCCGGCGTTAGAGCTTTGTGCCGGCGGTTACGCGAACTCCCGGATAAAACGGGACATCGGCTCGGTGCCGAATTTCCCGGCTAGCCAGGCGTCCAGCCAATCGTGGTCGGTCCCGCCAGCATTCGACAGTTCATAGAACTCGACCGGCCCCGTGCAGGCCTCGGTCAGCGGCTCCAGCCAGGAACGGCCGCTGGTTGAGCCTTCACTGCCGAGGCTGAACATCGATGTCGCCGTCACCCGCTCGGCGTGAGTTACCGGATCGAAATAGGCGACGGTATGCGCCACTGCTTCTCGTTGGCCAGGATGTGCCTGCACGTACTCGTTGATCTCTTCCAGCGGATAGGCGCTGGTGCGGCCGGCGGCCTCCATCATTCGGTAGAACATGAACCCGGCCGCTTCCACGACGGCAAACTGTGGCCGGCGGGCGGCGGTGATTAGCGCCAGGTCGTCGCCGAGGATGGCGACTCGTGACCGATCCACTTCAGGGCGACTCAGAAGGAACTCGGCTCCGCGGATGCAATCGGCCGCGATTGACCGGTAGATATAGCTGCCTGGACTGTCGATCCCCTGAGTCAGCAAACCGGGATATTTGGCGGCGAACGGCTGATCGGCCAGGCGCTGGCCACGATGCATCAGCGTGAGGCAGACATAGCGCTTCCGGTCGTTGTAGTCGGGAACGTGATTGACGCTGCCATACTTGGGTGTGTTGAACATCGCTGGGAAGGGGCCCTCGCCGTGCGGCACGGAGTAGTAGCCGAAGAGGCGATAAGGACCGATGCTGGTGAGCCTGAGGCTGTAGACGGTGCAGAACTCGGTCGAATGGAGCGGCATCGGCTCGAGCAGCGGACGCGCCTCGTAGCCCGCTAACTCCTTGTCGATGGCATCCCAGTATTCGTTGAAATCGGCTGGTTTCCCCACGATTGCAGTCATCTCGTTCTCCCTTACCCGACCGTCGGTTCCGCGTGCTCGCGCGTCGTTGCTGGCTGCAGGTGCTTTGCGAGAAATTCTTCGACCTTCGGCATGACCCAAAACCTCCCGGCGTCATGGGCGCAATGCTCAAAGGGATGCAGTTCATTCGGGCAGTTCATTGCCTCCACCAGCGCGAACCCGGTCTCAGGCGGGACGACGTCGTCTTCGAGACCGATGTAGACGAACATCGGCGCCTTGATCTTCGGCGCGAAGTTGATTCCATCGAAATAGGCGAGCGTTTCGCGGACCATCGGTTCGTGATCGGGATGCAGACGCAAGTACTCGTTGATCTCCTCGTATGGATACGAGTGAGTCAGCGCCGCGGCATCCATGAAGCCACACAGGTAGGGAGCACCGGCTGCGCCGCAGGTAATGACATCGCTGCGAAGCGCCGAGGTGGTGATGGTGAGGGCGCCGCCCTGGCTGCTGCCGTGAACTCCTATTCGGCTCCCGTCAACTTCGGGCCGCGACAGCAGGAAATCGACTGCCCGCGCGGCATCGACATAAAACCCGCGATAGGCGTAGGTGTTCCGGTCGATGATGTTGGAGACGAGAAGGCCGGGATATCCGGGATTGAAACGGCTGTTGGACCGCAGCTTGCCGCGCGGCGCGACGCCGACGGTAGCGTAGCCCATCTTAGCCCACGATTTCGGCAAGGTCGGCTCTGAGACGTACCCTGGCACGATCAACAGGCCGGGATACGGCGGAGCGATATAGGAGTCCTTTGGGCGGGCATACCAGCCCGCGATCCTGACGTTGTTCAGGCTGTCGTAATGGATCTCGTAAACGTCGACCTCTCCGGTCGAGCGCATCGGAATGTGCTCCATAGATGGATTGAGTGGGATCTCGTTCACCTCAGCCATGATATCGGCCCAGAACTGGTCGAAATCGGCCGGGCGCTCAAGCGTGACCTGATACTCTTGCGGCGGCTTCCGCCCTGTCATTCCCTTCTCCCTTACGCTGTACATTCAGTCGTTACGGAACCACGCTGGTTCCGTTTGGATGCGCCGTTATGCGCTTGAGTATTGCGGTCCGAAGAACCTCCGCCACGACCTCCTCTTCTCCCGACTGCATCGTGTGACAGTGGATCACCACGCTATTTGGTTTCGCGCTCGGGCCATTCGGCTCGAACAGGAAGACTCGCGGATTACCCTCTTCGAGGGCGGCGATCAACTCGCGGGCACTGATTCCAGTGGAGCGATCGAACGTGACCTCGACGCGCGGCGTGAGGTGCTCCCTACCATCCAGCAGGAGCGATGCGCCGATTCCCGGCACGCTCTGCAATCGCTCGATCATATACTCGGCCTGGCCACTCCAGTGGGTCATGTCTGCCTCGTGATCGCGCTCTAGATAGAGCTGAATCGCAACCATCAGCCCGACGATGTCTTCTTTGGCAGCCTTGGCTGGCCGGCCTATGCTGTGATTGGGGCTTCCGTTGGCGCGAGCGGCCGCGATCAGGTCGGCTCTCCCTGCCAGAATGCCTGACGACTGTGGCCCATGCAGGCCCTTTCCGCCACTGTATACCACCAGGTCGGCACCCTCGGCGATGTAGCGCGTCAAGTTGGAATTCGGTGGCAGCATAGCTGCTGCGTCAACCAGCACCGGCACACCGTGACGATGGGCAATCTCGCAGGTCTGCGCCAGAGGTAGCGCCCCTCGGCTGGCCCACGGAGACTCGACATAAAGCACCAGCGCGGTCCGGTCACTGAAGGCCGCTTCGAGCTGGTAGGGGATCGTCGAGTGTCCGTAGCCGACCTCGACCATCTTGACACCGGCTGCCCGGACGCTGTGGTCGTAGCCATTCCGATGGGCACGGTGCACGATCGCCTCGTTTTTCAGTCCGGTCGTATCGGGCAGCAGTTCGATCTTGATCGGATCGCTGCCTGCGACGCAGGCGGCGGTCCCAAGGAGTAGCCCGGCCGCGGCACCACCGGTGACCATACCCGCTTGGGCACCGGTCGCCCGGGCGATAAGCTCACTCGCCTTGTCTTGTAGCTCGTCGAGCACCACGTAGGCGCTCGCCGCTTCACGCATTGCCTCCAGAACCTCTGGCGCCATGATCGAGCCGCCCAGCCTGGTGTGCGTTCCACGCGCGTTGATCAAGGTTCTGAGACCCAACCTGTCGTAGATGTGGCTCATGATGGTCCATGCTCCTGTTCTTACCGAGCGGTTTCGCGTTCGGCACCCATCTTGATCCGTGATTTGGGGTCAACAACTGATCATCCTCGATATTCGCATATCTTTGGCACTGTGGGCTACAGTGAGAGTCGGTCTCTGGCTATCACGATCGACCGTCATATTCGAACGTGGCTCGTCGATTCACGCGCGATGACGGTACGGGTCAGACTGAATGAGGAGACCCGCGAACGCGACAGTAATAACAACCGAACGAAATAGGATGTGGGATGACGGACAAGGCGCCCTCTGGACGAAGATCCGATCGTCAACATTGTGGGAGAACTGGTAGCGCTCGGGCCACTGCGACGCGATCTGCTTGCGACGTATCACCGCTGGTTCAATGACTTCAACACGTTACGGACGACCGGCGCGATCCCTCTTCCGCACACCATGGACAATCAGGTTCGTCAGTTCGATGGACTGGCGACGGCAGAAAGTGATCCGGATGGCGCTTCCTACACCATTTACCGGCATAGCGACCTGACGCCGATCGGTACCTGCCGGCTGCATGACATCAGCTACCGCAATCGCACTGCCGAATTCGTCATCCTCATCGCCGAGCCAGCGGAACGGGGCAAGGGATACGGAACCGAGGCCACTCGGCTAGTCCTTGACTACGCCTTCATCGCGCTCGGTCTGAACAATGTCATGCTCAAGGTCTACGAGTTCAATCTGGCCGGTCAGCACGCCTACCGAAAGGCTGGATTTCGCGAGTTCGGCCGGCGGCGTCAGGCACAGTTCATGGGTGGGAAGCTGTGGGACGTGATCTACATGGAGTGTATAGCGAGCGAGTTCGAGAGTCCCGTGCTGAAGGACGTTTTCAAGCCGGACGTACCGCGAGACTGATTCCGGGTCGCAGCTTGGAACTGGAAGTAGGAGCGGCGAGCCACAAACGTGGGTATGACAAGATTGCCCTTTGGTGCTATCCTATCCATAGGTCAATCCAGTTGTATCAGCGAAAGACGGGTCGCGTGTCAATCTCGTTCGACTACCTCGCGTTTGGTCTAAGCGTCTTTCATGGCGCCATTCTCACGGCCATTCTGATCAGCGTCTATCATCGGCGGGAGTCGATGCTCTTCTCAAAGGCGATCCTGGTGCTGGTCGGCCTCTTCACTCTCTTCCTCTTCGTCGATGGTATTGTCAGCGGGCCGTACGCTGCGTCGATCGGCGTGGCAGTCGGCAGCGTGATCGCCACACTCGTGATTCGGGCCTATGGGAGTCGACATCATACGAGAAGCCACGCCTCGAGGTGAGCGTACCCGCAACGACGAATGCCACGAACGTAGGGTTCCACCGCGTCTGAGATGAGGCCGATTCCGGGAGATCGAGTTTCCCATCAACATCTCATCCCCGGTACACATGGCGTTTACATTTCAGGACTAGAGTGGAACCAGAATCAGTTCGCTGTCCCCCCCAACGAATGGATTCGCCGAACGTCTTCCCTCCCCAATCCCCTCGATTGTGGCCCGCCGGCCCCACTTTACATGGCGGGCCACTCCTCTTTTTTCGGTCTAGATGATGCCGAGCTCGCGACCGGCCTCGGCGATCGCGTCGAGCGCCTGCTGCAGCTGCTCGCGCGTGTGCGCCGCGCTGATCATGGTGCGCAGCCGTGCCTGACCCTGTGCCACGGTCGGATAACCGATGCCCTGCGCGAAGACGCCTCGCTCGAACAGCTTGTCGGATAGCGCCATTGCCTTGGGGGCGTCGCCGACGATGACCGGCGTGATCGGCGTCTCGCTATGGCCGGTATTGAAGCCAAGCTCGGTCAGCTTCTCCTTGAAGAAGCGGGTATTGTCCCAAAGGCGGTCAATGATCTCCGGCTGCTGTTCGAGCAGGTCGATTGCGGCGATGCAGCTGGCGACAACTCCCGGTGGTTGCGACGTGCTGAAAAGAAATGGCCTCGCCATGTGGATAAGGAAGTCGCGCAGGATCTGATCCCCTGCGACGTAACCGCCGACCGCGCCAATCGCCTTCGATAGCGTGCCGATCTGGATCTGCACGCGGCCATCGAGCCCAAAGTGGTTAACTGTGCCGCGGCCGTTCTTGCCGAGCACGCCCGATGCGTGGGCGTCGTCGATCATCGTGATCGCACCGTAGCGCTCGGCCAGGTTCACGATGTCGGGCATCGGCGCGATGTCACCGTCCATGCTAAAGACGCCGTCGGTGACGACCAGCCGCACACGCGCGTCCTGACTCTCCTTCAGGACCTTTTCGAGGCCGTCCATGTCCTTGTGCGGGTAAATCTTTCGCGGTGCCCGGCTCAGCCGGATGCCGTCGATAATGCTGGCGTGGTTGAGCTGATCGGAGATGATGACATCATCGTCTGTGAGCAGGGACTGCAGGACGCCCGTGTTGGCGGTGAACCCGGATTGAAAGGTGAGCGACGCTTCGGTGTGCTTGAACGTAGCCAGCCGGCGCTCAAGTTCTTCGTGCAGCGTCATGGTACCGGCAATCGTGCGGACCGCGCCTGAACCAACGCCGTACCATTTCGTTGCGTTGACGGCGGCTTCGACCAGTTTAGGGTGGGTGGTTAGTCCGAGATAGTTGTTCGACGAGAGATTGATCACCTCCTTGCCATCGACGGTGAAGATTGGCTTGTTCGCGCTGCCGATCACCCGTAGGGACCGGAAAAGCCCCTGTTCTTTGAGTTGGTCGATGTCGGAATTCAGGAAGCTCATGCCAGTGTCTTTTTGTGCCATATCAGAATCCTTTCACTCGCTGTGGGCTGGATACAGGATGACCTTTGCCGCCTGCCCGTGTAGGAGAAGATCCATCCCTTTTTCAAAATCCTCAAGCGGCATATGGTGCGTGATCAGCGGCGAGACGTCGACCAGCCCCTTGCCCAGTAGCGTGCTGGTGCGATACCAGGTGTCGAACATCTTGCGGCCGAAGATGCCGTGCACCTCAGCCCCCTTGAGAACCAGCAACTCGCTAAAGTCGAACTCGAACGGGTCGGAGGGGAGTCCGAGCATCGAGATACGTCCGCCGACACGCAACGCGCCGAACGCCTGTCGGATGCCCTGCGGCGCGCCCGACATCTCGAGCACAACGTCGGCTCCGTCGCCGTTCGATTCGCGCATGATCACCTCGACCGGGTCTTCGGCGCGGGCATCGATCACGCGCGTGGCGCCCATTTTCGTTGCCAGACTGAGCCGATAATCGTTGATATCGACGGCCCAGATCGGCGCGGCCCCAGAGGCCTTGGCGATGCCGATTGCGAACAGACCGATTGGACCACACCCCATAACGAGCGTCGACCGAGCCGCGATCTCGCCCGAGAGGGCCGTGTGAACGGCGTTGCCAAACGGCTCCTGAATAGCCGCGATGTCGATCGACAGATCGGGCGGATTAACCCAGGCGTTCTCCTCCGGAATACAGATGTACTCCGCGAAGCAGCCTGGACGCGTGACGCCGACCAGTCCCATGTTGATGCAGATGTGCTGCTGGCCGGTGCGGCACAGATGACAATGTCCGCAACCGATGTGCGTCTCGCCGGAGACGAAGTCGCCAACCTTGACGCGTCCGACGTCACGCCCGACTTCGACGACCTCGCCGCAGTATTCGTGACCGAAGACCATTGGTGTCTCGGCGAAATGCTCTTCGGCCCAGTGGTCCCAATGAAAGATGTGCAGGTCGGTGCCGCACATAGATGTGGCCTTGACACGGATCAGCACGTCGTGATCTCCGGGGATCGGCACCGGCACGTCACGAAGCTCGGCGCCGGGTGCCCTCGCCGGTTTGACCACTGCACGCATCATCTTACCCATGGGGTGTTCCCTTCGTTTAGTTAGCGAACCTACGATGTTCGCCATCTACTGTCAGCGTACTACGTTCGCGGCGAAACGGGATTGATTTCGGTGTTGACATCTTGGCTATGTCGTTAAGGTGACCGCACGCGGCAAGCCACGGAATGAGGGAGTGAGAAAGAGAACCGAGGTGATGAAACAGAGATCGACGCGGCGCAGCTACGGTCGGGAGCCGCAAATCCTCGACTGCACGGGATCGCCTCCTCAATAGAAGAGGCATCTCTGAATCCGTCGTACTCGCTGGTCACCTGTGGTGAGAGACTGCACTGGATGGAATGGTCCGTTGTGATGGCGCGCTTTCGAGAGGTGCTCGTGCCAAACGGCTATCTAGCGATTGTTGGTCGGGTCGAGCAGGAGAATCCATGGTGGCCAGAACTGCTGGAGACTATCAAGGTGTACTCAACGAATCGAGACTATCAGCCCTACAATCTGATTGACGAACTCGAAGCACGGGGACTGTTCGAGCAAAATGCACACGAAGGGCTTGTTCACTTCTCTGTGGCTGCCTCTGTTGCCTGGGGAGCACCAGCACCATGAACGTCGATGCATCAGCGGGGTAGCCTACGGTGTCAGTTGATACGGGAGGGGAATGGACACATTAACCGGCAAAAGAAAACCTCCCGGATGAGGGTTATCCGGGAGGCAATTCATGCTAGTTGAAGTATCGCTGTGGCGCGAGCGCCTCAGTGATTACCAGCGGCTGTTGTAGCTGCGCTCCTGGCGACGACTTTGGAAGCAGTCAGAGCAGTAGACAGGCTTGTCGTTGCTCGGAACGAAGGGGACCATCGTCTCCTTGCCACATGCGCTGCAGACGGCCGGGTGCATGGTGCGCTCCTGGCGGCCACCGCCGTAGCCTCCGCCACCGCCGCTGTAAGAACTGCCACCGCGGGCAGCCTTCGCCGCGCGCCGGCAATCCGGGCAGCGGGTCGGCTGGTTGGTGAAGCCCTTCTGCTCGTAGAACTCCTGCTCACCAGCAGTGAACACAAATTCCGCGCTGCAGTCGCGGCATACCAGGGTCTTGTCTTCGAAACTCATTGTTATGGGGTCTCCTCTGAAATGGGCGATGCCATCAATTAGGCTTTTCGCCGAAACGTGATATCCGGCACCAGTCTTTCGGCGAGCCCAGATCGGAGACCATACCCTCTAAGTCACCGGGAACGCGCACGCGGAAAAGCGAGGCCATCTTACGAATTATAACAGACTTTGTGGTGAATAGCTATGAACGGCGAGCACACGCTAACGTGGGATAGGATCACGCGTGGTGCCCGGCGTGGAGCACTCGTGATTCGATCCCACTGCGCATCTCTAACCGTAGGGGGTCGTCGAGGAGACGACATACCCTACTGAGAACTCATGGATGAATTCGCGACTAAATCTTGAGAGCAACGGACTCCGGCTCTGACGTCAGCAGTTCGTGAACACGAGCCTGTGCAGATTCCCAAGTCGTGATAACTCGCTTGAACTCCGGGTGGTTTTCGCGAAGCTCCTCGATCGTCTTGCAGGCGCGATCTTGATCCCAAGCTCGCTCCAGTCGTTTATTCGTCTCAGCTAGCCACTTTTGTGCTTGCTCAAGTCGCTGGAGACGAGTTAATTCTGTCATGGCCCATTTGTGAGCGGCACTTGCTAGTTGCTGTGCCTTCCAGTGCTCACCTTCGATCCGGGCCCGTTTGGCCTGATCGATGAGGTCGCGGTAATAGCGCGCGCTGGGCGTGTTCGCCCACTCCGGGCGCGAAAAGGCTGCCAAAAAGTCCAACTGCAACTCCTTTGCGCGAGTGACTCTTCCTTTACATCATACGACATCACCGCAACGTGACAAGCAGACACCGAATCGCGATCGCTCGTATTCGCGTGGCGACGCGGACGATTCGTGCTCGATTCGGCAGATTCCGGCGGAAATAGGGATGTTATTGATCACTCGAGTTTGACGAGACAAGATGACGATCCTTCGGAGTGAAGGACAGATCCGGCTAGCTATGCCTCGCATGGGATACGGTCTCGCGGAGCAGTCGCACCGCCGCCAACCCAATGACCGCGGCGTTCGGAATGTCACCAACGTCCCCGCTGTATGTCGCTTCAAGGAGGTCGTCCAAGCTCATCAGGTCGATCGTTACCGTCTCGAGATCGCCACTATCGGGGTCGGTGACTTTTCGGGCGTCACGTGCCAGGTAGAGGTGACCGGTGCCGCAGCCGTGATTGCCATCGTTGATGAAGCTGCCCAATGTCTCCCACGTGCCGGCGCTGAAGCCTGTCTCTTCGAGAAGCTCACGCCGGGCGGCCTCCTCCGGAACTTCACCTGGCTCGACGAAGCCGGCCGGAAGGCTGACACAGACGCGGCGAGGTCCATGCTTGTAACCTCGTTCGGCGACGATCTGGCCATCCGCCGTAACCGCGACGACGACCACGTAGTCGGGCATCTCGACGTTGAAGAACTCGGTGACCTCTCGACCGTCGGGGAGCGTGAGATCTTCCGACCACACCCTTAGCCAGGGGTCGGCCTGCAGCACGAGATGACGACGACGGATACGCCAGTGATCGGCCTTATCTTTGTTGGATCCGCTATTGGTCATCGAGCCTCCGTTTTGGTCGAGTCGGACGTTCAGAGCCCGCCGCGAGCTTAGCGCCTGGATCTGCCTGATGAAGATATGAGATTCCTCAGGTGAATCTGCCCGCATGGTTCAATCAGTGGTGGCGATTCTACTCTTCGTCCGATGGTATCAGTCGTCGACTCGACTGGGCGTGGATAGGTGACGAACGGCCTATGCATTCAACGTTTACGTTGTCTCTCGATCTCATCGGAACCGCTGTGTTCGCCCTGAGTGGCGGGTTACTTGCCGTACGTCGGAATTTCGATATTATCGGGATACTCGTCCTTTCAGTTGCGGCCGGGTTGGGTGGCGGCATGCTCAGAGACGTGTTGCTGGGCGACGCTCCGCCGGCTGCACTGCGCAACGAGATGTATCTGATAACTGCGCTCGTCGCCGCCCTCATCGCCTTCTTCTTTCACCCGAGGGTGGAGCAACTGCGAGGCAGCATTGCGCTGCTTGATGCCCTCGGCCTCGGATTCTTTGCCGTATCTGGAACGCTTCAGTCACTCTCGGCCGGACTCGGGCCGGTGCCGTCTATTTTGCTCGGTGTCGTCACCGGAGTGGGAGGCGGAGTCATCCGTGATCTACTCGCCCTCGAGGTCCCACTTGTTCTCCGTCGCGACGTCTACGCGTTGGCTGCCCTCGTGGGGGCGACGGCATTTTTCACTATCGACCGTATCTCGACGCAGTTCGCGGCAGCCACCGTTGGTATCTTGCTGACGTTCTTGCTGCGAATGCTCTCGATGCATTTTGGCTGGCAAGCTCCTCGACCCCGACAACTGCACGTCGTCACAGCCGAGATGTCAGATAAGCAGGAACTGCGGCCATAGTGAACTGAGTTCACACGTGTGGGTGTGAGCCCGGGGATGAGGTGTCCAAACAAGAGGCTGGGTTGCGATTTCGTTGGGAGAGAGTAGATGAGCGCCGATCAGCGTACGTATCAAGCTGAGGATCATGCTGAACGCCGAGCCAATCGGGATCTCGTTCAGTCTGGCTACGACCGAATGGCTGAGCAGTATCTGGCGAGCAAGTCACCGCTCGATGTCTACGCTGAAACGATGTTGACTCGGCTGCTCGAAGATACCGACGTTCATGCCCCAGTTCTCGACCTGGGATGTGGGGCGGGCGTGCCGGTGACGCAATGGCTGGCAGCACGTCATCCAGTCGTCGGCGTCGATCTGTCGCGCCGGCAACTTGAACTGTGTCGACGTCATGTCCCCGACGCTGATCTGGTTCAGGCAGACATGAGTGAGGTCGATTTTCTGCCCGCTTCATTTGGGTCGGTCGTCGCGATGTATGCGATTATTCACGTACCGCGCGAGAAGCATCAGGCGTTACTTGAGCGCATCCATCGTTGGCTCAAGCCAGGTGGCGGATTTCTCGCAACCTGGCCGATGAACGAATGGGAAGGCGAAGAGCGCGACTGGTCGGGCTGGGGCGCGACGATGTGGTGGAGCCACTTCAATCGAGATGCGAACGTGGCGATGATCGAATCAGCCGGATTCACGCTCGACTTCATTCAGGATCGTTACAGCGACGAGTCATGGTCATGGGTGCTGGCCCGCAAGCTGGTGTGATCCGGTAAGAAGGGGAGTCCCGTATCGAAGAGGGGGAATCATGGACCAGCCGATCGTCAACATCGTTGGAGATCTCGTCGCCCTTGGGCCGATCCGCCGCGATCTGATCCCGACGTACCAGCGTTGGTTCAATCAGTTCGAGATGGTGCGCAATATGGCGCATCCGCCTCAGCCGATGACGCTCGAGATGGAGACTGGTTGGTATGACAGCGTGGCGAATGCCACGTCGATCGTACACTTCACGATTTACGAACTCGCGACGTGGAGGCCGATTGGCAATGTCAGTCTTTCGAGCATCGATTACCGCAACGGCACGGCCGACTTCGGCATATTCATAGGAGAGTCGGATTGCCGCGGCAAAGGATATGGCACTCAGGCGACAAGACTTACGCTTGATTATGCGTTCACCGCCCTCGGACTGCGCAACGTGATGCTCACCGTCTTCGCCTATAACCTGGCCGGGATTCGCGCCTATGAGAAAGCTGGATTTCGCGAGATGGGCCGCCGCCGAGCGGCCGAGCCAATGGGTAGAAATCGCTGGGACATCGTCTACATGGATTGCATCGCAGCCGAGTTCGAAAGCCAGGTTCTCGTAGATATCCTCAGGCCAGACGAGCCACGATAGCATGGAGGCCCTTGGCCGGCAGATGGGACAAGATCATGAGCGCTGAAGCGTCAAGATATGAGAACAATCAACCGATCGTCAACATCATTGGCGATCTCGTGATGCTCGGGCCCATAAGCCGTGGGTTGATCCCGTTATATCAGTGCTGGATGAATCAGTTCGAGACACTGAGATCGCTGGCAATACCGCCCGGGCCGATGACACTGGAGGCGGAGACCGCGTGGTACGAGACGATGACCGCTTCATCTTCGATCATCATCTTCACCATCTACGAACGAAGTAGTACGAATCCGATCGGCAATGTCAGCATCGGCGGTATCGATTACCGCAAAGGAACCGCGAACTTCGGCATCGCTATTGGGGAGAAAGGTGCTCGGGGGAAAGGCTATGGAACCGAAGCGACGAAGCTGATGCTCGATTGTGCATTTACGGCGCTCGGATTGCACAACATCGTGCTCACCGTCTATGAGTTCAACGGGGCCGCGAAACGGGTGTACGAAAAAGCTGGATTTCGTGAGATTGGCCGTCGCCGGAAGTCCAAATTCATGGGTGGACAATACTGGGACGAGATCTACATGGACTGCGTGGCAGACGAGTTTGTGAGTCCAGTGCTGGCGAAGATCTTCACACCGGACGCGCCGAGTGGTTAGCGGCTCTCGGCCGGTCGCCGCCCGCTCGCCATTCATCAGGGTCTGTCGCAGTTGCCGGCCTGTCCTCGCCAGAATGGTGAGCTGATCGTCATATTCGTCAGAAGGGAACGCATCGCTTTGTCAACGGAGAAGGTATCTGGGGGTCAGGGATCAAAGCGCGAAGCGGAGCTGCAGGCGGTGACGGTGGGAGAGGTCAAGAGGCTATCCGAACCGATTCAGCTTGTTGACTACGATCCGAGCTGGCCGCGTCTCTACCAGCGAGAGGCGGATCGCATCCGCGTGGTGCTCGGGAAGCGTGCCCTGCAGATCGAACATGTCGGCTCAACCTCCGTACCAGGACTCGCAGCCAAACCGCGGATCGATATCCTGCTGATCGTAGCGGATTCGTCCGATGAAGCGAGCTACGTAACCGATCTCGAAGCGGCCGGTTATGTGCTACGCATCCGAGAGCCGGAGTGGTGCGAGCACCGCATGTTCTACGGACCAGACACTGAACTCAACCTCCACGTCTTCTCGATGAATTGCGACGAGGTAGATCGCATGTTGGGCTTCCGAGACCATCTCCGACGCAATGAGCCCGACCGACTTCTTTATCAGCGAACCAAGCGCGAGCTGGCACAACGAGAGTGGCGCTACCTGCAGGACTACGCTGACGCCAAAAGCAAAGTCGTCGAGGAAATCATTACCAGGGCAAATGAGGACAAAGAAGTCGGGTCGTAGGGACCCCTTCTTGCCACCGTTCTGGAATGCCTTGAGTTGGTTTGATCGCTAGAGCTGGCCCGGATTAGTGGCGTGCATCCGGCATCTGATCGGGAATTTCGGGCGTGGTCTGGTCGACACTGTCACTCGGATCAGGGCTCAATAGCGTCTCACGCTCATCCTGGTCAGTGTGCAATCGCGTCTCGAAGACGACGACCCGTCCTTTACCCTGCCGCTTCGATTCGTAGAGGGCGATATCGGCCTGTTGGAGGAGAACCTCAACATTGACCGCGGGATCGCTGCTGAGCGCGATTCCGATGCTTCCGCTGTTGACCACCTGACGTCCTCCGATAGAAAACGGCATCGAGAACGTCTTCAAGAGTCGTTCACCGATCTTGATACTCTCGGTCTTCAGATCCTGGCCCACGATTAGGGCTGTGAATTCGTCACCATGCGGTCGGGCGAGAATATCCGATGGTCGCAGCGTGGCACGAAGACGACCGGCAACGGCTCTCAAGAGCTGGTCCCCAGCGGCGTGTCCCAGGCTGTCGTTGACAAGCTTGAAATTATCGAGGTCGATAAAGAACATAGCGGCCATGTCGTTTCGCCCCAGCCCGCGCAACGCGGCCTCGGCGTCTTCGGTGAACGCTTCCGTATTCTTCAGCCCCGTGAGGTAATCATGGCGAGCCTGCCAGGCCATCCGCTCCTGCATTTCCGAACGCTCCGTAACATCGTGGGCGTTGACAACGATGCCGGCGATGGCTGGAGATTCCATCTGATTAGTCATCACGGCTTCGAGACGGCGCCAGGCACCATCAGCACGTCGATAGCGGAAGAGGATCGGTTCCGACAGACCCGCTGTCTGAGAACAGGCAGCAACGACTGAGGTGACCCGCTCAACATCGTCCGGATGGACACGGTGGAGGATATCGGTGCCGATCAGATCACCAGGCCGGTATCCCATGGCCTGTTCAATCGAGGTTCCCACGTACCGCACGATGCCATGGGGATCCAGGATCTCGGTAAAGTCCGACGCGTGCTGGAGCAGTAGGCTGAAACGCTCTTCTCGATGGCGCAGATTATCGTGAGCGATTTGGAGCTGCCGCATGATCCAGGCGACCGTTCCTCCTACCAAAAGACTCACTGCCAGGACGAGAGCCGCGGAAGTGATCGCAATAGACGTAAGATGATCGGCGACGACCAGCGGTATGACGTAAGCAATGAGAAACGGGGGGATGGCGAAAAGGAGCCCCTGCCAGGAGAATATGAGACCGATCCACAGGAAGATTGCGACGAAAAAGAGACCATAGCGGAACGGTTCGGCCGCGGAATAGATGTTGTTTAGGGTCACGAGGGCGAAACTCATGGGGACGACCCACGCGGTGCGTGAACGGGGCCATCGATCCCAGGGGAGGATCCAAACGCCGCAGCCGATGCCAACCGCGATGAGGCCAACCAGCACGATGCCGAGTGGTCTTGAATCGGGCAGGTTGCCCAAGTAGCCAGTCATAACGATCATGAGTCCAGCCAGGACCCAGAGCGCTGCCGCGATACGACCAGCCATCTCGTTTGAGATTACCGGGTTGTACTCTACGTTTTCGCGGCTTTGCGGCTTGATCAATCGGGCCGCCTCTATTCCGTAGATGGGCACCCTAATGCGTTATTGTCCCGTCGCACTAGTCGTGAGGCGCAGTTCAACAAGCAATAGGTGCTTGGCTATGATGTCGTACGGACCGACGGTAATTCACCGCGGTGGATTTTCCCAATGCATTTCTCGACGCGCATCGAGAGTCGATGACTCGAGTATGTTTGCCGTCGTTCATACTCGTCCATGACTCCTAGTGTAAGCTCTCAGTGAAACTGCCACCACCCCATGACGGAGACAGAAATCTTGCCGAGGTAAATGCATTAACGGTTGTTGGTGGTGAACCAGCTATATCGTGGGCAGTTGACCGTGGGACAGGCTGAGGAGGCCTTGAATCTCTCCGAGCGGCAGGTCCGACGCTGGTGCGGTGATCCTGGATGGGGCGAATGCGGCGCTGGCCCACTATCTGCCGCAGTTCAACGCCTGTTTTGCGGTTCCGGACGGAGCGTCAGTGTCCGTCTTTCATCCCCTCGACGAGACCATCGATCTGTCGAGCGTCTGCTGTCTCAAACATGAGCGGCGGGAGGATCTTGTCGTCGACGGGGCGGATGTGTGGGCAGGCGCCGCCGCGGATGTCGACAGATGCACTCCGCATTCTCCCGCATCCACCTATCCGGCTCGCCGCTATCCGACCAAGACGACCTAGGGGTGTCACAATCAGTGAACTGTTACCATGACAAACTCACTGAACCTCAACAGTTGGCGTCCGACAAGCAAAGTCCGCCGATATCAACTCCCCGACAGTCGCCCAAATCGCAGTCGGAAGCATCACTTCAAATCTACTGCTTCGCCCGCAGGAGTTGACCGCGCGATAAATGCGCGTATTTAGGTGAATGACCACCCAGCGGAATCGTCTGAGCCTATATTTCTCTTGCCACCGTTCTGGAATGCCTTGAGTTGGTTTGATCGCTAGAACTGGCCCGGATTAGTGGCCTACACCTGGGATCTGATCGGGGATTTCGGGCGTGGTCTGGTCGACACTGTCACTCAGATCAGGGCTCAATAGCGTCTCACGCTCATCCTGGTCAGCGTGCAATCGCGTCTCGAAGAGGACGAGCCGTCCTTTTCCCTGCCGCTTCGATTCGTAGAGGGCGATATCGGCCTGTTGGAGGAGAACCTCAACGTTGATAGCGGGATCGCTGCTGAGCGCGATTCCGATGCTCCCGCCGTTGACCACCTGACGTCCTCCGATAGAAAACGGCGTCGCGAACGTCTTCAAGAGTCGTTCACCGATCTCGACACTCTCGGTCTTCAGATCCTGGCCCACGATTAGGGCTGTGAATTCGTCACCATGCTGCCGGGCGAGAATATCCGATGGTCGCAGCGTGGCACGAAGACGACCGGCAACGGCTCTCAAGAGCTGGTCCCCAGCGGCGTGTCCCAGGCTGTCGTTGACAAGCTTGAAATTATCGAGGTCGATAAAGAACATAGCGACCATCTCGTCTCGTTCCAGATTCCGAATAGCGGCCTCGGCGCGTACTTCAAACTCTTTCCTATTCTCCAGACCCGTGAGGTAATCATGGCGAGCCTGCCAGGCCATCCGCTCCTGCATTTCCGAACGTTCCGTAACATCGTGGGCGTTGACAACGATGCCGGCGATGGCTGGGCACTCCAGCTGATTGGTCATCACGGCTTCGAGACGGCGCCAGGCACCATCAGCACGTCGATATCGAAATAGGATCGGTTCCGACAGACCCGCTGCCTGAGAACAGGCAGTAATGGCAGAGGTGACCCGCTCGACATCGTCCGGATGGACACGGTGGAGCATATCGGTGCCGACCAGGTCATCGGGTCGGTATCCCATGGCCTGTTCAATCGAAGTTCCCACGTACCGCACGATGCCACGGGAATCCAGGATCTCGGTAAGGTCCGACGCGTGCTGGAGGAGCAGGCTGAAACGTTCCTCTCTCCGGCGCAGACTGTCGTGAGCGGTTTGGAGCTGCCGCATGATCCAGGCGACCGTTCCACCTACCAAAAGACTCACTGCCAGGACGAGAGCCGCGGAAGTGATCGCAATAGACGTAAGATGACCGGCGACGACCAGCGGTATGACGTAAGCAATGAGAAACGGGGGGATGGCGAAAAGGAGCCCCCGCCAGGAGAATATGAGACCGATCCACAGGAAGATTGCGAAGAAAACGAGAGCATAGCGGAACGGCTCAGCCGCGGAAAAGATGTTCTCGAAGATCGCCATGACGAAACTCATAGGGACGACCCATGCGATGCGCGAACGAGGCCACCGTTCCCAGGGGAGTACCCAAATGCCGCATCCGATGCCAACTGAAATGAGGCTAAGCAGCAAGATGCCGAGCGGGTTTGCGTTGGGCAAGTTACCTATGGTAGCCGTCGCGCTGGTCATAATACCAGTCAGAACATAGAGCGCTGCCGCGATGCGACCAGCCATCTCGTTTGAGATTACCGGGCTGTACTCAAGATTGTCCTGGCATCGCCGCTCAATCAACGGGCCGCCTCTTTTTCGGACTTGCGCACCCTAATGGGTTATTGTCCCCTTCGCACTAGTCGTGCGGCGCGGCTCAACAAGCAATTGGTGCTTGGCTATGATGTCGTGCGGACCGACGGTATTTAATCGCGCTGACTCTTCCGAATGCATTTCTCGACGCGCGTCGAGAGTCCTCGACTTGAGTATGTTCGCCGTCGTTCATACTCGTCCATGAGTTATCGGTCCCGGTCCTTGCCGACCGTGGGGGAGGCCAAGCAGGTATGTTGGGTCAGATGGGAACATCACGGCGATTGGGAAGGGAAGAGAATGCAGCCCGGCGAGAAGTTGATGTCGCCCAGGCGAGATCGTAACTCCAAGCGATAGCATATAGGGACATGTGAACGCAGGAACATTTTCGCGGGCGTGAGTTCAACGTTGAATCTCATCAGTGCATAGGCTATCAGCACAATTGGATGTACGTCGCTCAGACATGCGTCGCCGAGAGGATTAGCGAGGCACCCTCCGGATCAGTTCTCTCGAATCTGAGTACCCGATCCAGACTGATGCCTCGTCGTCATCTTGGGAACGAACCGCCTTAGGTAGCCGGGCTGTGTGCCTTGATGAAGCCGAGAATTCGACCCCAAGCGTCGGCGCATGCCTCTTTGTGCTCCTCGAAGCGGCGGTCGAAGAAGCTGTGCGGCGCACCTTCGTAAGTCTTGAACTGATGCTCTTTCCCGGCGGTCGTCAGCGCCTGGTCGAACTCGTCGACGGAGGTCTGAGGAATGCCTTGATCGGCGCCGCCGAATAGCCCCAGTAACGGGGCGGTGTACTCGTTGACCCGGTCGATCGGCGCCGGCGTGCCGTCGCGGGTCGGTCCGGTCGGCCGGCCATAAAAGCCGACTGCACCAGAAAGTCCGTGCCCGTTGGCCGCCTGATGCCAGGAGTTGCTGCCACCGAAGCAGAACCCGACGGTGAAGATCGCCTTGACCGCACCACCTTCGTCGGATTTCAGAAACTCAATCGCGGCAGCGGTATCGCGGCTGATCTGGTCGGCCTTGGTCTGAGCTACGTGCGTTTGCCAATCGAAGTCATCGCCACGGGCTTCGCCGCGGCCCACTCCGGCCGTCCGGCCAAAATAGTCGACGGCAATGGTGTCGTAGCCGTTCTCGGCGAAGCGCTCTGCAAGCTCTTCGTAGTAATGGTGGAGGCCGCGAATGTCGGGTAGGATCACGACGCCGACACCGGTCGGTTTGGCCGCGCGAGCGGCGAAGGCCGCGAATTTGGCGCCGTCGGCCGCCTGCAACGTGAGCCCGCGGGTGTCGAGCGACCCCCCTTTAATTGGGGCAATGGGCGGGCGCGCGCCAGAGTCAAAGCACATATGGCATTCCTTTCTTCCATTGAAGTGAACGTGATGATCACAATCACTCGATCATGATCATGATGGTTGTCTCCACGAACACCGGAAACCGATCTCCGGCGTCGAAGATAGTGCTCTACAGGTGTGATCCCTATTGTGGTGCTCCAAGAATCGTAGCGCGCTTACCTCGACAACACAAGTCGGGGCAGATCGTCTCGGGTGATCAACAAGTAGCTCTTGCCATCATGTCGGAACCCTAAGAGTTCCTGGCCCAGACGTGCTCCGCTGACACGCGGTCCCCTTGATCACGGCCAGCCTATCCGAACCTTGCATTGAGGGGCTGCTCTCGCGCTGTTCACCGACATAAATGCCAGACACGGATGCGGCGAGTGAGCTGGTTGCTCCGCCCATTCAACCGGATCCTTGACACACCCGCGTTTGTTCCGTGACGATGAAAGGGCATCGCCATCCAGCAGTCTTGTGGCCGTCAGGGTCTCTCCTGTCTGAACTGGCGAGAGGAGACAACATGCCGTATTGCGATCCATCACACCGGCTCCACGCGATAATGGCTGGCAGCGGGAATCCCTACAGCGTTCTCTCGAAGCTCAGGCTTCGAATACTGCGAGCCCTTCATGACACCTCCTCGATCGAGGATCTTGCGACCATCGTTGGCCTCGAACGTGATGAGGTTTCAGCAGAGCTGGCGCCGCTGCGCGAAGCCCAGCTCATCGCTGAGGTCGACGGCAATCCCCGGCCAAATTTCCTGATTGCGACGTCCCGAGAGACTCACATGGTGGATTCGCATGCCGCCGGCGTTGGACAACAACTTGCCAAGCGGCTGCTGGAACTGGAACCGGCGATTACGGGTGCCTTCGAACAGTTGACGGTCGGCCGCGAGACGACACTACGTGACCTTTCGTTCTTGCTGATTGGTGACCGCATTCTCGATGTGGGCTTGCTTGACGCACTTTCACGAGAGCGGACATTAATGCCGTCGGCTCCCGCGCGGCCGAGCCCGATAGATCCCGACGCGAGGTATTACTGCTGGATGATCGAAGGGGATCACGATCAGCTTGGGCGATACGGTCAGCGAATGACGACGCTGCCTTGGGATGATTGGCATCTGATTACCTTCGGACAGTACACCGTTGGCGATAATCCCAATTCCGACCGCGATCGGATCGAGTCTGCCGCGCGCGCCTATCTGCTGGGGGATATCGCACGAACACCCGCCGATGTCGCCAGACTTCTGAAAATTCCCGTGGTCGGCGCCGCCGATGCGGGGCGGTGGTGGACCTTCGCGCGAGGCATTGCCGACGAATTGCTGACGATCTATTGGGATGCGCAACAACCAATCCGCCAGCTTTACGCTTCGTTGCGCGCCAGTCACTATCTCAAAGATGGGTTTGGCGAATTTTTCTGCTGGTACGATCACCTTGCCTATGCCCACGCCATCGATGTGCTGGCGCTGGAAGGGGTGCTGACCATTCCTGACCATCGCTTTGCGGCGGCCGTCTGGCAAGAGGTTCCGCAAGCGACCGCCTTCTAACCTCGCATTGCCGCGAGGTTGTTCCCGCTACCGCCAAATTGCGATCTAACCGGACAATTGGATGTGTCAGTAGTCTCGACTCCTGTATGCGCTCTGTTTGATCAATCTGAGAGCCCCCCTCGAGTTTTGGGCGATGTTTGTGTTCTGTCGGCACGTGTTGAAGCGTGGGCCAGAGTCGCTGGTGTTTGACTACCATGTTGTTGGACAGTCCCGGCGATTTACATGGAACGTTCGGCAGAGGAAAAGTTCGAACGAAGCGCCCAGTTGCTCCGTCCTAATGGTGAAGTCGTGATAAACAATGGATGGGGTTGTGATCCTGGTCGGAGAGCCTGATGATCACCAGCCGTTAGTCGCTGGCGATTCTGAGCCCCGGGTCTTCATCCTGGTGCGCTTGCGGACAGTGGCGGAGTCGATGATTCTCAATAAGATAGGTGAACTTGCTGGTCGTGTACTGCCAATATCGTTGGCCCGGTCGCGGCCCGGTCCAGCTCGATTGCTCGATCGGGCCGTTTCTCTTGGTGTACGCAAATGCGGCGTCCTCAGATTCAAAGGCGCCGATGATCAGACAGCTTTGACTATTGAGCCGGTAGAGAATCCACACATCGCCAACATGCCCATCTGTCTCGAAACCAACAGCTTCTTCTGACACAAAGGAATACACCCTCTTCTCCTCCACTCTTCGCTGTGAAGTCCTCACTTCACTTGTTCATGGCGACCATTCTGCTCGGAATTCCATTACATACGTGGTGCGTTTCCTTGTAGCACATTACAAAAACGTTACGATTGCAAATTTTTGGGGAGTGCCGAGATTCGGAAGCCTGATCCAATGGTGCGCCCACGTTCGACTGCGTCATTTGCGACCAATCTGGGCGGGGAAAGACCGCCGCATCCTGGTGATACAGCGGTCATCCGCGTGGAACGCCGGTGTTGATGAGAAGGACATCACTACCGATCGAAAGTGATGTCCTTCTCGAACCGACTACGGGATCCAGTTCTTGCTGATGACCGCGTCGTCAGCGTAGATCACCGTGCTGGACGGACTGATGTTGTCGGTATAGTTGGCCAGACTAAACTGTTGATTATCGCTCGTGGTTGTCTGAAGTCCCTGGAGATCGAAGAGTTTCACTCCATCTTGCCAGATCGTGATCTGACCACTAGAGCCGGTCGAGCGGGTGAAGTAGGTCTCGATATGCACCCAGCGGCCCACCGGGAGATCGACTTGCGACGCGGCTGAGTAGGACTTGTTATGCATCGCATCCCAGAGATAGAAGTACATGTTGCCGTTCGAGCGATTGCCTACGTTGACGACCCACATCGGATCAACCGAACCGTTGCTCGCCTTACTCTTGAACTGCATTACGTTCCACCATTGGTCGGTCGTGTAGTTCTGCGGGAAGTAGTACCAGACGCTGTAATACGCGCTCGCCGGAAGCGCATTACCGTTGGGATCGTTCCACCGGAAGATACGCGCTGCCTGGGTCGTGTTGCTTGCATTGGTGATCGTCATCTTCAAGGAAGAGGATCCAGAGCGTGCTACGTCATTGCTGACGGACACTGAACCAGTTCCTGTGTTGAAAACGGCCTCGCCATACTGACCCTCGGTCCATTGATTCAGATTGCCGGTTTCGGTATCGGCGGACCAGATTGTTCCAGTCGAAGCGATTGGCTCAACGACCGGGGCCGGCGTCGGGACTGGTGTGGCCACAGGTGTCGGGACTGGTGTGGTCACAGGCGTCGGGACTGGTGTGGCCACGGGTGTCGGGACTGGTGTGGTCACAGGCGTCGGGACTGGTGTGGTCACGGGTGTCGGGACTGGTGTGGTCACAGGTGTCGGTGTGGGTTGCCACCACCACCACCACGGAGTTGGTGTCGGCACCGGAGTCGTTGCAGGTACCGGTGTGGTCACAGGCGTCGGGACTGGTGTGGTCACAGGTGTCGGTACCGGTGTGGTTACAGGTGTCGGGACTGGTGTGGTCACGGGAGTTACCACTGGCGTCGGAGTCGCCACCGGAGTGGTGCCCTGTCCAGTGCCGGTGAATTCGATTTGATCGACATAAACAGCTGGTTGGCTGCTGCCGGTCCACTCATGCAGAACGACGTGCCCGATCATAGAGCTCGACGCTCCAAGACTGCTCAATGGAATCGAATAGGTCTTCCATTGATTGCGCACGGGCTGCCCGCCAAAATTGTCGAGTGAGACTGGCTTGGACAATTCTTGGCCACTGGGATCACGAAGGTATACCGCGTACGCTTGGTTGTTTCGTGACGCCTTCAGTGCGAAGGTCAACTGTCCATAGTCGGCGCCATTGACGCCGGTGTCGCTGCGGATGTCGAGACCAGCCCAGGCGCCAGTTGCCTTATATCTGATCGCGTCGCTTCCAGCATAGACGCCGCTTGTGTAGGTGTAGCTAACTCGTGCGTCCCACGATTGGTCGTACCAGCCGGAGGCGAGAGAGTCGCCATAGACAACGAATCCAGAAACCATTGAGCTGGATGCCGCAGCAGGGGAACTACCTGGCAATGTCCAACTGCTACGTGCGGCGGTAGCTGGAACAAATGCGAGAACCATAATGAGAACTGCGAAAATAGCAAACATCTTCCGATGAAGTTGCCGGTGCATGATAAGAGCCTTCCACGCTTCGCAGACACAAAATCACGGACTCGCTTCGAATCGGCCTGAGTCCGTGCTTTAGATGCGCTGCTTCATTCGCTTCGGTAGCCGGGCTGACTTCTTAAGTCCCCTAGCTTTGCGTCCCCGCCTCACAGCGGGTTTGCCTTTTCGGTCGATTCACGTGGCACATTCAGTTGTTAGTTTCAGTGTCGCTTTTGACAGTCAGGCATTACAGGTCCCATCGGTCCGAGGTAAGACTGCCAAGGGTCATGGACCAAATTGGGAGTAATGGACTGGGAGCAACTTGGAGGACATGAGCTGCGATATGCGGATATATAGAGAGCAGTAGATCGCGCTTGAGTACCAACCATGTCCGTGCTTGCCATGTTTTGACTCTGATGATCGGTAAGGAGGAACGCGAGTGATTGTGTTTGGCCAGTTCCACCACATGCTCGCCAGAGTTCGTCATTTGTCATGTTTCGTGTCTGTGAGGCACCGAATCCAGCAGCCAGAACGCGAGTTGTAATCACCTTCCAGGCAACTTGCGTTGCCGTGCAGATAGGCTTGCGAATCACGGATATAGCTATGTTAGATTCGGATGCTCATTCGAACCGGGGCAGGATCCGGAATCACCACAGGAGTGGACCTATGAACGAGACCGTGACGGACAATAATGATCGACCAGTCGCCAACATTGTCGGAGAAAAAGTATTGCTCGGTCCGTTGCGGAGGGACTCAACCTCACTTTATCAACGTTGGATGAATGACTTCGAGACGATGCGCGGCTATGACATGCTTCGCCCGCTGACAGAGAACGCCATCGAAAGCTGGTTCGAGCGGGCGAGCACGTCCGATAGCCACATCCTGTTTACTCTATACGAACGAGCGACTTATCGGCCGATAGGACACACTGGACTGCTCCGCGTCGACCGGGGTCACCGCAATGGTGAGTTCGATCTCTTCATCGGAGAGCCGGACTGCCGTGGTAGAGGGTATGGCAGTGAGGCAACGCGGCTCGTGCTCGACTATGCGTTCAATGGGCTTGGTTTCAAGAGCGTCTACCTCCGCGTGCTGGAGTTCAATCATTCTGGAATCCGCGCCTATGAGAAGGCGGGATTTCGTGAAGCCGGGCGGCTCCGCCAGAACTGGTTTTTTGGCGGAAAATTCTGGGACCTCGTCTATATGGACTGCGTGGCCGGCGAGTTTATGCGCCAGGATGAGACGATTCAAGACTTAGCCGGATGACCGATTTCGTCATGGGTTTCACACCGTCGTGATTCGTGTCCACGCATGTCGAGCAGCCAGACCGGCGATGACTGCTCCATAGGCGAAACAGAAAGGTTGCAGTCCGTGCGGGGCAATCCAGCCAAGGAGCAGCACCTCGCCGGCGATCCAGCCCATCAGGATCGCGCCGGCCGCGAACGAGGCCGTCATGCCCCATGATTCACGCCGCCAGACGCCGTGGGCAGCCACCAGTTGACTGCCACCAACCGCGATGGCGAGGAGAAGGCCGGGAACCACGAAATTGCTGAAGGGGGTCCCGTCCAACACGTCGGATTTCATGCCCAGTACGTTGCCGGCCACTCCCGCGGCCAGAATGGCGCCGCAAGCAATGGCCACGATCCCCATGAACAACTCGAGTGCTATCAGTGTCGCGCGGTCCATTTCACGTGTTTTCATCGGACGTTCTCACTCTCCAAGGTGGCGCAACGATATGCCAGTCTTTCATTCGCTAGACAGTCGCTGTCGCAATTCCCGGCTGGCGAGTCCGAGTTCGATGAACCCAACGATGAAGTAGACGAACTGATAGCCAAACATCACCGCATCGCTCGTTCCGACGATGACGATTTCTCCGATGATCCAGCCGATCAGAATGCCGCCGGCAACAGCGGTCGTCAGCAGATACGAATCCCTGCGCCCGAAACTGGATAGGAGTGCAACGAGCTGGCTGCCGCCGACAACCGTGGCGAGAATGACTCCAGGAACGACATAGTCAGAGAAGAGGCTGTTCGTTAGCCACTCCGAAGGAAAAGTGAGCGTACCGGCGATCAGGGCCAGCCCGCCAGCAATCGCGCTCAGTGACGCGAAGACCTGGAGTGCGGGTAGTGCGAACGAGTTCGCACCTCGTTGAGCCATTCCTTACCTCCGACGACGTGTGGACTTCCGAGACAACCGTCTCCTTTCCACACCTGTGATAGCCTGTTTCCCATCGACAGCGCGTGATAATTCGCCGGTGATCGCAACAGATTCGTGGCAGAAATCGGTGAGAACTCGAACTCTGGTCCATCAGCAATGAATGGTGAGGAATCAACCATGACAGGCAGTCTTCTCAGTCCGGCGCTCGGGTAAAGTCCTGCTGGTGGACCAGGAGCGGCGCCTGCTCCTTTTCTGTGCCAATGAGCTGCTGCCAGAAGGAGGGCAACGAGGGTATGTCACAGGATGTGTCTGACCGGAGATGAACTCACTCTGATGCGACGTGGGGTTGACTCTGTAATCCGCGCAGGCGCGAAATGACGGCTGATGCGAGACTGTTTACTACCGTTGCTTGGCGGGATGTCGCGGGCAGAGCCACCCGGCGTGCTAACGCGTGATGCGGAGGACTGCGACAGCGGCCAGCACCGCAAGGAGTAGCCAAACGCCGACGATTGCCGCCGCGGCCAACCAGTTTGTCGGCTTGCCGCTAACTGCTCGAACTGCTCGATCTGGCGATCTCGCGGTGCTCAGCCAAAACCTCGGAGGGGATCAAACGGCGGGCGATGAGAATGAAGAGGGGAACGAGCAGCAGGTCGTCGAGGTAACCGATGACCGGGATGAAGTCGGGTATGAGATCAATGGGGCTAAAGAGGTAACCCAGGGCAATAGCCGCAAAGGCACGGGCGTACCATGGCACGCGCGGATCCCGATAGGCGAGATAAAGAGCATGTCCCTCGCTTTTCAGCTGGCGAACCTGTGCTTTCCAGCGGGCGATGAGGTTCATCTTGGGAGGCATCGCGTCCTCCTTACTCCTCCTCCTATGCCAGATTGCCCAGCCCTCCTTGAAGCCGTAATAGACGATTACGAGTCCGGCCAAAGGATCTGCCCACCACCAGCCAGCCGTCGCATTGAGAATCAGCCCTACCAATACCGCACCAGCTAGATACGCGTCGATGACCGTGACGTGTGCTTCTGTTGTCAGCACCGGATTCCCCAATTTGCGGCCGGTCCTCCGCTTGCCATAGGCGAGCAGCAGCATGGCGACAAATGTCGCCGCTAGCCAGATAATTCCTCCGATCGATCTATTGGGATGGTCCGCTCGATACAGTGTGTAGACGATCTGTCCCAGGATGTAGGTTGCCAGAGCGAAAAATGCGACTCCGATCATCCGCAGTGCGCGGTGCTCGCGTGCCTCATGAACGCCTTTGAGTTGCCAGACGACGACGACCGAAGCGAATATCTCGATCAGGGAGTCGAGTCCGAATCCGGCCAGCGCCACCGAGCCTGCCGCTACGGCGGCAGTGATGACGATTGCTGAACCAACGACGTTCCAGCCAAGGGTTGCGTATTCAAGGAGCAGCCCACGCCGGATCAGCGTTGCCGCCGTCGCCGCATTAATTTCTGGCGCGTGTTTGGCTCTTGACACCACTCAGATTTTCCCCTCCACCAGTCGTCGAACCATCTTCTTTGACTGCCGCTTTCAGACGTCGCATCGACAATGCTATCTGAGATCCTGATTGACGTGAATCCGTCACCATGTGACGATGATAAATTCGTTCTTGAGCCGGATGGGAGGACAGATGACTGACGTAACTGGAAACTTCGCGTCAGAAGGATCCAAAGAAGAGGTACGACGGCTTTGGGATCAGAAGGCCGAATTCTGGGATGAACGTTTCGGTGAAGGAAACGAGTTTCACAAGACCCTGATCGAGCCCTCCGTCGATCGTCTCCTTGCCCTTCAGGCCGGCGAACATGTGCTCGAAGTCGGGACCGGCAACGGCGCCTTTGCTCGCTGGCTGGCCGCAAGAGGCGCGCGCGTCGTCGCGTTCGACTTCAGCCCCGTCTTCGTCGACATTGCCAGACGCCGCACGGTCGAGCACTCCGATCGCATCGAGTATATGACCATCGACGCGACCGACGAGGAGCAGTTACTCGCCCTCGGAGTCCATCGTTTCGATGCCGCTGTTGCGAACATGGTGCTGATGGACATGGCCTCGATCGACACTCTCGCGTCCTGTCTCGTGAAACTGCTCAAGCCAGGGGGTCGATTCGTCTTCAGTGTGGCACACCCCTGCTTCAACTCGAACGGCATCGACATTTTTGGTGAAGCGGGAGAGCGCAACGGGATATTCGAGGTTGCCCGCGGTGTGCGCGTGCGCGGTTACCTTGATGTTCCCCCAGGCACCGGGATGGGCATGCCTGACGAGCCGAACCCACACTATTACTTTCACCGGCCGCTACATCAGCTCTTCGCGCCGTTCTTCAAAGCCGGCTTCGCAATTAACGGCCTGGAGGAGCGAGCCTTCAGGGGAGAGCGAGAAGGGCTGTCGTGGAGTAGCTTGAATCAGATTCCCCCGGTTCTGACGGTGCGGATGATCGCCGTGCCGCAGTGAAGGATTTGATTTCTTGATCGTCGAGGCAATCAGATATGGGGGTGGATGAAGATGTCGTGGCCGAACACAGACTCGCGCTGCGTCATCCAGTAATCGAGCGAGTTGAAAGCGTTCTGCCGCTCCATCTCGTCAAATGGTTCACATTCGGCCGGATCGTGCGAAATACGCCAGGTATCGACATCCAGATCATAGCTGATGATGACGCTGCAGGAGCGGCAATGGTAGAGATACCGATTCTGCGACGGCTGGGTGATCCATTCGACATGAGGGCAGCGGTTCGTCGACAACCTGGACACTCCTCAAGTATGACGTGACGCCCCTCGTGACGTTACATCGATGTTGCTCGCGTGAAACGTGCCATCAGATCACAACGCATTGACTGTATCGGTATAGTTCGCATGGGATATATTTTGCATGTAGAACATCAGATACGGGATAGGCGCAGTGGGCTATCTGATCGTGGCCGGAATACTTTGGAGTATCGGACTTGTCTCGTTGGTACTGACTGTGGTTGGTCTTGCGCTCAGATCCTGGAGGCTTCTCTGGGTGGCGTTCGCATTGTCGGTTCTCTTTTCCGTGGCGGCAGCCCTCAGCATCGGGCCGTTTGTGCTGCTCCTGGTCGCGCTGCAGCTCGCCAGTGCCGTGGCGTTACGCCGGACTTTCGACTGGCGTGGATGGGTGGCACTGATTTCGATAGCGATTCTGATCTGGATCCTCGTTTTCCCATTTCAACTCTGGGTTGTTCGATTCCCGCTACTCCTTCTCCTCATTCCGGTCGGGCTGTTCGCGGCCATCGTCGCGACCCTGACCGCTCCGATAGACCGTCCTGATTCTAACGCGACGTTCTAACGACCATGGCGCTCGTTCGTCACGTTGACAGAACTGCTCCTCACACGGTACTATTACGTAGTACGTAATACGTGCAACGATATAAGACCGAAACAATTCACCAGACGAAAGGATCTATATGCCCAATAACATTAGTGCTCTGGGGCGTTTTTCCGAACCGGCACTCCTGATCTTGTCCAGCCTGGCTGGGGAATCGAAACATGGCTACGCCATCATGATGGACGTCCAGGAATTCAGCGGTACCAAGCTGGAACCTGGCACTCTATACGGCGCATTGACGCGCATGGAACAGCGTGGCTGGATCGAGCCGCTACCTGCTGAAGAGCGACGCCGGCCGTATCGTCTGACCGCAGCCGGGGCCACGATACTGCAGCAGCAGCTCGAAACCATGGGCGAGGTCGTTCGTGCTGGACGGCAGCGCCTGGCTGCGTTTAGCTCCTAGGTGATCCCGATGCGTACTGCAAAGCTTCTCCGTTGCTATCCGTCAGCCTGGCGTGATCGCTACGAAACCGAGATGACCGAGCTTCTGGAACAACACGAGATCACCATCGCGACCTGGTTTGATCTCATTCGTGGTGCGCTCGACGCCCGGCTCGACCCGGCATTCGCCGGTCAATTGGGGACGAAGATGACCAGATTGCGACGTTCAGAGATCATTGTCTTCTGTAGCTTCGTAGCCTACTCATTGGCAGGTATCGGATTTCAAAAGATGACTGAAGATGCCGACAAGGCCGGTGTCATGGGAGCGCATCTCTCGGTCGGTATCGGCTACTACACCGTGATCGTGGGAGCTGTCATCGCGGGGCTTTCGATTCTAGCGGGAGGCCTGCCAGTTGCCGTTTCCGTGCTGCGCCGCGCAATTGACGGCCGCCGGCTCGATGTCCTCGGATTGTTGATGATACCGGTTGTCTTGTTCCTGGCGGTCGTTGGCTCTGGTGCCTATGTCACTCAATCGAACGCGACCATCCACTCTACCTCGGTCCGAGGCATGATCATCTTCGTTCTGGTCGCTGCCGCAGTCAGTGCAGCGGCGGTGGCGCTGGCTGTCTCACGATCGGACTTGGGCGAGTCAACATTACGAATCGCGCGGCTGCCGGCGCTGGTCGCTAGTCTGGCCATGGCGGTGAGCTTGCTCGGGGTCGTCGTGTGGGGCCTCAGCCTGCGTTCGTTGTCCCCGTCCCTTTTCGCACTTGACGGTGGTGCTCTTCAGTCATACGCGTACTTTACCTGGGTGCGAGTAGTCGTGGTGATGACGCTGGCGGCGACGGTGTCGATTGCCGCGATCTGGCGCGTGATTGAAACACCGAATTCCAATTGCCCCGCCTGACGCATTCCTCGCACTCCGTACAGGAGTCTTCGAGCCACTCCACGTGGAGTGGCTCGCGCCGCGTGGCTCGACTTCGATAATGAGTCTGCTAGACTGAGCGTTCGACGCCGGTTGTCTAACCGGCTCGTTTGTCTTCGCTTACTCCGTTTACAAATTCCGGAAGTCATACCTCAGCAGGATGGATGTGTTACCTTGGCCAAACTGACGAAACTCGTTCTCACCGTCGATCTCGAGCGACAATACGTCGACCGTATTCGTACGACCTATCCTGATCTCGAGGTGGTCGTCTGCACTGATCGCGCCCGTCTTCCCGAGGTCATGCCAGGCGCGCAAGCGTTGATTGGTTGGGGGTTATCGCCCGAGCTACTCCGGAAGCTCCCGGATCTGCGCTGGTTTTATTCCGGCGGAGCGGGCGTGGATGGTGTTCTGTTTCCTGAGTTGGTCGAGAGCGATATTGTGGTGACGAACAACAGCGGGGTACACGCACCGCACATGGCCGAGTACCTGCTCGGCATGATGCTTGCCTTTGCCCGTGGATTGCCCGAACTCATGCGTGCTCAGGCGCGTCACGAGTGGCGCGGGCGTGACGGACTGACGGTCTATGAACTGGGTCGCCAGACGCTCGGAGTGGTTGGCCTCGGCGATATCGGTCAGGCACTGGCCTGGCGTGCCAACGCGATGGGGATGCGGGTGCTCGGCTCCCGGCGCCATGTTGGGGATCCGCCGCGCGGAGTCGACCGAATCTACCCACCCGAAGGTCTAGACGATCTGCTGGCTGAGTCGGATCACGTCGCCATCACGTTACCGTTGACAGATGAGACTCGAGGTCTGTTCGGTGCTGCTGAGTTCGCCAAGATGAAGTCGACCGCCTTCATCTATAACATCGGTCGCGGTGCGATCATCAACAACGATGCTCTGATCAACGCGCTGCGTACTGGCTCAATCGCTGGCGCCGCGCTTGACGTCACTGACCCCGAACCGTTGCCAGCCGAGTCGCCCCTCTGGGATATGGAAAACGTGGTGATCACAGCACATACGTCCGGACGGGGGCCCTACTACTGGGAGCGGGGCATCGAGCTGCTGGTCGAGAACATCGGCCGGTTTATGCGCGACGAGCCGATGCTCAACGTGGTCGATAAGCGCGCAGGCTATTAGGGTAGGTTCTACCTCGTTTGAACTGTCGCCCTACTCGCCTTAGTCGCGGCGAAGGCGGAGCAGCTGCTGAATAAGCCACGAAGTAGGTGCAGTGCCGCCCGCCAGACCCCTGTCACTTCCAGGAGTCTGGCGGGCGGACGCCCACGGTTTGCCGTAGTCCGATCAAGCGGGCGCTACGGCGAAACGTCGATCAAATAGCCTGTGACTTCGATGCTGATGATGCGAGTCAGGCTGTCGGGATTTGTGCCCGAGCTGCGAAGAGCGAATTGGTAAACCGTCGTGCCGCCGTCGGCAACGATCCAGGTTTCCTGGCCGAATTGATAGAAGTCCTTCTCAGTACCTAGCGTGCCCGCGAAGCTCGTCGGGAAGTAGTGACTGCCTTGATTGTTGTCAACCGTCGTATAAATCCCACGAAGAGCAGTTGTTGCCCAACTGGGAGTTGCGCTTGGCCTGAGACATTGCGAATAACGAGTCGTTTGCCGGTGGGCACCGTGAATGATTGAGCGTGAGTGGCGAAACCTCGTTGTTGTTCTCCCAATGAAGCCCAACGTTGTTTGGAATGCTTGAGACGCTGACGCGTCAACCGCACTCGTGTCGACTGGCCCCTGGACGGCCACGGGCACGGGATGGGCGTTGTCGTTGGCTACGAAGACGTTGAGTATATATTTGGAGAAGTCGAGGCCATAATTCGTTGGTCCAGCGATAGCGTGGCTAACGTTCGTAAAAGCGACGAATTGGGCAACCACGGCCACGAGCGCCAGGATGAGCAATGCGTCTTTGCTGACTCGAAGCATTCGGAAGCGCTTCACAGAATGTCCCTTTCAATAGCAGCACGATCGGCAGACACGATCCCACCACAAAGTGGACCATGAAGGCACACGGCCTCCCCGCCATCTCGTTGCATCCAATACATCAATTGTGGAGTTGATATCGCGCCTGAGGGCCGATGCTATCGGACTGTACTGATGCTGTCAATAGCGAGGTAAGTCGTCTCCGGCTCTCACATTCGGTCGAACAAGGTTTTGTCGTAGGACGGTGACACGGCCGACATCGGTCCACCGTGCAGCGGTCTATAGCATCTGATCAGAGCTCCATCATGTACCAGACATCGTAGACGATCTGGCTGCCGACGTCGCTAGTAGTCTCTTCTATTAAAGAGAATCCAAGTCGTTCGTAGAATCGACGGCCATCTACGTTGTCGCCGAAGACGTTGACGAGTATGGTCGCCATACACCGTGCCTCTAGCGATTTCACCGCCCGCTTCCAGAGAGCTCGTCCGATCCCTTTACCTCGTGCATCAGGGTCGACGTACAGGCGGGTCAGCTCCGCCTCCCGATCTCCGCGTGGCTCGACCGTCAGAAAACCAGCCACCACGCCGTCGCTCTCGGCGACGAAGGTGGCGCAACGGCGGTCTCCGATCACGGCACGTAGCCGTTCTACCGACCAGAACTCGCTGTCAAGATACGTTCGTCGATTCGCCGGCTCGATGAATCCGGTATAGGTGGTCTCCCAACCCGTGACACCAATCTCCTTCAGTCGTTCGGCATCCTCGAGTCGCCCGGCTCGAATTTGTATCGTTGCGGTCATCTTTGCCCTCTCACGACAACACATGATAGCCGCCTTCGCGAAACGCTGGCTTGGAACGTGTTGACACAGGCAGAACAGCGTGCTATTTTGATCCTATATTCCCTGAGTATTTTCTCGACATTCACTTGATACAAAGAGGAAGATCGTGAGCCAGACGATTGGGTCGCTCGAAAAAGCCCTGGTCTTGATCGATGAACTTGCGCGTTGTGGCAACGATGTCGGGGTTACGGAACTTGCGAACCGCCTTTCATTGAGCAAGAACCAAGTCTTTCGAATCTTAGCGACGCTCAAGGAATACAACTACGTTCATCAGACTGCTGGCAAGACCTATCAGCTCGGCAGCAAGTTCTTTGAGATCGGGCAGCGTCTGATCAACCAAAGCGATCTAATCCAGGCGATTCGCCCGCAGATGGACTGGCTACGGGATGAGACGGGTGAAACCATCCACCTTTTCGCGCGGGATGGGCTGCAGGCCGTCTGCATCGCCCGTCGGGAGAGTCGCGCCGTGATCGGCTTATCGGCACAGATCGGACGTCGATTCTTGATGCACGCCGGGGCCTGTCCCAAAGCAATCCTGGCGTTTCAAGATCGATCGTTTGTTGACAGCGCGATCGCTGAATACGGTCTGCCACGCTATACCGAGCGCACAGTCATCTCGAGAGAGGCTCTCGATGAGCAGCTCGCCGAAATTCGCGAGCGAGGTTACGCTGAAAGCGATGAGGATCTCGATCCGTATGCCTATTCAATTGCAATTCCGATCCCGGGAATGAACGGTCAGGTCAATCTGAGCATGAGCGTTGCAGGACCTGTTCACCGCTTCACGCCTGAGCATCGTGAGCGAGCATTCAATCTCTTGATTGAGGCGCGCCAACGCATCAATGAGACCATCGGTCTGTCGGAATCAGTGTGGGGAAATGACGGATCACTGGCGACAGCGACATACGTAAGGGGGTGTGACGCAGAAGAATCCTTGAAACTTGAAGCAGTCGAACCCGTATAGCCGTTTGTGGATCCAAATTGGGGAATTGGAAACCGTGAGCGTGTCGATGTCTTGAACTGATGTATCCCCATTCGTACACCATGGTCGAGAGCACCGCCGTCGAGAAGTGCCATTCACGGCGTCATGTGTTCTCTTGACCGATGCATCACGGTTGTCGACTGTCAACCACCGCTATTGTCGGGAGGAGAAGACGTGTCAGAAGATAGAGAAAACCAGACTAGTCAGCGCGTTGGACGATTCATTGCCGGGCTGCAGTCCCGGCGCCAGTTCTTGCGTCGAGCAGGAGCCCTGAGTGGAGTGGCCCTGGCAGGTGGCGCAGTGTCATCGCTGCTGGCTGCCTGCGGCGGCTCGAGTAACGTCCAGCAGGAAGCACCGACGACCGCCTCGAGCGGCGGATCAGGAAGCTCAACGGCGACAACTGCCGCGAGTGGCGGTTCCGGAAGTTCGACGGCGACGGCTGCCGCGTCTCCGGTCGGTAATGTCGCGACTGGTGCGGATGTGGCGGAACGCACGATTCGTAAGATCATCGTGCTGACCGAGCCACAGGCCAACGTGCCGCAGGAGTTTGAGACAACCAACCAGATGATCGCCGCCTGGAAGCAGCTTGGTATCGATGTCGAGATGAAGGTGATGCCCTGGGAGCAGATGAGCGATCTTGTCTGGTACAACCGCGAAAAATGGGACATCACGGCCTGGCAGATGGTTGGCCGGCCCGAGCGGCTCGATCCGGACGAGTTCCTTTACAATCTGTTCCACTCCAGCACTGCGGAAAAGGGCTACAACTTCGTCGGGTACAAAAACCCCGATTACGACGCCGCGGCTACCAATCAGCGGGTCGAGATGGATCGCGATAAGCGCAAGGCGATCGTCTACAAGTGCCAGGAGATCATCAACGCGGATCAGCCGTACACCTTCACCGTCTACCCGAAACAGGTCTACGCGTACAACAAGGCGACCTGGGATGAGACGACGATTGTTGAGGCCAAAGGCATTGGAATCAAGAACTCCTGGACGTTCTTCAACGCTGCTCCCAAGGGGAGCCAGAAGGACATGATCCTGAACACGCTCAGCCCGGTTCAGGCGATCAACCCGCTTTACATCTCGGGTGGAACCGACTCCTGGATTACTGAGTTGATCTGGGACCGCATCATGCGCATTGACGCCGATGGGCTTCCGAAGCCATGGGCGGCCTCGTCGGTCGATTGGACCGATGACACAACGGTCGTTTGCACCATGAAGCCGGGGATGAAGTGGCACGATGGACAGCCGGTGACCGTTGATGACATCGTCTACAGCTTCACGGCGCCGGCGGGCGACATGTCGCCGATGTACAAGCCGTTTGTCGCCAGCATTAAGGAAGTCAAGGCGCTCGATGACACCCGAGTCCAGTTCACGCTGAAGGCGCCGAACGCGGCCTTCGAGACCTCCGGTCTTTCGAAGATTAATATCATTCCGAAGCACGTGTGGGAGCCGGTTCTCAAGGATCTTGCGACCAAGGGTGAGAACGCCGAGAAGTATCAGGAAGACACGCCGATCGGTTCGGGACCCTTCAAGTTCGTCAACTGGCAGCGCTCCGCAGAGATCGTGCTCCAGGCGAATACCGATCACTTCAATGCTCCGAAAATGAACCGGTGGATCCTGCGAGACGTGCCGAACGTCTCGGCGGCTGTCGGTGGCCTCCAGAGCGGTGAGCTTAACTTCCTGTCTGATTACACCGGCGACCCTGAATTGCTGAAGCAGACGATCGACTCGAGCAAGGATCTGGCGATGGTTGCGACCACTGTGGTCGGCTTCCGCTTCATGGCACCCAACGAGCGCCGGGCGCCGATGGATGACAAGGCGTTCCGTATCGCCCTCTCGACGGCCGCGGACCAGACCCAGATTGTGACGAATATCTTCAAGGGCTTTGCGGAGGTGGCTGACTCGCATGTCTCCAAGGCGCTTGAGTTCTGGCACGATCCAAATCTCAATGACTTCTCCAAGAGCGATATCGCGGGAGCCAAGAAGGTTCTTGCTGACGCCGGTTACGAGTGGGATGCCGATGGACACCTACTCTATCCGAAGGGGAAGAAAGAGACCCTCAAGCCAGAGTCGTAGGTTGATCGAACCGGCGGTCCGTCGCGGGGACGTGAGCCGCCGGTTCCGCAGAAGTTCTTTGCGACAGGGGAAGCTGCGGGGGCTTTCCTGACGTCGTACGTTCGGTACGGTGAAGGGCGATGGCCTTCGTCGCCCTTCCCGTTTGCATCGCAGGGTAGCGGGGGGATCCATGCTGAGGGCGAGGTTGGTCTACATCCTGGGACGTTTGGCCCAGATGATCGGGGTGCTCTGGGTTATCGTCACGATACTCTTCTTGATCTTTCGCCTCATGCCCGGCAACCCATTGGTTGCCTACATCGATCCGACTTTCACTGAGGAACAGCAGCAAGCGATCACCCATTCGTTCGGTCTCGACAAGCCGTTGTACATGCAGTACTTCATCTACTTGCGGAATCTGACGACGGGTAATTTGGGCACGTCCTTCTTCCAGAAGCAGCCCGTCTTCAAGCTTCTGATGGAGGTCTTTCCGAATACGATCGTTCTGACGCTGGTGTCGCTGATTTTCGCCTATGCGATCGGCATTGTTGGCGGGTCATTTCTGGCCTGGCGTCGTGGAACGGCGGTCGAAGGGGTCGGTATCGTCACTACTCTGATGACACGCGCTGCTCCAGATTTCTTCGTTGGGATGCTGATGCTGACGTTCTTCTCCTTCAAGCTGCACTGGTTTCCATCATCGGGCGTGAGCAGTCCCGGCACGCTCTATGGCAGCTACTTCGAGCAATTGATCGCGCCGGACTTTTGGAAACATCTCTTCTTACCGGCAATCACCATGGCCATCTATCTACAAGGGCTTCCATTGCTCTTAATGCGGAGCAACATGCTTGAGGTACTCGATGAGGACTTCGTCGTGATGTCGCGCATGAAAGGCTTGCCGGAGTGGCGCATCATGCTGTCGCACGCGGCCCGCAACGCAATGCTTCCCGTTGTTACGGCACTGGCGTTGGGGGTCGGCTATGCCGTCAGCGGAAATGTCGTCATCGAAACAGTCTTCAGTTGGCCGGGAATCGGCCGCATGCTGGTTCGTGCGGTGCAGGCCAAAGACTATCCGTTGGCACAGGGCGCCTTCTTCCTTATTGCGATCGTCATCGTGGTGATGAATTTCCTTGCGGATGTGCTGTACTCAATGCTGGATCCACGTGTTTCGAGTAGCCGAAAGGAAGCGGGCTGATGGCTGATGTCACACGCGGTAGTGAACTCACGCCCGCAGCGCTCCAGACTCAGGGTGAATCGTGGATTTCCCGTTTGGTTCACACCACGATCGATATCCTCAAGCGAGACCGGTTCGCACTGGCTGGCGTCATCATCTACATCCTGATCTTTATCGTGGCCGTGCTGGCGCCATACATCGCTCCATTTGATCCACATGCGGTTCTTACCTCGAACGGCACCTGGCTCACGAATCAGAAACCGAATGGCACATTTCTTCTCGGCACCACGAATATCGGCCGTGATATCTTCTCGCAGCTGATATATGGTGCCCGTCCGGCGCTGCTGGTCGGCTTCTCAGCCGCCTTCTTTGTTGCCCTGATCGGCACCGTAATTGGGCTCATCGCGGGCTATTTCGGCGGAATCATCGACACGATTCTGATGCGGCTGACCGACATTGCTTTCGGCATCCCATTCCTGCCGTTTGTCATCGTCCTGGTTGCCTTCCTTGGTCCGAGCATCTGGAACGTGGTGCTGGCGATGGCGCTCCTCCTCTGGCGGGACACGGCGCGCGTTATCCGGAGCCAGGTCCTCACGGTTCGCAGCCGCACCTTCGTGCAAGCCGCGCAAATTTCTGGGGCCGGTCCGTGGCGCATCATGTTTCTGTATATCGCGCCCAACGTTCTGCCCCTGTCGATGCTCTACGGAACGCTCGCCATCGGCTGGGCGATCCTCACCGAGGCGTCGGTCAGTTTCCTTGGATTCGGCGACCCGAAAGTCGTCAGCTGGGGCTACATGCTGCAGGATGCCTACATCAGTCAGGCACTCGCTCGCGGCGCCTACTTCTGGTTCGTACCGCCCGGCATCTGCATCATGCTTGCCGTGATGGCCGGGTTCTTTATTGGACGTGGTTACGAAGAGCTTCTCTTCCCGCGTTTGAGGGGACGCTAAGAATGCCATTGCTCGACGTACGTGATTTGCGGGTCGACTATCATACCCGCCGGGGCAACATGCACGCCGTCGATGGTGTGAGCCTCACCCTTGAGAAGGGACAACATCTCGGCCTGATTGGCGAGAGTGGCTGTGGTAAGACGACCACCGGCCGGGCTTTGCTACGCGTGCTGCCGCGCAACGGCAGGATCAGTAGCGGCCAGATCATGTTCAAGGATCGGGACCTCGTCAAGCTGAGCGAACGCGAAATGCGGGCGTTGCGCTGGCGCGAGATCAGCATGGTGCCACAGTCATCTATGGACACGCTCGATCCGGTCTATCGGGTTGGGGATCAGCTGCGCGAAGTGTTGACGCTGCGAGGCGGCATGGATAAGTCGGAAGCTCGCGAGCGTTCGGCTGAGCTTTTCAGTCTCGTAGGACTGGCAGCGGACCGTCTCGACAACTACCCACACGAGTTCTCTGGGGGCATGCGCCAGCGGGCGATTATTGCGATGGCTCTAGCCCTTAATCCGGATCTCGTCATCGCCGACGAGCCAGTCACGGCACTCGACGTCATTGTCCAGCATCAAGTGCTGGAAACGTTCCGCGAGTTACAAGATCGTCTGGGAATCTCGGTCATTATGATCACGCACGATATCTCGGTCGTGGCTGAGACGTGTGACGAGATTGCGGTGATGTACGCCGGAAAGATCATGGAACGGGCTCCGGTCAAGCGCTTCTTTGCGATGCCGTTTCACCCGTACGCACTAGGGCTTCAAAACGCCTACCCAAACCTTGCCAACCCCAAGGAGGTATTGATCTCGATTGAGGGGTATCCTCCGGATTTGGTTGATCCACCAAAAGGCTGTCGTTTCAACACGCGTTGCCCGTTTGCGATAGATCGCTGCTATACGGAGGAACCAGAACTGGTCGAGGTCGAACCAGGACATCAGGCGGCTTGTCACCGGTGGCAGGAAGTCGACAAGCTCAAAGAGCTGGCAAAGGAGGCGGAGACGTGGCAGTCAGTAGCATGAAGCCGAACGGCGCGGCTCCGATCCTCGAGGTCCGCGATCTGGTCAAACACTTTCCACTCCGGCGTGGGATGCTGGCTAGTCTCGCCGGCGACACGCAGTCGGTTCACGCGGTCAACGGTATCTCGTTCACGGTGCCTCGCGGCGGTAGTCTCGGATTGGCCGGTGAGAGCGGTTGCGGCAAAAGTACGACCGCCAAGATGCTGATCAAGCTGTTCGAACCGACCAGCGGGACGATCAAGTTTGACGGAGATGAGCTTGCGACCTTGAAAGGCGACGAGCTGAAGGCGTTTCGCCGCAAGGCGCAGCTCATGTTTCAGAATCCATACGAATCGTTTAGTCCGCGGTTCACCATCTTTCGCTCGGTCGTTGAACCGCTCCTGATCCACGGGGTGAAGGACGCCGACGATCGGACTCGACGAGTGTGGCAGGCGTTGAACGACGTCCAGCTCAAACCGGCCGAGTCTTTCTTCCAGATGTTTCCTCACCAGCTTTCTGGTGGTCAGCTGCAGCGCGTGGTGCTTGCTCGCGCGCTGGTGCTCGAACCCGAATTCCTCGCGGCAGACGAGCCGGTTTCGATGCTCGACGTTTCGGTGCGTGCCGGAATTCTCAACACGATGAAAGAGCAGGCGAAACTGCGTAATCTCACGACCGTCTACATCTCACATGACCTTTCGCTGATTCAGTACCTGTGCGAGATGACCGCGATCATGTATTTGGGACAGATCGTCGAACTGGGGCGGACAGCCGACGTCATTGAAGAGCCGCAGCACCCGTATACGAAAGCGCTCATTTCAACGATCCCGATTCCAGATCCGGAGCGGACGAGGACGACGATTCCCATCGAGGGGGCCGTGCCGAGCGCCATCAAACTGCCGACCGGCTGCACCTTCCACCCGCGCTGTCCCTATGCAATGGATATCTGCAAGCAGAAGGAGCCACCGCCAATCACCGTCGGGTCCGGGCGGACGGTGCGTTGCTTCCTTTATGGCGGAAAAGACTCGGAAAACGTGAAGACTACGGCCGTGGCATAAATCCATGGCAGGATGGTGAGGAGATTCACAAGGTGACAAAGGCAATCAAGGCGGGCTGGCTCTGGGATGGCACCGGCGCGGATCCGATTCGTAACGGGGTGGTGGTAGTCGAGGGCGATCGGATCGTGGCAGCCGGTCCGTCCGACGCGATCGATGTTCCGCAAGACGTGGAGGTAGAAGATCGCCCGGATGAATTTCTGATGCCGGGCCTGATTGACGCGCACACGCACATCACCATCGTTCCGGGTCTGGGAAATCAAATCGGCCAGCTGATGCAGCCAGTTGAGCAACAGACCATGCGGGGTGTCGGCAACATGCGACGCGTTCTTCGCTCTGGCGTCACGACTGCTCGCATCATGGCTGAGGAGAACTGGCTTGACGTCGCCTTCAAGGCGGAGGCGGAAAAAGGCACGATCGCCAGCCCGCGACTGAACATCTGCACGCGCGCCATCACCCAGAGCAACGGACATGGGCGCGCTATTTCCGCGTTCGACGGTGTTGATGAAGTACGTAAAGGCGCTCGCGAGAATCTGCACGCCGGCGCCGAGTTCCTGAAACTGTTCATCACCGGAGGGGTCAGTTCAACGCGTGGCGGCGGGTTGAATTTTGCCAGCTACTCGCGTGAAGAGATCCGCGCGGCAGTCGAAGAGGCGGAGCGTGCTGGCACCTACGTCGCGGCGCATGCTATCGGCGGCCCCGGCATTCGACTCGGGGTCGAAGAGGGAATCCGCACCATTGAGCACGCATCAATGGCGACGGATGATGATCTTGCTCTGATCAAGGACCGGGGTGCCTGGGTCGTGCTGACACAGGCGATTCTGCTTCATCCAACCGGAATCGAGCAGGGCGACAAGGATAACCCAGTCGTGATGGCGAAGCTCCATGCGGCGCGTGAGAACGCCGCTGAGCGATTTCATGCGATTGTCCGATCCGGCGTTCGTCTGGCGGTCGGCACCGACAGCATGCACGGACTCCTGCCGTTCGAGATGGCCTGTTTGGTTCGCTGGGGCATGTCGAATTCCGATGCGCTGCTGGCGGGGACGCGTTGGGCGGCCGAGTGCTGTCGCATCGAAGACAGAGTCGGCACGGTGGAAAAAGGCAAGCTCGCCGATCTCATTACTGTCCAGGGCAACCCGCTCGACGACATCGCCGCTCTGGATCAGGTGAAGTTAATCATGAAGGGCGGCAGCCGGTACGATGGGCTCTCCGCGCAATAGGCGTGGGGTAGTTCGTAGCAGCGGCCACGGTTGACCGCCAAGTCTAGAGCGATCCTGTGGCTGAGTACGAAGGCGGCTACAAGGTGGGCGGACTCCCTTCGATGATGTGGGCGGCTGGTCGTCTGCGGCGCGACTGCCGGCAATCGGCCCGGCTTTGACATTCGCGAGGTCTACCAGCTGCACCGCAAGGTCTTGGGCGCGCCGATGAGCAACTGGATCGATTTCACCAGTGTGATGAGACTTGCCTTTCGTGGCGAGCTCGCGCCGATTATCGATAGTACCTATCCGCTAGTGAATCTGGCCGAGGCTCATCGCCGCGTGAATCACGTCAGAGCTTTGGGAAACTTGTCATAACGGCGTAGATCTGGTCCAACGGAGAGATGGGTGGAATGGTGAGCTCGCACACACCTTCCGGCAACGCCACGATCAGCATGGTTGGCGATACGATGTTTCGTTCGCGAATCCCGCCTGAGTTGTTTCAAGATGGTAGCGATCTTTATGCGGTTCTCGCCGAAATGCGACCCAGCGAACTGATCATTGCCAATCTGGAGATGCCCCTGTCGAAACGCGGCTATCGGGTACCAAAATGGGCTAATTTACGCTCCGATCCCGACATGATCAACGACGTCAAGGCGATGGGCATTGATGCCGTGACTCTTGCCAACAATCACATGATGGACTACGGGCCGGCCGCAATGTTCGATACGCTGGCAGCCTGCGACCTGGCGCAGATACCGTACTGTGGCGCCGGGCCGGATCTGGATCGGGCAATTCGGCCGGTCCTGCTTCAGGCAGGCGAGAAGCGCGTGGCGTTGATCAGCGTTTCTTGCACGCTGCCGGTCGAGTCGGATGCCGCCCCTGGAAAGCCCGGGATCGCCCCGTTGCGGATCGGTTCGGCGTTCGACGTCGAGCTGGTGCTGCTGGCTGAGCAACCTGGCACCGTTCCGACCGTGCGAAGCTGGGCGCAGCCGGAGGATCTGGCGCGGCTTTGTGATGAGATTCGCCAGGCACGGCGAGAAGCGGATCTGGTGATCGTCAGTATCCACTGGGGGGTGCCTGCGTATTGGCTGTCACCGAGCCACGGAATCCTGGCGCAGTATCAACAGCCGGTCGGCCGGGCATTGATCGAGGCCGGGGCGGATGTTATCTGTGGTCATCACTCGCATTCGCTCCACCCAATCGAGGTCTATCAGGGCAGGCCAATCTTCTACAGTCTCGGCAACTTCCTCTTCGATGACCTGAAGATCTTCATGGAACCGGAGTCGGTCATCGTCAGACTTGGGGTGGATGCCGCTCTCTCAGTGGAACTGGTCCCCCTTATAGTCGATGGGCCTGGGATACCACGATTAGCACTCGATGGTGAGGCGGACCAGGTGCTTGGCAAACTCGATGAGCTGTCACGGCCCTTTGGAACCCACATGATGATCGAAAAAGGTCGTGCCGTGGTATCGCTCGATTCATAGTCTGTAAGAGGATTCGTTTTGTCAGGGAAGGAAGGTCGTTAGATGCGGAGTGCAAGACCATTTGTCCAGTGGAGAGACCCGGTGCTCGAGCGGAAGGTTCTCGACAGCATCTCGCTTGATGTACCGTGGCGCGTGATCGAGAAGTTTTCAACACTTGTTCGGACATCAGGTTCCGAGGAGGAACGCGAAGCGGTCGCCACGCTGACCGGGCACCTGAAGGACGCAGGAGTGCCCTATTCGGTCTATGAGCCGGAGTGCTTCATTTCGGTTCCGCTCAGCGCTACGGTTCGAGCCGACGAGCCGAACGGGAAATCTTTCCGCTCCAAGACCGTGTCGATGTCGGTATCGACCGGCGGTGAGGAGATCACCGGCGAGCTTGTCTACGTCTCGAGCAGCGAGGCGGCGTCGGGAGCGGGTGACGTTTTTTCCACTGGCGTTGATATTGGGGGTGTCGACGTCGTGGGCAAGATCGTCCTGACCGAGGGAATGGCCTCTCCGGGGAAAGTCAAGGATGTGATGGAAGCCGGTGCCCTGGCCGGTATCTTTATCAACCCGGGTGAGGCTATTCACGAGGGAATATGCACGACGATCTGGGGTACTCCTGATCTTGATTCGATGGTACGTCAGCCGACGATCCCGGTCGCCGCGGTGAACAATCCCGACGGCCAGGAACTGATCGCGTTCGCGCGGCGTGGCGGACGCGTCGCGCTTTCGACCAACCTTGACACCGGCTGGCGGCGAATTCCGGTGCTGGTCGCCGAGATCAAGGGTGCCAATTCGTCCGATGAGTTCGTTTTGTTACACGGCCATCTCGACTCCTGGCACGTCGGTATCGGCGACAATGCCACCGGCGACGCGACGATGCTGGAGATCGCCAGGGTCTTCTGGCAGCATCGTCACAGCTTGAAACGGACGTTGCGGGTCGCCTGGTGGTCGGGTCATTCCCACGGTCGATACGCCGGTTCGACCTGGTACGCCGACTCACACGCCATCGATCTTGCCAACAACTGCGTGGCGCAGGTCAACTGCGATTCACCTGGATGCCGCTGGACAAATACGTACAATGAGCTGACCGCGATGAGTGAGACCGAACCCTTCATTGACACGGTCATTCGCGAAACTACCACGCTCACGCCTCAGCCGGAGCATCCGGTGAGGGCCGGTGACTATTCCTTCAACAGCATCGGTATCACCTCCTTCTACATGCTCAGCTCAACCATGTCGCAGGAACTGCGCGACGAAAAGGGTTACTACGCAGTAGGTGGATGCGGCGCGAACATTCAGTGGCATACCGAAGGCGACTTGATGGAGATTGCCGACAAAAGTCTCCTGATACGTGACATGCGTATGTATGCCGCGTCGGTGTTGCGTGTCCTCAATGCACAGATTCATCCGTTCGACTGGACGCGCACGACGTCGGAGATTCGCGACACTCTGGCGACTTATCAGGAGGCTGCCGGAAGTGAGTTTGACTTCGGTCCGGCGCGAAAGGCTGTCGACGAGCTGGATGAGGCGCTGGAAGACATATACGAGGACGCGCTTGCCAAGAAGGGGGACGACGCCAATCGAATCAACTTCGCTCAGCGTCGGCTGGCACGGCTACTCGTACCGGTGAATTACAGCCGGATGTCTGGCTTCTATCATGACCCGGCGCTCAACGTTCCTCCGTTGCCCGATCTGGCGCCGGCCCTTTCGATGCCAGGAGCGAAAGACGATCCGGCACGTCGCGGAATATTAAAGGCTCACCTGACTCGCGGCCAGAACCGGCTCGTATGGGCGCTGCAGAGCGCTCGAGAGGTGGTTGAGGCGGCCCAGAGCTAAGTCGCTTTGCTCAAGCAATGCTTGCCATCGCGTCGGATCAGCCGGACACGAAAAGGAGCTCACCACCATGCGAATTTGCTATGTCGGACCCACCAGTCGCCGGGAAGCACTTCAGAAATTCCTGAGCCCTGGAGTAGAACTGGAAGCCCGCCGAGCTGAAGGCGGCCCGCCCAGTATCGAATCGATGTACGAAGAGTACCTGTCAGTCCCAGGAATCATGGAACTGGCCGTTCAGCTTGAGCGCGAAGGATTTGACGCGATCGTTCCCGGCTGCTTTGGCGACCCGGGCATCGACGGTATCCGTGAGCTGGTGAATATCCCGGTCGTCGGGCCGGGTGCGACAGCGATGCTGGTCGCCGCCAACCTGGGCCATCGCTTCAGCATCGTAACAGTGCTGGAAAACATCGTGCGCCCGCTCGAGAATTTAGCGTTACTGACTGGTGTGGCCCCTAAACTCGCCTCGGTGCGACAGATCGGCATCCCGGTGCTGGAGCTGAACAACGACCTGGACGCCACCTTCAACCAGTTGATCGACGTCAGTCGCCAGACGATCGAGGAGGATCGAGCCGACGTGCTGATCCTCGGCTGCGGCACGTTGTCGTTCCGCTCAGCCGAACTGCAGGAAGCGGTTGGGGTACCGGTTGTCAATCCGCTACAGGTCGCGCTGCGCACTGCCGAGATGCTCGTTGCCTGTGGCCTGACCCACAGCAAGCTCTCGTATCCGGTACCGCCGAAGCTGGTCAATCAGATGGCGTCCACGGTCGCCGACTGAACCGGGCGGCTTAACTGCCGCCTCGCGCGACGACAAGCATTAACCAGAGAACCGGCGAAGAGCGCACTCCGATTTGGACGATGTGTGCCAACGAAGTGCGCTCCCGCCAAACCCCGAACTACGACAAATCCATTTCATCAATGATCAATGCGATTCCCCCGGCAAACATCGACGGCACTTTCTGTTACGATACCCCGGAGGGGTATTTGTGGTGGTCAGATGGGATCGACATAGTGCTGGACTGTGGACCGTATTGCGCCACTATCAGGTTCTGATCGAGCGTCGTACCGATTCCGTTGGAGTCGCGCAGCGTGTCAAAAGATGCTGGATTGCATGATGCGATGTTGCCGTCAGATGCGCTGGATAATCTGGAAGGTCAGAGTGTGAATCGCACAACTAGCCGAATGATAGGCGTCATCGCTGTGACGATCACGCTTGCGGCATGCAGTTCGGGTTCTCAGTCAACGCCGGCGCAGACGGCTGTGTCCGTTGCGTCATCGACTCCCACTGTCGTTGTCATCCCGCAGCCCACGCAACCGGGAACCGCATCCGCAGCCGTTCCTATCGCCACGGCGACTTCTGTCGCGACTTCCAACAACGCGCCGATGATGGAATTGGGCCGCCAGATCTACCAGGATGGAATGGGAACAAATGGGCAACTCATTGGAAGGACGGGTGGACCGCGCGGGGGGATGATGGGCAGCGGCATGATGATGATGACGGGGTGTGCAGCATGCCATGGTGAACAGGGTCAGGGCGGTCAGACTTCGCAATTCGTAGCCCCGAATATCACCTACCGCAACTTGACCAATCCCCAGGGCATGCTTGAGCCGGATGGCAGCCGCGGTTCCACCTACACGGACGCCCAGATCAGGCGCGCGATCATCTCCGGAATCGGTGCTGACGGCGATTCGCTCGACAGCACCATGCCCCGCTGGCAGATGAGCGACACTGAAGCAAATGCAGTAATCGCCTACTTGATGACGCTGCCGTAACTTCCTTAGTCACCGACCACCGACTGACGGCGATGATCTAATCGAAACCGGAGCGCTGGTGCTACTAGTCGCCAGTTCATTGGGGTCGCGGTGAAGAACCCAAGGATCGTATCTACCTGCACGGTAAACCGCTGGGACGGTTGGTTCGGTGGAGCGGGGGATCAAACAGAACGAAGCACATCAAGATCATCAAGCCGACTGACTTAGACAGGCGGCGATTCATTCCGGAGGTGGACCAGAGCCGGATCGAACTTCATTGCGATCTCTGTAATAGGTGCGCTGACGTGATGACGAGCAGCTAGATCTCGTCAGGGCGGTAGTTGCGTTCGGGGCCCATATGAGCATCATCAGCCGGTTCGACGTGGACAGTCACGTCCGCCGGTAGTCCGATCTCTCGTTCGACTCGTTCGGCCACCTGGCTGGCGATCTCGTGAGCCTCATCGACACGCATCTTCGGGTCGACCTGAATATGAAGATCAACCCAGATCAATCCCTCGGATCCGCGCGTCCGGATGTTGTGAACGCCGCGTACGCCGGGAACGGTTCCGGCCGCCTGCTGGACGACCTCCATTGCTGCAGCCGCGACATCGGATAGTGAGAGTGCTGCCTCGCGAATGATCGTCCACGCTCCCCAGGCGATGACTCCGGCCACCACGACCGCCAGCGCGACGTCGGCCCAGGCGAGTCCGATCTTCACGGCGACCAATCCGACGATCACCGAGAGCGTGACGAGGACGTCACTGCCAGTGTGTCGAGAGTCTGCCAGAAGGATTGAGCTTTGCAGTCGTTTGCCGACCCTTCGCTCCCACTGCGTGACCCCGATGTTGACCAGGAGCGTGAGGCTCATCACCGTGAAGCTTATCGCGGTCACCCTTGGGTGCTGGCCGGTCTGGATTCGTTGTATCGACTGTTGCAGGATCTCCATGAGGGCCAGGATCATGAAGAGCGCAATCGCCAAAGAGGTGAGCGTTTCGAAGCGCCGGTGGCCGTATGGATGATTGGGGTCAGGCGGTCGCGCGGCGATAGCGAGACCGATCAGGCCGATCACATTTGAGGCGCCATCGAGAAGCGAATTTAGGCCGTCGGCGGACATGCTCAGGCTGTTCGAATATAGCCCGTAGCCGAGCTTGGCGACGGCCACCAGAACATTGAGCACCAGCACTACAATGAGGACGCGCTGGATGATGTGAGTGCGCTCCGAATAGTGCGTTAGAATGTTCGCTCCCATTCGATTCGCCGGATTTCAGGCTGCGCTCGACACGGCAATTGATCCGGCATCCGGCACGTCGATTAACTCTATTCCTTCCAATACCGTTTAGTCACGGAGAAATCGAACGATTCGCCGGCGCGAAACCGAATGCACCTCTGCACCAATTTTGCGAGTTAGGACAATCGGGGCCTGTACAGACGCCGGTTGATTCTTCACGATAGATTTCGCGAGAAACACCCCGGCCGGGATGGAGGGGAATTCCCATGAAATCACATCATCTTGCCGCGCGAGTCCGGAAAATCTACGCCATCGACGTGCTCTATCGTGCGACCCACGATTTCACCGAGCAGCACGGATCGGTCTATGCCGCGGCGATCTCCTATTACGCCATGTTCTCCCTCTTTCCCATAATCATCCTCGTGGCGACATTCTTTGGGTGGTTCGCACGCGGAACCGATCTGCAAACCCGAGTCGTGGATGCAATCGTGAACCAGCTCCCACCAGGTGCCGGGTTCCGATCGCAGGTCGAGAGTGTGGTGAAGATATCGTCCGAGCAAGGAGGAATCCTGAGCGTCATTGGCCTCATCGGCACGCTCTGGACCTCTGGAAGTTTGTTTAGTGTGTTGCGGAGAGCGTTGAACGTTGCCTTTGACGTGCCCGCGGCCCGACGTTTCATTACGGGTCGTCTGTTTGACGTCCTGAGTGTATTGGCGGTCGGCGTCCTGGCTCTACTCTCGCTCGCAGCAACGGCAGCGATGGGCATTGTGCGCGCTGTGTCGGCTGATCTGTTCCGCGGACCGATCGTGAATGTGGCCTGGGCCGTGGTCTTCTTTCTGTTCCCGTTTATCTTGTCGTACTGCGTGTTTATCTTGATCTATGGGCTGATCCCGAATCGCCGGGTACACCAGCGCGACCTGCGTGTCGGCGCGCTCCTGGCGGCGTTGGGGTTCGAAGTCGTCAAGCTCGGGTTTGCTGTATACGTCGCCAACTTCGGCAGCTACCAGCAGGTATATGGTGCTCTTGGCGGTGTCGTTGCCTTTCTCTTCTTTGTTTACCTTGAATCGACGATCGTGATCCTTTCTGCTGAGATTGCCTCGGAACTGTCGAACGATCGCGGTCTTGCGTTACCACAAGTCGATCGTTCCCGTTCGATGTCGCCTGCGTCATAAATGGAGTGGATACTCTAAGCCTAGCGAAACAGCGGATTTGCGATCGGTCGATCTCTATCTCCGCTGAACTCGGAGGAGGGTGAGACCGCGCAGTTCCGCGGGCCGATCTCACGACGGAGACAAGAAACGGCAACGGTCGCGGCGACTGCCGCGACCGTTGCATACCCTATTCTTTCAGGCACGTCCGCTGGGTTTCCTATTGCGGCACTATCGCGACCCCAATGTTGTCGAACGACGAAGCGCCGTTAGAGTCCTTAGAGCTGCCTACCTCGATACCGATGATACCTTGTGCAAGGCTCGTGTCGTTGAAGGAAGTAACGTCCGTTCCGTTGATCGTAAAGGTAATTTTGCTTCCAACTACAGTCAGTTGAATTGTGTTTGTCTGACCAGGTTTGATCGCGCCTGAAGCAGTCGGATCAACGAGACTCGTCCAAGAGCTCTGAATCTCAACTCCACAACTGTATTTTCCATCGGCGTAGATGAAGCAATCGTAGAAGCTGGATTTGTTGTCGCTATCCTTCGAGTACCTCACCGCGATACCGGCGAAACCCGACTGGATGTTCACATCGGCTTGAATGCTTTGGTCTCCCCCTGAAGGTACCGACGACGGCTTTATTGTGTAGTACATGTCTGGCGTCAACGCGATATTGTAGGTGCCGTCACTGATTGAGACGGTGATCTTGCCGTCAGTTCCTGTGTACCAGTCTCCATTATCACTCTCGAAGTCCCACGAGAACTGTTGCATGGTACCGGTGCTACCCGAGCCGGAACCTGCTGGCGTTGGCGTTTCGGCCCCGGCGATCGGCTGGCTGCTGATGACAGCGACTTTCGTCGTCGCGGTCGCTTTGCCGATTACGACCTCTCCGGCAAGTAGCTGCTGCTCGGTCTGGGTGATGCTAATGAATTGGACCTTGAGTGCATCACCGTCTTGATGCGAGCGCAGGATTTTGCAAACGTCAGCCATGGAGTTGACATCGAGTCCTGCGAGCTTGGTCAGCAACATGGCTTGTTGGACACCAGCGGCAGAAGCTGGACTGTCGGAAGCGACCGCTTCGACTACCAGGCCCTGGTCGGTACCGAAGAAATCTGCATAGTCGTTCGGGCCAAGGTTCATGCCGAGATAGAGACGATTATGGCCGGCCTTTAGATCGGTGATGATCGACTGGGCCTGGTCGATGCTGATGGCGTAGTTGATGCCAGGCGCCGACTGGCCGAAGCTGAGCGTGTTGATGCCGACAACCTCGCCCTTGGTGTTGACCAATGGTCCGCCGGAGTTGCCATGGTTGATCGCGGCATCAGTTTGGATGAGGCTCTGATACGGCTCTAATGTTTGATTGAGTTTGGAGACGATGCCACGGGAGATGCTGATATCGGTGCCGATTTCAAAATTGAGCGGATACCCGATTGCGGCGACATCCTCACCGACGTGCTGGTCGCCGCTCTTGCCGAAGATTGCCGGCTTGAGGTCCGCCGTATCGTCAACTTTGATGATGGCAAGATCGTCGCACGGAGATACTCCGACGATGCGCGCCGACCGTTCTTTCGATGACCCCGATGTGTACACGGAGAGCGCTGCGGCGCCATTGACGACGTGCGCGTTCGTCAAGATGTAGCCGTCATTCGTCATGACGATACCGGTGCCCGAATACAACGCCTCGTTTGATACGGCGGACGGCGGAACGTCGGTCCTGATCATCACCGTCGAGGGCGTCAGTAGACTGATGATCTGTTCCCATGACAGATCAGCCAGCGGAGTCGCTGTTGGCGCGGTCGTCGGAGTTGCGGCCGCGGTCGTTGCGGCACTGGTAGCCACCGCTGTCGTCCCTTTGATGCCGCTTGTCGCTGTCGATTTGCTGCTGCTGCCCCCGCATGCCGGCAATAAGATCAGCGCCAGAAGCAAGGCGGCAATCGATAACCGTGTAAACACCCTGGCCCACCTTTCATAAACCGGCAGGCTCCAGGCTGCCGCTGGACGCCTCTGCGCCGGTCCCCCTCATATGTCGGTTAGGCAGCCGCGCTCGTGTGGCCCAGGCGATTCCTGGACACGGTGTGCAAGCTCATCGTCCAGGGACGGGCTTGCGGCTTGACTCCTGACTACGCGTCGACCCAAAGATGGACGGCCACACCAGCCCGTCGCAGTCTACGGTCACCATTCGACGCGTCTGGGCAGAATCAGCAGCGAAATCGCCACTTCGTCTGCGACTAAATTGCGCCGCGAGTTGGGATGTGCTCCTGGAGACCCCCTTTTCCGGGATGCACGCACGTGGGTTACTTGTTCGGGTAAACGCAATTGGGAAGAGCAATATGCCTTCCCCGATACCTACAATACTCGGCGCGTTTGAAATGTCAAGTGACGGATCCGTTAGGATTAGGGGCACTAGTCCGGGTTCAATGCTGGTAACACCCATGAGCGTTTCGTCTCGAGTCCAATCGAGGCCTGACAGCGGAACATGATCGATGCGGAGGCCCATGGCCCCGCGTCACGGTGATCTGGACTATTGTGGTGCCCCTGATTTGATGATCAACGAAGGGGATGATGAATGCCGGACCAGTTTCCGCCAATTGAACCGTACGCCAGTGGCATGCTTGATGTAAGTGACCGGCATCAGATCTATTGGGAGTGTTGTGGCAACCCCGAAGGCAAGCCCGCGCTCTATCTGCACGGTGGTCCAGGGTCGGGGTTCTCTCCCGGCCAGCGGCGCTTTTTCGATCCGGATGCCTATCGCGTGGTGTTGTTTGACCAGCGTGGATCCGGAAAGAGCCGGCCGCTCGCCAGTGAGCCTGATGCTGATCTGAGTAGCAACACGACGCAGCACCTCATCGCCGATATTGAAGAACTGCGCGAGCTCCACGGCGTTGCAAGCTGGACTATCCTGGGCCTGTCATGGGGTACGACCCTCGGTCTGGCCTATGCCGAAACATACCCCGAGCATGTCAACGCGCTGCTGCTGGGATTTGTGACGACGACCTCTCGGCGTGAAGTCGAGTGGATCACCGACGACGTCGGTCGCATCTTTCCGAAAGAGTGGGATCGATTTGTGTCCGTGATCCCCGACCATTTGAAGCACATGCGTCCGGTTGATGCTTATGGCGAGATGCTCTTCGATCCCGATCCAGCTGTCCGCGATCGCGCCGCTCGCGAATGGTGCACCTGGGAAGATACACACATTTCGCTCACGCCCGGCCACAGTCCGAGTCCTCGCTACGAGGATCCTGAATTCCGCCTCCGCTTCGCGCGGTTGGTCACCCATTACTGGCGAAACGCCGCTTTTTTCGGTGAGGATCAGCTGATTCGTGAGGTATCGAAGCTGAACGGCATTCCGGGAGTGCTCATTCATGGACGCTACGACGTCAGTAGCCCACTCGTGACTGCCTGGCGTTTACACAAAGGCTGGAGTACGAGCGAGCTTCACGTGCTTGACGATGCCGGCCACGGTGGCGGCACGACGTTCTACGACGTCGCCGTCGGCGCTCTGAACCGGCTGGCGGAGAGGTAGGGTTGTACGGGGCTAATCTGGCCCAACGCCGCCATGATCGGTCGAAGGAGAGACGCCTGCGTCGCCCAATTCTTTGTCGTCGCCTCGACCTCACTCCAGATGCCGCTCGACCGCCTGTTGCAGTCTCGGCACGAAGTCCAGGTGCTCCGGCTTCATGAGCACGCTTCGCAGGACCGTGACGGTTGGCTCGTCCCACTCAATCGAGCTGTCATTGCGCGATAGTAGCTCTTTCCGCACGATGTACTTGGCCAGAAAGACCGGATCGGTTCGATCATCCATCGTGCCTTGGTAAACGCGTTCGGTTAGCGCCGAGATATCGCTTGCTTGTACTTTCGCTTTCCCTGTCGGCACCGGATAGAAGGTAAGAATGTCGAGCTCCGGCTGGACCACCAGCCGGAAGCGATCGTGCGCATCCAGCAACTTCGCCCAGGCGAGCGCGGCCTCACGACTTTTTGCCAGTATCGATCCAAGACCTTCGTCCGTCATCAACGGGAAGCACTGGAACGTTGCCCAGATCGCCGCGGCGGCGGCTCCGGCGCGCGAACACTCCAGGCTGATCTCTCCAAGGTGTAGTTCGTTCGAGGTGAAGTAAGTGTAGGGTGAGTCGTGGACGTAGAAACGGCCGATCGACGGATCGCGGAAGATGACCGAGCCACAACCGTATGGCTGGAGTCCATGCTTGTGTGGATCGACCACCACGCTGTCGGCTTCAGCGATGGCCAAAAACGGGGCGGCTTCGATTGGCGGCTCGTCCGCGTGCGCGAGTAACGTGAAGAATCCGCCATACGCGGAATCGACGTGGACCCTCGCACCGTAGCGACGTGCCAGCGGGATGATCTCCTGTACTTGATCGACCGCGCCGAGTCCGGTGGTTCCGGCGGTGGCGACGACGGTCCCGATCTTGCCACCGCGCAATGCCGCTTCGAGTGAATCCAGATCCATGCGCCCACGTTCGTTGCTCGAGATCGGCACGAACGGCGTGTCGATCACCTCGGCCATGCGGCCGTGGGTGTAGTGCGCTTGATCGCTGGCGGCAATGGCTTTGCCCGGGTGCAGCGAGCGAGCTACCCAGAGTGCCTCCAGATTGGCGATCGTGCCGCTGCTGGTGAGATGACCTAGATAGGTCTCGCCATAGCCGAACATGCGGGCCAGATCGGCGACGACGTCCTTTTCCATCTGTGAGGTCGCCTGGCTGCTATCCAGCGCATGATTGTTCGGATTGATCTGCATCGCCAGCGCGTAGGCGATCATTGCGACCGGGTGAGGCGTCTTGACCATCTGGGCCGCATAGCGGGGATGGAAGAGTGGAAAATTGTCGCGCAGCCGATCCGTGAGCTCGGACGAGAACTCCGGCGATCCGTTCGGGTGGTAACTGAACGCTTGCGTCAGGTTTGATCGGGTTCCAGGCCGCTTCCCATTCGCCCAACGCCTCGAGCCCCATCTTCATCTGTTCCGTGAATGTCGCTCGATCCATGTCCACTCCTCCGAGCCGCTTGGT
>CAVUBN010000023.1:0-67025 GCA_963739715.1 uncultured Chloroflexia bacterium | reverse complement strand
CAAGATATCCGCGCGATGGGATCCCGCCAACGTCCAGATAGGACTGAAAGTCCGTGAGTTGGCAAGCATGGTATAGCTTGGCGCCACGGCGTTCGAACAATTCAACAAGTTCTTCAATGTCTTCGCCCGTAAACACTGGCTCTGCTCTCGTTGATTCTCGGTGATCACTAGCAGGCCACCACCGAGCAGGCACCCTGGATCACTGCGAACGCACCGCCTGCGACGACGGCACACCCTGTTGAACAATACTGATATTCTACAATATCGGCGCTTCTGGATATGGGGAGTGTTTAGCTAACAACCGTAGTTGCGTCTCAGATATGCGTAATCAGGACCGGCACGCCCGCGCTTCCCACCTCTGGCACCTTTCCACGACAAATCTGACAAGACACTATAAACTGCCACACGAGGCTATCCGCAACTACATTCACCTTGCCGAAATTGTGATGCCGTGCTGAAGCGATTCGGGGATATCCGTGCCGCGACTAACCGAGCAAGAACAGCAAGAGGTCATCCGTTTTCTCGAAGCCGACAGGCCACTTCCTGAGAAGTACCGCTTCTTGTTGTTCGACGATAAGCGTGAGGTCGAGCTCGTCTGGAACGGCAAGACCAACGAGGTATGCAATATCGTGCTCCCGTTCCAGGTCATCGAACAGGTCGACGAGCCACGCGCCGAGAAGCCGATCAGGCAGCGATCGCATCAGATCAATGAGAACTCGGCCAGGCATAGTGAAGAGTTTTGCCCAAGCGGCATGGACCTCTGGGGCTCACGCCCTCCTTACGTCATGGCATTGGTCACGAGTAGGGGTTGATTCGGCGTCGGATCCAGTCAGACACTTCTTCCAGACTCAAGTGTTTGCCGATACCGATCATGAGCACGAATTCATCGTCCTCAGTTGCTTGTAAAGTCCATCCGTTTGCTCTCAAGAAGCTCAGCGTGATCCCATAGGCGATGCGTTTGTTGCCGTCATTGAATGCATGATTGTTGACCATTCCCCATAAAAGGGTCGCGGCTTGGTCAACGAGATCGGCATTGGCATAGTACGCGCTGGTTTTGGGACGGTTTAAGGCGGATTCAAGCAGGGAACGGTTGAGAACGTAATCGTCCACTGATGTCCGAGAGATCTCAATGATCTCAGCGTACAGATCGAATACGTCCTCAACCGTGGGGTAAACAAACTCTATCGGTGGTTGCACTCGACGACTAGTCTATTTCGCCGCGGTCGTACGCTTCCAGTCTCTTAAAGAGGCGCCGCTTCTCATCGGCAAGCCCCCTGGAAGCCTCACGGATGCTTCGCTGCGTCCGTGGTTCAACCCTCATAGGCGTGATGGTCATGCAGCCCGCTATTTCATCGACCTCGATGTCCACATACTCACCAATGGCCACGTGCAGCTTGTTCAACTCGCTCGTTGGAATCGTCACGACGCTGCTATTCCCATCACGCCGAACTTTCACCATGGTCATTGCTGAGTCCTTTCACGTGGGTACCGTCCCCACGCAATTAGAATCTCACGTTATGGTGAGAGTGTCAAGAAACCTTGACAACAACTTTGGCCCGATTCCGGAAACTGGATCAGCCGCAATGAGAGTTTTCCGGACATTTGCCGGGCCTCAAATTGGTGCGGTCGTTTTCAGAAACCGGTCTATCCAACACGGTACGGCTCAAGCACCTCGTAGTTCGGATCGACCCCAATTCCGGGGATGTCCGGCGGGCTGACCGTGCCGTCATCGTTGAGCGTGAGCGTGTGGTGATACATCTTGCCCCACATCGGATCGACAGTGTCCCGGTAGAACTCGAGGATCAGGCCGTTAGGGATGGCCGCGACCAGATGGACGTGGATGTCCTGTGAGCCGTGCGGTGCGATGTCCAGGTCGTGTGCCTGGGCAAGCGCGGCGACCTTCATGAATTCAGTCACCCCACCGAGGACTTTCGCATCGGGATTGAGGATCGCGGCACAATCATGCTCGATCAGATCCCGGAACCCGTAGCGCGTATATTCATTCTCGCCGGTGGCAATGGGGATACTGGTGGCCTGCGCCAATTTGCGATGGCCGTCGTAATCATCAGGAGCGACCGGTTCTTCGAACCAGAATGGGTCATACTCCTCAACACGCTTGGCAATGCGGATCGCTTCATAATGCCGGTAGGCGCAGTTCGCATCGAGCAGGAGCTTCACGTCTGGGCCGATGGCCTCACGCACGACTCGGACTCGCTGGACGTCCTCAGCGATCGAGACGCCGCCAATCTTCATCTTGACGGCACGTGCGCCCATCTCGACGTTGGCCGACATCTCCTCGGCCAGCTCCTTCAGCCCTTTCCCCGCTTCGTAGTAACCCCCCGCGATGTAGGTCGGCACACGATCGCGGTAGCCACCGAGCAGTTTGTAGAGCGGCATCCCGGCTACTTTGGCGCGGATATCCCACAGGCCGATGTCGATCGCACTGATGGCGCGAGTGGTCAAGCCGCGCCGTCCGATCAGCTTCGGGATCCACATCTTGTCCCACAGTCGTTCGACATTGATCGGGTCCTCACCGATCAGTTCATCACGCAGGTGCTCAATGGTCGCACGTTCGATCCGGGCCGTGCCGCCGAGGCCGTTGCCACCGAGCCCAATGCCGGTGACGCCTTCATCGGTCTCGATCTTCACCAGCCCCAGCCCGGCATGGGTGTAGGTGTGCTTGCCGTTGGCAATCGGCCTGGTCCGGGGCCACTGATAGTCCTCGACCACGATATCGGTAATGCGCATGAGGATTCGCTCCGTTCAACGGGATTTCTCTGATTTCACCCTGTTTGATCGTCGACCTGCGAACGATCGTGATGCCTGCCGCTGGACCGTTTTGGTGACGTGAACGGTCTGGACGTCAGTCTGAACGCCCGCTCCGCGACTGTCCAGACTCTCTTGCGAGCTCCTGTGCGACGTCGACCACCGCCGCCAGTTCGGCAGCATCCACGAAGAAGGCGACCGAAATGCGTACCGCTCGATGGGCGAAGGCGGCCCGGCAGACGATCTTGCGCCGCTCCCAGAACTGCTCGACGATCTCGTCGCCGGTCATCCCAACACGGTACGGCTCAAGCACCTCGTAGTTCGGATCGACCCCGATTCCGGGGATGTCCGGCGGGCTGACTGTGCCGTCATCGTTTAGCGTGAGCGTGTGGTGATACATCTTCCCCCACATCGGATCGACAGTGTCCCGGTAGAACTCGAGGATCAGGCCGTTAGGGATGGCCGCGACTAGATGGACGTGGATGTCCTGTGAGCCATGCGGTGCGATGTCCAGGTCGTGTGCCTGGGCAAGGGCGGCGACCTTCATGAATTCAGTCACCCCACCGAGGACTTTCGCATCGGGATTGAGGATCGCGGCACAATCATGCTCGATCAGATCCCGGAAACCGTAGCGCGTATATTCATTCTCGCCGGTGGCAATGGGGATACTGGTGGCCTGTGCCAATTTACGATGGCCGTCGTAATCGTCAGGAGCGACCGGTTCTTCGAACCAGAAGGGGTCATACTCCTCAACACGCTTGGCAATGCGGATCGCTTCATAATGCCGGTAGGCGCAGTTCGCATCGAGCAGGAGCTTCACCTCTGGGCCGATGGCCTCACGCGCGACTCGGACTCGCTCGACGTCCTCAGCGATCGAGACGCCGCCAATCTTCATCTTGACGGCACGTGCGCCCATCTCGACGTTGGCCGACATCTCCTCGGCCAGCTCCTTCAGCCCTTTCCCCGCTTCGTAGTAACCCCCCGCGATGTAGGTCGGCACACGATCGCGGTAGCCACCGAGCAGTTTGTAGAGCGGCATCCCGGCTACTTTGGCGCGGATATCCCACAGGCCGATGTCGATCGCACTAATGGCGCGAGTGGTCAAGCCGCGCCGTCCGATTAGCTTCGGGATCCACATCTTGTCCCACAGCCGTTCGACATTGATCGGATCCTCACCGATCAGTTCATCACGCAAGTGCTCAATGGTCGCACGTTCGATCCGGGCCGTGCCGCCGAGGCCGTTGCCACCGAGCCCAATGCCGGTGACGCCCTCATCGGTCTCGATCTTCACCAGCCCCAGCCCGGCATGGGTGTAGGTGTGCTTGCCGTTGGCAATCGGCTTAGTCCGGGGCCACTGATAGTCCTCGACCACGATATCGGTAATGCGCATGAGGATTCGCTCCGTTCAATGGGATTTCTCTGATTTCCCCCTGTTTGATCGTCGACCTGCGAACGATCGTGATGTCTGCCGCTGGACCGTTTTGGTGACGTGAACGGTCTGGACGTCAGTCTGAACGCCCGCTCCGCGACTGTCCAGACTCTCTTCGCGAGCTCCTGTGCGACGTCGACCACCGCCGTCAGTTCGGCAGCATCCACGAAGAAGGCGACCGAAATGCGTACCGCTCGATGGGCGAAGGCAGCCCGACAGACGATCTTGCGTCGTTCCCAGAACTGCTCGACGATCTCGTCGCCGGTCATCCCTTCGATCACCGTGGGCAACACGGATGAGCTGTCGGCTTTTATTGAAGTGTCTCTAGCTGGTCGTAGATGACTGACATTATCACGCTGATGAGTCATGTGCGCTACAGGGCAGGCGAGATAATGACGTCGTCCATGTTCGCGAACGGCCGGTTGTGAGTTTCTGAGGAATCAGTTCGAGCGAATTGAAGGCTTACCGCAGTTGGAGGTTTTCCAGAGGGAAGGGTCCGAAAGCAGTGTCGGCGGAAGTACACGAGCATGCCTCGACGGTGGCAGGGGAATCGCGTCGATACAAACGATCGCCGTTGCGATTGGGATTGGAAAGAAATGTGGACAGATACTGATGATCCACCTAAGATCAACTCTCAAATGTCGCCACCGGCATCCCTGGTTTCAACTGGCCACAAAGGTGGAGAATGAAGTGACTATACAATGAGCGGCAGCATGAACAGAGTCAACGTAAGATCTGAAATGCTTCGATGGGCTTGTGAACGCGCTGGTTATACACTGGAGTCAGCGTTTGAACGCTTTCCAAATCTCCCAAAGTGGGAAAGTGGGCAATCCCAGCCTACTCTCAAGCAACTTGAGCGGTTCGCCAGATCTATGCGTATACCGATTGGCTATTTATTCTTGCCCGAGCCAATTGTAGAGACTGCGCCGGTGCCTGACTTCCGCACAGTTGAGAGTGCGAGGATAGGCCGACCTTCGCCGGATTTGCTGGACACAATATACGTGTGTCAGCAGCGACAAGAATGGTACCGGAGCTTCTCGATTACGATGGGAGACGAATCCCTGCCATTTGTAGGTTCTGTTTCGCTGAGTGACGATGTAGTTGAAGTCGCAAACCGTATTAGCGAAATACTGAACTTCAACTTAGACGAACGGCGGCAATCTCCAACTTGGGGAGACTCACTTCGAAGGTTCATTCATCAGGCTGACGACGCCGGTATCCTAGTGATGGTCAGTGGAATAGTAGGCAGCAATACGCACAGGAAGTTGAATCCTGAAGAATTCAGGGGCTTTGCTTTGTCGGACGAGTTTGCCCCACTGGTCTTTATTAACGGAGCAGACACCAAGGCCGCTCAGATGTTCACTCTGGCTCATGAGATAGCTCATATCTGGCTTGGGCAGTCGGGTATTTCGAACCCGACTGCTTCCGATTTTCCGTCAAAAAGCATTGAGCGTTGGTGCAACGGAATTGCTGCAGAGCTATTAGTTCCTCTTGCTGCCATACGGAGAGAGTATCAGCCCGATAGCCCGTTGCGCGATGAAGTTCGTCGTCTGGCTCGACGATTCAAGGTCAGTACGTTGGTGATCATTCGACGGGTCCACGATATCGGTGCTCTAGATGTGGATCGGTTTCACGAAGCGTATAACGAGGAACTCGCACGTTTGCTAGGAATGCCAGGGACGAGCGGCGGAGATTTCTATCTAGCAACAAGCGCACGAGTTAGCAGGCGATTCGCTCGTGCTGTCGTCCTGAGCACTCTTGAGGGACAAACACTGTATCGTGATGCATTCCGCATGCTCGGTCTGTCAAAAGTCGATACGTTCAACCGGCTTGGGCGTGAGCTTGGAGTCGCCTAGTGGCGTATTTGTTGGACTCAGATGTCTTCATTCAGGCGAAGAACCTGCACTATGGCTTCGACTTCTGTCCCGCGTTCTGGGACTGGCTAGTTGCCGCAAACTCAAACAGCATCCTATTTAGCATTGAAAGAGTGGGCGATGAAATTCGAGCTGGGAATGATGATCTGTCGCAGTGGGCGATGCTACGAGGGTCCCAGTTCTTTGTTCCACCTGATGCTTCTACGATTGCCACGCTCGGAGTGGTGAGCCAATGGGCGAACTCTCAAGGATTCCAGCCTGCAGCTGTCAGCACCTTCTTGACAGCTGCGGACTATTACTTAGTTGCTGAAGCTCGTGCACATGGACACGTAGTCGTGACGCACGAGCGGGCCGCAAATTCGATCACGAGAATCAAGATTCCAAATGCATGCGTCGGGATGGGAATCACATGTGTCACGCCATTTGAGATGTTGCGACGTGAAGGAGCCCTGTTCGTATTGGCTTCCTAGATCACGAGCAAGCGTTACACGATTGGTTGTCCAGATAGCAATTCAACACGTTCGACACGCACACGTCACTTATTTGCTGGGTCGAGTCGGAGTTCTGCATTACCCGCAAATATCTTTAATCCGATTGCTCAGTAGGAATTGACCAAACAGAGTTTGCACATCGCAGAAATATTCAGAACCATCTCACTTCCCGCGTGCTACACTCCGTGACGACATGGTTTCCTCGTCGGATGTCTGATTCTTCCGGCTGAACCTCCAGGTGGAGTGCCGTTTGGACCGACCCCCAAACATCGTCATTCGCAACTATGGGCTCTATTTCGACGTGCAAACCCCATCCGGGGTACTTCGTTGTACTGCGCGTGCGACGATCAAGCGGGAGCGACGGGGCACGACCCCAGTGGCCGTCGGCGATCGGGTCGAGGTCACGCCGACCAGCCCTGGCGAGGGAGTCATCGAATCGGTTGCGCCCCGTTTGCGTTCGCTCTCACGACTGGCGCGCGGTACCGAGGCGATGGAGCAGGTCATCCTGGCAAATCCCGATCAGTTGATCGTTGTCTTCGCCGTTACCCATCCCGAGCCACATCCGCGTATGCTCGATCGCTTTCTGATCATCGCGGAAGCTCGTGGTATTCCCGCGGCCGTCTGCGCCAACAAGATCGATCTGGATCCGACCGGTGAGCTGCGGCACGTGTTCGATCCCTACCGTGCCGCTGGGTATCCAATCTTCGAGACAAGCGTGCGCGCGCAGGAGGGTCTGGAGACGGTGCTGGAGCATCTCCATGGGAAGATTACGGCCTTTACCGGACCGTCCGGAGTCGGCAAGTCGAGCCTGATCAACGCACTAGTACCTGCGCTGGACGAGCGCGTCGGCACGATCAGTTCGGCCACCGGTAAGGGTCGTCACACCACCTCAGCTACGACATTGCTACCGCTTGATGCAGAGACCTATATCGCCGACACTCCAGGAATTCGCCAGCTCGGGTTTTGGGGCGTCGATTTTGACGAGCTCGATCACTATTTTCCGGAGTTCCGGCGCTATCTTGACAAGTGCTACTATGACGATTGCACGCACCTGAACGAACCGGGCTGCGCCGTTCTCGCGGCGTTCGAGGCAGGCACGATCGATCTGAGTCGTTACGAGAGTTATCGAGGTCTGCGGGAAACCTCCGGTGTCGAGGAATAGTGGCGCGGGCGAATGAGATTAACTTGGAGAGGAAACCACGACCGGCATTTAGTTCAAAGAAAGGACAAAGGCGCATGGCAGATGAGATTCAAGGGATCCGTGACGGACTGAAGCAGGTACTGGCGGATCAGCACCAGACGATCCGTTCGGTGCTCGATGGGCTCGATGCCGAGGGACTGAACTGGTCTCCAGGGCCCGAGATGAACTCGATCGCGGTTCTGTTCACGCATACGCTCGGCGCCGAGAACTCGATGACCGCGACGATCGCGAATGAGCCCTTTGATCGTGATCGGGACGCCGAATTCCGCGTCACCGTCAATGATGTCGCCGCCATGCGTCAGAAGGTGGATGAGGTTGAGGCGCGTATCATGCCCCGGATCGACAAGCTAACGCTGGCGGATCTGGCCGGCATGCACTCTCCGCCAGGTGACCGGCTGAACCGCAATCACCTCGGCAGCTGGTGGATCTTTCACGCGGTGGAGCACAACCGGGAGCACATCGGCCAGGCGCTGCTAACCCGACAGCTTTACGAGCAGCGTGGATAATAGCGAGTCAACATCATCCGACAAGTCGGTCGAGACGCTCGGGACGAGCGCTGATTCGGAAACTCACGCAGAACACGAAGAGCAGGGCACGATCTGGCTGCCAGCCCTGCTCGGCGTGTTCTTCACTATTGCGGTCGTCGCGCTTCTCTTCGCTGCTACCCTTCTGGCGATTCGTTGGTTTGGGTAGCCCGCATGGATGACTCCTCCTCAACCTCAATTGGATGGTTCCAATTGGCACTTGATCCTTTCCTTAATATCGAGTTTATGAGTGAATGTCTGATTACAAGCGACAGGGTGTCGTTCGCGTGTTGAGGGGGAGTACTGCATGGGTTCTCTGAAGGAGAAATTGCGCGTCGATCTGAGCGCAACATTGGTCGCGATAATCGGAGTGATGATAGCGGTTATTTTCGTCACAACCCGATTTACGGAGATCCCGATCGGTCCGGGTGGCTATATCCATCTGGGTGATACGGCGATCTATTTCACCAGCTTTGTCTTCGGTCCAATCGTGGCCGGGATCGCCGGTGCGTTCGGCACTTCATTCTCCGATCTCTCTTCGGGCTATGCCAACTACGCGGCTGGCACGTTTATCATTCACGGACTTCAGGGTCTGGTAGCTGGTTTGATCGCCTGGCGCGGCGGTCTGAACCGGATGATCATGGGTGCTATTGCTGGCGCGATCATCTTGGTCGTGGGCTACTTTGTCTATGATTGGCTGATTCTCCAGCTTGGTATCGGCACCGCCTGGACCGACGCGGGCCTCAATCTGTTCCAGGTCGCTAGTGGTGCGGTAATCGGCATTCCTCTGGTGCTGGCCGTGCGTCGTGCCTACCCGCCGATCAACAACTGGAGCTATCGGCGTACCTGGCGAGAGGAACCCTCCAACCAAGCGGGCGCCTGAGCGAAGACGTCATTTGGATCGCCTAAACCCGGTGGCTCCGGCCGCCGGGTTCTTTGTGCCCGGGGTCTCATTGCCAGCGCTTGGCCCGTTCGGGTAGGCTCCGAGAGAACGTCCACGGCGAGGCTGGCGCGAACGGAGACCCCTGCTTGCCGAACGAGCGCGAAGAGATGAACAGCTTAATCACGATTCGCAACTTCACCTATCGTTACCCGCCGGTGATCGAAGGTGAGGATCCAGTCACTGCGCTCGAAAACATCAGCCTCGATATCGCTGCCGGTGAGTTCCTCGGCGTGACCGGCACCACCGCGAGCGGTAAGAGCACGCTCTGCCTGGCGCTGAACGGGTTGGTGCCACATTCGACCGGTGGAGTCATCAGTGGCGACATTGTCGTCGATGGCTGGAACACCAAGCGCGTAAAGGTGCCGCTCATGGCAACCCGTATCGGTTTGGTCTTTCAGGATCCGGAAAGCAACCTGGTCGGCTTGAGCGTCGAGGATGAGGTCGCGTTTGGACCCGAGAATCTGGGAATCCCAGCCTCTGAGATTGCCGAGCGGGTCGCTTGGGCGCTCGGCCTGGTCGGGATGTCAGCCGAGCGTATGCGATCGGCAAATCAACTCTCGGGCGGGCAGAAGCAGCGGGTCGCCATTGCCGCGGTGCTGGCAATGCGACCCGAAGTTCTGGTACTCGACGAGCCGACGGCCCAGCTCGATCCACTCGGAAAATTCGAGGTCGCGTCGGCCATCGCGGCATTGCGGCGTGAGCAGGAACGCCGGGTGACGGTGGTAATGGTCGAGCAGGATGCTGAGATGCTGGCGCAGTTTGCCGATCGGGTCGCAGTGCTGGATGCCGGGAGGATCGTCGATGTGGGAACGCCACGTGAAGTGTTCGGCCGGGTTGAAGCGCTCGAGGCGCGCGGCGTTGCCGTGCCGCAGATTGCCGAGGTTGCCGACCGTTTGAACCAGCGCCTTGGGACACGATTCGATTTCCTCACCACCGATGAGGCGGCGCAAGCACTTGCCCCGTTGCTGCAGAACTCAAGCGATGACTGACAGATCGCCGCTCATCGAGGCGCAGGATATCCACTTTAGCTACGACGACGAGACGCCCGCGCTAAGCGGAGTCAGTCTGACGGTTGAACCGGGCGAGTTCGTGGCACTCGCCGGTGCCAACGGCTCGGGAAAGACGACGCTGGCCAAACATTTCAATGGCCTGTTGCGGCCCGACCACGGAGATGTTCGGGTAGACGGACGCGCGGCCCGTGGGCAAACGATTGGTGAGCTGGCCCGGACGGTGGGCTACGTCTTCCAGAATCCGGACCATCAGATTTTTCTACCGACGGTGGCTGAGGAGGTCGCCTTTGGCCCGCGGAATCTCGGCGTTCGCGATAATGAGCTCGAGGACGCGTTGAGGAGGCGCTGGCATTGTTTGATCTGTCCTGCCTGCGGAAGCGCCACCCGACGCTGCTGGGTCGGGGCGTGCGGCGACGCGTGGCGCTGGCAGCCGTGTATGCGATGCAGCCGCGCCTGCTGGTGCTCGACGAGCCGACCGGCGGTCTCGACCGGCATGCCTCGGAAGGTTTGATGGCGACCCTACGGGGTATGGTGAGCCAGGGACGATCGGTGGTCCTGATTACGCACGATATGCGCCTGGTCGGCGAGCACGCGCGACGCCTGGTGTTGCTGAATGAGGGACGGGTGCTGGCGGATGGCCCCACGGCGGACGTCATGCTCCAGTTCGATCTGCTCGAGCGAGCCGGCATACGTCCGCCACCAGTGGCCCGGCTGTCGGCCGATCTGGCGGAGTTGGGCATGCCATTCGCGCTGAATGTCGACGAGTTCGTTGATGGTTTTGTTAAGCGGCTGCCAGGACACACGCGCTTGGCAGAAGGCGAATCGGTATGAGCGCTACCTTCGATATCTACGTGCCGGGACGATCCTTCCTTCATGAGGTCGACCCACGGGTGAAGATCGCGTTTGTAGCGTTCATCACCATCCTGCTCCTAATCTGGTTCAATTTGCCCCTCTTTTTGCTGTTGCTGCTGCTGACGCACCTCGCGCTGATCGGCTCTGGTGTCGGCTGGCGACGCATCGGCGGCATCTGGAGGGCGTTAATCCCCTTCCTGGTGCTGATTTCCGCACTCTGGCCGGTCTTCGCTCGGGAGGGAACGCCGGTACTGATTCATTTTGGGCCGTTACTGATCACTGGCCACGGCGTCATCGGTGGCGTAGCGACGGCCGCCCGCTTCGCGGCAATCTCCTTCTCCTTTATCGTCTGGCTGGCGACGACCGATCAGCGGGCGCTGGTTCGTTCATTTGTACGGCTCGGTCTTCCCTTTACGCTCGGCATGTCGTTGACGATCGGACTGCGCTTCATCCCCACATTCGCCGCCTTGTTTCAGTCAGTCTCGGAAGCGCAGCAGTCGCGCGGATTAGTGCTGGCGGGACGAGGAATCGGACGCGCGAAGGCGATGATTCCGATTCTCGTGGCGTCTCTGGTCACGGCACTGCGTATGAGCGAGCAGCTGAGCTGGACGCTTGAGGCGAGAGCGTTTGGAGCGCCGGTGAAGCGAACGACCCTGCATGATCTATCGATGCGTCCGGTCGATTGGCTAGTATTCGTGGCCATTGCCGGAGGATTTGCCGGATTGCTGGCGGCCACGTTCTGGCTTGGCTTCGGGCGCCAGCTCGTTGCGTTAACCTAGTACGTTCGCATGTACGGTCACTTGATGGAGATTTCGGTCGGATTCTGAAAAATCCAGGAGAACGATGCAAGTATTGTCCGTACAGCAAGGTGGGATCTGGTGACGACGGCCACGCATAGTGCGTACGTACGCATTATTGACAATGATTGGAGCACTGGTGTCGAGTGAGTTTGGAGCACGGCTGGACGCGGCGCGAGGTGGGACCCACGCCATCATCGATTTAGATTGTTACGCCGCCAACGTTCGAGCCATGCGCCAGCACGCCGGTAATAGAGTCGAGCTGATGGCGGTGGTGAAGGCAAACGGCTACGGTCACGGTATGCTGCCCTGCGCCCGTACCGCTGTCGAAGCGGGAGCCAGCTGGCTGGCAGTAGCCCGTATCGAAGAGGGATTGCTGCTGCGGGACCAGGGGATCACTTCGCGAATACTTGTGATTGGTCCACCGAACCCCTTCCTCCTCAAGCACGCTGTTGGGGCCGGAATATCTTTGGCGGCCGGGTCTCCCGAGATTTTGGCGGAGATCGCCAAGGCCGCTGGCGAGGGTTCTCCGGCCAAAGTGCATCTGAAAGTCGAGACCGGCCTGCATCGTTACGGCATCGAGCGTGACCGGATCCGGTCGCTGGCGCAAGAGGTGGTCGACGATCCCCGGCTGGAGCTCGAAGGAATCTACACACACTTCGCCAGCGCTGATGAAATCGACGACGGATTCATCGACGTACAGGTAGGTCGTTTTGAGGAGACCTGGCGTGAGCTTAGATTGGCGGGAATCGATCTCCCTTTCACGCACGTGGCCAATAGTGCCGCCGCGCTGCGCCGTGTCATTCCTCATCTTGAGGACGGGGTAACATCCGTAGTCCGGGCTGGTTACGCACTCTATGGGTTGTCGCCGTCCGTCGCCGTGCCGGTGACCGAGGGGTTCCAGCCAATTCTGACGCTGAAGAGTCGAATCGCTCGCGTCTTCACGTTACCGGCCGGCGAGGGCGTCTCCTACGGTCGAACCTTCATGGCGGATCGGCCAACCCGCTGTGCCACGTTGCCAGTCGGCTACGGCGACGGGCTTTTCCGACTCCTGTCGAACAAGGGCTGGGCACTCCTGAACGGTGTACGTTGCCCGATTCGCGGTCGAGTCGCCATGGATCAGACGGTGATCGAGGTTGAGCAAGCACCAAATGTGGCGGTCGGTGATGAGGTCATCCTGATTGGGGAAGCAGCCGGCGCGATGAATGTCGACATAATCGCTGATCTGTGTGGCACGATCGGCTACGAGATCGTGACGGCCCTGTCGGAGCGTTTGCCCCGCATCTATCTGCGCCATGGCCGTCCGGTCGCGGTCAGTGATCTGCTCGGATTTGTTGAACTGGGGGCGGGCAGCGCCTGAGGTTCGATCCGTGCAGTTGATTGACCACCACCGAACGCAGCCGTTTCAGCGAACAACCCCTTTAATGAACGCCAGAAGCAAATTCGACAGAACGCCGACGAGCCAGATGCTTGCGCAACGGGCAAAATTGCCGCATGATGACCGGCGTTTCCACATCCAACCGCGACTGGCGGCTGGCCGTTGACTATGCCTTATGGGAGGGGTCATGCCTGGGCTCGATACCGGGAACACAGGATTTATGCTGGTGTGTACCAGTCTGGTTATGCTGATGACGCCAGGTCTAGCGTTCTTCTACGGCGGATTGGTCGGACGAAAGAACGTGCTGGCAATTATGATGCAGAGCTTCGTCTCGATGGGCTGGACGACGATCATCTGGTTCGCCGTCGGCTATTCGCTCTGCTTCTCGGGCGACGTTGGTGGAATAATCGGCAATCTGGATCACGCCTTCCTCCGTGGAGTTTCATTAACGACACCGTCGCCGAACAACTCCATACCCTTACTCGTCTTCTTCGCCTACCAGATGATGTTCGCCATTATCACTCCCGCATTGATCACGGGCGCCTTTACCAATCGAGTTACCTTCAAGGCCTACTTGATCTTCCTGACGGCCTGGCTCCTGTTCGTCTATTTCCCATTCGTACACATGATCTGGGGCGGCGGCGTGCTGCAGGATTGGGGCGTGCTCGATTTTGCTGGTGGCATCGTCGTGCACAACATCGCCGGCATCGCGGCGCTGGCGGCCGTTCTCTTTGTCGGCAAGCGGCGCGTGCTCGATTCCGGACCGCATAGTATCCCGCTAGTGGCGCTCGGCACTGGCCTGCTCTGGTTTGGTTGGTACGGTTTCAACGCCGGCAGCGAGTTCCGGGTCGATTCAGTCACGGCGGTGGCCTTCGTCAATACCGATATTGCGGCCTCGTTTGCGGCCATCAGCTGGTTGATCGTTGGCTGGGTCTTCGAGCAGAAGCCGAAATTCCTCGGTCTGCTGACTGGCGCCGTGGCCGGGCTGGCGACCATAACACCAGCAGCAGGATACGTATCGCCGACCTCCGCCGCGATAATTGGCATTGCGGCCGGTGGGGTCTGTTACAGCGCGGTGGCTCTGAAGAACCATCTCGGCTGGGATGACGCGCTGGATGTCTGGGGCGTGCACGGCGTCGGCGGCTTTCTGGGCATCGTGTTGCTCGGCCTCTTCGCCACCACGACGTTCAATGCCAACGGCACTAACGGGCTATTCGCCGGTCATCCGGCTTTCTTCTTCAAACAGGTGGCCGCGGTGCTCATTTCGACCGCTTGGGCCTTCTGCTTCACCTACGGGATGCTCTGGCTGATCAATCACGTCACGCCGGTGCGTGTAGCCGATTCCGACGAGGCGCTGGGGCTGGACGACGCGTTGCATGGCGAAACTGCATATCTGGAGCAACCAGTGCTGCCAGCAGCTTGATGCGGCCCAGTGCCGCTTCTCTGACTGCGTACGTACGCTAGTAAAGTGGGGGAGGAGCTTGTCTCCTCCCGTCTTGTGTCAACTTCTCCCTACCTTGATCATGCAGTGGCCAGCAGTGCGTGATGAACTCACCAGGCAACGATTCCTGCGAACGTACGCTGGTAAAGTAGGGAAAGAGCTTGTCTTCTTCCGCCTCATGTTCTAATACTCAACGCGAACGTACGCGACAAATCATGCTCGTGTCGCCGCTTTACGTCGTAACCACTTGTGGACACATGACCATTGACGAGGCACAGAGCCAGGCTGCAAGCTAGTCTTCTGACGGCATGCTGAACGAGGAAATGTGAATATTGAGATGGAGCCACTTCATGGACTTCACAGCCGACCCAACCAAGAGTATCGATCTGCTTATCGTCGGTGGTGGAACGGCGGGTAGCGCACTGGCCGGTATCGTCGCGCGTGACACCGATATGCGTGTGGTGTTGCTCGAAGCCGGGCCGGACTATGGCCCGCTAACTGCCGGTCGGTGGCCCGCCGAGATGCTCGACGCTCGGCGTTTCGGCCTGACCCATGATTGGGGCTACTCGGGACTGATGCAGCCACAGCACACCACCCCGCGACCGTTCGAACGCGGGCGCATTCTCGGTGGATCCTCTTCTCATAACGGCTGCATCGTGCGTCTCGGGCACCGTCGCGATTACGACCACTGGGCAGAGCTAGGGAATGAGGGCTGGGACTGGGAGTCGGTCAGACCGGCGTTCGAGCGTGCGGTGAGGGCGATGCGTGTGCGCCAGCCGGACGCAGCGGAGGCGACTCCATTTCAAGCGGCGGTCATCGCATCGGCAGTCGCGGCCGGTATCCCGGAAGTTGAGGACCTGAACGATCCGGATGATGTCGCTGGAGTTGGTCTGGCGCCGGTCAACATTCAGGACGGTATCCGTTGGAACGCCGCTTTTGCCTATCTCGATCCAGTCCGCGATCGACCGAACCTGCAGATCATCGGCAACGCACTCGTTGATCGGGTTGAGATCGAGTCCGGTCGTGCCGTGGCGGTGGAGGCGATCATCGATGGGTTGCGTATGCGGATTCCGGCAGGGCGTATCGTGCTGGCCGGTGGCGCCTACGGCTCTCCCGCGATCCTACTTCGCTCCGGCATTGGTGCAGCAGAAGATCTGACGTCGTTTGGCATCGATCCAGTCCATCCGCTACCGGGAGTCGGCAAGCGATTGACCGATCACGCTACGATTTCGTTGCAGTTCTGGGGAAACGAGAGATTCGACCGGGAGATGGACGTCTTCGAGGCGACCAGGTGGCTGCCGGACGAGCAGGCGCTGGCCAAGACGCGCACCAGCCACTGTACCGAGGCGTTTGACCTGCACGTCTACTCGCTGAGCCGCCGGGACGCGGAGAGCGGACGCTGGTTCTATCACATCGCCGCGGCCACGATGACGCCACGGTCCCATGGCACTGTGAAGCTCACGTCACGCGATCCGGAAGCAACCTTAAGCGTCGATCATGGTTACCTGAGCGATCCCGACGGCTACGACCTGTCGGTGCTAGCCGACGGACTCGAGATCGTGCAGGGAATCGTGGCGGAGTCCCCATTGGCTGAACTATTGGAAGTAGAGCGCCGCGTCGGAACGTCGCACATCGCTCAAGGCGGACGTGCCCGACTTCATCCGTCGCCACGTCGGAATCGATTATCATCCGGCCTGTAGCTGTCGCATGGGTCCCGCGAGCGATCCGGAGGCAGTGGTCGACGCCACCGGTAAAGTGCACGGGCTGGAGAATCTCTACGCCTGTGACGCCTCGATCTTCCCGACCCTGATGCGCGCCAACACCAACCTCCCCGCCGCCATGGTGGCGGAGCATCTGGCGGGGGTTATTGAGGAAGGGTAGAGGGGTCAAGCATTCGCAACTGATCCGACAGACTCGAGACGCCCGATGGGCTTCTGTACGTGTACCAGTTCAACTCAGAAGCATTGACGGTCCGCTGTCTAGTGTATATATTTGTGTATACATGCCAGCACTCGCGCGAACGTGTGAGACGGAGGAGTGGGTTGGCCCGTCCGCGTGAATTCGTTGCGCTTGCGACTCACTGTTCTGGAAAGAGAATCGGAGCCCAACGTGGCAAACACGCTAACCACAAAACGCCATCCGCTACAGGTGAACGAGCATACGTATCAGTCGGTACGCGAGATGGCTGCGGCAGGCAAAACGTCCATGACAAAGATCGTTGAGCGGGCTGTTGAGCACTATCGTCACCAGTTGCTCCTGCAAGCCCACAACGAGGGATGGTCATGGCTTATGGAAACCGACCCAGAAGCAATCGCTGCGTTTGAGGCAGAGGATGAGCTTTGGGACCGTTCAACGGCTGATGGAATGAACGGGTAAGGAGCACTGACGCGTTCATGGCACCAGCCCGCGGCGATGTTTGGTGGGTCAATTTCGATCCGATTGCAGGACACGAGCAGGCTGGTAAGCGGCCGGCTCTCGTGATATCAGCAGACACCTTTAACCGTGGCCCACAGCGGTTGATTGTCGTTGCTCCGCTGACAAGAACCGTCCGGCGGCTTCCACTGCACGTTGCCTTTGATTCGAGTGACTGTGGCCCGAACAGTACGATGAGGCAGGGTGGGGCAATCCGCTGTGATCAAATCCGAACCGTATCGCTCGATCGCTTTCTCGATAGTATGCCTGCCGGTCACTTTTCAGTCCAGATCATGTCTCGAGTCGACGCAGCACTGCGAATACTGCTTGTTCTCCCGGCAAACCCGTAACGAAGAATCTCATTGCCTGGATAGACACGAATTCTTGCTGCTATCTTGACTGGGTCCCACTCACCCGCCATAGCGCCACTCGTAGTACTGCAGGCCGACGTTGCCGGCTTCGACTTTCCAGCCGTCCGGGTTATCGGGCGTGTAGGTGAGCACCCGCCGTTCGAATACCTGCACCAGTACCAGTTTACTGACCCCGCCGACCAGCACGTGCGTCCAGTACGCTTCGGTGAGTGGGTAGCCGGTGGCGTAGAAGGGATTCTGGAAGAGCTTCCCATCCGTGACCTGCCCGTATTGTTCGATCGGGCCGCTGCTGTTCATGAAATCCCAGAAGACCGAGGCAACCGTGTGATTGGTCGGAGCACCGACCCAAGTCGACGTGATGCCGTATCCAGTCAGTCCTTCGTCGTAGTTCAGGTTTCCTGCCCGGTCCACCGTGTGGGCGATTATCCATTCTGACGGTCCGTATCCCATGAGCGCATTGAACGTCGCGTAGGTCGGGCCGTTCGGATCGTTCAAGTCCCCGGCCACGTTGATCTGGGCCGGACTGAGCTGATCAAACAGGTCATCGCCCAGCTGCATCCGGCCGGTGACCAGTTCCTCAGCCAGCAGACCATTGGTGACATACCAGTCCGCGTTCGGGTCACCGTTTGGTTCGTTGATCTCCATGCGGCTCTTATCGAAATACTGGACTACGCGCCAATCAGTCTGCGTGCCGGTTGCCGTCCTATGCTGGTAGGGCTCGATGACGTAGGCCGTGTTAGCGGTCGGGCCCCAGATCCAGGTGCGATTGACTGTTTGATTCGCCACAACGCTGTCGGTCGAGGACCAGACCTTTTGCAGCGCCGCAAGGTCGCCCGTTGCGAATCCGTCGCTGACGTACAGGCTGGTCAGCACGGCATCGGCGTAGGCTTGCGCTCCCGCGTCGTTCGGGTGGAAGCAATCGTTGCCGTTAAAGGATGGGATCAACGAGTGAGGGTCCGTCGGCTGCTGAATCCAGCTGTCGGACACCGGTGTCTGACCGCAACCGGGTGACGGTGCGGAGTGTTGTAGGAATAGATCGAAGAGGCCAGTCGTGAAGCTGACGCGATTCCCCACACCCGGCTCGTCATGAACGGTCATCACCGTCTGATTGAGTGCGTCATTGAGCGTGGTAAGGGTGGAGACCGTCCGTAAATAGCAATCGACCGGCCCGCTCGGCTTACAGGTCCCACCGGAGGCGAAGAAAAAGATACTGGTCGGGTTCACCGGATCATGGACGCTGGTGACGACCACGTGTACATTCGGGTGCGCCAGCAGACTTTCGAGATCCGGCTTCAAGGCATCTGAAACCTGACTGGAGATCGCGCTTACGGTTGACTTCAACGGCGCATCGTCGATCCCGAAGATGAGCGGATACTTACTCGTCCAGTCGAGGTCGTTGACCCCGATGGTGATGGTGACGACGACCTTCTGGTCCGCAGGCAGTCCGTCGATCTGCTGATTGGCCTGCGCGACCTGGTTGGCGAGCCACTTGTCGGGATCCTGGCTGAGCAGGTCGGCGCTCGGCTGTAGGGTTGTCGCTCCGGAGCAGGCGAGAAGCGTGACGGTTGCGTTGCGGCCAGTATTGGTCCTGATCCGCTCAGCCAGCCGGTAGGGATAGGCGCGTGTCGACCGCTGGCAGGCCGTTCCGTCGTCGCCCAGTCCGTGCCCTGAGGCGATCGAGTCACCCAGACCGATCACGCTGATAGCGCCGCAATTGCTTTCGGTTCCGGTTACACAGGTGAAGATCGACGTGGCATCGCTGGCGGCCGTCGGGTCAGCACCCTGGAGAACGGCAAGCTGAAATATCGACAGGACGAGGAATACCGCCATAATCCTTGCGAGTTTGCGTGCCATGAGCCGGACCTTTCCTGACAATTGATCCTCGTTTGCGCGAAGGATCTGAACGCATCACCGTCGGAGTCAGAAACGAACAGAGCGACCCGATGGTGCTGCCTTGCCGAGACGATACAATCGATGGGTGGCATTTGGGAATTATCTTTGATTATTCGTCGTCCGTCGCGTGAAAGAAGAAAGACGCCTCTTGTGAGAGATCGCTGATGATTGAGGCAAAGTCACTGTCGCGGCACTTTGGAGCGTTCGTCGCCGTTGACGACCTGACGTTGCGCGTGCCGGACGGTTCGATCCTGGCCCTGCTGGGGCCGAACGGGGCCGGGAAGACCACTACGGTCCGGATGCTGTCCGGCCTACTCGGTCCGAGTTCTGGCTCCGCCACGGTAGCCGGGTGTGATGTTCGGACCGATCCAGCCGGTGTTCGCGCCAGGGTCGGGCTGGTCACCGACGTGCCCGGCCTTTACGAGCAAATGACGCTGCCCGCGTATCTCAACTTCTTTGGGCAGATCTACGGGTTGAACGGCGTGGCGCGGCGAACGCGTATCGCGGAACTGATCGACTTCTTCGAGCTGAGCGAGCACCAGCGAGAGCGTATGGCCGGCTTTTCTAAAGGGATGAAGCAGAAGGTAGCACTGGCGCGTGCGTTGCTCCACGAGCCGGCCGCCCTGTTTCTCGATGAACCGACCTCCGGACTAGATCCTATCGCCGCGCGAGCGGTCCGTGACTTGATCACCGGACTGAAGAACGCCAAGCGGACGATCGTCCTTTGCACCCATGATTTGGGCGAGGCCGAGCGACTGGCCGATGAGATCGCCATTATCCGGCGCGGTCAACTGGTGTCGTACGGTCCGCCCGTGGAATTGCGAGCCGCCGCGTCGCCCGACACCCTGGTCAGGATCGAGCTGGCGGAGCCGTGCAACGAGGTATCGGCGTTGCTTGAGAAGAACCCCGAAGTGATAGCCCCGGCCTATTCGGATCGAGCATCGGGCGCCGTGATTGTCTATCGGACCACGAGTCCAACAGAGGTGAATCCGGCGGTCATCCGAGATCTGGTAGCGCTCGGAGCCCGTGTCGTGTCGGTTGCCTGCGAGACGCGCACGCTCGAAGAGGTGTACGCGGCTATGGTCGAGGAGCAACAAGGAGTACCGGCGGGAAGATCTCCGCTCTCGAGTCCAGTTGTTAGCGAAGGCGAACGATAAGGCTGCTGATGGAATCATCCGACTTGCTTCACCGGTCTATCACTGAGCCATTCCACCCACTGGCCGGGTGGCGTGTATTGCTGCTGATCGCGCGTCGAGGCGCGATTGAGGCGCTGCGCGATCGAATGACGCTGCTGATGAGCCTCTTCTTTGCACTGGTATTTCCGATCGTCCTGGTCTTCGTGACGATACTTCCCATAGCTAACGGGAACACGGCGAATCGTGACTCGGCGTTGACGAGCGTGTTGGCGGTTTATCTGCTGATCATCGGGCTGATGCCCTCCACCGCCGCAGTTGGTATCGCGTCCGGCCAGTTTGCCGGTGAGAAGGAGCAAGGAAATCTGACGCCGCTGCTCGCCTCTCCAGCGTCGAATTTCGCTATCTTCGGCGGCAAAGTCGTCGGTGCCATCGTCCCGGCCATCATCTTTGCCATTGTCGCCGAGCTGACCTACGTCCTGAGCATCATTCTGATCGCGGGCACCGACACACTCCGGTTGCTCTCGCTCGGATTGGCTCTACCGATGGTAGCGCTGGTTCCGGCCACGTCACTCTTTGCGGCCACCGTGGCCAGCTTGATCTCATCGCGAGTTCGCACCTTCAACACAGCACAGCAGGTGAGTGGTCTGGTTCTGTTCCCGCTTTGGGGTGTGATCATCGGGCTCGGCTTCAAGCTGCAGGACTGGGGCAGTCTAGCGCTCGTCATACTGGTCGTTGTGCTCTTCGCCATTGATGTAGTGCTGGCCGGCATCGCGGCGGCCACCTGGCGTCGGGAAGAGGTGCTGGCCAAGCTGTAACGGTCAGACCGGCAGAGACGAGGTCTCGCCGTTCCCGAAGAATGTCGGGACGAGGATCGGTTTCTGTCAGTCGGCGAAGTGGTGACGTCAGATGAATCGAGGCTGCGAAGAACTTTACGTAGGGCGGTGCAATGCTCTGAGGTGGATGTGGCCAGATTCGCCACCTAATACGGACTCGTAGACACCATATTGAGTCGGAACGTCGTCAGCCACGAGAGACAGGAATGCCGGGACCACTCGCGGGTCAAAGTGGTGTCCGGATTGCTCTCGCAGATAGGCTTCGGCTCGTTCATGCGACCAAGCGGCGCGATAGGGCCGGTTGCTGGTCAGGGCGTCCCAAACATCAACAACGGCAAAAATCCGGGCCGCGAGCGGGATCGCGTCGCCGCTGAGTCCCTGAGGATAGCCACTTCCATCCCACTTCTCGTGGTGAAAGTGCGGAATATCGAGTGCCATCCTGAGGAACGGAATGGAACCGAGAAGCTCATAAGCGTAAACCGGATGCCGCCGCATCACCACCCATTCCGCTTCAGTCAGTGGACCAGGTTTGAGCAGGATCCGATCGGGAATCCCGATCTTGCCGATGTCGTGCAACAACGCCCCGCGCCGGAATTGGATGAGATCTTCCCCATCGATCCTGAATGATTGGGCTAGCTCCAGCGCTAACGACGTAACGCGCAGGCTGTGTCCCTGAGTGTCATCGTCACGGAGCTCAAGAGCTCGCGCCCAGCCTTCCAGCAACGCCCCGTGTGCATCGGAAAGATCCTGATTCGAGCGCTGCAGACCTGTGAAGAGCGCGGCATGATTCATCGCCACGGCCAAACGATCGCCGAGTGTCTGTACGAACTCGAACCATGCTGGAGTCGGGACCAAAGGTGCACGCTGGAGAATTTCAAGTATTCCTTGAACCTGTCCATGGGCGATCAGAGGTACGCCATGGTAGCCGACAAACTGTGCCTCAGCGAAGTGCCGAGCGCGCCCGAAATAGTGCCCATGCCGGTCAAGATCAGACACCGAGACCAGCCGCTGATCAAGGACGGCGCTCCCGGCTAAACCCTCAAAGGCGGGGAACGGCGTGCGCGTGATGGCCGATTCAGGCAACCCTTTGCTGGCGACGATCGTGAGTGCCTCATTTGCGGGATCAAACTTCAGCACTGCCACCGCGTCGACGTCCGGTTGGGTCAATATGTGGTCAAGCGCGATCTCGACCGTGCGCTGTACGTCGAGGCTGCCGGTAATCGCCACGTCGATCGCGTGCAAAGCAGCCAGGCGATCGAGTTGATCATGGATTTCACGTTCGGATTGTTTCCGCTCAGTGATATCTCGGGCGGTGAGCTGCGCCCCGGATAGTCGGCCCCCGGTTTCGACCAGGGTAACGCTATAGGCGGTGGGGATTACCTGCCCCGTCTTACTCACGAAACGGCATTCCATCTCCCAGGGCAGGGGCGCTCCGCGCAGTCGCTGTGCCGTTCGAGCGTCGATTGACGGATGATCGTCGGGGTGGATCAATGAACGAAGTTGCAGTTGGCTGAGTTCGTCGGAAGTGTATCCAGTCACCTGGCAGAATTTGGTATTTGAAAATTTGATTTGGCTGGTCAACGGGTCATAGACGACGATCATATCGTTGGCGCTGTTAACGAGACGGGTGAATTCCAGTTCTATCTGGCGCCGGTCCTCTTCGGTCCGTTTCCGCTGGGTCACATCACGGCTGTTGACAACGATACCGTGGATTTCCGGCAGATCGAGAAAGCTCGCGCCGGTCGTCTCGAGCGTGGCCCAGGAGCCGTCGTGGCGCCGGACGCGGACTTCACCGGAGATTTTCTGGCCCGGCTCGTGGAGTGCCGTCGCTATAAGACCTTGCACGTTGAGTGCGTCTTCGGGATGAATGAACTCGAGGACAGACTTGCCCTCCAGTTCGGCGGGCGTGAAGCCCAGAACACGCTCGATGGACGGGCTCTGATACTGGATAATTCCGTCGGCATCCAATATTGCAATCAGATCGGTCGCGTGTTGCACCATTGCGCGGAAGCGCGACTCTTGTTGTCCCAGGGCACGGGTACGGCGCACGCGTTCGAATCGCATGACGACTGAGGTAGCGAGCGTACCGCCAATCAGAACGTATGAGACTAGGCGCGTATCGGAACCGAGAAATTGAGGAAAGATTTCTGTGATCAACCAGATCACGCCGACGAGGATATAGGCAACCGTCAGCCAAACGCCGAACCGCACGGCATCCAGGAATCGGCGATCAGAGTAATCCCAGGTCAGCCACGATGGGCGTAAAGCCATCTTTGACTGCGGATCTCGGTCAGTGTGCCACCGCGATCGTAACCAATTCCGGCTAGCGCGAAGCATGCGTTGCACCCCGTCTCATGGTGCGTTCACGTCTACAGTGCCTGCTGCCGGGAGGTCTACGAAGACGACCACACGATTGCCGCCCTGGCGCTTGGCGGCGTACATGGCTTGATCGGCCGCACGCACGAGATCAAATGGCTCGCCATCTCCTGGATGATTGAATGCGACGCCGATACTTGGGGTGACCACGATCTGGTGGTCGGCCAGCGAGAACGGCCGGCGGAGGTTCTCGAGGATGCGCTCGGCCACCAGGTTCGCTTCATGGTCGTCACCCTCTTCAAGCAGCAACACGAACTCGTCTCCACCAAAGCGAGCCACGGTGTCTTCGCTTCGTACAGAGTCGCGCAGCCGGTTGGCGGCCCTGACCAGAAGAAGGTCTCCCATATCATGGCCAAAGTAGTCGTTGACCGCTTTGAAGCCGTCCAGGTCGATGAACTGCACGGCGACGATTTGGGATCGACGCCGTGCACGGGCCAGTGCCTGGCCGAGGCGATCCTCAAACAGAGCCCGGTTCGGTAGATCAGTCAGCCGGTCGAAGAAGGCCTGGTGCGTGAGCTGATCCGCCGCCTTCTGACGCTCGATGGCAATACGACTGAGTTGGACTGCGACATCGATCAGATGCTGGTCATCGCTACTCGGATCGCGTGACGTGCGGTAGTAGAGCGTGAAGGTTCCCAGCACCTGCTGGTCGCTGGAGAAGATTGGGGTAGACCAGCAGGCGCGCAGACCAGCTTCGGTTGCTGCCTCGCGATAGCCCTCCCAGGTTGGATCCGTGGCGATGTCCGTGGTCAGTACCGGCTCCTGGCGAAAGGCGGCGGCGGCGCACGGGCTGGTCATTGGGCCAATCAGGGTCCCATCGATCGCCTGGCGGTAGAACTCCGGCAGGCTAGGCGCCGCTCCCACGTGCAGGGTGGTTCCGGTCGCGTCGGTGAACAGGATCGAACAGAGTACCCCATCGGCCTGGGCTTCGAGTAGCCGGGCGATCAGGTCCAGAATCTTCGCCAGGGGGACTCCCTCAGCAATCTGCTCGAGCACCTGTTTCTGGCTGGTCAGTAAGCGTTCGGCCTGTTTGCGGAGCGTGATGTCGAAGACCACGCCCTGCCAGAACTGCGGTTTGCCAGTCGCGTCACGGATGATGAGCGCCTGATCCTGCACCCAGACGGTATGGCCGTCGCGCGCCAGCAGGCGATACTCCAGGCTGAACGGGGCTCCGGTTTCCCGGGTCAGGGCGCTCTGCGCCCGCACTCGCTCGCGGTCGTCTGGATGCAGCCGTTCGAGCCAGAGCGTGGGTGTCCCTTGCCACTCTTCTGCCGTGTAGTCCAGGAGTGTCTCGATGTACGGGCTGGCATACAGAGTCAGGCCGGGGGCGTCGATCGGGCTGAGATAGACCAGTGTGGGCATCTGTTCCACCAGGGTACGAAAGCGGGCTTCGGCGGTATAGAGTAGATTCTCGGTCTGGCGTTGCTTGGTCAGATCGCGACCTGCGACGACCCACCATCCCCGGTGCGTGTTTGTCGGTAGCGGGACCGCCGACGCTTCAAACGTGCACCACCCACCCGTCGCTTGGCGAAACGTGAGAGTTGCGGTGCGCATACCTGCCTGGGCGTTCCCGGTGAGTTGGCTGGTGATCGTCTCCGCCTGATCCGGGGGGAGAAAATCGGTCAGCGAGTGACCCAGCACCGCGGAGCTGGGATAGGGTGCCTTCACACCCGGCGCAACTTCGTACGCTTGAATGATTCCAAGATCATCGAGGACCAGTAAGAGGTCCATACGGCTCCACTCGCCTGAATTCGTCCACGTTTCGGCACAAATACAGTCACAGGCCAGACCACAGATGCCTGTCACTCTGCTCAATATTGCAACGATATGATGAATGACCGAGCCGTCGCCATGGCCAATAGTCCCCATTCTGGGGCCACCACATCCGACGTCAGGTAGTGTGTCCGACGTTCCTATGGCGTTGTTAGCTAGCGTCACCCCGGCTAATCGCGCGCAGGCTCTCGCTTGTCAGCCGCTGATGCATTGACGAGCCCCTTCTCTTCCGCTAATCTGGCTCCATCTGGGGAAATTGCTACACACACGTGTGACGTTCGTTGTTCTACTGCGCTATGACAGAGGAGGAGTTGCACCATGGTGGACGATTCAACACGCATCGCGACCAGATTCTCAGTTCGTTCGGCCCCGATGAGTCGACGTAATCTCTTTCGACTCGCCGCCCTGGGTGTGGCCGGCTCAATGGCCGCGCCCCTTATTGCTGCGTGCGGCGGGAGTAGCAGTTCGACCCCGGCCGCGACGAGTTCTTCGGGTTCGTCTGGCGGAGCCGCGACGGCGACCTCTGCCAGTCAATCGACGACGGCGAGTAGTGGGGGTCAGGGCGGAAAGACACTGGTAATCGCCGTGGCCGCTGACCCCAAGGCGCTTGATCCAGAGCGCGTGCTCGATAACACCGCCGGTTTTATCATGGCGGCGGTCTATGATGGCATCACCCACTATGGCGAGGGCACGACAGACATCGCCCCCGGTCTCGCCGAAAAGTGGGACATCTCCACCGACAGCATGACCTACACGTTCCACCTGCGGCAGGGCGTGAAATACCATGATGGATCCGATTTCAATGCTGATGCCTGGGTAAGCGAGCTCGATCGCATTCTCAACAAAGACAACGCGAATTACATCTTCAAGGAAGCGGGCGTACAGTCGTTCGCGGAAGATACCTACGGATTGATCACCTCGTATAAGAAGACGGACGATTCAACCGTCGAGGTTCAGCTCAAGTCATCATTTGCCCCGTTCCTCGCTAATCTGGCGATGGTCTGGTCCGGTGTTGTCAGCCAGAAGGCGCTCGCTGATAAGGTCGACCTGATGACGAACCCGGTCGGTACCGGGCCGTTCGCGTTCGTCGAATGGGCGCGTAATGACCACGTCACGCTCAAGGCAAACCCGGGTTACTGGGGTGGAGCACCGAAGCTTGATTCGCTTATTTACCAGGTTGTCCCTGAGGCGTCGGTGCGTGTCCTGAAGATCAAGAACAATGAGATTCAGATCATCGCCGACATCACAACCGACGACATCCCCGCGTTGAAGGACGCCCAGGGGGTCAAGCTCATTCAACAACCCGGCCTGACCGTCAACGGCGTCTCGATTAGCTGTGACATCAAGCCGTTTGACGACGTTCGGATTCGTCAGGCGATGAACTATGCGGTCAACAAGCAAGAGATGATCGGGGCCCTGTACGCCGGCCTTGGCACGGTGATGAACTCCGCCATGCCACCAACCGAGTGGGCGTACGACAAGAGTCTGGAGCCGTACACATTCGACAAGCAGAAGGCCATGGACTTGCTGTCTCAGGCAGGCTGGAAAGATGGAACCGAAGTCACGTTGCTGGCCTACTCGAATCCGCGCGGTTACAACCCGGCCGGCGGAAAGATGGCAGTGGCGATACAGCAGTATCTGGGTGATGTCGGTATCAAGGTGAAGATCGAAACGCTCGAGTGGGGCTCGTTCCTCGATAAGCGCCGGTCGTTCAATTGGGAAGGTCTCGCCATGGCCGGCTGGTCCGGCGACAACGGCGATCCGGACAATTTCCTCTACGCCCTCTACGGCGCGGCGAGTATCCCGATTAACAACTCGTCTCGCTGGAAGGACGATCAGAACGACAAGATCCTGATCGAGGCCCGCGAGACCACGGACCACGCCAAGCGAGTGGATCTGTATATGCAGTCACAGAAAATCATTCATGATGCGGCACCGTGGATCTGGCTTAACTACACGACCTTTACCCGTGCCATCCGGGACAATGTCAACGGATACGTTCTCAACCCGACGCAGATGTTCTTTGGCATGGAGAAAGTATCACTCGGCTAGATCATAGGTGAGGAGACTGTTCACGTCCGTGGCTGCTAATCGTTTGGCAGCCACGGACGCCTCGGTGCTCGGCATCTCCGTGCTGGAGGATCATGCTTCGCTACACAGTGAACCGGCTGGTGCAGCTGATACCGGTCATTTTGGGAATTAGCGCGGTTGTCTTCTTTGGGATGCATGTCATCCCAGGGGATGTCGCTCAACTCATCCTTGGCGAGAAGGGCACCGCGGCCGATCTGGTGCGACTGCGTCAGCAGCTTGGTCTGGATAAGCCGGTCTATATCCAATACGCCATCTTCTTGAAAGATGCGGCTCAGGGTGACTTCGGACGGTCGCTTCGAACCCAGCAACCAGCATTGTCTGAAATCCGAACCGCCCTGCCCATCACGCTCCAACTGTCGCTGTGCGCGCTGCTCATCGCGAGCTTCGTTGGTATTCCGGCCGGTATTCTTGCCGCACGCAAACAAGGATCGATCTTCGACTCGCTATCAATGAGTGGAGTGTTAATTGGCGTCTCGATGCCGATCTTCTGGACTGGCTTGATTCTGCTGATCGTCTTCGGCGGCAAGCTTCACTGGCTACCGATCGGAGGGTTGCTTGGCCAGGGTGTGACGATCAAGCGCATTACAGGCATGCCACTCGTCGATGCGGCGCTCACTGGCAACTGGGTTGGGTTCCGTTCGGCAATATCGCATCTCATCTTACCGGCGCTGGCGCTCTCCAGCGCATCCATGGCTATCATCGCGCGAATGACCCGCGCCACGATGGTCGAGGTCTTGGCGCAGGACTACATTCGGACGGCACGTGCCAAGGGGTTGGAGGAGCGGGCGGTCACGATCCGGCATGCCCTGCGTAACGCGTTCATTCCAATCATCACCGTTATCGGACTTCAGCTTGGCCTGCTGCTCTCAGGCGCGGTTCTGACCGAAACCGTCTTTGCGATCCCTGGTCTCGGACGGCTCGCCGTTACCAGCATTCAGGCGCGCGACTACCCTGTTATTCAAGCGCTGGTCATTATCGCGGCCCTCATCTTTGTGCTGGTGAATTTCGCGGTTGACTTACTCTATGCCTATCTCGATCCGCGGATCACCTATACATGAGGGCATTCTCTGACAACATGACTGAACGTGGGATGGAAATATGAGTAGCGAGACAGACCGGGATCTCCGCGGCAGCCTTGCGAGAAGCAATCGGGTAGCCGAGGAGCTTGATCTGCGGCGGCCGGCAAAACGGAGCCGGCTGCGCGCGTTTCAAAGTCGCTCGGCGCAGATCGGCGGCGTTGTTATGCTGGTCCTGCTGATCGGCGCGATATTCGGCCCACTCATCGCCCCGTACCCGCCGGACAAGCCGAACTACGTGCATCAGTTCGAATCGCCGTCTCGAACTCACCTGCTCGGTACCGATGAGTTTGGACGCGACACGTTTTCGCGACTGCTCTACGGCGCGCGAATCGCGCTCGCGATCGGGTTGATTGCCGATGGAATTGCCGGAGTCATTGGAACCACCCTGGGTCTCATTAGCGGCTATTACTCGGGAAAAGTCGACTCGTGGATCATGCGGTTTATGGACATCATGCTCGCGTTTCCGTATCTCCTCCTGGCCATGATCGTGGTCGCCGTCCTGGGGCCAAGCTTGCGCAACGCGATGATCGCGATCGGTGTTGTTTATATTCCGCAGTTCGCCCGGCTGGTGCGTGGCACCGTGCTCAGCGTGCGTGAGCAGGACTATGTAGATGCGGCTACCGTGATCGGGAACAGCGCTCCCCGGATCATGCTGCGTCACGTGTTGCCGAACGCGGTGGTGCCGATCATCGTGATGGCGACGCTCACCATTGGCTATGCCATTCTGGAGGCTTCTGGCCTGTCGTTCCTCGGCTTGGGTGCTCAGCCTCCCACCGCCGAATGGGGCGCGATGCTATCCGGTGGGCGGAACTACATGCTGAGTGATATCTGGCTGGCAACGATCCCCGGGCTTGCCATCCTCATTACCGTTCTCGGTTTCAACCTCCTTGGTGACGGTCTCCGGGACGCGCTCGATCCTCGTATGCGGGGTCGTTAGACGCTTCGTTCAACCAGGAAAGCGAATGACCTGGCCGGTGCCGCATCTCGTGTGACACCGGCTGAATTCACGTTCCGAACAGAGAGTAATGCCGCGTAGGAGGACGATCAGGTTCAATACACCAGTCCGCTACAGCGACTAGTGGATGAAGAGCAGAATCGATCCCGCGAGTAGGGCTCCCATCGTCACGTTAAAGATTCTCGAGGACCGTTCGGTCTGGAGCAAGCGCTGCATGCTGGCCCCGGCCGCCAGCCAGACGAAACAACTCGGGAGCGCCGCGACGACGAACAGTAGGGCCAGCGGCACCGATCGCCCGAGCGCACTGCCCGAACCGGCCTGAAAAAAGGTGCCGACGGCTCCCGCGCAGACCAACCATGACTTGGGGTTGACCCATTGAAAAGCGGCCATTCCCCAGAATCCCACGTGGACTCGTTCCGCCGTCTCATCATGGTGAGCTGAGGTAGCGATCTTCCACGACAACCAGAGCAAGAAACCGATGCCGCACCACTTGAACCCCTGTAAAATGAGAGGGCTCGCAAGAACGAGATTTCCAAGCCCAAATGCAACGAGGAACATCATGAGTCCAACCCCGATGACCTGCCCAACCAGTGCTGGAAGCCCACGAAGTACACCGACCGCAGCGCCGGTCGACGTCAGAATCAGGTTGCTCGGGCCAGGTGTAATTGCGGTCACCACAGAGAAGAGCAAAAAGGGGATCGCGTCTCCGACTGTCACTGCTGGGGCTCCTTCTCATTCGTGGAACAGAGGCGTTTGCTATCATGCCCAGCAATCGTAAGAAGTCCAGCGGCGTTGGTCTTGAACGATCGTGCAGCGAGGGATCTGCTGATTGGCTGCGCAGCACGGGTCCGGAGAACGGGGTTGAATTCTTCGAGGCCTGGCTGCAGGAGTCGGCCTACAACAAGCATCGTCACGACACCTATGCGATCGCGCTGACAACACGCGGGGTGCTGGCTTTCGATTATCGCGGCGCCGGCGAAGCGAGCATGCCAGGCCAGGTGGTGGTGCTCCACCCTGATGAGATCCACGATGGTCACGCCGGGACGGATGGGGGGTTCGGATATCGCCAGCTCTACGTTGAACCGGCCCTGATCTTTGAAGCGGTACGGGTGCTGCGTGGTCGCCCGTGCTCGCTGCCGTTTGTGCGTACACCCGTGGTGATAAGCCCGAAACTGTCAGACGCCATTGCCGGTGCTTTCGAAGGCGGCCGTGAACCGCTCGCCATCGATAGTCTGATCGTGCAGCTAGCGGAGGGACTCGTTGATGCGGACCCGTCCTGTGTGCACGTCCCGATTCCGCGCCACTTTGATATCACCGCAATCCAACGGGCACGCCAATTTCTCGATGCAGAGAAGAGGCGAGTGGTCCGCTCCGAGGAGTTGGAAGCCGTGACCGGCCTCACACGCTACGATTTGGCCCGTCAGTTTCGCTTGATGTGTGGGACGAGCCCGTATCGCTATTTGCTGATGCGGCGGCTCGATTTTGCGCGCGAGGAGATTGCCCGGTGCCGGCCACTCGGCGACGTGGCATTTGATGCCGGGTTTGCCGACCAGGCGCATTTTTCACGGATGTTCAAGGCCGCCTTCGGTCTCGCCCCCGCGCGGTATCGCGCGCTTCAGTAACTCCCGCGGTTGGTCATCTGCCGGTGTCGTGGGAACTCGCCTTTGGCGACATCAGACCAAGCCCTGAACCGTGAACTGAATGACACGCTAATAGTCAGATAGCAAGCAGTCGCTCAAGATATCATTCAGGATTTGCCGCGATGATTTATCTCGATCGGAATCAGTCACGTTGCGCGGAATGAGAACGAGAGAGCCACGTCGGCTCTCTCGTTCGTCTTTTCTGTCGCATTCAACAGATGGCTGGCACGTGCATCTAGGTGGTGAGATGTGACCGGCTACATACCCGCACCAGCCACCGTGACCGCCCGACACCGACCGCGCAATCGGTCAGCCGATCAGGACCAAGCCTGTTCGACGAACCAGACTTGTGGCTCGCCGACCACTCCGGCCCGCTCCATTGCCTCGTGGAGTTGGCTCGAACCAGCGAACGACTTTGCCGCGTCCATCGAGTCGAAATCATGGTAGGCCGTTATATCATTGCCATCATCGACGTTATGGTAGACGCACGCGGCCCTGACGCCCATTGCATGTCGCTCACTATCGAATCCGTCATATTCCGTGCGCCACTTGCTGTAATCAGTCACGTTGTGCCGAACAAACAATCGAATCATGATTAGTTCTCCATTCGCAGTACCTGGGATGCAAATCGATGACGTCGAACGACCCGTAGTCCCCAAAGGCAAGAATACTGGAACATAGATAGCAATACAAGAGTACGGACGTGGCGATGAACAAGGATTCTGTACGAACAAAAAGTGTATACACGAAACATCTATCAACACACGATAGACGGGCGTTCGCTTGGCCACCTTCGCTGCAGATTCTCATCAGGCTCGACCGATCACGATACGGTGGTAAGCGGGTACGAGGCGCCGCAGCGGAGTGATTTCCAGCACTCCAGCTATTCTCAAAGCAAGCGAAGCGCGTCCGAATGGCGGGTCAGACCTGCGCCCATTTGTGGTGCATGGTATGCGGGAAGCCGGCGACCCCAAAACACTAACCGTCGATAATCCAGGCTCACTGAATTGCATCTCGTAGGACATGGATTCGTCAATGACGCGGGCTGATTTCGTGCCCAAGGTCGCGGCATTTGCATGACATAATTATGGTCAGAATGGATGGGCGCGTCGCATAGAAACAAGAGGAGAGATCTGGCGTGGCAGCGGACGGTTGCGAGCCATACGACACACGTGGGTGTGAGATCCGGAGCCACGCCTGCGAACAGGCTACTGAGGAGCCCACAACAAACCCATACAAAATCGCGTGCACCCGTTACAGAAGCGTGACAAATCTGGGCAGGCCAGATGCAGTACTTATATAGGAACGTCTTCTAAACCGATTCTATTGGTATATGCAGGCATATCTGACTTATTCTATGTGTGACCGCATCAACTCTGGACACTGGTCATCCAACAAATGGGAGGCGGGTCGGTAACATGAATCAAGCGGAACTTCTCAAATATTGGCACCAGGAGGAGCGCCAGCCATTTGAGGGCTGGGATTTCTCATACCTTCGCGGACGCATGCTAGAAGAAAAGCCACCATGGTCGTTCGCTGACCGTGCTGCCGAGCTCCTCGATACCTCGTCAACCGCGCTTGATATAGATACTGGTGGCGGAGAGCGACTCCTGGCGCTTCGCCCTCATTGGCCGCGCCAGGTGACAGCAACGGAGGGGTATCCGCCCAACGTTGAGCTAGCACGTAAACGGTTGGCCCCGTTCGGTGTGAGCGTCGTTGATACGATCTCCAACCCAGAAACGCCGATGCCATTTCCCGATGGCGCGTTTGACCTGGTCCTCAATCGGCATGGCGGTTTCAATCCGCCTGAGATTGCCCGAGTCATTCGTGACGACGGCGTTTTCTTTACTGAGCAAGTGCATGACCTTTGGGCACACGATCTCAAAGCAGTCTTTGACGTACCACCGCCATCGCCGTACAACACGATTGAGCGCATGGCAGGGCTGCTTGAAACGGCCGGGATGCGCATCGACCGACGGGATGACTGGACCGGTCGTCTCTCATTCACGGATGTGGGTGCGATCGTCTATTACCTCAAAGCGATCCCGTGGATCGTCCCCCATTTTCGCGTCGATCGTCATGTCCGCAACTTGTTTGAGCTCCAGACGCAGCTTGAGCAAACCGGACATCTGACGTTTGTGGCGCGCACTTATCTCATCGAAGCTGTGAAGCGTGGACAGTCGAGTAAGTGATCTCCAACGCCCCGGCTATTCTCACAGCAAGCGTAGCGCGTTCGGATGGCGGATCATACCTGCGCCTGTTCTTATGCACGGTATGCGGACGGCCGGCGATCCCAAAACGCTAACGGGCGTTTAGCGAGGTTCACGGAGTCGCATCTCCTATGATGGGGATTCGCCGATGACGCAGGCCGCCGCATGTGCCTGACATAACTGCTGGCAGACCAGATGGGCGCGTCACATTGGAACGGGAGAGGAGACCTGGCGTGGCAGCGGACGGTTGCGAGCCATAAGACACACGTGAGTGTGAGATCCGGAGCCACGCCAGCGAACAGGCTACTGAGGAGCCCACGACAATTCCACATAAAATCGTGTGCGCCCGTTACAGAAGCTTGACAAAGGGGATGTCCACGATCACAAGAAATCTGTTGCTAATCCGATCTTTGATCACTTTCCCCTACCACCGTCATGCCATTGGATTGGCGCCGAAGGATCAGTATTGCGGGGGCGTGAGAGACTCCCACCAGCGGCGTAATGTGCCACGAGCAATGAGCTCAAAGGTGTGCAGGAGCATCGGTACGTCCTTCTTCTGCCAAGTCCCACCCAATGCGCGCGTCGTAACACCGATTGGGATCTCTGCAGGCCGAGACGACGCTTCAAACACGATCGGTGCTGTGCACATCGGCGCTGGAAAAGGTGTGCCGCCGTGAAGCGACTTTGAACGATAGTTGTAGATGAGGCTCATTGCTTTCTTCATCGATTGGGTGCTCCACGTAAATTGAAAGATGTGCTCAGGGCGTTCCAGTGGTTGATGAGGGGTAAAGGCAAGTACAAAGTCCACAAACTTCCTGGTTGATCCCAGCGAGTCAGCGATCAAATCGGCAACACTACTGACAAGCTCGTCTCCACCCTCTGTTTGAAGTAGTTTGGCAAGCTCAGGTTTCCCGGCTCGCAGTCGTTCGACTGGGGTTTCAGCTTCAGCCCGCCATTGGTTTGCCGCTGTTTCTATGGCTGAACGAACAGCAACCAAGATAGTGCAGGATCAGTTTCTACGATCCACATTGCCTGCTGATAGAGCCGAGCAGCTCGTACCAGCGCAATCGCATCTTCCCGTGTTAGGACTGGCAACGTCCTGAGTGGTGTGATGTCATCGAGAGTGTGACGTCCAATCGCTCGTGGCACCACCAGGCTCTGATTACCTTGTGGAAACTGCGGAATGGCCACGTGGTAGTGGGCAATGGGGCGACCTCGAGGATCATGATCTGGGTCGAATTCGCGATTCACTCCACCGGCGATCAAGCGAATGCCGAGCGCCAAAGAAACTAGTGCCGCAACCTCATCAGGCATCATCCCGCCATGATAGAGATCCTCATTCGTTTGGGACTGTGTGTTCAGGATATCCGTTTCGTGATCTGCCCGATGCTCCTCGATGCGAAGTACGATCGCTGGCAGCACGTTTAGAGATTGTGGGTGGGAAGCATGGGCAATGGTATTGATCAGCTGGTACGGCCCATAGCCATCCATGATCTCGCCGACAATCATGGCGTCGGTGAAGAGCGGAACTTCGTAGGCTCCGCTGGAAGGTAATCCCTGGATTGCCGCCCGCCAGTTTTCATACACGGGCGGACCGGAACGTTGGGGAGTTGTCGGGATACGGTTCATGCACGCTCCAAGGAGCCGGCGGCGAATTAGATAGGGGCTTCCCGTCCAAGCATTTATGTGATTATTGCCCTTCAGGAGCTAAGACCCGGAAGAATTCTCATACCTGAATACCGTGAGAAAGGCCCCAGAAGCCCAAATAACGCGCGCATAGCAAGCCCTTATGCCAGGGCCACGCAATTGCTGAGTTGATGCTTCCAATCTCGTCCGCTGTCAATCTGTATGGTTCATAGACCACTCGATCAACTGGGTGGTCCATGGCGTCGGTCCTCCGCTACAAAACGTTCCAATCGTGTTTCGCCTTGGCTGATGCGAATCGAGTGTAAAGCTCGAATAATCGCGCTACTAATTCACCAATCTGATTGTGCGGGCTCAGATCACCGGTGTCCCCTTCGTCGATCGGCACGATTGGAAGATGGACGATGAAACGCGGCTCGTAGGAGTATCTACAATCCCCTACTCAGTGAAAATAGCCGAACATGCCCAGCTTAGCACGAATAGCTGCTCCCTCGGAACGTGTTCGACTCGTGCGCACTGCGCGTTATCCGCTCGACATTCGTGGTCCACAAGGATTCGCCACGGCACTGCTCGGCACAGGACCACTTGATTCGTCATTTTGCGTTCCATTGGATCTTCAATTCAGGCCGATCCGCTGGCACTCTTGTGCATACCATCGGTTGAACTCTTGCCCGGTACTGCAGCATCGGCCGGAAGCGCGAACTGCATTTGAATACGGGCGTAGCAAGATAGTCGATGGTCCTCGGAGGTCGTGGATCTGATATGAGCCGGGAGCCTTGAGTACCTGAAGCGGGTTGGCAGGGACATTTCCTTTATCCAGATGGCAACTCGTTTGGCATGGGTCAACCCATTGAAAGGGCAGTGTGACGTGACGATGGCGGAAGAATCGACACAGACCGGACAGCCACAACGGAAGCGAGGCACAAATAACTTCCTGATACTCTCGACCGCTGGACCCAACCGTGACCTGACCAGAGGCACTCGCGAGCAATCGCTCTGGGATGAGCACGCGGCGTTCATTGACGGGCTGGTGGAGACTGGGTTCATCATGATGGGCGGGCCGCTGGAAGATGAAGGCGGCGCTGTTCTGGTCGTGCGTGCGGACGATGAAAACGACGTGCGAGAAACGATGAAGCATGACCCCTGGTACACGGGTGGGATTCTCAAGCTGACCAGCATCAAGCGATGGACGATCTTTATTGACGAACGAGCGTAGGCGCTGCCGGACCCGATGGTGTTGGAAGGTCTGATCAGAGGCCAATTGCGATCGCGCTCAAACCCTTTGGTGCGCCGAACAATGAACGCTGGCGTACCGTCAGGTAGATGTCGTCGGTAACGCTCCGGCAATCGCCGCGAAGCCGCGTAGCGTCAGATCATTGAGCGCCGGATCGAGCGCGTCTGGACGCGAGGAGAGCTTGGCAATCACGACGCGTGCAGTCGGATCGAGCCAGAGATGCTGGCCGTAGATGCCGGTGCCGAAGAAGGTGCCGCGCTCGTCGTTCGTGACCCACCAGTAGTTGCGGTAGGCACCGCCTGGGGAACGGCCGGCGTTGTCCGGATTGCGCGCGAATGCCTCGACATCACCACCGAAGCGTGTATCGTCGACCCAGGCGGCCGGGGCGATCTGCCGGCCATTGGCCCAGCCGTCCTGCAATACCATCTGGCCAAAGCGGGCCAGATCACGTGCCGTGGTGCAGATACCGCCACTCGGCGAGGGACTGTCGAAGTGGTCGACGGTGATGACCGCGTCGTGCTCGCAGCCGAGCCGAGTCCAAATCTCGCGCGAAAGCAGCTCGCCGAACGGCAGTCCCGACACCCGTGACAGGACCCAGCCGAGCACGTCGGTCGTCAGCGAGCAGTACTGGAACACCTGGCCATGCTCGGCATCTTTGCGGATCGTCGTGGCAAACGGATAAAGCCCATCGACGTCGCCGGGAAGGAGCGGCCGCCAGGCGGCGGCGCGATCCTGCCGCTGCATCTCACTCGATGAATCGTCGTAGTCCTCCGAGTAGACGACCGAGACGAGCATGTCGAGCGCCTGGCGGACCGAGGCGTCGGCATAGCCGCTGTCGTGCAGTTCCGGCAGATAGTCTCCGATCTGTCGCTCGAGCTCCAGCCGCCCGTCGGCGACGAGGATACCGGCCAGCATGCCGGTCAGTGACTTCGAAACCGACTGGAACAGATGCAGCGTGTCGTCCGTCATGCCGTTGAAGTAGCGCTCGTAGACGATTGCTCCGTCGTGCAGCACCACGAAGCCGTCGGTGTACGTCTCCGCCAGCATCTCGCGAAGGGTGACGCTGCCACCCTCCTCCTGCTCGAAGCGCAGTCCACTTAGGTCGCGTGGCTGCCGCTCCAATACCGCGATCGGCTCCGCCCCACGGCTGATCCGGGCCGTCGGAATCAGGTGGCTGACGTGCTGGTATGCCCAGCGGTTCCAGGGTCCTTCCTGCCAGTTGTCGAGCGTGACATCGGTGGGACGCGTGAACGACATCGTTTTATGCTCCAACTACGTTGCCCGTTCAGGCTCCGGCCTCGAAATGGCCGGGACCAGTGAAGACTTTCAGGGCGACAGACTCTCCGTCATGACTGAACCGCGCGAGATTGACTATGGCAGGGGAGCGCCTCCCCGAAGCTCAGTAATTGCGCCGACTCACTTCACGCGGCCACCACCTGGTCGGTGGCAGTCTTTGAGGTGCTGAGCGAGTCGAACGCGAACGGAATCGTCTCGCGCGCAATCCAATTATCGCGCGTCGCGTGTGCGGGAATGGGTCGAGATCGCATTCCTGAAGTAAACCAACGGGGCAGATTGCCTGCCAACTGGACATAGGCGATACAGGTCGAGCAAAGGCCAGCATGCTCGGTGTGGCGCGCCACTAAAATCTTGGCATGGCGCAACTTCCACAGGCATCCCTCTCCGCAACGTCGCAATTTTTGGACGAGATGTATGGGCCCGGCGTCATCGGTATCAGGCAACTTGGCTCGGGCGCCTGGTCACGGGCCTACGCGTTCGCTGACAACGGTCGCCGTAACGTGAATAATCGTGGCGTGATCCTCAGGCGTCAATCCCGGTTACGGAGTTGAGGTGAAGTTCTCTGATTTCGACCAGCGAGGCTATCGGACGACCGATGTGCGCAGTGGCTACGGCGAGTGGGTGACGACCTACGAACAGACGGTTGAGGACGCGATGGATATCGCGCTGCTCGATGTGCTCACAACGCCACCCTGGGCAACGCGGCGGTCGGTCGCCGATCTGGGGTGCGGTACAGGCCGTACCGGCGACTGGTTGCTGCGGCACGGTGTGGAGACCATCGACGGAGTCGATCTGACGCCCGAGATGCTGGCGGTGGCTCGATCCAGAGGTATCTACCGCCGCCTGGTTGAGGCCGACGTCACTTCCACGGGGCTCGCGGATGGCGCTTACGATCTTGTCACCGTCTGCCTGGTCGATGAGCACCTGCCTGATCTGAATCCACTCTACCGTGAGGCGTTTCGCATTGCCGTGACGGATGGGTTCCTCGTACTCATCGCGTTCCATCCTCACTTCATCATGGCCTCGGGCATGCCGACCCATTACACCGATGGGGCAGGCGAGCCGGTCGCCATCGAGACGCACGTCCACCTCCTGAGCGATCACGTCACCTCGGCCCTGGCGGCCGGGTGGGCCATGGCTGAGATGAAAGAACAACTCATCGACGACCACTGGGTGGCGCTGAAGCCCAAGTGGGAGCGATTCCGCGGCCATCCAATCGCGGCCGCCTTTGTCTGGCACAAACCGGCCTGATCGATCAGGCACACGCGTTCCCCCTTGGGATTAATGTGCCGGTACCGCAACACCGTGGCACGAACTGACCACTGCGACGTTGCATTGTGCAACCTGAAAGTTGCATGTGTCCCGGGCGCATGCTAAGATGCAACGAGAAGGTTGCATATGACTACGAGGAGGTTGTGTATGTCCACCGATCGCATCGAAAAGAGTCTTGTCCTACGGGCACCACAGTCACGCGTCTGGCGAGCGCTCGCCAACTCGGATGAGTTTGGTGCCTGGTTTGGTGTCAAGGTGGAGGGCGAATTTGCACCTGGTGCCAGCGTCGTTGGCCGGATCACGACGCCGGGCTACGAGCATCTCAGCATGGAGCTGTTCGTCGAGCAGATCGAGCCCGAGTCGTTGTTCTCGTATCGCTGGCATCCCTATGCCATCGATCCCGAGGTCGACTATACGAGCGAACCAACCACGCTGGTTGAGTTTCGTCTGGAAGAGGTCGGTGATGGAACCCGGCTGACCGTGGTCGAATCAGGCTTCGATCAGATTCCGGCGGGGCGCCGGGCCGAGGCCTTCCGCATGAATGAGCACGGCTGGGCCGCACAGGTAGAGAACATCGCGCGCCATGTCGCCGACTAACGCCGCGCTGGTTGATCTGTCTGAGTCCGTGCCGGTCTTTGCCGCGCTGGGCGATCCGACCCGGCTGGCACTGGTAGAGCGTCTCAGTACCGATGGCCCGCTGTCGATCACGCATCTTACGAGTGGATCAAATATGACTCGTCAAGCGATCACCAAGCACCTGCACGTCCTGGCCAGGGCGCAGCTCGTACGCGACACTCGACGCGGGCGCGAACACCTCTTGGAGCTCGATCCAAGCCGGCTCACCGAAGCGCGGCAGTCCCTGGATCAGATTTCACGGCAGTGGGATGCGGCTCTCGGACGTCTGAAGGCGTACGTCGAAGAATGATCGCGGAAATGAGGCACGGCGAACATATGGGAGCGGCGTCCATCGTGAGTTTCACGTGTCTCGCAGAATTCCGCAGGGGGCCTGTCAATCTCTCATTCCAAGGGGAGTCGGCAGGCCGTCGATGCTGCGGGCATTATTCTCGGAGCGGTAGGCCTTGAGGCCATCGTCGCCTTTGGCGTTCGCCCAGCGGGTCATTGTGTCGCGTTGCCCGGCGAACTCGTAGAGTGGCACTCCGAAACCACACGAGGTCTGCACCCTGGTGATGTCGGCGACGATGATCTGGCGCGCGCCGGGATAGTCGTCGAAGAGCGGGCGTAGCTCATGCCAGGTGGCGCTTCCTGGTAGCGCCACCGCGCCCTGCCCGAAGAGGCGCAGGATTCTGGGCGGTCCAGCAAAGGCGCAGAACATCAGGGTGATCCGGCCGTTTTCGTGTAGATGGGCCGAGGTCTCGTTTCCGCTTCCGGTCAGATCCAGATAGGCCACCCGCGTGGGTGAGAGGATGCGCAGGCAGTCAAGCCCCTTCGGCGAAACGTTGACGTGTCCGTCTGGGCTGAGTGGCGCGCTGGCCACGAAGAACATTTGCTGCGCGGTGATGAACGCGTGCAAGCGTTCGGTGATCTCGTCGAACAGTTCGGCCATCTCGTCCCTCCCGGTGCAGGTGACTGGTGCAAGCGTGCTGGTGACATCAGGCATCATACGGTGTTGGGACGATCAGGTGAACCCATTTCCTCCTGGCCTGGACTCCTTGTTTTCAAGATATACGCATCCAGGCTGGCCATGCTCGTTGTCTCCGGTCACTTCGGCGCACCTCCCGGTTGCACGCTGCCGGCACTCATGAAGTTGATCCGTGAGCCTGGGCCGTTGCGCGACAGGTCTTTCCTGCATGGTGATGTGAAGAGAGACGGCCTCTGAGGCTGCGGACCAGCATGTGGTGCGGATGTATCGGTATGTATCATGCGTTACTAAAGCAATAGGTTTCCGAAGTACGATCGTGTAACGTGCCACGTGACAAGTGCACGACCCAGTTCAGGTGAGCGGATCCAGAGGGTGTTGACCCACTTGCTGTCAATACGGGGCAGCATTGGTGATGAAGTCAGCAAGTGTGATTAGCACGTATCAGCGTTATTGGTAATGGTTTTTATTTCTGAGAGCTACTGACAAAACCGCGACGATGAGAGGCGGGCTCGCTGGACCGTTCAGAATTCGTTACGTTCCTGTAACGTCATCCGGTACTTTGGCAACACGAACGACACGCGGATGGTCCTATGATCAACCTTGTAATCGACGAGATCGAAACAGGACGGACGGAAACATGGGAAAGCAGCTCGAAGTGAAGGGAAGGACGGTTCGACCGGCACAGGTGCAATCATTGCTCCGCTCGCTTGCGGACGACGAGAGTGGAGCAGGCGAAGTGACGTTTCGTTTCGATGTCCGCAGCGGGTCCTATTCGGCGCTCAGATGCCAGGAGACCAAAGAGATTCCGGCGACGGGCGCGATTTCACTCGCCGTCTATAACGAGATGAAGCTCAGTCAGTATCTGGTCGAGGACGCTGAACACAGCACGCCGTACGAACGGCAATTTTCACTAACCGATCGCGGTCGACATCTCGCAAGTCGTCGGCCGAACTAAGGAGGAACTCCAGATGACTCAGATGACTCGTACGCGAATTTACGTCATGACGGCAATTTCCGTCGGTCTGTTCGTCTTTCTTACCTGGGCCTTTGCAGATGGCCTGTTCAACACGAACTGGTGGGATTCGGCGGTCTGGACCGATTCCGCCATCCTCACCTACGTGATCATCGGTGTGATCATCGCAGGTGGTATCTACCAGGCCAGCCAGCTGCCGGCAAACGGTGTCTCCATCGAAGATGGTGCGGTAACCGACACCGCTGGACAGAATGAAGATCCGCGCTTCTGGCGACTTATCATGGGCAACGTTTACTGGTCCGTACTCTGGCTGCCGCTTCGATTCTTCGTCGGACGCGACTGGATGGCCGCGGGCGAGCACAAGCTTCGCGCAGCATCCTGGATGGACGGTGGCACGGCGCTGCAGGGCTATTGGAAGGGCGCAGTTGCTGTTCCTGAGACAGGCTCACCGCGCATCACCTACGGCTGGTATCGTGATTTCCTGACCTATATGTTGAACCACGAGTGGTACACCTGGTTCGCCAAGCTGATCGCCATCGGAGAATTCCTGATTGGTGTCGGACTAATCGTCGGCGCGCTGGTCGGAATCGCTGCCTTCTTCGGAACGTTGATGAACTTCAACTTCATGTTGGCTGGTTCCGCTAGCTCCAACCCGGTCCTGTTCGGAATCGCGGTATTCCTGGTCCTCGGTTGGAAGGTCGCTGGGCACCTCGGCATCGACCGTCTCCTTCTACCGGCGCTGGGCGCCCCCTGGAAGGCTGGCAAGATATTCGGTGGTGCTGGGATTGCGCAGCACGAGCCCGAGCGACACATGGCAGAGCCTGCATAACCACAAGCACGGTCTGACCAAGACGACCCGCGGTTCAAAGAGGAACCGCGGGTCTCTTCTTTTGCGCGAATTTGCGCACACCATGTCAATTCTCCAATTTTCCGCAATCACCGTTGGTTACGTTTGCCGCCGTATCGAGCCGCCATAGACTACATTTCGTTGCCACTAATGACATTTGCCGGTAGACTTAAAATCGAACACACGCCGCCGTCGAAGTTGAGAAGAGGTGGGAATTTTCCCCGCCGTGTCGCGTCGCTCCTGACGAGAGGAAGAGCTATGAGCGAAAGTGGATCAGTGAGTCTAACGACGTTGCGAGGTTTCTTGGACGCCTTCAATCGACATGACCTCGATGTCGTCATGTCCTATTTCGCCGACGACTGCGAGCTGGAGATGCCGCGCGGGCCAGAGCCATGGGGCGAGCGCTACTCGGGCAAAGACGCGGTTCGGGCTGGCCTGGCGACGCGCTTCCAGGGGCTGCCGGATGCTCATTGGGGGGAAGATCGGCACTGGATAAGCGGCAACTTCGGTGTTTCAGAGTGGACGCTGACGGGAACAGCTCCGGACGGCCGGGCACTGAAGGTACGGGGCACCGATCACCTCGAGTTTCGCGACGGAAAAATCGTGCGCAAGGACTCCTACTGGAAGATCGTGGAATCGTAGTCGACGACCCACGCGAATCCTTGCGTCACTCACGAGTTGGAGTCTGACGAATCAAACCTGCTCGCCAGACGTTCGTGAAAGGCGACCACCTGGTCGTGCTGCACCAGGAAGAGCATACGATCGCCCGCCTCAAGCAGCGTGTCGCCGTGGGGGATGACCGTCTCCTCGCCACGCTCGACCGCGATCACCAAAACGTCACGTGGTAGATCCAGATCGGCGAGACGCACTCCGACGAATGGGCCAGTCGGTACGACCGGTATCTCGACCAGTTGCGTGCCGCGCAGTTCACTCGGTTTGACCGGTCGCTGGTGTTCTGTCTCCATGCGCTCCAGCATCGCCTGGCTATAGGCGCGGCTGATGTCGTTGCGGCGGAGCATGCCCAGCAGACGCTTCGGATTTGAGCGTCGCACGACCGGCAGCTGCTGGATATCCCGCATGCTCATACGCCGGATCGCCTGTGATAGGGATTCGTCGGGAAAGGTGGTTACGACTGGTCGGGTAGCGATACCGCTCAAGGGTAACCCGGGTTTGTTCTCCAGGAGCGCCTTGCCCACATCACCGATCGTGACGATCCCGTCCAATTCGCCGGCTTTGTTCAGCAGCGCCAGCGCATGTTCGCGACTCTCCCCCAACAGTTCGCTGGCCTCGGCGACGCTGTGATCATGGGAGGTGACCGGAACCAAGGTCGTCATCGCTTCGAAGACCTGGATCGAGCGGAGAAGATCGATATCGCGACCGGCTAGTAGGTCAATCCCTTGGCGGCGCAGCTTGAGGGTATAGATCGTCTCTTTGCTGAGTGCCTCGGAAACCAGCGTACTGATCACGACCGCACCCATCAATGGAAGGATGATCTTGTAGTCGCCAGTTAGCTCGAAGAGGATGATGACGGCTGTGATCGGAGCGTGAGCCGCGGCGGCGAAGACAGCCGCCATACCGACCAGTCCATAGGCTCCAGCCGGCGCGGTCGAGTTGGGCAATACCATGTGCACGAACGAGCCAAAGGTCGTGCCGAGCATCGCGCCGATGAAAAGAGACGGAGCAAAGACGCCGCCAGATCCGCCGGATCCGATAGTGAGCGAAACGGCCAGAATCTTGGCCAGGATTAGGAGCGAGAGCAGTCCCAGCGCATACTCTCCGTGCAGCGCCTTCTCCATTGCCGGGTAGCCGACGCCGAAGATCTGCGGCAGGCCCAGCCCGAGCGCACCCACCATCAGACCGCCTGGAACCGGCTTGAGGTATTCCTTCATTGGAAGGTCGTCGAAGCGATCTTCGAACCAGTAGAGTGTCCGGGTGAATCCAAAGCCGGCGACGGCTGCAATGGCCGCCAGCAGCGCGTACATTGGAAGCTCGGAGACGCTTACGAGTTCGTAGCTAGGAACTGGAAAGGCTGATACGTCGCCAAAGGCCGCGCGACCGATCACTGACGCGGTCATACTCGCGAGCACGACGATACCGAAGGCGCGCGTCGTGAATTCCCCGAGAATGATCTCAAGGGCGAAGAACACCCCGGCGATCGGGGCATTGAAAGTGGCCGCGATGCCGCCCGCCGCGCCGCAAGCAACAAGCGTACGTACGCGATCGTCCGACATCTTCAGCATCTGTCCGAACGTCGAACCCAGGGCCGAGCCGATCTGTACGATTGGTCCCTCACGACCGACCGAGCCGCCCGAGCCGATGCAGAGTGCTGACGCCAGTGATTTGACCACCGCGACGATCGGTCGAATTCGCCCACCACGCAACGCGACCGCCTGCATCACCTCCGGCACGCCATGCCCTTTGGCCTCGCGCGCGAAGAAGTAGATGAGCGGACCGAAGATCAGCCCTCCGATTGCTGGGATGAAGATAACAGCGGCTGAACCGAAGATGTTCGCGAGAGCCGGCTCCACGACGTCGAAGAAGACGTAAGAGAAGAACTGGATTAAGTAACGAAAGAAGACGGCTCCAATGCCGGCACCGATACCGACGGCCAGCCCGCTCGCCACCAGAACCTGGGTCTCACTCGGATTGAGACGCTGGAAAAAGCTCGCGAGTTTGTAAGAACGCGCTGGCTTGACCTGTTCTGTGTCACCAGCACGCCCTCCCGCGTCGGTCCGGGTGCGTCCCTGCCGATCACCTGGAAATGGACGGTCCGCCTGCCGACCTTGCATGAGTGGCGTGAGTCTCCCTCTCCCACGGATTGTGCCAATAAGCTACCAGTCAGCGACAAACGCCTGAGCTACACCCACCAGATCGAGATCGACACACCGCAGCCCCATCGTCGTGAAAACCGCTACCGATGGTGGTCGATCCAGACGAAGTGTGTCTTTCGTTGGAGGATGATCAGATCTGACGCAAAGTCGAGCAGTCTCGACAATCTTCGCCAGTCCTAGTTAGCAAGACGCCCGCCATGCAATTTGACGATCGTCAACGAGTGTGCTCTGACCTGCTCGGTAACTGCCGACAGCGATCCTCTGCCCCAGATCAGATCGGCTGTCGTGTTGTTCGCGGATTGTCCGTGAACGTCGCGCGACGTCTTTATGGTCGCCCCTGCAACGAGATTTGTAAAGTCGGCGAAGCTTTGATGTCAGTGGTCAGTGATTCGGTCAGGGGCCAACTGGTCGGTGAAACGGTCACCCCATGAGTGAGACCGTGATTTTGAAGAGGAATACATCGTACGGTGATGGATGGCCTTCGGAGGCGCCATATCCCATTAGCTGCGTGTAGTTCAACGTCTCGCCAAAGTGTCGAAGGCCTGGCCGATGAAGGTCTTGAGGCTTGTGCGCATTGATTGGAGTGTGGCGTCGTCGAGACCCCATCCGGGCATACCGGCGATCGGCCTGAGGGCGGCGCAGAGTTCCCAATAGGGGAGATCGGTGATGTCGATCGGCATCAGTGACAAGTATCGTTCGGTGAACAAGTCCATGGCGTCAGGCCCCAGCGTCAAAAGCATTTCGTGTCTGCTGTTGCCCAGATCGGACAAAGGGTCTCCGGTTCCCGCGTCTTCCCAGTCGATGACGCCGGTCAGTTGACCGTTCAACCAGAGCGTGTTGCCGGGCCAAAAATCACCGTGTAGTAGGACCGACCGGTTACGTTGCGTCAGTGGCCAGGCACCTCTCAGCGTCTCGCGAATACGCGCTTCATCCAAGAAATCGTCGAGCTTGGCCGGTCGTGTTGCCAGCCTTCCGCCGCAGTGCTCTGTCAGGCTCGGGAGGAAGGAGAAATCCCATTTTGTCAGGTCGATCGCGTGTATGCGGGCAAGCTGTGTCGCAAGCTGCGCTGCGACTGCCTCGACGCTCGCAGGCGCGAACTCCGTGCTTCCATCGATGAAATCGATAACCAGACATGGAGTCCCAAATATCTCACCGGCACGATCGACATAATGAGGAGCGGGGACAGGCAGGCCTTCGGCTCGCAAAATTCGCAGCAGCTCGAATTCGTCTGCCGCGATGTTGGGGTTCTGCGACAGGTCCACTGCTCCATGTCGCCGGACAATTAGCTTCTCGACCCCGTGGTCTTCTCGCTCGATCTCGATCGCGGTTACTTCGGCGGAGACTCCGCCCGAGAGGGCCCCGGCGCGTAGTAGCCTGGCGCCCGGATCGATTCGCCGAACTAACCGTACGAACTTCTCGTCAGTGTCCAGTTCTGTGTCCTTCACACGGTGCCCAACTCTGTCGAGGTAATTAGCGTGACGCGGATTTCGGGCGATACGGAACCTGCCCCAACCGAATAACGCGCCAGCGAGATCGCCAAAAGCGTTGCGTCGCGAAGCGTCTTTGGCTGGACAGTACGGAGACGCGATCACCTTCTTTCCTTTAATAGGCAGAAAGGCGTGAGGCCGTCAACCGTACGGCGAATTTGACGAGGAAATTCGGTCACTGGGTGGGTACCAGGCCGGGTCGAGAAGATACGTTGCGCGGGGACGTTCGTCATAGCTGTGCGCGTGCGGATCAAGCCCGGTCGGGACCCCTTTTGCAGATTCTCAGAGAGACCCGACCGATCGGCGTCGTCGTTGACTCTAGTTGTCTGATGGCGGCAAGATTTCGAGTCCGTACTTGGCGGCCACCCTCAGCATCCATGGAATATCAGGTGGTGACGCCGGCTCATCAACCGGAGAACCGACCTCGGCGAAGAAGTTTTCGTGTATGCCGCCCGGCGTCACCAAGATCAGCATTCGAGCCGTTGCGTCGCCGACGTTGGAATAGGCATGTACCGTATCGCGAGGCACGAACGCATAGCCACCTGCGCCGAGCTCGATGACATCGTCGCCAACGTGAAAGGCGTACGTGCCTGAGAGAACGAAGAAGGCTTCATCTTCATAGTGCTGGAGATGTGGCGGCGTTTCGCCGCTCGACCTGCGTGCGTACCAGGCGATCGGCGCGATGGGGGAGGCCAGCACCGGCTACCGCTGCGATTCCCCCTTTCACTCCAATCCATACCAGCCAGGTCTGCCGTCGTTCGGCGTGACCATTGACTGGCTGTATGATCACCTGGGCATCATCGCGTTTATGACTGAGCGTTGGGGACTGGCCCACCACGCTGGGATCTCGAGTACCAACTACCTCCAATTGGAGGAAGATCGGACCGAGGAAGACGATTCGAAGATCCTGCGGATGCTCGATGAACGGGCTTGAGGGCGCGGTTGTCCCTCCCGGTGGGAGCCCAGCTGTTGTCGAGCAATGCCGCGACTACCCGGGAGCTGGACCATCTGTCCGGGCGCGTCAGCCGGCACTCCAGCCTTCATCTCTCCGGCGAATACCCCAATCTCAGTCGTGGACGTGTCGAATGGCTGGTCGCCGCGCCGGACGGCACCGAATTCGAGATCACCATTGCGACCGAGAAGGCTGGTACGTGCCGCGTGCGCGTGATCACAGGCTCATGATCGACGTGCCGCCAAGCTCGTCTGCGCCCGATTTTCACCAACCACCGATCTGACTTCGCTGGCAATATTGACATCTTCCCCTGCAAATTCATCTCTCGTCTGTGTATCATCATGGACCGCCCAAAATAGCGTCGCCTGGCGGGGCAACGATGAAAAGGGGTGAAGATGACGCGTGAAATCGCGATCGGATTCGACTTCGGCACCTCAAACTCGGCGATCGCCATTGCCGAACCGAATAGTGCGCAGCCAATTTTGCTCAGGCTAGATACCGCTCAACCCGACTCTGAGCTGGTGCCGACCGCCCTCTATTTTCGTCCTGACGGGTCGTTTCATATCGGTCAGGACGCCATTCGGACCTTCGCCAGCCTGGAATCCGGACGAACGATTGTTCGCGAGCGGCAGGCCGTTACCCACGAGATCGAAACCGTGTTCGGACGTGAGCGGGTGATCGCCGAGATCGAAGTCAACCAGGCGGGACGTTTCTTTCAATCGGTCAAACGCTCGTTGCCCGACGCCAGCTTTCGGGGCACCGAGGTCTTTGGTCGCTTCTATTCACCGGAGGAACTCGTTGCCGCCTTCGCCAGTGAGATGCGTCAACGGGCCGAGCAAGCCCTTGGCCGTCCCGTCACCCAGGCAATGGTCGGTCGACCGGTTCACTGGTCGACTGCTGGATCGGGTGACGCGCTCGCACTCGAGCGTATGGAGGAAGCCTTGCGCCGGGCCGGCTTCAAGACCTTCGCCTTTATGCCAGAGCCGATCGCGGCCGGACTGCGGCTGGCGGAGACACTCTCCAACACACGTACGGTATTGGTCTTTGATTTTGGCGGCGGCACACTCGACGTAACGGTGATGCGTGTCGGTGGCGGTGAGCGATCTGTCCTATCGACGGCCGGGATCCCGATCGGTGGTGATCTGCTTGATGAGGACGTGATGGACCGCCGTCTGCTGCGCCATTTCGGCGAGCAGCTGCGTTGGGGACCGCAGCAATTGCCAATGCCACAGCACATTCTGGATACCGCTCGCCGTTGGTACACCATCCCAGATTTGAACGAGCCGGGGACGCTCCGCTTCTTGCGCGACCTGGAGCGAGAGCGCAAGCACGAGACTCGCCGCCAGGCGCGTGCGCTCCTCTCGCTCGCCCGGGGCAATCATGGCTGGCCCCTCTTCCGCGAGATCGAGCGGGCCAAGATCGGACTGACGACTCATGAGGAGGAGCGTATCCACTACGTGGCGGATCAGATCGCTATCGACGAACCGCTCTCACGTCCTGACTTCGAAGGGTTGATCGATGTTCGAGTACGTGAAGCGGCTGCCTGTATCGACGAAGCACTCAATGCGGCCAGCCTGACTGCGGGAAGAATCGATGCCGTGATGCACACGGGAGGATCTTCCCTCATCCCGTGCTTCCGGCAGATGCTCGCCCAGACATTCGGCCCGGAGAAACTGCTCGATCAGGATGCCTTCACTTCGGTTGCCTCCGGACTGGCGCTCGCCGCTCGTGATCAGGTTGATGCGCTGGCCGCCTGAATCGCCGCGAACTTTCCACCACCTAGCCCCTCGCTGAAGACTCACGTTGCCGGATTCACGATGAAATGACCCTGCAACACATGCGTGCAAAACGTTGTCCCATTGCAACGGAATCTGATTAGTGTGGGGATCGGGAGCGCTTCATCGTTGGCTGCTGTCCCAAATCCGGATGGAGGTCGCACATGACAAGCTTGGTCGTCTTCGATACGCAGTTCGGTAACACCGAGAAAGTTGCCCGAGCGATCGGGAAGGCGCTTGAGAATTCTGGTCCGGTACTGGTGACGTCGATTGACGAGATCGGCGCGAATGATCTCGACGGCGTTGACCTGCTGGTTGTCGGCGGTCCGACGCAGGGTCACCGCGCTCGCAAGCCGCTACGTGATTGGGTCGACAATCTCTCTCCGAAGGTGCTGGATCGCGTCGCGATCGCCGCGTTCGATACGCGTCTTGATTGGCCTAAGGTGCTCTCCGGCTCGGCCGCGAACACGATCGAGCACATCGTGCAGCACCATCGCGCGCGACTGGTCGTGCCGCCGAAGAGCTTCATCGTGAGCGAGAGCGAAGGTCCGTTGGCGGAGGGTGAGCTGGCGCACGCCGTCGAGTGGGCTGAGGCGCTGGCCGTCAAGGCTACCGCGATGCTCACCAGAGCTGTACCTGTCGGCTCGTAGCCCGCTCCGTCAATCAAGTACCGACCTGCTGATCGGCACCTTGCTGGCCTTTCTGCCGGTGCCGTGGAACAAGAATTGACAGGATGATGGTCAAGGCCAATGATCTGATTATCGTGGCTGATCTTGGTGGGTACGGTCGTCGCGACCAATCATGAGGAAGGCGCCAACATGTGGTGGCAAGATCTGCTCTGGGGATTGTGGAATGGCTTCACGGCTTGGATTGTCTTGATCGTTCACGTCTTCGGTGTTTGGAAGCAGTATCCTTTTTACGACACGGTCAGAGGCGGGAACTGGTACGATCTCGGTTTCGTCATCGGCGCGGCCTCCCCGCTTTTGTGGCCGTTTAGCGCCAAGGGACGTGGACGCCGCTGACCAAACTCTGCCATCATCGTCACGCCGCTGGGTGATCTGCGATCCTTGAAGGACTAACGATAACCAACATGCGTCACGTCAATGGCTTCTTCAGTTGATGGTAGGCGATGATGACACGAGCATCGTGACGAGGAGCTCGGTACCCCGGATGGAACAACAGCAGCCAGCCACCTGGGGCGAAGCGATGGCGGCCGAGCTCCTTTGGGTGCACGGCAAGATTCGGCACGATCTCGAGGTGATCCAGCAGTTGGCCGCGCAGATACCAAACGGCATACCTGCCGAGCACATTCGTCGACAGATCACTGACCTGCAGACGAACAGTCCGCTCTGGAAGCTGCGCGTCAACTGCCTCTATTACTGCCGTATCGTGCATACGCATCACCGGATTGAAGACGCGCTCCTCTTTCCGGCCCTGCGACGCTCCAATTCCACGCTCGAGCCCGTGGTCGACAAGTTGGAAGCGGACCACCGGAGAGTGAGTAATCACCTGGACGAGGTCGAGTCCGGTGCCGACCGGCTGGTCGATGACGATACGTTAGCCGGTCGTGCTCGCCTAATCGATGCACTCCACGAACTTGCCGACCACCTTCTGACGCATCTTGCGTATGAAGAGGAATCGATTCTCCCCACGATGCGTGGCTGGGACAGCTGGCCTGAGCGGTGATGTCGGGTTACGCGGTCCTGCAGTGATCGGTGAAGTTGACGAATTGAGTCGACCTTCGGGTACCTGAGCGCGATCAATCGCACCCCTGCGATCCATCTCTGAGGTCACTCGCCACTCAGTACCGCGCATAACACCTCTGCGAACTGATCCGGGTCCTCGGTATAGCCTCCATGGCCGCCTGGAAAATGGACCGGAGGCGTGTCCAGCAAATCGGCAAGCGCAAGCGACGTCTGGTGCGCGAGCTGTCCGGCGGACGTCGTGCCACATCCGATCACCACGCGTGTTGAGGCGGTACGCAGGGCATTCACATCTGGACGGTAGCCGGTTATCTCACGCAGCATCTGCCCGAAGAAGAGATCGAGGTTGCGCTGCAGACCGACCATCGCCTTGCGCGCCTCAGGACCTGGTTCCTCCTGCGAGTCAGGAGGTGCAACGTCGTGGTCACTTCCTAGACCGGCCATCGCCATGAACTTCATCAAGGCTGGGAACGCGCCGGCCTGGAGATAGGTCTGATAGACCTCTTCGTTCTGGGCGACAACCTGCTCGCGATCCGGCAGGAGCTCGATGAGCGGCGGTTCGTGAGCAATTAGCGTTCGAATCTGCTCGGGATGCCGCCTGACGAGCTCGAGTCCGGTGATCGCTCCACCGCTACTGCCCAGGACGTAGGCCGGCTCGGCCGTTACTGCTTCGAGGAGCCGATGAGCGTCGTCGGCCTGAGTCGTCACCGTGATCGCCTGATCCTGGTCGTCGATCGTGCTGCGTGAGAGGCCGCGCGGATCGTAGGTCACGACCGAATAGGTCGGGGTGAGCCGTGCGACGAGTCGCTCGAAGCTAGAGGCGTCTGCCGGACCCCCTGGGATCAGCAGAAGCGTCGGTCCACTGCCACGAATCTCGTAGCAGAGTTGCGCACCCGGCAGGTCGAGCGTTCCTGCCGTTTTCAAATACATTCCGGACATGTGGTGAAACTCCATTCGGCTTAATTCCCAACCGGGGTGTGCTCGCCTCCTCTGGCTCCACAACGGTTCTCTCGACGAATCTGCTCCGAGTCTTCTTCCGCTGCAGGCACGTTCTATGTAGTTGTCGAACGAAATGGGTCTAAATCGACAGATGCCGCGAGTTCGAATTCTCCTGAGACATGCTCGACCGATCCCCGTGCTACTATGTCGGATCGTGCTGCCTCACTCCCAGGTGCGTTCATCCCTTGGCATTGTTCGCCTTAGAGACTGGAGATCGAGATGCCCTTTTGATCGCGCCGACCGGCTGGCAATCCTGCGCGAGCAGGCCGGTACCTACGTCGATGTCGCGCTCGCGAACATCACCCGCGAGTATCCGCACATGCCATTCTTCATTGCCGAATCGTCAGAGTCGTATCAGGTTCATCGTGCGTTTCACCCGGCGTTCTATGGAAGTTTCGACTGGCACTCGTGCGTCGAGATGCACTGGGTGATTGTTCGGCTGCTGCGACTTTTTCCCGACGAGCTGCCGAATCAGCGTGCCCGAGCCACGTTGAACGACCTGTTGACGTCAGAGAATCTTCAGACCGAGGCTCATTTCTTCAACGATCCGAACCATCGAGGACTGGAGCGGCCTTACGGCTCGGCCTGGCTTCTGACGCTGCATTATGAGCTTGCAAACTGGGATGATCCCGACGCTCAATGCTGGGCAAAGAACATGGAACCGTTGGTCGATGTGCTCGTGAGAAACCTCGTGAACTGGCTTCGCGTGATGACGTACCCGCAGCGTACCGGCGTTCATCCGAACACGGCCTTTGCGCTCTCTCGCTCCTTTGCGACGGCTCAGTCGCGGGCCACTGAAGGGGACGACACGCTCCTCAACACCATATACGAGGCTGCCCGGCGCTGGTTCAGGAATGACGTCAAATACCCTGCACACTATGAGCCATCCGGTGCCGATTTTCTGTCGCCGGCCCTTACGGAAGCCGAGTTAATGTCACTCATCCTGGAGCCGGGGGAGTTTCCTGGCTGGCTGGAGCGTTTTCTTCCGGGTATGTCATCGAGCAATCCGGCAGCTCTGTTCGAGCCCGCCGTTGTCGCCGACAGCACGGATGGCCAGATGGCACACCTTCATGGGCTTAATCTCAGCCGGGCGTGGGCTTTCACTCGATTGGCCGAGTTCCTGCCAGAAGGCGACACGCGTGTGGCTCCACTTCTCGCTGCGGCAGAACGCCATGCCGCGCAGGCACTGCCGCATGTCGCGGGAAGCGATTACATGGTCGAGCATTGGCTAGCGGCCTATGCGACCCTGCTGCTGGGGTAGAGACTGATTGTGCTCGTCGTGTTCCTGTAGTCATGGAATGCGTCTAAGAACGAAGGAGCACTGTAACATGGCCGACCGTTCCGCACACCGCCTCCACGTCCGTTACCTCGGCGGCCCGACCGCGCTCGTAGAGATCGGGGGTGTGCGGTTGCTAACGGACCCCACCTTCGATCCCGCCGGTGACTACGGGAGTGGAACCCGAACTCTGACCAAGACGCTCGATGCAGTGCTGGCTCCGGAGGAACTCGGGCAGATCGACGCTGTGCTTCTCTCACATGACCAGCATCCGGACAATCTCGACCGGTTGGGCCGGGCGTTTCTTGATCGGGTTCCACTCACTCTCTCGACGGCCTCCGCCCAACGCCGGATTGGCGGAACGGTTCAGGCACTACCGAACTGGGAGACCGTGGAACTGCCTCGTCCCGATGGCGGCGTGTTGCGGATCACCGGTGTTCCCGCCCAGCATGGACCTGATGGCTCCGAGCCGCTGGTCGGTGAGGTGACCGGCTTTGTGATCCGAACCGCAGATGCGCCATCCGTCTATATCAGTGGCGACAACGCCTCGCTCGATGTCGTGCGCTCCATCGTCGATCGTCTCGGCCCGTTCGATGTGGCACTCCTCTTCGCAGGTGCCGCAAAGACGACGCTGCTCGGCGGAGCGTTGCTCACGTTAGGCAGTGAGCAGGCGGCGGAGGCAGCCCGGATACTTGGAGGAACGACCGTGATCGTGCTCCACTTTGAAGGCTGGGCTCATTTTAGCCAGGGCGCTGACACCGTGCGGGAGGCTTTCGTTCGATCTGGATTGAGCGATCGACTTCGGCTACCACAACCGGGCGAACAGTACGTTTTCTGACCGTGGCTTAATTCAGCGAAACTTGGTGCGGCGTACTCACGATTCAAGTACGCCGCACCCGGTCGACCCCGACTAGAAGTAGGTTCCGATGTTGTGCAGAATCGACTCGCCGCCATCAACCACCATGACCGAGCCAACCACGAATGAGGCGTCGTCGGTAGCCAGGAAGAGGGCGGCGCCAGCCATCTCCTCGGGCTGAGCCTGACGTCCGATCGGTTGCATGGCTGCCTTCACCTCGCGGGCTGCGTGCGCTTTTGCCGCATCTTCGGGACTCATGCGCGCCCGCCGTCCGCCAAGATCGGTATCGACGAACCCTGGGCAAATGCAGTTCACACGGATGTTCTCACGTGAGTAATCGACCGCGAGTTGTTTGGTCAGCATGATGACGCCGCCCTTGCTGGCCGCGTAGGGAGCTACCCTCGGGGCGCCGATGAGGCCATAGACCGAGGCCGTGTTGATCAGTGATCCGCCCCCCTGCTTGCGCAGATGGGGAATGGCGAACTTGCAGCCGTAAAACGGTCCGGCCAGGTTCACCTCAAGAGTGTGCATGAAATCTTCGACGCTGATATCTTCAGCTGGCTTGCCGCCACCGCCCACACCGGCGTTGTTGACTACGATGTCGAGCCGGCCGCCTTCAGATGCGGCTCGATCGATCGTCGCCTTTACCTGCTCCGGATCGGAGACGTCACATTGGGCGAAGGCCGCCTTTCCACCCGCGTCTTTGATGAGCTGAACCGTTTGCTCGCCGCCGGTTGTGTTTACATCGGCGACGTAGACAACCGCGCCCTCCTGGGCATAGCGTCGCGCGATGGCTCGCCCGATACCGGACGAAGATCCTGTCACGACCGCGACTTTACCTGCGAGTTTGCCGTCTGCCATTGGGAACTCCCCTCGTTGATGAACTATTGGCCCCGACCTAGTCGACGAACGAATCTTTTGGTATCCGACCAACCATGAATCTGACGAATCAGCGCTCGGCTGGCCGAACAACAGTAATCATAAGCCCAGTTATCGCTTTTGGGATCAGTGATGATTGGATTTTGAACGGGTTAGGTTGGCTCGGTGGAGGTCGTCGGGGCCGGTCGTTCCATCTCAACCGGAGGCGTTCCGAAACCTCGACGCTGCATTGCGCCCCAGTCTTGCTGACCGCGGAAGAACCGGACGATGCCACGCAAGCGCCAGTAGATAGTGAGCTGTCGGTAGCCGAACTGCTCCATTGCCGCCCAGAGGAAGAGCATCGCACGGTCGCTCAAACTGTCGTAACGGTGGAAGCTGAGCTCCTCAAGCACGAAAGTCATGCCATCTAGGAATAGACCGAGACCATAGGCCACCAGAAAAAAGAGGAGCGCGAAGCTCCAGTTGACGGCTCCGGTTGCTAGACCAATGGTCAATCCGACCAAGCCAATGGCTTCGACCAGCGGAGCCAGTAGTTCGACGAACAAGAAATAGGGGAAAACAATCATTCCCATTCCGCCGTAATGCGGATTGAACAGAACGCGGCGATGCCGCCAGAGTGTGTCCAGCAGCCCGCGATGCCAGCGATCGCGCTGGCCGCCCAACACTGCCAGCGTCTCTGGTGCCTCGGTCCAGGCGACAGGGTCAGGAACGAAGTCGACCTTATGCGAACTACCTTCATCGTAGCCGCGCCGTCGCAGGCGTAGCACCAGCTCCATATCCTCGCCGATAGTGTCGTGCGTGTACCCGCCCACCGCGATAACCGGCTCCCGCAGGAAGAGGCCGAACGCACCGGAGATAATGAGGTTGCCGCCCAGATGGTTCCAGCCGAGCCGGCCGAACAGGAAAGCGCGCAAATACTCCACTGCCTGTATACCCGGAATTGGGTGACGTGGTGCTCGCGCTTTCGTAATCCGACCACCGCCGATGCTCGACCCGTTGGTGAGTCGGATCGTGCCTCCCGCCGCCAGCATTCCTTCACCAAGCAGAAATGGACGGACCATGCGTTGGAGGGCGTCCGGTTCGATCAATGTGTCGGCGTCGATAGCGCAGACCAGCTCACCGGAGGCGAGGTTGAGACCGGCATTAAGTGCGTCAGCCTTCCTCCCATTTTCCTTGTCGACCATAATCAGATTGGGGTACTGGCGCGAGCGATAGAGGCCACGCACGGGTTTTGTCTTCACCTGCTGACGGTAGATGGGATGTATTGGCGTCAGTCGAAATTGCCGGATCAGTGTTTCGAGCGTTGTATCAGTTGAACCGTCATTGACGACGACCACCTCGAGGTTCGGGTAATAGAGCGTTAGCAAGGCACGAACACTCTCGCAGATTGTCGTGGCTTCGTTATAGGCTGGGGCCAGCACACTGATGCGTGGCGCGACGCGAGAACCAAGCACACGCCAGTAGCTCTCGCCGCGTATTCGGAGTAGATGCCCGCGCAGATCCAGCGCGGCACTTACCAACAAGATGGCATACCAGCCGTTGACCAGCAGGAAGTACGCGAGAATCGCCGTCTCCAAGTCCAACAGCATCGTGTGTGCTAGTGCCCAGATGTTCATACTGGGTCCCGGACTAGAGCGGAGATGTCAAGTAGCTGATGCGCCATGTCCGCGGCATAGGGGTCGACGTCGCCAATAGACCGCCGCAAATAGAGGATTCCAGGTGCTCCGAAGTTGCGGAGCGCCAATCCGGAGGCTAGTCTGACATCCCAAGCCCGATCACGTAGTTTGAGCGCTAACGCAGGCGCAGAGGATACATATTTTAGACGCCCGAGTGCTTCGGCGGCGGCGGCTCTCACGTCGTCCGCAGGGTCGTCAAGCAGGTTCATCAGGATCGGCAACGAATCATCGCCGCCGAGCGCGCCAATAAGGGCCGTCGCCAGCGCTCGCACGCGCGGCTCGGAATCGTGACAAAGCGTCAGCGCCGCACTGAGCATTCGCGGGTCGGCGAGGCCGATGGCCACCTCCAGGGCCGCTTCTACCGCAGTACCTTGATGAGTTGCCAAATACTCCGTCAGCGGCTCGTTGGCCGGGCTGCCGAGACGCAACAGCGAGTCCTGGACTGAGAAGCGGCCCAGGTCGGTAGGCGCCGCAAGCTGATTCACCAGCGCGGCCACGATTTCAGGTTTCGGATGGGTGGCTGCCCATTCTGCAGCCTGAGCCCGGACATCGGGATGCTGGTCGTGGAAGAGTTTAGGGACTATCGATTCGCCCTCACCAACGAGTGTGAGTAGTCTGCAGCCATACAGACGTCGCCACCAAAGACGGCTTCGGCACGCATTTTCGGCTCGCTCGACCAGGCCGAACTCGATGGCGAACTCGGTCAGCAATGCTCGCTGGTTACCGTCCAGGCTCGACGCCAGGTCTGAGAAGAGGTTGACCTGCTGATGAACAGGCAATCGCTTGAAGGCGCTGCGCAGCTCGTTATCGAGCGTGTCACCTTTGCGTGAATCTCGGGTGAGCATGTTAACCAGTGCTGATCGCGCGCGCGTCACGCGCGGCTCATTTCTCGATGTGCGCCAGCGATTCCAGAGCGCATGCCCGAAGACGACCGACGTGACCAGCCACAGCGCGGCGACTTCGGCCAACAGTAATCGCAGTAACACGCCGTTAGAGAGTGTCATGTCAACTACGCATGGCTCGCCGGATTCGCTGCAGCAGCACCGGCGTACTGAATGGTTTGGCCACGTGATCGAATGCGCCCAGTTCCAGCGCCTCGAGGACCTCGGGCTCGGACGCGTGCGCGGTCAACATGATGACGCGCGTTCGCTGAGTCACTCCGCTGTCGATCAACCGTCTGAGGACATCGAATCCGTCGAGACTGGGTAGACCAACGTCAAGCAAGATGACTTGTGCCTGCACGCGTAACTGCGATCCAGCCAGCATTTGCACGGCCTCCTCGCCATCCTGGTACCACTCGGTGTGATAACCACGATTCTCGAGCGCATGGAGCAGCAGGCTCGCGAGCGCTGTGTCGTCCTCGACCAGAGCCACGTCGATGGTGTGATCGACCAGTTGAGGTTCGCCAACCCAGCCGGATGGGATCACTTTAGCCGTTCCCGCGGCCTTGGCCAGGCTCAACGCTTCGTCCGCCGCATGATACAGACTGTGCAGGTCGGTGCCGTCGCTTGGGAATGCGGCGATGCCCGCACTGAAACTCGCATTGAAAAGTGAGCCGTCACTGTCGACGAACTCTTCCGATTGGAATGTCTGAAGGATCTGGGTCAGGCGCATGACGGCGATATCGCGACTCGCGCCGAACATGCCGACCACGAAGCGTTCGCCGTCCCAGCGCGAGGCGACATCGTGGCCTCGGAATCGTTGCACCATCAGGTGCGCTAGGTGACTCAGCACCTGGTCTGCGGTCGCGTTGCCGTGCAGTTCGCTTATCCGCCTGAAGCGATCGATGTCTAGCACTACGAGGGCCACCGGCACCGATTGTCGCGCCGCGATACGGAAAAACTGGTCAAACGCTAGCTTTGCCTTGTGCCGGTTGGCCAGCCCGGTAAGTGGATCGGTTTCGATCATCTCTCGCCGCAGTTGAGTTCGTTCAATGCGGTTGGAGATGCGTGTAAGAAGCTCGGGGCCCACTACCGGCTTGGACACGTAATCGTCTGCGCCCGCCGAGAAGATCTTCTGGATGACGTCCGGCTCGGTACGCACCGTAAGAATGAGAACCGGTATACCTTCGCGCCGCGGGTCGTTGCGCAGCATTCTGCAGAGATCGAGCCCATCGACCTCGGGCATATCGAGATCGAGGATCACCAGATCCGGCTGCGTTTCCTCCAGCGCGTTCCAGAAAAATCTTGGAGTGTCGACAAGCGTCAAAGTTAGCCCGGCAGGTGTGAGGATAGTGTCGAGCAACATCAGCAGTTCCGGATCGTCGTCTACCACCAGTGCGGTTGCCGTAGTCGCCTGTTGTGCCAGAAAGGTCTGGAGCGCGGCATCGAGAAGCCTGCGTGACGACTGAGGCTTGGGCAGCAGATAGCGTGCACCTTCCCGGGCGACCTTCACCCGGTCGTCAAATGAATACCGATCAGTTACCGCAAGAATTGGCACTCCGGGTAGTAACTCAGTTACGACGGCGATTGGATCCGGATCGCTTGCCGTTTCGAGATCGAGCAGCACGACGGATGGATATGAAAACCGACCTGCGTGCTCGGGCACGATTTCGGACACGGCAACCACCACACGCAGATGGAGACCTCGCATCGCCGCTTCTGCTTCCAAACCGTTGATCAGTTCCGCGTCGGCGCTGATGACGAGCAGGCTTGCATCGGGGTCCGCGGCTCGTTCGGATGATGTCGCTTCTGAGCGCTGATCAGCGGGCTCCGCGTCGAGCTGACATCGAAGCTCCACCACGAGATCCGCTAACCGCAAAGCGTCCGCCTCGTTCAGCTTGGTTGGGCCGCCGAGCAACAGTTCGATCTTTCTGGCCGTGCTCGACCCCGCAGTGAAACCGAAGGTGCCGATTGCACCGGCCATTTTGTGCGCCTCGCGCTCTGCCTCACGACGATCAGCGTCGGTGAGCACGCCTTCAATAAGAGCCAGTGTGGCGTTCTCGATCACCGTCACACGCTCCAGCATCGTCGCCTTGACCTTTGGCCAGAGCGCGGCGACCGCATCCAAGACCTGGACGTCGTCCAGCCTGGGCTCCTCTCCTTCGTCGGAAGTACCTGCTTGTGGCAGATCGCTCGGAACGAGTGCTGGTGCCGGGCGTGGAGCAGGTGTCTTCTGCTCGATCCTGCGTCGACGTCGACGAGTCATCGGTGTTCACCAGCCCAATACGTCTGCGACCTGCCCAGGTAACGTAAGGGGATCGAAGGGCTTTGCGATCGTCGCCGCGACTCCCAGCGAGGCGAAACGGCGCAGGTCGATGGCTTGCACTTTAGCGGTGAGGAGGATCACCGGAATATCGCTCGTTTTCGGCTCGTCTTGAAGCGCCCGGAACGCAGTAGGACCGTCCATATCCGGAATCATGACGTCGAGCAGAATCGCGTCGGGGCATTGGCCTGCTGCCAGAACCAATCCTTCCCGGGCCGATCCAGTCGACTCGACCTGCCAGCCTCCGACCATCTCAAGGCTTATCCTTGCCACCTCGCGAATGTCATCGTCGTCATCAATGAGTAGGATTCGCTTGACCGACATCGCAACTTCCTTCCATTAACTGCAAGCGCTGGAACTTGGGTTCATCGTCAATCGCCGCTCGCTCCAATCGCCGTGACGATCAGATCCGACGCGGTTTCGTTCTCGCGAACGACCGAGTCATATTTGAGCGCGGGCAGGGTGAAGAAGAAAGTGCTGCCCTGGCCCTCGCCGTCGCTCTCCGCCCATATGCGACCACCATGCTGGGATACGATGCTGCGACAGATCGCCAGGCCAAGTCCGGTGCCGCCTTTCTGTCGTGAGTCGGTGGCATCGACCTGGTTGAAGCGCTCGAAGATCGAGACGACCTTGTCACGAGGAATCCCGCGGCCTTGATCTCGCACAGTGAATAGCAGGTCGTCATTCACACGGGCGACACGCAGCCAGACGGTTGAGTCACGCGGCGAGAACTTGATAGCGTTGCCGATCAGGTTGGTCAAGGTTTGGATTATGCGATCGGGATCGGCATCGAGCCGCGCTTCCGTCGCGGAGATCGACACCGCCACGCCCGCCTGCTCCGCAACGCCGCGGATGCCATCGAGAGCCTGGTCGAGCAAATTGGACAGATCGCAAATCTTGCGGGAAAGGCCAACCTTGCCTGATTCCAGGCGCTCGATGTCGAGGATGTCGTTGATGAGGCGGACCAGGCGGTCGGTGTTGTTCACGGCGATGCTGAGCATGCGCTGACCTTCCGGCGGAAGCGGGCCGAAGACGCCGCCGGATAGCAGGCCGAGCGAGCCGCGAATCGACGTGAGGGGCGTACGCAACTCGTGGCTTACGGTGGAGACAAATTCGGTCTTCATCCGCTCGACCCCCCTGCGCTCGGAGATGTCTTTGAACGTGACTACCGCTCCGACTATGACCCCCTGTTCGCGGATAGGTGTGCTGACGTATTCGACTGGAAAGCGGGTCCCATCACGATGGATAAACTCCTCGTCAGCGACGTGGCGGATAATCCCATCTAGCGCGGCGTTCACTGGGCCTTCCAGCGGGGACAGAGCGCCTATGAGCTCCTGTGGGCGGTAGCCGAGTAGTCGAGCCGCGGTGGGATTGACGAAGATTGTCCTGCCTGTGGCGTCGGTCCCGACAATGCCGTCTCCTGCGGCGTTGAGGATGAGTTCATTGCGGCGGTTGAGCTGTGCGATCGTCTCATCAGCGCGACCGCGCTCCGCTAGTTCCTGCTGTAATCTCTCGTTGGTTGCCTGCAATGCGTCCTCGTGTTGGTTGAGAAGGCAGGCCGCGGCCGCAAGGCTTCGCTCGAAGCGTGCTAATTCATCCGCGCCAGAACTGGCGGGTAGCAGCGGTTCACCGTTTTCGAGCCGAGTTGTCTGTCCCTCTAACCGCTGGACGCGTCGCACAATACCGGTTGTGAAAAGTACCATCGCCAACAGACCGCCAGCGAGACCGATGAAGAGATTGAGTGCTGTCAGGTACGTTCCCAGCGTACTGATCTCGTCGGCACGGGACGTTCGCTGATTCAAAAGCTGATCCTCTTGAGCGAGAAGTGTGTTGATCTCGAGGTGCAGGCTGTTCAGTACCACTTGATCGCTTTCGAGTAGCGCGGCGTCAAAAACCGGCGGGCTGCCACCTGTACCGGGTGGTATCGCCTGGAGTGTCGCAAGATACGACATATTCTTCTGGGTGAGATCCTTGATGCGGCGAGCCCGAGCCATCTCTACCGGACTGTCCTGAACCAGGGATTCAAGTTGCGCGAGTGTGGCCGGCGATTCTTGCTCGGCGGTTCTGGCACGAATGAGATAGTCAGAGTTACCAGTTAGAAGGTAGCCACGAACGCTAGCAGCAGAATCTGTCTGATAGCGCAGAGCTTGCCCGGCAGCGTTGCGAACGAGAAGTGAGTGTTCAACCCAATCATTTGCGTTGTGTTGTTGCCATGCAACCACAATGAAAGAAACGGCACCAATTACCAACGCCATGAGCGGGATGGTCACTACGACCAGTCCCTTGCCGCGAAGAGCGAGATCTGTCCAATTGCGGTTCAGGCGGGACAAGATACCCACGGTTTCCTGCTTTTTCGTCGTTATGCACCGCTCACAACAAGTCCTACGAGATTGCGGTACGCGGTTCTATCTACGCCAGCATAGCAATCATCATCAGTAATTCCCCATGAGTAGAAAGTACCGTAGATATCAGGTACAGATCGGGACAGACTGTGAGCATCGGGCATCGCCTGGAGGAGTTGCGGCTCACCGTAGGTGGGGCTGAGCAAGTTTGATCGAAACGGGATTCGTTGGATCTAACGATGCAGTAAGGTGAGAACGATGAAAACAAGGCACCAGGATCGCGCGGCCGTCTTTCTACGCCATTCCTGCCTGCGTCACTTCGGCCCGGACGATGTCGACGAAGCTGAGAGCGGCCGAAGGAAGGGTGTTGCCAGGTGCATGACGGACGAGTGCCAGTTCCCGTGTCAGGCCGCTGATGTCACTGACCGGGAGCGCCACGAATCGTCCCGAGGCGAGATCGTCGGCGACGAGCGTCTGAGGCAGAAATCCGACGCCGATTCCCCGCAAGATGAGTTGCCGCATCATTTCGTGGGGCAGTTCGTGTTCGTCCCAGCCGCGGCCTGAGGTCGGCGCGATGCGAGCATCCTCGGTTGTACCCCAAACGGTCTCATGATACGGCTGACCCTTTTCGACCAGCTCCTCGACCGTCAGCGTTGTATACCGTGAGAGTACGTGTTTCGGCGACGCGACGGCAACCAATGGCTCGCGAAAGCGGGTGAGCACCTCAACCTCCACCGTGCCCGTCAAATAACCCCAGGTGATTAACCCCAGCCGTACGATTCCGTCGGCCAGTTCCTGCAGGATCTGAGGTGTGTGGCCGGTTCGGACTGAGAGACGCACGTTCGGGTAGGCTGCACGGTATCGGGCGACCACTGGCACGAGTAGTCCATTGGCAATGGAGTCGACCGCACCGACCGTCACTCGACCATATTGTCCAGTCTGAGCCCCGTTGGCGGCGTCCATCCCTTCAGCCAGCACCGCCAAAGCTCGTCGTGCGTAAGGTAGAAAACTCTCACCCGCCTCGGTGAGCGTGACTCGCCGGCCACCACGAATGAAGAGGGGCGCGCCGAGTTCCGTTTCGAGCGCTCGGATGCGGCCGCTGACAGCCGCCTGTGACACATCCAGTACCTGCGCGGCGCGGTTGAAGCTTCCCTCGCGGACGATGCGGTCGAAGGTGATGAGTTGCTGCTGGTCCAATCCCCTCGCCTCCTATAAGAAAAACCGATTGAAACATTCGGTGAAGACGGATTGGATTGTACCTCTGGCAGTCTTATGCTGAAATGTAGAGAATGCCTTCAACCAGGTATACGACCGCATTGAAAAGGATTGATCGTTCCGTCACGCGGTCACCAACTCGCCGTACGGATAAGCAAGGAGCATTAACATGGCAGAGACGGCCGACGTCGTCGTTATCGGCGCAGGCGCAAATGGAGTAAGCACCGCCTTTCACCTGGCGCAGATGGGGGCTGGAAAAGTCGTTGTCGTCGAACGCTGGCACCTGGCAGCGGGCGCGACCGGAAAGTCAGGAGCTCTTGTACGTACGCATTACACGAACGAACCAGAGATGCGTATGGCCCTGGAGAGCTTCAAGTACTTCGTTAACTGGAAGGATATGGTCGGCGGTGACTGTGATTTTCAGCGAATTGGTCTGATGACGTTCGCGCCTCCCGAGTACACCAGTCATCTGGAGGCGAACGTCGCCGCTCAGCGTGAGCTTGGAGTCGATGCGCGGCTCATCACGCCCGAGGAGGCGCTGGAGCTCGACCCGTCCCTCTATGTTGGTGACGTTGATGCGGTCGCCTATGAGCCGGGCGCCGGCTATGTCGATCCGAACGCGACCGTCTATGGTTTCGCACGCGCGTCCATGGACCGAGGCGTCGAGTTCAAGTTCGACACCCGAGCTACAAAGGTGCTGACCGACGGGAACCGCATCACCGGAGTCGAGACCTCCGCCGGAACAATCGAGGCGCCGGTGGTCGTGATCACCGCGGGGGCCTGGGCCAACCAGCTATTGGAACCGCTCGACATCGATCTCGGCCTGGTGCCGGTTTTAGCGCGAGTCACGCTCTTCCGTTGGGCGTTCGATCGCTCTCCAAACCACATGACCTACATCGATCATTTCAATGACACCTGGCTGCGACCGGTCGATGGGAATTGCACGCTGATCGGCGCCGAGAGCGGGATCCGGGTTAACAAAGACCCCGAGCGTTATTCAGAAGCAGTCACCGAGGACTATATCGAGGTTTGCCGCCAGAAACTGGTGAATCGTTTTCCGGTGATGAAGCACAGTACAGTGCGTGGAAACTGGGCGGGAATTCTGATGATGAGTCCGGATGCGCGCCCGATCATCGACAAGATGCCGGAATATGACGGACTCTTCTGCATGACCGGCGACAGTGGTACGTCCTTCAAGACGAGTCCGGCCATCGGGAAATGCCTGGCCGAGTGGATCACCGAAGGGAAATCGAAAACCGTCGATCTGACCCCATTCCGCTCGACCCGCTTTGCCGAAGGGAAGCCGTGGCTCGACGACACGCATTACGGTGATGATCGCGCGACCATCTCGCGCTAGTGCCAAACGTGACATCTCTCCATCCGGCGGACGCGCGAGTCACCGCCGGGACAGACGTCGGTCGCTGGAGCAATAAGGGAACAGGAAGCATGCTCGACTTCAAACGCTTCGACTATCTTGTCTTCGACTGCTACGGCACGCTTATCGATTGGGAAAGCGGCATCGTCGCAGCGCTACGACCGGTGCTCGCCGAGCACGGGGTTGATCTGTCTGACGACGCCATTCTCGAGCGGTTCGGGGTGCTGGAGTCGGCTGCCGAGAAGCCGCCGTATAACCCATATCGTGAAGTGCTTGCCACGGTGCTGGATGGGTTCGGCGAGCAGTTTGGATTTACGCCGTCGGCTGAAGAGCGGACGGCATTTGGCGCATCGGTCGGTGACTGGCCGGCCTTCTCCGATAGTCCTGCGGCACTTCAGTCGCTGAGCGAACGTTTCAAGCTGGTAATCCTGTCGAACGTCGATGACGATCTTTTTGCGTTGTCAGCAAAACGGCTGAACGTTCAGTTCGCGGAGGTTATCACGGCACAGCAGGTCGGAGGCTACAAGCCGGACCTGCGCAACTTTCGTGTCGCGATGGAGCGACTTGGCGATCGACCGGAGCGGGTGCTCCATGTGGCCCAGAGTCTGTTTCACGATATCGCTCCAGCGAAGTCAATCGGCCTGACGACGGTTTGGGTGAACCGACGACATGACCGTCCAGGCTTCGGCGCGACGCCTCCAGCCGAGGCTCAGCCCGATCTCGAAGTGCCCGACCTGATGACACTGGCCAAGCTGACAGCTAAGTAACGGGCAACGCATCAGTCGTCCGTGGACGACAGGCATCTTGGGCGCGCGCGTCAACGAAATATACATATGGAAATCGCGCTGGATATCGACATAATGTGTCGCATTCAGACAGCAGTGAGGGAGTAGGGATAGATGAGTAACACGCAGGATGAGAGCGGTAGTGCCGCCTGGGATCTCGATACCCGACTTGTTCACGAGCACCAGGAGCCGGATCCGCAGACCGGCGCCATCGTTCCGCCGATCCACCCGAGTTCGACTTTTGTGCGTCATGGCCTCGACGACGGGGCGCATTTCCGTTATTCGCGCCAGGCAAACCCGACACGCGAGAAGCTGGAAGAGATTCTGGCAAGCCTGGAACATGGTGTCGCCTGCTCGACCTTTTCATCCGGTATGGCGGCCATCTTCGCCGTGCTTCAGCTCCTCTCCTCCGGCGACCACGCCGTTGTCGGCTACGATTGCTACCTGACCACTTACGACTTCTTCGCCAACGACCTGACCCGCTATGGCGTCAGTGCTGACTTCGTTGACTTGAATGACCTGGAGGCGGTTAAGAGCGCCATTCGTCCCAACACACGCATGATCTGGATCGAGACGCCAACCAACCCGCTGCTCGACATCGTCGATCTGCGCGCCCTGGCCGACATCGGGCGTGAAGCTGGCGTGCTGACGGTAGTCGACAACACCTTCGCCTCTCCGTATTGCCAGCGCCCTATCGACTGGGGAATTGACCTGGTCGTTCATAGCACCACCAAGTATCTTGGCGGACATAGTGACCTTGTCGGGGGTGCGGTAATCTCCCGTACCCCGGAGCTTGCCGATCGCATCTTCGAACGTCAGTACAATCTCGGCGGGGTGCCGAGCCCGTTCGACTGCTGGCTACTGATTCGTGGCATCCGCACGCTGGGTGTCCGTATGCGCCAGCACATGTCCAATGCCCAGGCGATCGCCGAGTGGCTCAACGAGCATCCGAAGGTGACGCAGGTGCTCTACCCCGGCTTGCCCGGTCATCCTGGACACGAGATTGCCTGCCGACAGATGACCGGCGGCTTCAGCGGCATGGTCTCGTTCGCCGTGGACGGCGGCTCGGCCGCGGCACGCAAGATCTCAGCCGGCACGAAGATCTTCATGTTCGCCACCAGCCTTGGGGGCGTCGAATCGTTGATCTTCCCACCGACCGCCTGGCTCGAAACCGCGCCCGATCTCATGTCGCAGATCCCTGGTTCCCCCTGGGCACTGCATCCGGGTCTGCTGCGTCTCTCTATCGGTATTGAATCGCCGCGCGACCTGATCTCCGACCTGGATCAAGCTCTCGCGGGAGTGTAAATAACCCCCCAGCTCACTTTGGTC
>CAVUBN010000022.1:0-31074 GCA_963739715.1 uncultured Chloroflexia bacterium | reverse complement strand
TCTCGTCCGTCTCCGAGTTGATTGCGGAGCCGGATGTTGGCGAAGGTGCCTCGCATCATCACCTCGTGGTTGCCGCGACGCGCCCCGTAACTGTTAAATTCACGGGCGCTGACATCGTTGTAGATCAAATAGCGTCCTGCCGGGCCTTGTGGTGGGATCGACCCTGCCGGCGAGATGTGGTCCGTTGTGACCGAGTCTCCCAAGAGCGCCAGTACCCTTGCACCGATTACGTCAGTGAGTGGTCCTGGCTCTCGGCTGAGGCCCTGGAAGAAAGGCGGCTCCTGCACATAGGTTGACTCGTCGTTCCAGTCGTATAGATCGCCATCTGGCACCGGCAGTCCGCGCCAGCGCTCGTCGCCGGTAAAGACATCGGCATAGCGCTCCGCGAAGAGGTCCGGACCGACCGCTTGGACGATCGCTTCCTTGATCTCGGCCGTGGTTGGCCAGACGTCACGCAGATAGACGGGGTCACCATTTGGATCTTCACCGAGTGGGTCTTTTGTGAGATCGATGTCAATGGTGCCAGCAATCGCGAACGCTACGACGAGCGGCGGCGAGGCAAGATAGCTCGCGCGGGCAAGTGGGTGAATGCGTCCCTCGAAATTGCGGTTTCCGCTCAGGACCGCCGCACCGATCAGATCGTGCTGCTGCAGTGCCTCGGTCACCGGCATGGCCAGAGGTCCGCTGTTACCGATGCAGGTAGTGCACCCATATCCGACAAGGTGGAAGCGTAGTGCCTCCAGGTATGGTGTCAGCCCGGCCCGGTCCAGATAAGCGGTTACGACGCCTGAGCCCGGTGCGAGGCTCGTCTTGACTGCCGGACTTACATCCAGGCCGCGCTCGACTGCCTTCTTTGCGAGAAGTCCTGCCGCCATCATCACGGCCGGGTTCGACGTATTGGTGCAGCTTGTGATGGCCGCAATCACGACCGATCCATGGTTGAGCTCAGCGGTGTGTCCATCCAGATCGATTTGCACGGGCTCGCGATCCGTAGCCGTCGCGCTGCGCTCTTTCACCATCGTCGCGGCTGTTCCGCCGCCGGATTCTGCCCCCGCACGTGCAGCGGCGTTCGACTGCGCGATGCGATCAGCGAAGGCGGTGCGGAAGTTGGGGCCGATGTCACCCAGCGAAACTCGATCCTGAGGACGTCTCGGTCCGGCAACGCTCGGCTCGAGAGTCGACAGATCGAGCTCGACGACCTGGTCGTAGACGGGCTCCGGACCGTCATCGGTGCGGAACATCCCCTGAGCTTTCGCGTAACGTTCGACCAGATCCACGGTTTCCGGACTTCGACCCGTCAAGCGCAGATAGGTTAACGTTTCATCATCTACCGGGAAGATCGTTGCGGTGGCGCCATATTCCGGCGTCATGTTCCCGATGGTCGCACGGTCTGGGAGCGTCAGGTGGCGAAGGCTCGAGCCAAAGAACTCAACGAACTTGCCGACGACCCCCGTCTTGCGGAGCAGTTGTGCGACGGTCAGCACGAGGTCCGTGGCCGTGACGCCCTCCGGCACTTCACCGACCATCCGGATTCCGACCACCTGTGGCGTTAGCATATAGATGGGCTGCCCAAGCAGGACGGCCTCTGCTTCGATCCCTCCAACGCCCCAGCCGAGGACGCCGAGACCATTCACCATAGTCGTGTGGGAGTCGAGGCCAACAAGCGTATCGGGCAGCGCGACCTTTTTGCCGCCTTCTTCACGAAGCTGGACAACCTTCGACAAGAATTCAAGATTCACCTGATGGCAGATGCCGGTGCCCGGAGGAACGACGCTGAAATTTTGGAAAGCTTGCTGTGCCCAGCGGAGCAACGCATATCGCTCGCCGTTTCGCTGGTACTCGTGCTCAACATTGCTTGCGAAGGAGAGTGTCGTGCCAAAGGAGTCGACCTGAACCGAGTGGTCGATAACAAGGTCCGCACTTACCAGCGGGTTGATCTTCGAAGGATCGCCGCCGAGTCGTGCCATGGCCGACCGCATTGCCGCCAGGTCGACCACGGCCGGTACGCCGGTCAGATCCTGCAGAAGCACGCGGGCTGGCAGGAATGGGTATTCCTGGGCCTCACGTTCGCCGGGACGCCAGCCGGCCAACACACGAACGTGATCCTCTGTGAAGGGCTCTGTGCCGGCGTTGCGGAGCACGTTTTCGAGGAGCACCTTTACCGTATAAGGAAGCTGATCCAGCCCTGCCGGGATCTGGTCCGCGATCGCGGCCAGTCGGTAGTAGTCAACTTTTTCGCCCGATGAAGTCTCTAATGTCGCCCTTGCGTGGAACGGGTCGGGTGTATTTGTCATGTCATCCTCCCTCAATTGGGTGCGCGGCTGGAGGCATCGAACCTCTCGGCTCGCCCGGGCGTCTGACAACAGCTACCGCCTTGTGAAGCGGACAAACGCCCTCATTCTGCCAGCATACCACGGGTTACTTTAACCCGGAGACGCTTGAGTTCAGGTGCTGTTTGGGCATCTCATCCACAATATCCGGAATTCGCCGTTCGGCATGTGCACTCGATTCCGTTGCATCCTCGACCGCTGGTGATAGCATGGCCTGGGTAGGGAGGAGATTGCCTGATGATCGACGCCGAACGACTGCTCTGGTCGCTGGTCGAGTGCAGCGAGCGGGTTCTGCAGGCCGTTGTCGCCTCAGAGCGACATCTTCTCGCCGAGGTGGTCGGCATGGGCGCGGACGGCGCCGAAACCAAAGGGATCGACCAGATCGCCGAAGATGTGGTGATCGATTTCTTTAGTAAATCCCACTCCCCGGTAAACGTTTTCAGCGAAGAGGTTGGGCTCGTTGATCGGGGCTCGGCAGTCACGGTCATCGTCGATCCAATCGATGCCACCGCGAACGCCACGGCGGCGGCAGAGCTCACGCTCACCGATCTGCCCTTAACGCTGCATGCTGTCCCTCCGTCCCTTCCCAATCACAGTGGGCAATTCGGCTTCCCGTTCTATGCCTTCAGCGTAGGCGCACTCCTGGATGGCGAACCGATCGCATCGTGCGTTAGGAACCTGCCGACCGGTGACGTCTTCACCGCGGTCCGGAACGGCGGCAGTCGCATGAACGGCGTGCCGATCCATTGCGAGCAGGTGACCGAGCTGCGCAATGCTTGGGTAGCTCTGGTTCGCCCAGCGGACGAGGAGGGGCTGCGGCGTTCGGCCCCGTTGCTGCTCGGATCGAATCGAGTGCGTATCACTGGCTGCACCGCGCTCGATATGTGTCTGATCGCGGCTGGGTCATTGCACGGTTTTGCCAACCCGAACGTTCATTGGCCGCCGAATTTCGGAGAGAAGGTCGTTGATTATGCCGGTGCACTACTTGTATTGCAGGAAGCAGGAGGCGTCTCGGCGGATCAGAACGGGGATCCGTTGTCGCTGCAATTGGACTTGATGGCGCGAGTGATGCCGTTTGCGGCCGGTACGCCTGAACTATTGGATGCGCTCATCACTGCGGTTCGTTGATGGCGTAGAGAACGTCGATCCAGTCGCAGGATAACGAAGAGATCGAGAATGAAAGCGCCAAGGAGAGGAACGAGGAATGGACTTTTCATCAGCATTCAACGCGGTCGAAGCCCGAGAGGAAAGCTTGGTCGATCGCCTGCGTAAGATCATCGCGATCGACAATTGTGTCCCACCGGGAGACAACTACGATAAGGTTCTTGACCTGGTTGAGCCTGAGTTCCAGCACTTTGGCTTCACCACGACGCGTGTCGTTATTCCGCCGGAAAAGGTCGCTCAAATACCGCTGCCACTCACGGGCGACCGGGTCAATCTGGTTGCTCGGCTGAACAACGGCAAACCGCCCCTCTCTGTCTATGCCCACATGGATACCGTGCCGATCGAAGAAGGTTGGGATTTCGATCCGTTCGGCTGCGAAATCAAGGACGGACGCATCTACGGTCGCGGTGTCGCCGACATGAAGGGGGCGATCGCGTCGGTTTTGACGGCCCTCGAAGTGATGCAGTCCGAGGGACTGGAACCCGCCTGGGATCTGAACATTCTTCTGTGCACCGACGAGGAGATCGGCGTCTATCCCGGCCTCTATCATCTGGCACTGGAAGGCTACGCGACGGCGCCGATGCTCTGCCTGGAAGGTAGCCAGGATCCGGTTTTGCGTCGTGGATCGAATGGGTCCCTGGATGTGTCGATCACCGTAAAAGGGAAGAGTTGCCATTCCGGCGCGAACTACCTTGGTGTGAACGCGCTAGAAGAATCGGTTCCGATCATGATCGAATTGCTTGCGCTGAAGCAAAAGGTCGAGGAGCGGCGCTCGGCGCTGCCACTGGCTCCGGCCCCGGGAGCGCCGCCGAACCTGCGCCCGATGTTTAACCTGGACATCATCAATTCGGGCGTGAAGTCGAATATTGTGCCGGCCATCTGCACGTTGGTGATCAACCGTCGCTTCATTCCGGAAGAGAATATCGCCGACGTTCAGGCAGAGATTCAGGAAGCCGTCGATCGGGGCATGGAGAAGAGTCGCGCGCTCGATGTCGACGTCGTATTTACGCAGAACTACCCATCCTACTATCAGTCGGCGACCCACCCGGGTGCTGAACGGCTCAAGGAAGCCCTGAAGCTGGTACAGGGCTACTCAGACAGTGACTTCGTCGAGACCGGTTCGGGTGGCTCAACCGATATGGCTTTCATCGCGCAGGTGCTTCATACCGACGAGATCGCCACGGTCGGACTCGGTCGCCAGCGGGAGAGTAAGGCACACGGAAGCAACGAAAGCATCCGGATATCCGACGCGAAAGCGCACGTCAAGGAGCTTATCTACTACTTCTGCGCGGCACGAAATTGACCACTGATTTCTAAGGTATAGAGGTGTACGCGAGGAGGCTGGCGAGATGACGATCGGAAACGGGATGGTGTCGACGTTGCCGGACATCCTGGCTCCAGACTTGAAGGTCGTGTTCGTCGGCATCAATCCATCCATCTACTCAGTTGAGCAAGGGCACTACTTTGCTCGCTCGACCAACCGATTCTGGCCAGCCTTCTCTCTATCCCGACTTAGCCTTGCGACTCGGAACCGGCTCGGGCGATCTGCGTTGCTGCCTGAGGACGACCTGAGCCTGCTTCAGGATGGGCTCGGCTTCACCGACGTAGTCAAATTGCCGACTTCATCCGCGTCAGAGCTACGCCAGAGCCATTTCGCCGAGTGGGCGCCGCGAGCGCGCTCGCGAATTGAACATTACGCTCCTGGGTTCGTCTGTTTTCAGGGCGCCACTGGCTTACGGCCATTCATGAAGCACGCAATGGATCTGCAGGTTGACAACCTCAGCTTCGGCCGTCAGGAGCAAACGCTTGGCTCTACGGAAATCTTTCTCGTCCCGAATCCGAGTCCGGCCAATGCTCGTTATCGGTTGGCGGACCTGACCAATTGGTTCGACGTGCTCGCTGCAGCACTCGAAGGGCGCTGACGCGACCCCTCTATACGTGGCACGGTCAATACCAGTTCCTCAGGAAGACGGGGAATGACCGACATTTGCGTCAACACTTTGCCGACTTTGTGGCGAAACCGCTTGCTTGTCCGGCTACCTCAGTCGTCCCAGGCTTGTCTCAGGATCTCGACATATTCTTCGCGACCCATCTCGCGAGCATTGCTGCTATTGGAGCCATTTGCTTCGGATGCGATGGCTATCGCGTCGAAATCCCGAGGGTCGGCTCCAGGTAGGTCCCGGAAAGAGGGGATTCCAACTGCTGTCGCGAGTGCTTTGATGGCAGCGCCTGATTCGCGCGTTGCTTCGAATTCGGCAAACCGGCTCACGTCGACTCCCAACGCCTCGCCGACGGCGACGTGACGCCTGGGGTCGGCATCAGCGTTGTAGCCAAACACGAATGGCAGAAAGACTGCATTTGCGACGCCGTGTGGGGTGTCGTAGAGACCGCCAATGGCTTCCGCCAGACAGTGTACGGCGCTCACATCAGCGTTGCTGAAGGCCATGCCCGCAATGAGACTGGCAAGCATCATCCCTTCGCGTGCCTCGAGGTTCTGTCCGTCCCGCACGGCGTCGAGGAGATGTTCCCGGACAAGACGGATCGCCGTCATCGCGCACATGTCGCTGAGGGGAGTGGCCCGTCTGCATGTGTACGCCTCGACCGCGTGAGTAAGCACATCCATCCCGGTCGCCGCGGTGACTGACCGGGGAAGTGAGAGCGTTAGTCGCGGATCAACAAGCGCTACGCGCGGCGCAATCTGATAGTCACGAAGACTGATTTTGATATGCCGGTCGGTATCCGTAATGACCGACGAACGAGTTACTTCACTGCCGGTCCCAGCGGTCGTAGGGATGGCGATGATTGGAACCGGGGGTCGTTCGAAGGTTCTTGGTGGTTCCCAATCCTGCACCGAACCGCCGTTCGGTAGCAGCCCGGCAATTGCCTTGGCCGCGTCGATTGGGCTTCCACCGCCGATCGCCACGATCAAGTCCGCTCCGAACTCGCGACCTGATTCCGCCCCCTTTACACACTCGTGATCGCGCGGATTCGCGCTGATCGCATCAAAAACGTGTGGCGAAATTCCGCGATCGATCAGGGTTTGTAAGAGTGGATCGATGATTCCAGCTTTGCGAACTCCTGGATCGGTCACCACAAATGGCGCTTTGGCCCCGAGCTGCACTACGTGATCGCCGAGCGTTTCGGCGATTCCGTTGCCAAAATGAACTTCGGTCGGGACGCGAAACCTGAATGCATCAAACATGATCGAGCTCCTGTCCAGCAGTGGATTACATGAGTCAAGCGATAGGCCGTCATACGGTCACACCGGGCTCATTGTCGCACGATCGTCTCAATCTCATGGGGATGGGAGGTTGAACATATTTGGAGATGATCACCGCTGCTCACTGCAAGCGAACGGAAACGGGTCATCTGACTGGAAGATATCTGCTTGGATCGGCTTCGGACGATTGGCGACAGCCCGCGCAACAGAAATAGAAGCGCTGGCCTTCATACTCCGCGACGTGGCGAGCAGTGGCCACATCCACATCCATACCGCAGACCGGGTCGACCACTTTCGCTCGCAGCGTGAGCATCGTCGCGGGATGGTCATTCGCCGGGTCGGCGTGTGCCAGGTTTCCGCCGACGGTCGCAAGATTCCGCACCAGCGGGTCGGCAACCGTCGAGGCCGTGTCGATAAGAATGGGATAGCGTCGTCGAATGAAATCGGAATTATCGATTTGATACTCACGAGTCAGTGCACCAATAGAGAGGTAATCGCCATTTTCATTGATACCGTCAAGGCCGGCGATGTGATTGATGTCGATCAGGTAATCCGGCTCGGCCAGCCGAAACCGCATTACCGGAATCAAGCTCTGTCCACCGGCGAGGATTTTGCCGTCATCCGCGTGCGTATTCAGAAGCCCGATGGCTTCGTCGAGAGTGCTCGGTTTGAGGTAGGTAAAGGAACCAGGAATCATCGCGACGTCGCTCCTTTCCTGGAAGAGAGCCACATAGCACACAGGTGATCAGGCGTCATATCCCAAAAGACACACCAAATCATCCAAACCAAAAAGGATTGTCGCTAGGCTAAGCGAGGAGTCCGCGGCATGAACAGCCGCAGACCGGAGGAAACGCAGCGTCCGACCGGGTGAGTTATCCATCCGAACGGAGGGGAATACCCCCTCCGTTCAGGTGAACGAACAAAAACGCTTTCGCGTGGAGATCATTTCAGACAGACGATCCGTCAGACTTCAACCCTCAAGGTACATCGGGGATCGGACGAGTTGCGTCGGGCCGAAGGAAACGATCGTACCAACTGACGATCCTTCCAAGCAGGTCGAGTTGGTGCTTCCGTTCCGAGATACGATGACCCTCGCGGGGATAGGTGACGAACTGAGTCTCGATCCCGAGTGTTCTCAGCGCGACATACATTTCACGACCCTGTCCCGGGTGAACGCGCTCATCCGACTCGCCGTGGAGGATGAGGGTCGGGGTCGAGGCGTTTCGGATGTATCGAATGGCCGAGCGCTCCCAATAGGGCTCCGGGTCATGATACGGAGATGACTCGAAATAGGAGAAATTCGCGCTGGGGATATCGCCGAGTCCGTTGTCACTGACCATGTTCGGCAACCCAGCGCCCATGACCGCTGCCTTGAAGCGATCCGTTTGAGAGACAACCCAGGCGGTCATGTACCCACCCCAACTCCAACCACCAACTCCGAGCCGTTCCGGGTCGGCGATCCCACGCTCGATCATGGCATCGACCCCGGTCATCAAATCGCGGTATTCTCCGCCACCAACGTCGCCGAAAATTGCGTTGGAGAAATGCGGCCCACGACCAGTGCTGCCGCGAGGATTTGGCATCAAAACGACGTACCCGCGTCCGGCGAGCATTTGTCCCCAGTCGTGCCAGCTAGCGACAAACATGTTGCTCCAATGCCAGGTGGGACCGCCATGTACGAGCGCCACGAGCGGATAACGTTGCCCGGCTACATAGCCGTGAGGCTTGATCAACAGCCCCTCGACGTCGACACCGGGGTCGCTGCTCCAGCGCACAATTTCGGCCTGACCAAGTGCCGCTGTTTCGAGATCGTTGGAGAACGTCGTTCGTTGAATTGGATCGCATTGGGATATGTCGTCGAGCAGACTCGTCCAGACGTTTGGAGCGTGGGTTGCATCCTCATGCACGATCGCGAGTCGTTGACCATCACGACTCAATGTTATCGGTGGGGTGATCTTTCCATCGAAGCGGGGGGACGAAAGACGAGTCAGCTCTCCGGCCCAATCGAGACGGTAGATCACGGAGTCGAGACCCTCAAACGCGCTGATGAGCAGATCACCACGTGCTCCACACGTGAGATAGTCGACCGTGCCGCCATATTCGGGCGTCAGACAGATCGGATCCCCGCCGATCACTGGAATCATATAGACATAATCTTGATTCATGACCCGGCCAGCCGGTCCACGGTAGGCGAGCTTCGTGCGATCGGATGACCAGGTGAGATCGGCGGTGACGCCGCGAGGTGTAAAGACCGCTGTCGGATCCCCGCCATTCCGTCCGATAATCGACACGTCGGTCGAGTGATAAATGTCATCGACGCGAGGCGTAGCCGAGCTATTGATTGCCAACCTCTCCGAGTCTGGCGACCAACAGTAGTAGTGAACCTGCCGGCGTTCCGGCGAGACAGGACTTGCTTCCCCGGTGCTCGCGTCGATGATCCAGAGTCGCCGGTACTTGAAGTCATCATCCCAAACGTGGGCGTCGTCCCGTTCCTCTTTCCGTTTCTTCTCTTCGTCAGTTTCCGGCTCAGTTAGCAACACACCGAGAAAGCGCGAGTCAGGGGACCAGCTTAACCCGGCCAGCTCGCCCTGTTGGTCAAAGACCCGAATGGCTTCACCGCCAGTGATAGGCATGACATAAACGCTCATCTTGCCCCGTTCCGCCCGGTCGGACAGAAAGGCGAGCCGCGAGCCATCGGGAGACCAACGTGGTGAGTCATCGAGGCCGGAGCCACCCGTCAACTGACGAGCTTCGCCCTGGTCGAACGGAACGACCCAGATTGCACCCCTGGGGATGCTCTTCTTCCTTACTGACCGGTTTCAGGGAGAAAGCGACAAGGTCGCCAGATGGAGAGATCCGCGGATCGCCCGGCCGCAACCAACCAACAATCTGGTCAAATGAGAGGGGCATGGCCGACTTAATGGTCGCAGCGGGCTCATGAGAAGCAGCATCAGTCACGGGATTTTTCCTCCATAGTACGACATGATCGACGGCGACGGCACTCTTTCGGAGTGACCGGCCGTTGGCATCGTATCGCAGTTGATCAACACGTGGCTGAAATGAGAGAGGTGTGACAACAACGAGGTTACAGCCAGTCGCGCCGGCTGGCGATCATGACCGCTTCAACGCGGTTCTTCGCACCAAGCCGCCGCAGAACCTCCTGGATCTACCCCTTCACCGTGTTTTCACTCAGAAAGAGGCGATCAGCGATCTCACGTTTCGAGAATCCCTCGCTGATGAGCTGGAGCACCGAGAATTGGTGAGGTGACAGATTGTGAGATGGTTTTTCGCCGGGAGAGCGAAGTCGCTCGACGACAGCAGCTGCCACGCGCGGATCGATAACTGACTCGCCACGCGCCACCAGATTGAGACTCTTCTTGAGATCGAAATGGACGATGTCCTTGAGGACGTAGCCGGCCGCACCGGCTACCAGGCATTGATACACGAGGTGATCATCGCCGAAGGCACTCAGACTGGCTAACCTTGAATTCCCACGAATAGTTGGAGTTTAGCACAGGGGCGATTCAATCTTTGATTCACAGACCGGAGGCTTGCCCCTCGTGCTAAGATGGCGGTCGCGACTCCGACCCGTCCGACGTTCCCGCAGCGGAGTCACGTTGTTTTGGAGGAAGTCTTGGCATTCATGGCCACGGCTCGGGGGAGAGCACGCGGGCTCTTCTTCGGTTGGTGGATCGTCGTCGGTGCGATCGTTTTTCAGACCCTACAAACAGGGTTACTCCAGCAGGCGTATGGCACATACGCGGTAGTGCTGCACAGTGAATTCGGCTGGAGCAAGACCGTCCTCTCGCTCGCTTATGCCTTGCAAAGTGTGCAGTCGGGACTCATCGGTCCGGTACAGGGCATCCTGATTGACCGGTTCAGCCCTCGCCGGATGATGCAGGTTGGAGCGGTCATTTTCGGGCTCGGGTTCATCGCCTTCAGTCGTGTCGATTCCCTGACATCATTCTTCATTATCTTCATGATCACGGCACTCGGCGCAACGCTCTCCGGATTCATGACCGTCACCACGGTGGTGGTGAATTGGTTCGAACGCCAGCGCTCAATGGCAATGGCTATGACTCAGCTTGGCATGAGCGTGGCCGGAATCATCGCACCTGTTATCGCGTGGTCCCTCACGTCGAATGGCTGGCGCGCCACGGCCTTTGTATCCGGTCTGATTGTTCTGTTCGTGGCACTGCCAGTGAGCAGGTTGATGCACCGCACGCCCGAGGAAATGGGCATGCTTCCCGACGGTGGGCCACCTAAAAACCCGCCAAAAACAGGAACCGCGACAGCGAACGGTCCCGCTCCGGCAAACTTCACCGCTCGTGAGGCGATGCACACGCGCGCGTTCTGGTTCATCTCATTCGGACACGGCCTGGCTCTGTTCGTCGTTTCAGCCGTGACCGTTCACCTGGTTCTGCATTTGGTGGACGATTTGGGATACTCCATCGGACAGGCGGCCTCCGTCATCACGTTCATGACCACCGTTATGATTTTGGGGCGCTTCGTCGGCGGGTTCCTGGGTGATCGCTATGACAAGCGGTACATTACTGCCGCCGCGATGTTCGGGCATGCATTTGGGCTGATCATGCTTGCGTATGCGAACTCATTTTTGATGGTCGCGCTCTTCGCGGTGGCTCATGGCATGGCCTGGGGAATTCGCGGTCCACTGATGCAGGCGATGCGCGCCGATTACTTCGGGCGTGCCTCGTTTGCCAAGGTGATGGGCTTCTCATCGACGATCATCATGGTTGGCATGGTGGGCGGGCCCGTCATCGCGGGGGTGATGGCCGACCATTTCGGAAACTACACCGTTGGCTTCACCATTCTCGCCGGTTTTGCCGCGGTGGGGTCGATATTCTTCCTTTTGGCGAAACGTCCCGAGCCACCCAACCGGACTGGGCAGCGCAACCTGTCACTCAAGGGCGCGCCTGTCGGCGACTAGCGTGCGACACTGGCATTTGTGACGATCTTCGTGCGCTGTATGGCTGTGGCCGAGTTCCCAACGATGATCAAGTTCTGCCCCCTCGACCTCCTCGACCGGCCCCTGACGAGTCTCATCGAACTGATGACCAAACTCGATGAGCGGCTGGTTCGAGCTTCTCCCGCAGCGGAGCATACAGCGGCAAGCGAATTGACCGGCCCCCAGATTAGTCCACCTGATCGGTTAGTCCGCCGCCTTCTCAAGGTGCTCCCACTTGTCCAGAAAGACGTGCGGAGCTTGCTGGTCCGCGAGCCGGGCAGCAACAACGCCCCCGGCCCACTTCCCTTCCACTCTATTCAGACGGCTCAGTCTGCCGCGTTTACCTCTTCCGGCCACCGCGACCCTCTGCTAGGCTAAGGGCGATCAGTTGGAAGGGAGAGGTGTATGGCGAAAGATCTCGCGGCGTGGATGGCTGAGCAAGGTGCAGCTCATCTCTGGGTCGTCTATACCGATTATCACGGCCGTATGGCCGGTCGTGATGTGCCACGAAACCGAGTTTCAAGAGTCGCCGAAAGTGGCACGAATTTCGCCAAAGCCAACTTCAATTTCAATATCCGCGACGAACAGGTGCCGGAGCCATTCTTTGGCGCGGATAGTGGTGACGTTCTGGCCATACCGGACGCTGAGAGCGCGATTCTCGTCCCGTATCAACCGGATTCAGCGCTTGCCTTCGCCACCCTTCATGAGGAGAACGGTCGGGTCTGGGAGGGGTGTCCCCGGGGGGCGCTGAAGAGGGCGGTCGCGGCCCTCGCTGATGCCGGATTAACCGCCCGCGTCGCCTTCGAACCCGAGTTCTTTCTTTTCAATGAAGCGGATGGAAAACCGATCACGCACGGCGGCATGTACACCATCCAGGGACTTCACGATGGAATGGAGTTCGTGCGCCGGGTGGCCGACGCCCTACCTTCGATGGGAGTCGATCTCGAGCAGATCGGCAAGGAATATGGTCAGGGCCAGTACGAAGCCAACATCGCGCCAGATCGACCGCTGCAGGCGGCCGAGGATCTCTTCCTGCTCCGACTGGCTATTCGCGGCATTTCGCAGCAGCTTGGCCAGCACGCGTCCTTCATGCCCAAGATCTCCCCCAGCTCAGCAGGCTCTGGACTGCACGTGCATCTCAGCCTTCAGGATGTCGACAGCGACGACGATCGTACGGCGGATTCATCACATGATTCGGGCCTGAGCGAGGTCGCACGCTCATTCATGGCCGGCTGGCTCGCCCATGCCGAGTCGTTGACCGCCCTCGGCTCTCCTACGCCAAACTCATACAAGCGTCTGCAACCTGGATCCTGGGCTCCCGCGCACATTTGCTGGGGAATCGGTAACCGGGCGGCGCTGGTTCGAGTGCCGGGGCCAGACAAACGCGCCCGTCTCGAATTCCGGGCCGGCGACAACACGTCGAGTCCTTTCCTATTTCTGGCCGGCTTGATCTGGGCGGGATTGGATGGAATTGCGCAGGGGCTACAACCAGGTGATCCGATATCTGCCGACATCGGGCATCTGGATGAAGATGAAATCACAGCCGGTGGGGTCCGCTTCCTTCCGCGTGACGCTGGAAGTGCTTTTGCCGCACTCGAGCAGGACGCCGCACTTCGCGAGGGATTGGGGCCGGTGATCCATACTGAATTCTTGCGCGTAAAACGAAACGAGTTGGCTGCATACGAGCTGCAGGTCAGCGAGTGGGAGAGCGCCACCTACTTCGATGCTCCGTAAATCCTGGAACGTGCCGAGAGGAGAACCCATTGTCCATCAGTCGGGACAGGCTACACGAGGAGATCAGCGAAATCCCGCTGCTCGATCATCATTGTCACGCTCCCCTTCGTCTTTCCGATCCCCTCGATCCAGTCATCCTGAGGGCAACCTTCACCGAGTCTACCGATCGCGTCGTTCAGGAGCAGGACGTTACTGCCACCTCCGGATATCGGGCAATGATTCGCTGGCTATCTCAGCTTCTCGGTGCCGACCCGACCGAGCACGCTGTTCTTCAAGCTCGCGCTCAGTTCGAGCCGGCCGAATACCACCGGCTCCTGGCCGACGATGCACGGCTGGGCCCCCTCTACAACGACTACTTATTTCAACAGAGACAATGCTATTCGTCGGCTGAATGGGAAGAGATGACTGGCCGGGAAGTCCGCGGGCTGCTCCGGATCGAAACGCTCGCCGAGCAGATCACCGTGCAGTGTTCGTCCTGGGATGATTTTCGTCAGGAGTTTGGGCAAGCGCTGGCGGCCAGTAAGGCGGAGAACGGCGTCGGATTCAAGAGCATTGCCGCGTACCGCACCGGACTCGATATTCAGCAGATCGATGCGGCTACGGCCAGCGAAGCGTTTGACGCGTACCGGCGTGAGGTGGAACAGGCTGATGGTGATCGGGTCAGACTGGCCAACAAGCCGCTCATCGACGCGTTGATCTGGGAGACTCTGGAAGTCGCCGCTGAGCTCGAGTTTCCACTTCAATTTCACGTAGCACTCGGTGACGACGACGTCTATCTGCCAACGTCGAATCCTGTCCTGTTGAGATCGATATTTCGACAGACGCGGTTCCGGAACGTGCCGATCGTCATGCTGCATTGTTATCCATATATTCGCGAGGCAGCCTACCTCACGAGCATCTACCCCAACGCCTACATCGATCTTGGTTTGACTATTCCGCTCGCCGGATCAAATTGCGCCCCGCTGATTGACGAGGTCATTGGGGTGGCGCCAGCGCATAAGATTCTGGCGTCCAGCGACGGTCATGTCGTTCCGGAGTTTCAGTGGTTCGCCGCGCGCCTGTGGCGTACGTCGCTGGTTCAGGTGCTGGGAAACATCGTAGATCAAGATCTCATGACCAATCGAGAGGCGATTGAGACGGCAACGATGATCCTGCACGCCAACAGCGAGGAGATCTACGCACACAACGGGTCGTAGCGACCTATCGCAGAGGAGTAATCGCCACCCATGGCTATCAACGCTGAAGTTCTTGAGAAGAGAGTGCAGCGCGCCCAGCAATTGATGGAAGAGACGGGAGTCGATCTGTTGATGATCGGACCGTCCTCCGATTTCCGATACTTGACCGGGCATGTCCCCCATCTCAGCGAGCGGCTGACCGCTCTGATCCTCCCCTGGCGCGGGAAGGGAACGATCGTCGTGCCGCGGCTAGAGGCGCCGCTGATCAACGATCTGACCGATCGTTTCGATCTGTCGATCTGGGACGAGACCGACAACCCACTGGATCGAGTCGCCGCGCTCGCACGCGATTCACATTCCGAAAGTGTGGGAATCAACGATCAACTTTGGAGCGGCTTCTTGTTGCGGTTGCAGAAGCAGTTGCCGAATGCGACGTACGAGCGTGGCAACGACGTTCTTTCCAAACTGCGCGCGGTTAAAGATGATGCAGAGCTCGCGCTCCTGCGGGAGGCTTCACGCCGGACTGACGCCGCCTGGGAAGAGTTCTGCGCCACCGAGCGTCTGACCGGTCGGACCGAGCGTGAAGTTGCCGACAGTCTCAACGCGATCATGGCGAAGCACGGAATGCCTGACATCGCCTTTTGCATTGTCGGCAGCGGACCCAACGGTGCGTCGCCGCATCATCACATTAGCGATCGCGTGATTGAGCACGGCGATCCCGTGGTGATGGATTTTGGCGGCATTCTCGAGGGCTACTATTCGGACATCACGCGGACGCCGGTTGCGGGCGAGGCGCATCCCGAATTCGTCGAGATCTACAACGTCGTGCTCGAAGCGCAGCAAGCCGCGTTCGACGCAATCAAACCGGGAGTAGCCTGCCAGGATGTCGATCGGGCTGCGCGTGCGGTGATCACTGCGCACGGTTACGGTGACTACTTCATTCACCGGCTCGGTCACGGCATTGGCCTTACCGGTCATGAGGATCCGTACCTGGTCGAAGGAAACACCGAGCCAATGCAGGCCGGCATGGTTTTCTCGGATGAGCCAGGAATTTACATTCCGGGCCGATGGGGTGTCCGGATCGAGGATTCAGTCGCAGTAACCGAAACCGGAGCCGAACGGCTGAACCACGTCAGCCGGGAACTGACGGTACTGCCGTAGCTGATCGCAGCCCTTCCCCTTATTGTCGTCGTTATTGGGGCGCCTCGTTGACGAACGAGAGCGCCCGCTCCACCTCCGGCGGCAGCACCGGCAGTAGCGATCGCGGAATCAAGTAGGTGGAAAGGTTGAATAGGTCGGTGAAGACGGTGTGCGAGCGAGCCGTTTGCGCTAGATAGTCGTGTCCTGACGAGCCGCCGGTGCCGATCTTGGCGCCGATCATCCGCTGAACCATCAGCGCGTGTCGCTGACGCCAGGCCGTGAACATTTCGTCGATTTGAATGAGCGTCGTAAGCAGCCGGAATGGCTGCTGCAGAATCGGCCGATCACGGTACAGGAGGATGAGCAACGCGGCCAGTGTCGCATCGAACGAAAGACGCCATTCGCCAGACGCCACGAATCGCGCATGTGCCTCGCGATCAAATACGAGCGAGAAGCGATCTCTTGTTCGCTCCAGTTCCTGAAGCTGTATCGCTTCGTCCTCCTCATCAAGACCGGCGCTAACCTGGATGATTTGCCGGTCACGCCCCAGCATCTCATCGACCGCTTCCTGAAAACTGCGCCAGAACTGGAACGTACCGAAGTTGAGGAATGGCGTACGCGCCAGCCAGCGATCAACGACGTCAAACAGCGTCGGCTCGTGCTCGGAGGTCTCGACACGCTGACGATCCTCATCCGACAGATTGCGCCAGTAGTCGGCGTGGTGGAATTGCACCCGACGGTCGTGCAGCAAACCCATCTTGTTCTCAATAAGTCGGAACTGCACGCTCTGCGAACCTGACGCAGGAACCAGCAGATCCCGAAACTCGAGGAAGTCGAGCGGCGTCATCGTTTCGAGCACGGTGAAATGCTCGATGATGACCCGTTGGATCTCAACAATTCGTTGCAGACGCGTGACGGCTGTCCCGACTCTACTTTCGTCGACATAATCACGCCCGAACAATTCGAGCACTGAGTCGAGATCGTGCAAGATCAGCTTGAACCAGAGCTCGAATGCCTGGTGCACCACAACGAACAGCATCTCATCGTGCACATCGCTCAGCGGAGCCTGGCTGGAGAGGAGTCGATCAAGTTGGAGATATTTTCCGTAATAGACGGGCGCTGCTTTCTTGTCCACATTTCCTCCGTCTGAGTCAGACAGTCTGTCTGCTCGCGGGCAAGCTCTCTGTCGCCGGGACTGCCCTCTTTAGTCTCCGTTGTTTAGACCGTTGCGATCTTCTCCCTTATGATGACAGATATTGACACCGTGCACAGGCTCAAACATGGCGAAAAAGAGAGGTGAGGTTTGCTATGAACGTCGATGACAACACACGCGCCTTCATTACCCAGATGAATCACGCCCGTCAGATCCGACAATATCACGCGGATGAGGTCCCAGAGGATCTTGTCAACGAGCTCCTTCAGATTGCCCGCTGGACCGGCAGTTCCCGCAACACCCAGCCGTGGCATTTCGTCGTCGTCAACGACAAAGAAAAACTGCGGCAGCTGAGCGAGCTCCGCACGCCGATCAACTGGGTGGCTGGGGCGCCTCTCGGAATTGCGATCGTTCTCGACGGCACGGGCGGAGAGGCGAGCGAAGCATACGATGAGGGGCGTGTCACGGAGCGACTCATGATCGGTGCCCGAATCTTGGGACTGGGAAGCGGTGTCGCCTGGTTCCTCGAAGGCGAGAAGGAAGCTGCGGCAAAAAGGATTCTCGGGGTTCCTCAGGAGCGCACCGTCAGGTCGGTCGTTGCTATCGGCTACCCGGTCACGTCAAAGGATCCACGGCCGAATCCGTCTCGTGGAGGTCGCAAACCATTGTCGGAAATCGTCAGCTACAACCAGATGGGGTAATCCACAGACCCGAATTATTTTCCGAGAGACGGTTTTGAGCTAACTGCCGGCAACGCATTCGGGTCGTTAGGTAAGGTATTTGCCGGCCCGGTGCCGGCAGGCTGCTCTTCACCGCGGTAGCGCCAAAGGTTACGGCCCCAGCTCAGCGAGCTCACGGCCATAACGACACAGGCGCTGCCGCCGAAAATCATCGCGCCACGCGGACCAATCAGACTGGCGATAAGCCCACTCTGGAAGTCACCAAGTCGCGGTCCACCAGACGAGAAGATGCTGGCGACGGCGCCGATCCGGCCCCGGAACTCGTTCGGTGTTGCCAGTTGCCGGACCGTGTGGCGCATTGCCATGCTGACGGCATCGAGCACGCCGGCCAGTCCCAACAGAGCCAACGCGACGACGAACGACTGGGACAACCCAAAGAGCGCCAGCGCCAGTCCGTATCCGCCAATTGCGATCGCGACGACTCGCCCGGGGTGCCGCGGCGTCGGAACCATGGTGAAGAGCGCGGCGCCCAGAACCGCTCCTGCGCTTGGCGCCGAATAAAGGAAACCGAGCCCTTTCGGCCCAACATCGAGGACGGTCTTGGCGAAGACCGGCAACAGTCCCAAAGTTGACGCCAGGAGCGTCGCCAGGAAGTCGATGATCATGAGCTGCCACAGAATTTGGCGCTCGCGAAGGAAGTGCAGACCGTCAACCAGCGCGGCAAGTCCACGTCTCGGAACCACCGGAACCGGAGGACGTTCGCGCATCGCGATCAACGCGGCCACGACCGCCATGAATGACACTGCATCAATCCAAAACGCTGCCGATGTGCCCAGAGAGCCAAGCACGACACCGCCAACCGCCGGGCCAAGCACAGCCGCCGTGTCAAAGGCCAGCACATTCACGGTCAGCGCATTCGCAAGTCGTTCCCGAGGCACAAGCGATGGGATGATGGCCTGACGGGTAGGCGAGTCAAATGCCGCGGCGGCCGCGGTGATGGCCGCAAACCCATAGAGCATCGCCAGATTGACCATACCCAGCGAGACGAAAACCGCCAGCAGTGCCGAAAATGAGGCCAGCACGCTCTGCGAAATCAATAACAGCCGTCGCCGATCGACCTGATCCGCGAGCGTTCCTCCAAACATGGAGAGGAGGATTGTCGGAATCGCCCGCGCCAGCCCGACGACGCCGAGCGCCGCTGCCGAACCGGTCAGACTATAGACGAGCCAGGCGAGCGCGACGGTCTGGATTTGCGTGCCAAGAATTGAGACAAATTGTCCGAACCAGATGAGCCGGAAATCACGGTATTTGAGCGAAGCGATCGCGGCCGGAGATTTCATGAGAACGGCCGGCCGTCAAAGCCAGCCGTCCGTTCGGAATCGGCTATCGACATAACTGTGATCATTCCAGTGGTGTTTGAGCCCGGTCGCGCAACGGTTGCGAGTTCGAACCATTCTACCAACTGCGCCGCTGGATCACGCCTTGTCTGAGACATCTCACACCGACACCGGCGCTATGACGGTAATGCTCTTCACAACCATGATATTCTTCCCTCGGCCACGAGTCACTTTCGGGTGAGCTCTAAACCGCGTTACGTGTTCGTACCCTGAGATGCAGTCATACATGTATGGACATGTTCTTGGAAATACTAGTGTTTCAGTCGTGTTTCTGAGGGATATTTGCTCTAATTGCGAAGGAAGTTGGATAATTCTACGCTCACTGCTGCGAAAGCTAAGATTCCTTTGAGAGCGTGAACGAGCTAAATGACATTATTCCAAGAAATGGCCACATACTTTCACCTCTTGACGGTATCGAAAATGCATGCTAGAAGTTCATTGATCCTTGCTCTGCAATCCATACTGCGTATCGCCCCACGCTCGTCTACGGATTTGCCGCCGGTAATATGCGGTTGAGATCTTGTCGAAATGAAAGGGGGCTGACGAACCTGGAACCTGTCCCTTGGAATTCTCGCCGGTAGGGGCTTCAGGAATTCAGTGGCAGGGGATGATCCTGCCCGAGAGATTTGAACTGCGTACGTGACGCAATTGAAGATTTCGGAGCTTCTGGGAGCGAAAGGGGACTGCTCCAGTAGCGACCGCGGGGAGACTGGCCGTTCAGTCTTCTTGACGTTATTAGTTGGGGAGGAACTTATCAGTGGCGAACGAAGAACAGAGTCTTAGCAAGCTCGTGGGCGTTGACGTCCACACGAGACTAAGTCGGCGCTCGTTGGTGCGGCGAGCGACAGCATTAGGTCTGAGTGTTCCAGCGATCAGCGTACTCTTGGCTGCATGCGGCAGCGGATCGAGTTCGACACCAACAACCGCATCGTCGGCGGCAACCGCGACGAGCGCATCTGGTGCATCGACCGCGACCAGCGCGGCAACCACTGCGTCAACGGCGACCTCGGCCGCCACGGCAACATCGGCCGCCACGACCGCAGCTACCGCCGCTGCGACGCCCGCTCAGTCCACTACGGGCAGCCTCGGCACAATTGAGCCTGCCAAGCACAAAGGCGGACAAGTTGTCGAGGGGACGTTCGCCGATGCGAAGTCGGTCAATCCGATTATTCAGACTGACACGTCCTCTCGCCGTATCAACAACCTTCTGTTCAACGCGGTCATGAAGGTTTCCCCGCAAGATGCCTCACCGCAGGGGGATCTTGCCGCCAAGTTCGATATTTCGAGCGACGGCATCACCTACACGTTTAACCTCCACGATGGAATCAACTGGCAGGACGGACAACCGTTCAGTTCAGCGGACGTCAAGTTCACCTACGATCTGCATATGAATCCTGACAGTGGTTCACCTCGCACCTCGGAACTTACCGAGCGTATTGATACGTTCGAGGCGCCCGATGACAAAACCATCGTCGTCAAGCTCAAGTCGCCCAACGCTGCCTTCCTGGTGTCGAACATGACCTACGATCTCGTCCCACAGCACATTCTCAAGGACGTCGATCCGAAGGCGCTCGCGCAGGATTCGTTCTCGACCGGGCAGAAAGGGCGCACCATCGGCACCGGGCCGTTCATGTTCGATGAGTGGGTCAAAGATGATCACATCACGCTGGTCAAGAACCCCAATTACTGGGAGGGTGAGCCAAACCTCGACAAGTACATCTACAAGGTCGTGCCCGATCAGAACGTCGTAGCGCAGCAACTCAAGACCGGCGAACTTGACTACGGGCAAATTCAAGAAGCGTCTGTCAAGGAAATGAGCAGCCGCAACGACGTCAATGTCGTTCAGTACGATACGTTCGGCTTCACCTTCTATGCCTATCAACTCGACCCCGCCAAGACGACGCTCTTCCAGGACAAAGAAGTGCGACAGGCTCTGATGTACGCGCTCGATCGCAAGGCGATGATCGAGGCCATCCGCTATGGCATCGGGACGGTCGCAGTTGGCACCATGCCAGTTCCCTCCTGGGCCTACAACCCGGACGGCATCACCAACAAATATCCCTACGACGCCAAGAAGGCGAACGATCTGCTCGACAGCGCGGGTTGGGCCAAGGGCTCGGACGGTGTCCGTGCCAAGAACGGAACCAAACTCGCGTTCGACATGTATACGAACTCCGGAAATAAGGTCCGCGAACAATATCTGACAGTCATGCAGCAGCAGTGGAAGCAGATCGGCGTTGACATGACTCCGAAACTGGAGGAGTGGAACGCCTTCCTCAACCGGATCACCGGTACGAAGGACTTCGCGATCTTCCTCGTCGGTTTCAGCTGGGGTACCGATCCTGACCAGACCACCATGTGGTCCACCGACTCTTACAAGGGTGGCTTCAACATGAACAAGTACTCCAATCCCAAAGTCGACGATCTGCTCAAGCAGGGCCTCGCAACCACCGACCTGGCCAAGCGCAAGGACATCTACACGCAGATGCAGAACATCCTGATGGATGATATTCCGAGCGCGATCACGGACTTCCCGAAAGGAATCTACGTCGTCAACAAGCGCGTGCACAATCTCTTCCCGAACGACATCGATTTTGTCTTCGACGCGCACCAGTGGTGGGTTGACGCCTAAACCGTAAGGGTAAGTTCCACTACACTCAGGAATGGGTATTCACGTACCCATTCCTGAGTACGCACGCATGATGATCACGCTAAGCGTATTTTGCGCGTTGGAGAGATCAGCGCTAGAAGGGAACCACGATGGGGCGTTTCGTGCTCCGCCGGGTCATCCAGATGATCCCACTCGTCATCGGCATCACAATTGTGACGTTTGCTCTGGCCAATCTTGTGCCAGGGAGTCCGATTTCCGACCTCGCGCTCAACCCGGATATTCGTCCTCAGGATCTGGAGAGAATCCGGCACAGCCTTGGTCTCGATCAGCCGCTCTACATCCGCTACTTCCAGTGGTTCTCTCATATTGCACGTGGTGACCTCGGCATTTCACTTGTGACCTATCGCCCGGTCTCCGAGTTGATTCTGCAGAAACTCCCGAATACGTTGCTTCTGACCGGGGCAGCGTTGTTGATTTCGTTGTTATTTTCGATACCCGTCGGCGTCTACGCCGCCACCCGTCGCAACTCCTGGTTCGATCAGGTCACGACCGTTGGGGCAGTCGGTGGCATTGCCGTGCCAATCTTCTGGCTCGGCCTAATGATGATCATCCTCTTCTCGGTGAAGTTCCGCGACTGGGGGCTACCGGCACTTCCATCTGGAGGCGTGCATACCCTCGGACAGAGCGGCGTACTTGACACGCTGAAGCACTTATTGATGCCAGCCTTCGTGCTGGCCTTCGTCCAAACTGCCGCCTGGACACGGTACATTCGCTCACAGATGATCGAGGTCCTGCGCATGGACTATATCCGAACAGCGCAGTCGAAGGGGTTGCGCGACAATGTGGTCATTTTCGGACACGCTTTGCGCAACGCCATTCTGCCATTAGTGACACTTCTGGCCCTCGACATCCCAACGCTCTTCAGTGGGGCGGTCGTCACCGAACAGATCTTCTCCTGGAATGGGGTCGGACGTCTAATCTACGATTCAGCCACGAAACGAGATTACACCGTCGTGATGGGCACCGTTCTGATGGTCTCCATCCTCACAGTCGTGGCCAATCTGCTGGCCGACATCGCCTACGGCATTCTCGACCCCCGGATCCGTTACGAGTAGAGGACCAGGAGTACGAACGTGGCTAACGTAAACGCCGATCAAGGACAACAGGTAGTCGGTGCGAGTGAAGCGGCGCAACAACTAGTTGATACCGGTGATCTGAGTCGTGCCGCCCGCCGCGCACCGGAGGGCTATCTCCGGCAATCGTGGCGCCGGTTTCAACATAACCGCATTGCGGTGGTCGCTCTTTTCATCACTTTTCTGATCCTGATCTTCAGTATCGGGGCCCCGCTCATCTCCCATTTCATCACGCACAAGGGCATGAGCGATCAGTTTCTGCTTGATCGTTTCAAGCCACCATTCAGTCCCGGCTACCCGCTCGGCGCGGATAACCTGGGCCGAGACGTCCTGACCCGGCTCGCCTACGGTGGTCGCGTCTCAATGATGGTGGCGGGATTGGCAACTCTGAGTGCCTTCGTTATCGGTGGAACACTCGGCTCGGTTGCAGGATATTACGGGAAATGGGTCGATTCGGTCATCATGCGTTTCGTCGACATAATGCTCTCAATTCCCGCACTCTTCCTCTTGATCTTCATCAACACGCTGTTCAGCGTGAGTGCCACTGTGCTTGCACTGGTCATCGCCTCGGTGAGTTGGATGGGCTTGTCACGGTTGATTCGTGGAGAGGTGATGTCGCTCCGCCGCCGCGACTACGTTGAGGCCGCTCGGGTTGTCGGTGCGTCCGACGCACGGATCATCTCGCGGCACATGTTTCCGAATGTGATTCCGCTCGTGATTGTCTGGGCGACCCTGGCCGTGCCGGTCTTCATCATCGTCGAGGCGTCGTTAAGCTATCTTGGGTTGGGAGTGCAGGTTCCGACACCGTCGTGGGGCAACATGCTGACCGACGCGCAGTCCTACATGACTCATTCCTGGACGTTGGCCGTCATCCCGGGCTTGATGATTTTCTTCACGGTGTTGTCGATCAACCTGCTTGGAAACGGCTTGCGAGACGCACTCGATCCCAGATTAGCTGAATAGCTGCCCCACAACTTGTCGCTTTCAAGTGGTGATTTCTCGATCCTCGGCTGGAACGCCCATCCAGTGGCAGAGCCACTCGACTCCTCGTTTCAGCATGTCGTGGCGGTGCGCAGTCTCGCGGATGGGATGCCCCTCTCGCGGATAGATCACGCACTGGGTCGGCACGCCCCGGTCGCGTAGCGCTCGAAACATCTCCTTGGCTTGATCTACTGGACAGATGAGATCTCGCTCGCCATGCAAGAACAGGGTGGGCGTCGTGACCCGGTTCGCTTCGAAGATCGGCGAGAAGGTGACGTACGGACCACTCAGATCATAGGGATCGGCGCGATAGAAGAACTCATCGAACGCCGGGATGTCGCTTGTACCGTGAAACGAGACCCAGTTGGTGATACTGGCTCCCGCGATGGCGGCCTTGAACCGGTCGGTCTGCGTCACCGCCCAGGCGGTGAGGTAACCGCCATAGCTCCAGCCACAAACACCCAGGCGATCTGGATCGGCCAGCCCACTCCGCACGCAATCGTCCACTCCGGCTAGGACATCCTGCAGGTCGGCGCCGCCCATGTCACGCTGGTTGGCCTCGGCAAACTTGAGACCCCAGCCCGCGCTTCCGCGCGCGTTCGGGAGTAGCACAGCAACGCCACGACGCAGAAGCTCGGGGATCCATCCTGTGGTCCCGCGCTCCGAGAAAGTGTACGCTGAGGTGCCAGTCGGCCCACCGTGGATCATCGTCACCATCGGGACCGCTTGACCTTCGGGTATCCCATCCGGCCGGAGGAGAAGACCCTGGATTTCCTGTCCGTCCGGCGCGTTCCAATGCCGCGTCTCAAGACGCCCAGGGATCCGACCGCTGAACTCACCATTGTGGTGTGTAAGACACTGCCAGTTCACGTCAGCCCCGGCTCTCCCCACCCAAACTTCGGGAGGCTCGTTCCACGACGACATGACTGCCGCCACGACCGACGCATCACGAGATACGGTAGCGCCGTAGCTCACCAGACCTCGATCTTCTCGCCACAGCGTCTCGGCTGAACCGTCCAGGGTGACCTGACAGATGGCCGCGCCACCGTGCTCGAGCGCCGAAGTCAGCAGCGAACGGCTCTCAGATTCCCAGTGGACTGTCAAATGCGATCGAGCGTCGCTCGCTCGCAGGTGCCGAACTTCATCGCCGCTCGCGGAAACCAGGAGCACGTCTCCACCGGTCATACCGGGATCGCTCCAGATGCTAGTTGTGACTGCGATCCACTGTCCGTCCGGTGACCAGGCGGGCCGCGCGATCTGTCGCTCTGGCACGTGCAGCTCGGTGACTTCGCCGCTTGAGACATTGATGCGACTGAGGCTGGAACGGTACCAGGCCCAACGATGCGGCGTGTTGCTGGTAACCGCGGCGATGAACCGCCCATCGGGCGACCAGCAAAGCTCCCAGATATGCTCGTCGCCGTGCGTCACCTGCGTCGTGCTGCCGGTGGCCACATCGATGATCCAGATTCGCGCAAAGCGAGAATCATCCTCGTACAGGATCTCGTCCGCGCCCTCGTCATGTGGCGGCTTGGGATCGACGACAACCGCGGCGATAGAACGTCCGTCGGGCGACCAGACAAAATCGGTCAACGCGCCGTCAAACCTTGACAACGCGACCCCTTCGCCAAGTCCGCGGGTCACAATGTAGATCTGGCCGATGCCCCGCTCGACGCGGTCGGAGCGATAGGCAAGCTTCTGCCCATCTGGAGACCATCGAGGAAGGTCGTCACTGCTGGGACCATGTGTGACCTGCCGGGGCTCTTCGCCCGCCGTCATGACGGCCCAGATGCAACTTGTCGGCGCCGATTGGCCAACGTCAAGCGTAGCAGCCGAAACGACATACGCGATCTCCGAACCGTCAGGTGATATCTGAGGGTCACCAATCTGTTGAAGTCGCAGCAGATCGTCAAAGGTCAGCGGAGTTGAGGCGTTCATGGCAGTCCATTCCTGTAACCAGTGGAGTGGTCGTACGCGCTAGTTCAGCATAGTCGGAGTCACGTGTCGAGAGTCGGACCGCCAGCTTACAGCCTAGCTTGCGCAAAGTTAATACGACGACGTAGACTGGATTGTAACGAGACATTCGACACATCCTATCGTCAAGGAAAGGCGTGAATGAACGCGTCACATTTATTTCCTCCTGGAACTCGCGGTCGGGCAGCTTTCTATGGAATTGGTGCCGGAATCGCGACCGCACTTCTCATCGGGATTCCCACCGTACTGATACCTAACCCAATATTCGACCGTATGGTACCGGTTCGTCCTCAAGACTACGTCTTCCTCGCCATTACCGTTGCGTTGACCGCGATTCTTGCCGCCAGCTACGCGCTGCCGGCGGCGTGCTCGTTACAGGATGGGAAACTCGCCGCGGGTGGGTTTCTCTCGTTCCTTGCGGTCGGTTGTCCAGTTTGCAACAAGGTCGTCGTGCTCGCCATTGGCGCGACCGGGGCAATGAATTACTTCGCGCCACTGCAGCCACTGCTCGCGCTCGCGTCAACGTTGTTGCTCGGCTATGCGATCTGGATTCGGTTTCGGTCGGTTCGTACGGCATTGAGTGTCCCGACGATGACTGAGTTAGGGCAGACAGGACAGCCATAGCCGCGAGTTCGAACACATGCATTCAACGCAAAGGATGAGAACGTGAGCAAAGAACTGAGAGGTTCCATCGTTCCGCTTGTCACACCGTTTCGCGACGGTGACTTTGATGAGCCGACCTTCAAGGACCTGATTGAGTGGCAGATCGAGAGTGGCAGCCATGGCATCTCGATTACCGGCTCAACCGGCGAGCCATCCTCGCTTTCCCTTGACGAGCGCGAACACGTGATTGAGACGACCGTCAAAACGGTGCGTGGCCGCGTCCCGATCGTGGCAGGAACCGGCACCAACAACTTTGACGAGACGGTACGCCTGACCCAGTTCGCAGAGCGCGTCGGCGCTGACGCGTCGCTCATGATGGTTCCGTATTACAATCGGCCCAGCCAGGAGGGTCTCTACCAGTATTTCACCTCTGTCGCGGAACGAGTTTCGCTGCCGATCATCATTTACAACATCCCAGGGCGCACGGCAGTCAACCTTGAGCCGGACACAGCCGCCCGCATCTTACGCGCGCGTAAGAACATCATTGGGGTTAAAGAAGCTAACAAAGATTTCGAGCAGGTCACCAAACTCTTCGATCGTTGTGGAAGAGACATTCTGGTCTACTCTGGCATCGAGGCGCTCTGCTTTCCGCTGTTGGCACTCGGTGGCGCCGGGTACATCAGCGCGACGGGCAACGTTATGCCGCGCCAATCAGCCGAACTCTACAATCTGACGGCAGCCGGAAAATGGCTCGAAGCCCGTGATTTGCATCACGAGATGTTCGCCATGAACGAGGCCCTCTTTTTTGAGACCAACCCCGGTCCAGTGAAGTACGTACTCGGATTGATGGGCAAGATCCAGCCTGAGATGCGGCTACCGTTGGTACTTCCTTCGGACGAAAACAAGCGGAGGCTCCGCGAAGTGACGGAGCGCTACGGATTGATTCCGGCCGGCGTAGCCGCTGGGAATGGAGATCATTGATGCGAACAGCACGTTTTGTGGCTGACGGTCGGCTCCACACCGGCGAGGTTGTTGAAGACCGGGTCGTCGACGAGGCTGGTCGCAGCTATCCACAGACTGAGATCACCTGGCTACCACCGGTGAATGCCACCAAAGTGGTTGGGCTTGTGCTCAACTATGCCGATCACGCGAAAGAGCTCGGTCTGGAGACGCCGACCGCACCTGTCCTCTTCTTCAAGCCGCTCACCTCGCTTATCGGTCATGGTGCCAAGATCATCCGCCCGAAAGGGGCTGAACAGCTCCACTACGAAGTGGAGCTCGGGGTTGTCATAGGTCGCCGGTGCCGCAAGGTCAAGGCAGCGGACGCGCACGACGTGATCCGTGGCTACACCGTCGGCAACGACGTCACAGCCCGTGACTACATCACCAACTACTACCGCCCGCCGGTGAAGGCAAAGGGCTACGACACGTTTGGCCCGCTCGGACCTTGGGTGGTCGAAGACGAAGACATCGATCCAGATAACGTCCAACTGCGCGCCTACGTCAACGGAGAGCTTCGCCAGGAAGGGCACACGTCAAACCTGATCTTCAAGGTCGCGCCGCTGATCGAGTACATCAGCGAATTCATGACGCTGGAGCAGGACGATGTCATCCTGACCGGCACGCCGGAGGGGATCTCGTACGTTCAGCCCGGTGACGTGCTGAAGGTTGAAGCCGTTGGGGTCGGCGCGCTTGAGAACCAGGTGGTCGCGGAAGAAGACCTGCCGACCGGACGTTGAGTGGCGCCACCGAAATAGTGAAATGTCCCTACAATTGACTTCCAAAGGTGTTTTGAGATCCGGCCAGTAAGAAAACGGCGATGGTTAACGGAGGGTAGCTGCGAATGGGCGCACGTACAGGTGAAGCATATCTTCAAGGACTGCGGGAGAACCCGCGCGAGGTCTGGATCCAGGGCGAACGGGTCCTCGGGGATATCAGCCAGCATCCAGCTTTTCGCAATGTGACTCGCAGTCTTGCGTCCCTCTACGACATGCAGCTCGATCCAAGCCATCGCGACGACATGACGTACGTCTCACCGACCAGCGGCGAGCGGGTCGGGCTCTCATTCATTCAACCGCGCAGCCATGAAGATTTGTCACGACGCACCGCGATGATGAAGCACTGGGCCGATTTCTCCGGCGGCATGATGGGCCGCACGCCCGACTATCTGAACGTGGGGCTGGCCGCATTCTCGGCAGCATCAAGCTTCTTCGCCCAGGGTGACTCGCGCCACGGCACCAACATTCAGAGCTACTACGAGCACGTGCGCGAGAATGACCTGTGCATGACCCACACGTTGATCACCCCGCAGGTGAATCGTTCGGTCGGCCCCAGTCAGCAGGTCGATCCGTATATCGTGGCGCGTGTCGTCAAAGAGACCGACGCCGGCCTGGTTATCCGTGGCGCCCGCATGCTGGCGACCCTGGGGCCAATTGCCGACGAGATTGAGGTCTTTCCCTCGACGGTTCTTCGCGGCAACGAAGACGACATACCATATGCATTCGCCTTCTCGATCCCGGTCAATAGCCAGGGACTGAAGTTCATCTGCCGTGAGTCGTTCGACTATGGCCGATCAACGTTCGATCATCCACTTGGTGCTCGTTTCGAGGAGATGGACGCGATCGTCGTCTTCGAGGACGTTTTGGTGCCGTGGGAGCGAGTCTTTATCTACGGAGACATGCGGCTGTGCAACGGTGTCTTCGCCGAGACGAACGCCGTGGTTCATATGGCCCATCAGGTAATCGTCAAGAATCTAGCCAAAGCAGAGTTCGTCTTCGGCGTGGCAGCCCTGATTGGCGACCGGATCGGCATTGACGGCTTCCAGCACGTGCAGGAGAAGCTCTCCGAGATCATCATCGACATAGAGGCAATGCGCGCCTTCTTACGGGCCAGCGAGGCAGACGCGAACATCGACGCGTGGGGCATGATGACCCCGGCTTTCGCACCACTCAACGCGGCGCGTAACATGTTCCCGAAGCTCTATCCGCGCATGATCGAGATTTTGCATCTGCTGGGCGCCAGTGGCCTGATGGCGATTCCGACCGAGGCAGATACGCGCAGCCCAATCGGCCCGATGATCGACAAGTACCTGCAGGGACGCAACACCGACGCGTACAACCGGGTGAAGTTATTCCGGCTCGCCTGGGACGTCGCACTCAGTGCGTTTGGCTCGCGCCAGGTGCTCTACGAGCGATTCTTCTTCGGCGATCCGGTACGCATGGCTAGCTCACTTTACACCAGCTACGACAAGGAGCCGTATAAGCGGCGCGTGCAGGAATTTCTCGACCGGCCGGGCCATGGCGCCTGATCGGGACGAATCCGGTCGGATGACGCAGAGTCGCGAGAATCATCGGAAGTGGAGCGTCAGGTAATGACCGCCGCGAAACACCGACCATTTAATATTCTCAAGACCGGTCACGTTGAACTGCGCGTTACCGATCTGGACCGCGCACATGATTTCTACGTCGGTCTGCTCGGCTTTGTCGAAACCGAACGACATAACGATCGCATCTATCTTCGATGTCTCGAGGATTGGGAGCACCATAGCCTGATCCTGCGAGAGGCTGAATCCGCTGGGGTCGGTCATATCGGCTACAGAGTCGAGAGCGAAGAGGATCTCGAAGCACTCTTCCGGCTGTCGCGGGAGCGTGATCTGGCCTCCCGATGGGTCGAGCCGGACGAGGAGACGGGGCAGGGACGTGCCCTGCGAATCAGCGATCCGATGGGCTTCCCGATCGAGTTCTACCACGGGGTCACGCGAGTCGAACGACAGCTTCAGCAGTTTCACCGCTATCAAGGCGCGCACATCATGCGCATCGACCACGTCAACTTGCACGTTCCGGACGTTAGCGTCGCCGAGTCGTGGTATGCGAATGACCTGGGCTTTCGTCGATCAGAATACACGGAGACCGAAGAGGAACAACCTCGGGTGTGGGCGACCTGGCTGCATCGGAAGCAGAACGTGCATGATGTCGCGCTGATGACCGGCCCCGGACCTCGCCTCCATCACGTTGGATTCTGGACCCAGGAGGCGAGCAACGTACTGCGCGCGGCCGACATTCTCTCGGCTGCGGGCTACGAAGCCAATCTTGAGCGAGGTCCTGGACGTCACGGCATCTCCAACGCCATGTTCCTGTATCTGCTCGACCCGGACGGCAACCGCATCGAACTGTATACGAGTGACTACCTGATACCCGATCCGGATTTCGAGCCGATCCGCTGGCGGCTGAACGACCCAAAGCGACAGACCTACTGGGGTCAGCCGGCGCCGCAAAGCTGGTTCAACAATTCATCACTTGTCGAAGATTTTTCTGGTGAAGGGTTCGTCGAGCTAACCACACCTGAGATGGCTGATCGCCCGACGTTCATCGGACACTAGATTTCGACACACACCGACACTGAAGTTCACGGTGCCCGATAACTCCGCCGGCCGGCGTGATGGCCTCTGATGAGTGTGGCGGACACTCTTGCTTCACAACCGCAAATCTTCGTCTTTCATCTTCCACGTAGGCTCTTCCGCGTGGCGTTCGGCAATCTCACCGCCTTCAGTCCAACAGCTTGATCGTACTAGACATTCGGGCACCGCCGTTGGTCCGAAATGCTTGAGCTATGGTAGAATCGCAGCCGGTTCGGATTCGGGGGACCATCCGACTTGAAGGCGATAATTTGCCGCTTCAAAGCCTGGTACGACCTTCCAGCGCTCACCAACAACCCTCGATGAGAACAGTTTGGGCCGCTAGCTCAATTGGCAGAGCAGCTGACTCTTAATCAGCGGGTTCGGGGTTCGAGTCCCTGGCGGCTCACTACAGAAAGCCTA
>CAVUBN010000021.1:0-538924 GCA_963739715.1 uncultured Chloroflexia bacterium | reverse complement strand
AATACGACATCAAGAAAGTCATCGCTTATTCGACGGTCAGCCAGCTCGGTTACATGGCGTTTGCACTTGGTGTCGGCGCCTGGGTTCCAGCCATCTTCCACTTGTTCACCCACGCCTTCTTCAAAGGCTTACTCTTCCTTGGTGCCGGTAGCGTCATTCATGGCATGCATGATGAGCAAGACATGCGTAAGATGGGCAACCTGAAGAAATACATGCCGGTAACGTACTGGACCTTTTTGATCGGTGCGCTTGCGAACGCCGGACTCTTCCCGTTTGCTGGGTTCTGGAGCAAAGACGAAACGATCGCGGGAGCGTGGGCATCAAACCACCGGATTGTGGCGATCACTGGTCTCGTCGCGGCGTTCTTCACAGCGCTCTACATGATGCGTGTGGTCTACCTTACGTTCCACGGCACCGAGCGTTTTGACACCTCGCACATTCATCCTCACGACCCACCGTGGTCAATGAAGGCGCCGCTGATTCTGCTTGCGATTCCGGCTCTGTTGGTCGGTGCGCTGGTCGGATGGCCGCCAGACAAAGGGTGGTTTCACACATTCCTTGAGCCTGCGTTTGCGTCCGGCAAGCCACCCGTGGAGATTGCTTCGGCGACGACGGTTGGACTTGCGATTGCTTCGACGCTCGTCGTGCTGGCCGGAATTGGAATCGCCTACCTTGCGTACATCCGTGGGACGGTAAGTCCGCGAGAATGGTCCAAGCGACTTGGGCCGGCCTATCAGCTGGCCGCGAACCTCTGGTATTTCGACGCGATTTACGAGCGATTTATTATCCACCCGCTCTATCTCTTCTCCGTGTTTCTGTGGCGTGTGGTGGACGTCCAAATCATCGACGGTACGGTCAACGGAGTCGCGTCGGTGGTCTCATATACGAGTGAACGCTGGCGACGAGCGCAGACGGGTCTCGTTTCAAATTACGCGCTAGCTATTGCGCTCGGTGCCGTCATCATTGTCGGGGCGTACCTGATATTCGGAAGTAACCTGTTTCAGTAGCCGGTAGGAGAGCGTAGTGAACGGTATTCCGATACTCAGTCTAATAACCTACGCACCCGCCGTCGGCGCGCTGATCATCTTCTTCTGGCCGCGTGCCTCGTCGAATGCGGCTCGCTGGATCGCACTGCTGAGCGCGAGCGTCTCGTTCATTCTGTCGATCGCGATGATTGGCTCATTCAACACGAGCCTTCCCTCGATGCAGGTGTCGGGCACGCCGCAATTTCGCGAGTACGCCAATTGGTTGCCGCGTGTCGGAGTGTCCTACTTCTTGGGCGTGGATGGCATCAGCGCGCTGCTGATTGTTCTGACGACGCTCTTGATGATCGTCGCGATCATCGCATCTTGGCAACCGGTCGACCGCCGCGTGCGCGAGTACATGATCGCGATGCTGCTACTCGAGACTGGAATGCTCGGCGTATTCGTCAGCCTTGATCTCTTCCTCTTCTACATCTTCTGGGAGATCATGCTGATACCGATGGCGCTCTTGATCGGCATCTGGGGTAGCACAAATCGTGTCTACGCCGCGGTGAAGTTCTTCCTCTACACGCTGGCCGGCAGCCTCCTGATGCTGGTTGGCATCGTGGCGACGTACCAGGCTTATTTCGATCAGACTGGAATTCATACGCTCAATGTTCTGGAACTGGCGAAAGGGACATACAGCCACAACTTCCAAATGTGGGTCTTTGCGGCGTTCTTCATCGCCTTCGCTATCAAGGTGCCAATGTGGCCATTCCATACATGGCTCCCTGACGCTCACGTGGAAGCGCCAACGGCTGGTTCAGTGATCCTGGCGGGTGTCCTGCTCAAGATGGGAGGCTATGGTCTCCTCCGGTTCAATTTGCCCCTCTTCCCTGACGCCGCGAAGACCTGGCAGCCGTACATCATCATCTTGTCAATCGTCGCCATCATCTACGGCGCTCTGGTCGCACTCGTCCAGCCGGACCTCAAGAAGTTGGTTGCTTATTCATCAGTCAGCCACATGGGTTTCGTTACGCTTGGCATCTTTGCGTTCAATGCCCAGGGGCTTTACGGGGCGATGATCGTGATGATCAGCCATGGTCTGGTGACGGGCGCACTCTTCCTCCTCGTCGGCATGATCTATAACCGAGGGCATACACGCCTAATCAAGGCATTTGGCGGCTTGGCGACGAACATGCCGGTCTACGCTGCCTTTTTTGGATTCTTCATGCTGGCGTCAATCGGATTGCCGGGCTTAAGTGGCTTTGTCGGCGAGTTCCTGGCCATACTCGGTGGTTTCCAGGCCTATGACTGGGCGGGAATCAGCGCGGCTGTGGTGGTAATCCTTGCCGCCTGGTACATGATGTGGATGTTCCAGCGTGTCGCCTGGGTGCGTGCTCCCGGCGAACCTCCCGATGCGAATGATCCGGAACTGCGTGCCCAGATGACCGAAGCGAATGAACTCGGACCGAAGCCGGTCATGGGTGGATCTGGCCAGGACGAGCATTTCCTTGATCCGCGTACGTTCATCGATATTGACTGGAAAGAAATCATAACGCTGGCACCGTTGGCGGCGCTGACCATTTGGATCGGTGTCTATCCGCACACGGTTATGCAGATTATGAAGCCAGCGCTCGAAGCGATTCTCAAACCGTTCGGCGGGAGCGGGTTCTAGGGTGATAACCACTCAGGTCCAGCGGCCGTGCCCAGGTCGGGCGATCGGTCGCAAGGTGAAGGAGTAGCGGCGTGCAGTTGCCGATGGTACAGCCGGACTGGATTCTGCTGATCCCCGAGCTCATTGTTCTGGGAACGGCGATTCTAGTGCTCGCCGGTGACGTATTCCTGCCGCGACGACATCAGCCCCTGCTCGCTTGGCTTGCCCTGGCAGGAATGGGACTGGCGCTCGCCTCAAACCTGCTTATCGATTGGAACGCCGGCAAGACGACGTTCAATCAGATGTTTCGCGCCGATTATTTCTCGCTCTTCGTCAATATCATCGTCCTGTCGGCCGGTATCATGTCGATAATGATCGCTACGTCCTACGTGAGCGGAAATGATGAACCCGGGAATATGCCCTTGCCCGAGTATCTCGTTCTTCTCCTCTTTTCTCTCCTGGGAACGATGCTGGTCGGCGCATCCGGCGATCTGTTGATGATCTTCATCGGCATCGAGATGAGCTCGCTCGCCGTCTATGTGCTGACCGGGTTTGCCCGCCATCGGACTACGTCAATCGAGGGCGCACTCAAGTATTTTCTGCTCGGTGCGTTCGCCTCGGCAATCCTGATCTACGGCATGGCCTGGATCTATGGGGCGACCGGTAGCACGAATCTTTCTGAGATCGCGACGCGACTGCGGCCGATGATCGCGGGCCAATCGAAGCTCGAGCCATCGTTGCTACTGGCGCTCTTGCTACTGGCGGTAGGACTTTCCTTCAAGATTGCGGCTGTCCCGTTTCACATGTGGACGCCGGATGCCTATCAGGGCGCGCCGACGCCGGTCAGCGGGTACATGTCGGTTGTTCCGAAAGTGGCTGGCTTCGCGGCGATGGCGCGGATTCTGGTCCAGGCGCTCGGCCCAATGAGTGAGAGCTGGTTGACGCTCATTGCGATTCTGGCGGTGATCACGATGGCATACGGCAACGTGGTCGCCATCGCGCAACGCGATGTGAAACGTATGCTCGGCTATTCCTCCATTGGCCATACCGGCTACATGCTGGTGGCTTTGGCTGCGTACGGCGGCATAAAAACTGGTGATTTAAGTGTTAGCAGTTTGCTCTTTTATCTGTTTGCGTACGGCTTTATGAATATCGGCGCTTTCGGCGTCGTTACTTGGCTTCAGCATCGTGGTCACGGCGTCGATCTTGATGACTTTAGCGGTCTCGGTTCGCGTAGTCCGCTCGCAGCACTGGCTATGACGGTCTTCATGTTCTCCCTGATGGGCGTACCACCACTGGTCGGTTTCTATGCCAAGTATTATGTGATTCTGGCGGCGATTCAGGGCAACATGACGTGGCTCGCGGTCGTACTGGTGGTTATGAGCGCGGTGTCGGCTTTCTTCTATCTCCGCGTCGTAGCCGTTATGTATTTCAACGAGCCGATTCGTCAGTGGCAGGCGCGCAGTACTCCGCTCCTGGGGTTCGGTCTCGGGCTGATGGCAGTTGCGACCGTTGGCTTTGGACTGTTCTCAAGCTCCGTGTTGGATCTGGCGCAGAAGTGGGTTCAAGCGTTCTCGTAGCCACCTCTGGTTAGAGTTCGACCACTTCGCCCTCACTGGCAACGCTGCATCCGGAGCGCTCGAGTACAGCCAATGCGTTAGCGTCACCGCGGATCAGAGGGTTGCTCTGATTAAGATGGATGAAACGAACCTTACCTCGTTCCTTCTCCGATAGGTTCGCGAATCGCGCGATGGTCGCATCGATCATTGGATGCGGGATCTTACTCAGATCTCTTCCCGGTAGCTCATCGCCAGTCATGAAGCTACCATCCAGGTAAGCGACATCCACTTCGCTCAACACATGTTCGATGCGCGTCCCATAGGCTTCCCACTCGTCCCATCCCGTGATATCGGGCAGGAAGACAATCGAATGTGATGGACCGTCAATGCGGAATCCCACGGTCTCAGAGTACTCGTCTCGGTGAGGTACTCGCAGCGGCGTGATGTGCAGGTCCGTGCTCAGTTCGACGGGGACGCCGTGTCTCAGTGGCCTGATTTCTATGTTGTTCAGCGTAACAAGCTGGTTCCACGGTCCATTTGACCGAAGAAATTGCTCCATTCGGGGCATGGCATAGACTGGTACGCGATTCGCCCCCATTCCTTCAACGCCGAGATGCATCAGGCCGGTGTAATGGCCGATGTGGGCGTGCGTCAGGAATATCGCTGTGAGTCCAGGAACATCGGCCCGTTCTGCGATGAGATCGAGTCGGTGGAGCTGTTCTTTAAAATCGGGAGTTGCATCAATGAGCCAGCGTTTCCCGCTTTGAGGATCCACCAAGGCGAGGCAGGTCGTCAGGCGGCGCAGTGACCGATCTGTCCAGGCGGGCGATGTTCGATCTCCAGCCTGGGGATATCCTGCATCCTGCGCGATACCGAGCACGATCGCGAAGGACATTGATGATTCGCTCACGTCTGTTGGTCTCCATCACCTTTGTTCGCACGATTTCCGGGTATTGACCGGAGTGCGACTGTAGCACAGTCCGTATCAATGCAGGGGCGCAGTGGAGATTCTGAGTCGCGAGGTTCGAACAAACATGGCAATCAAGGGTTGAGCTGCAACGTTTGTCGCAGTTAGAGCGTGTTACGTTCGGTCAGCTCGTTCAGGCTGGTAGTGCGGCTCTCGTGTCCGCCGATGGTCCATTCTGTAGAGGTCAACTTCGGCATGTGGCCTCCGAGACCTCAATGAGACGCGCGATATTCGTCTCCGGCTTCTCGGCTAGCCGAGGTGCTTTCGGAACACCTGGCCCATGCGCTTCAGACCCTCACTCACCTGATCCGCCGGCAACGTGGAGAATCCGAGCCGCAAGGTCGGTTTGGGTTCCCAATCGGTATAGAAGCAGGACCCAGGGTTGTAGAGCGCGCCATTCTGAGCGCATTCTTTCACGAGTTCATCAGCATTCGCCCCATCAGGTAGGGTAACCCAGATGAAGAATCCGCCATCGGGCTCAGTCCAGCGCGTCCCACGGGGCATCTCCCGCTCGAGACACTCAAGCATGAAGTCGCAGCGTTTCCCGTACTCTTCACGTGATCGGGAAATGTGCTCGTCGAGCCAATCATCTTCGCAGACATTGACGATGGCTCGCTGGACCATTCGGTCGCTCTGGATGTCGACACCCTCTTTGGCGTACATGTATTGGGTCATGAGCTGTTGAGGTGCGACCATCCAGCCCATGCGGAGTGCTGGCGCCAGTGTCTTTGAAAAGGTACCGAGGTATATCACCTCTGGGCCGAATTGTCGTAGCGTGCCATGATCTCCGCCGCGGAACCAGAGCTCGCCATACGGGTCGTCCTCTATGATCGGCACCCCGTATTTGCGCGCGAGTTCTACGACCTTCAGACGCCGTTCGCGACTCAAGGCGATTCCGGTCGGGTTTTGAAAGGTTGGGATGAGATACATGAACTTTGGCTTCGGAGTAGTTTGCAGCGCCTTTTCGAGCTCATCGATCACGATACCCGCATCATCAACAGGCACTGGAAGATACTCGGCTTCATAGACTTCGAAAATTTGGAGTGCGCCAAAATAGGTGGGCGCTTCGACGATCACTCGATCGCCCGGGTCGAGAAAGAGTTTTGCAGTGAGCTCAAGTCCCTGCTGTGACCCATTTGTGATCAGAATGTCGTCGGCAGTCACTTCAGCGCCTCGACGACGCATCCGCTCCGCGATGAGCTCTCGCAGTGGTTCGTGTCCTTGGTATTCGCCATAGTACATGGTGTTCGGGTCGATCGTGCGCCAGGCCTGTGCGATTGCCGCCTCAAGACGTGCAAGTGGTAGGCACTCAACGGGAGGCGCGCCTCCGGCGAAGGGAATGATATCGGGATGATCTTCGGGCTCACCGAACTTGAACGTTACCGACGAACGGATGTAGGCGGCTCGTCGCGCCAGTAAACTGTCCCAGTCGATCACCACTATTCCCTCTCACTCCCCTTGGAGATTCAGGAGTTCGAGCTGTCCGTCAGCTCGATCTCGAGTCGTTTATTGATTCGGCCCTTGCTTCTCGTCCCAATGACCCGAATGCCACCAACCTCGCTCGTGTTGTGGACGTGGGTCCCTCCATCCGCCTGAAGATCAAGCCCCTCGATTTCGACCACGCGAACCTCGGTAATAGACTCCGGGAGCAAGTTGATCTTTGTGCGAATGAGGTCCGGGATTTGGAAGGCCTCCTCGCGCGGTAGTGACCGCCATGACACCGGCAGATTCGAGGCAATTGCCTTATTGGCGAGCTCCTCAATGTGCGCTACGCGTTCGGGGTTGAGATCCTCAAGCTCGAAATCCATCCGCGCCTTGTCAGCGCTCATATTTCCACCAGTGACCTGCGCGCCATATTCATTGAAGACAGTACCGCACAGAACATGCAAGGCCGTATGGGTGCGCATGAGTTTGTAGCGCTGATCCCAATCAATCGATCCGTGGACGCTCGTCCCCACGGCCGGAGGGTCGTCTCCCTCAAGCGTGTGGACGATCTCGCCGCCGGATTTGCTCACCTTTGTTACGCGCCAGGTCTTGTCTCCGGAACTCAGGGTGCCGGTATCACAAGGTTGGCCGCCGCCGCCTGCATAGAAAGCGGTCTGATCCAAGACGACCTGACCAGCCTCGTTGACGTCGCGGACGATCGCATCGAACTCGCGCATATAGCTATCGTCCATGTAGAGCAAGTCAGTCACGGATCTTCTCCTCACCGGTGATGCTACGGCAGCGACTCAGAATCTTAGAGAGGCTGGATTAAGCATGTCAAGTGAACACGTAAGCCAGAGCAGGCGTTGGAGGGGTTTTATCCAACGACTTCCCTGTTCAATCCTTCTGGTTTCCATTCGACAGTATGCCCAATCTGATCGTTTTGGACCGGTAGTTCGCCAATTCTGAATAAAGGTCGTATCTGATGCCCGCAACGTGAGACACTTACACTGGCGCAATGGTGCGTCTGACGAACACTTGAATTAAAGCAAGGGGAACCACAACGAATGCCGCGTCCGAGAATTAGAGCCGTTCCGCTCGGTGGAGTTGGTGAAGTTGGCAAGAATCTCACGGCTGTCGAATACCGTGGGGATCTCGTTGTCATCGATGCGGGGGCGAAGTTCCCCGAAGACGAGATGCGGGGCGTCGACCTCATTGTGCCCGACATCAGTTACGTCGTGGAACGAATCAATAAGCTACGAGGAATCCTGCTCACGCACGGCCATGAGGATCACATCGGCGGGTTGCCGTATCTTCTGCCGCTGCTCAAGCAAATTGCGCCCGTGCCGATCTATGGATCAGCGTTGGCGATCGCCTTTGCCGAAGCCAAGCTCGACGAAGCGGGGATTCTCAGCCTCGCTGATCTCCACGTCATCGAGCCAGGCAAAACCTATCAATTCGGAAAATCCTTCGAGGCCGAGTTCATCAACGTCACGCACAGTATCCCCGGCAGCTTCGCGGTCGGGCTAAAGACGCCGATTGGCTGGGTTGTTCACACAGGCGACTACAAGTTTGACCCGACCCCACCACTTGGAAACCCAACCGACGAGGCCCGCTTGCGTGAGATCGGCAACGAAGGCGTGTTATTGCTGTTGACCGACGCAGTGCGCGTTGAACGTCCAGGACACACCCCATCCGAAGCCGTCGTGAGCGAGACACTCTACCGCGTGATCGGCGAGGCGACCGGGCGTGTGGTCCTGACGACCTTTGCGTCCAATATCACGCGCCTCGACCAAGCAATGCGAGCGGGATTTCGGCATGGGAGAAAGGTCGCAGTCTCCGGCCGAAGCATGGAGCAGAGCACTCGCATCGCGATGAATCTCGGCTATCTTAATCCGCCAGATGGTGTGCTGGTTCCGATAGACATCGCCATGAAACTGCCACCCAAGCAGGCGCTGATTCTTACGACAGGCAGTCAAGGAGAGGCCGGCGCAGCTCTGGCACGTGTCGCCAGTGGCGAGCACCAGCACATTCGCCTCTCTAAAGGGGATACCGTCATCTTCTCAGCTACACCGGTGCCTGGGAACGAAGAAAGCGTGTCTCAAACGATTGACCTGCTTTTCAAGCGCGGGTTCGAAGTAATCTATTCGGCGCTCGAGCCGACGATTCACGTTTCTGGTCATGCCAGTCGCGATGAGCTCAAATTCATGTTGAGTCTCATTCGACCTCGCTTTGTCATGCCGATCCATGGTGAGCATCGCATGCTTGCGCTTTATCGACACCTCGCGATCGATCACGGGTTGAATGACAGCCAGATCTTCCTACCGGAACTGGGCGGTATTTACAGCTTTGGCAGAGATACGGGACGACGCGAAGGACTGGCCAAAAGTGGCGCGGTGCTCGTCGACATAGTCAGCAACCGCGAGGTGATTCTGCGTAATCGTGATGAGATCGCGGCCAGTGGCTTTATCGTCGCGAGCCTGGTGGTTGATCGTGAAAGCAGGCAGTTGATTGTGGGACCGGCGATCACGACACATGGTCTGGATGGACAGATCGACGCCAAAGTGCTACGCCGGGCTGAGGAAGAACTTGAGAAGTTTCTGGCACGCCGCCAGAAGGGCGGGTTTAGCACCGGCTATCTTGTGAGCCGGACCAAGGGTGTGCTGAGTCGACAGATTTATCGCCAGACGAAGATGCATCCCTTGATCCTGCCGGTCGTCACCGAACTCTAGCGGAACCCATGAACTTGTTTCTGGGGTTGCCGGGTAGGATTAGCGTGTCTTCGCAATGACGACGGCGATAGCTGCGAGAACCGTGATGATGGAGGCCGTGACACCGACCGCTTGAGGGCGACCCAAACGACGGCGTAGCGGCGCCATCAGCCCGAGTACCGGAATGGTCAACAGCGCGGCGATGACGTGCGAAACGGGCATGATGTGCGGATGCTGCACAAATAGCACGACGCCCATGATGATCTGAATCGCTAGCAGCCCGTGAGCCGTTCCGGTGACCCACGATGGCAGTCCTTTGCGCTTTGCGAGCACGAACGACAGAATCGCAATGGCGAGGTAGAGAACCACAAGAAGTTCCCCAAGCCCACCGTGTGCCTCAGCCATTGATCGTATTTCCTTCCAACGGATAACCCATCCACTCCAACAGGTTTCGAATTGCCTTGAGAGTCACCGCGATGATCATACTCAAAGCCGAAGTGGTGGTGCGATGAATATCCCGGATCAATTGATTGATCGGTATGCCTCTGCGATCCATCTCCAGGCATGTAGCGCGACGAATTTTCCTCCCATTGCGGTGCGCGTGCCATAACGGATCATCATTGAGAAGGCTCCCAAGAGCACCACGACGAGCGTGTATGGGATGGTAATGATTCGACGCGGATGAAGAAGCGGCGCACCTCCCGTGCCGAGATCACGTAATAGGTGCGAGCTGACGCCCACCAGCGCGGCGAGACCGACATGTTGTTCGGGCTTCCATCGCTCCGCAAGTACGGCGAAGATGAGTGGGGTCAGAACTGAGTGAGACGCTGGACGATGTTCCATCGTCATGCAGCGGGTCAAGCGAAATGAACGGGCCGCCAGCACGTGATCGAGATCGATGACGACCGAACTGAGCAGGCTGATGCGCAGGAATCCCCAACGATCACGAACATAGGGCAAAATTGGCAGCGACACAGCTAACGCTGTTCCGAGATGACACAAGCCGTCGAACAAGCCGCGACGTGGCGAGCCATCATGCGAAGATTCCCAGCGTCGGTGCCAGGCCCCTGTGGCGAGCGCGGCAATGATCGCACCGATCGCCAGTGATGGCTGCATCCAGCGAATGGCGAAGCTGAGTATCTGGCGTTTGCGAGAAGCGTGATATGTCGCTGTGTGTTTCACATCCATGCCGCCGAACCACCCTTGCACCTGTCTAGCTTGAAAGGATTCCGAATTCACATGTCAGACGATCGGACAGAGCGCAACCGGGCCGTAATCCTACTCTCTGGGGGCCTCGACAGCACAACGGCGGCTTGGCTGGCGCGTGCAAACAACTTCGAGGTATATGCGCTTTCGTTCGACTACGGACAACGCCACGACAAAGAACTCGCCGCCGCGACGCGGGTCGCCAACGCGGTGGGAGCGCGACAACATCAGATCGTACGCGTGAATCTCGGCGATTGGAGTGCATCGTCTCTGACCGGTCAGGGCGATATCCCAACTGAGCCAACGAGGGATGGCATTCCTTCGACCTGGGTACCGGCTCGCAACCACATCTTTCTCGCGATTGCATCAGGCTACGCTGAGGTCATTGGAGCGAGCGCCATCTATATCGGAGTCAGCGAAGTCGATTATTCAGGCTATCCGGATTGCCGAGGAGAATTTCTCGATGCCTTCCAGCGCGCTGCCGACCTTGCCAGCAAACAATTCGTCGAAGATGGAAAGAGTATTCCAGTGCTGGCGCCGTTTCTGCACGTTCCCAAGTCGGGAATCGTCCGGCTGGGCTTGTCTCTCGGAGTCGATTACGGACTGACCTGGTCCTGTTATCAAGGTGGAGAAATGCCCTGTCAGGTGTGCGATTCCTGCCGATTGCGGGCTGCCGCGTTTGACGCAATCGGTGCGGTTGATCCGCTCCTGAGCAGTCCACGCTGATCCAGACCCGTTCGTGCTACTACCCTATTGGTGGCATCGGTCGTTGCCCACCGGACGAGACCACTTCGATCAGCGTGATTTCCGGATGGCAGTTGATCCGAATCCGCGGAGGAACCATACCGACTCCTCGCGACGTGTAAACCAGCGTATTTCCATTCTGCCGCAAACCCCATGGGAATCGACGTCCGAGCCTGGGGAGCACAGGCGCCCCAATCCATGGCAGCCGCACCTGTCCGCCGTGGCTGTGGCCCGACAGGACGAGCGATGCCCCAGGTAACATCGACGATGCATCCGGCTCATGAACGAGTCCCAGAATAGGCGTTCCAGCCGGAACAGCACGTGCTGCCAAAGCGGGATCAGGCTGAGCCTGAAGCGCATCGGCGAGTCCAACAACGGCGAATCTCTGACCATGCACGGATAGTAGCGTTCCTGAGTTGACGAGTGGTGTCATCCCTTTCTGGCGGATCATCTGACCCAGGTCTGGAAGATCCCTGGTGATGTCGTGATTGCCTAGGATGGCACAAACCCCGAGGGGTGCCGCGAGCTTTCCGAGGATTTCGAGGGCGGTTTCGACGTGTCCGTGGATGACACTGCCAGACCTCATCGCCGTTGAGTAGTCTCCCAGTAGCACGATGAGATCGGGAGACTGTTGAGCAAGTAAGCGAACAGCGTCCTTGACTCGAGATTCGCTTACCGCGTCGGCGAGGTGAAAGTCGCTCAGCGCTCCGATGCGCAGTCCGACTGGAAGATTCGCTGCGACCCTGACGTGTTCGATCCGAAAGTCTGATGGTTCAATAAGGAGTGAATAGCCTGCGGCTCCCGCTACGGAACCGGCGGCGGCAAAGCGTAGCAACGTTCTCCGGCTCAAACGCTGCGACATCGAGTCCCCCGTGGTACAACGTAGGTCGGCGCCAACCTGCGTTCATGGCTGCCACGACTTCGATTTGTGATCGTCACGGAGGTGGGATGTCCCTCCAACTGGTTATTATCGGTCTGCCACAGACTGGCAAGACGACTGTCTTCAACGCTCTGACGGAGGCCGAAGCGGCAACCGGCCAGTTTTCGACTGGCGAGGAAGAGCCGAACCTTGCCACAGTAAAGGTACCCGATGAGCGGCTCGACGTGCTGACCAAGATGTTCAATCCGCGCCGAACCGTCCCTGCCGACGTGCAATATTACGACGTGGCGGGCGTGGCGAAAGGAATCCACGAGCAGGGCATGAGTGGCCGCCTGATCGGATTCCTCAGCCAGGGGGCTGCGCTGGTGCATGTTGTGCGCGGGTTTGACGATCCGGCAGCACCGCACCCGGAGGGCAGCGTCGATCCCATGCGCGATATCGAGACGATGAACTTGGAGCTAACCTTCTCTGATCTTGGCTTGATCGAGAAGAGGCTTCGACGTCTCGCGGCTGGAATCCCGAAACTGCGTGGTGCTGAGCGTGAAGCGAACGAGCGTGAGGCAGTTGTTCTGTCACGTCTGAGAGAAGCGCTTGAAGAGGGAACGCCGATTCGTGAAGTCGATCTGCAACCCGAGGACGAAAAGCTACTCAGAGGTTTCGGGTTCTTGACGGCCAAGCCGCTGCTGGTCCTGCTGAATCTGAGCGATGACATGATTGGTGAGCAGGCCGACGCGCTCAAGGCAGAAGCAGAGTCACGTTTCGCACGACCAGGTGTGATGGTTGACGCGATTGCAGGAAAGATCGAAGCAGAGATCGCCCGTCTTGATGAGGACGATGCTCGACTCTTTCTCGACGATCTTGGAATCAAAGAGACTGGTCGTGAGCGACTCATTCAACGGTCGTATGAACTGCTGGGGTTGATCTCGTTCTTCACCGTTGGGCCGGATGAGTGTCGGGCCTGGACGATCGACCGTGGCACCCCGGCGGTCGAGGCGGCGGGTGTGATTCATACCGATATCCAACGCGGTTACATCAGGGCGGAAATTGTGAGCTATGACGACCTGATCGAGACGGGCGGATTGCCGGAGGCACGCAAAGCCGGGAAACTGCGTTTAGAAGGGAAGACTTACACCATGCAAGACGGCGATATCGCCAATTTCCTCTTCAACGTGTGACCTCTTCCGGTGCCGTCAAAGCGATGCAAATTGAGAGAGCGTTTCCGTGGCCGCTGATGTTGCACCGAGGCTCAGCGGCCTGCTGCCACTCTGGATAGTTCCCGGAGCTGCGATTGCCTGGTTCTTTGTCTTCTGGTTATTCTGGAAACCGTTAGGCAAGCGTTTTCCCGCGATGCACCTCGATGTCGCCGCACTCGGCGGTTTGCTCCTCGCACACCTCCTCTTTTTCTGGCGACCGCTGTTGAGCTCAGCGCAGGTCCCGCGCGGTGGTGGTGACCTGAGCTCCTATTTCTTTCCGCTACATGCCTTCAGCGCAAACGAACTGCAATCCGGTCACTTTCCGCTCTGGAATCCCCATCTTTTTGGTGGCATGCCGCAGCTCGCCAACTATCAGGCCGCAATGCTCTACCCACCGAATCTCATAGCCTGGCTGCTCCACCGACCGTTCTCCTATGGAACCATTGAAGCGATGGCCATTGGACAATATCTCATAGCGTCCATTGGCGCCTATTTCCTCGCTCGCTCACTCAGCATGCACCGATTTCCGGCGACAACCGTCGCAATCATCTTTTCAGCCTGTGGGTTCTTGACTGCGCATCTGGGGCACTACTCGATGCTGTCGGTTGCGGTCTGGTTGCCACTGCTGTTGCTCACCCTTCGCAGGACCGCGCTAGACTCGTCTTTGCTCTGGGCATGCGCTACCTCCGTCGTGATCTTTCTGATCGCAACCGGCGGTCACCAGCAGCTCTTTCTCTACGAGCTGACGGTCGGGGGTGCATGGTGGCTCTATTGGGTTGGAACACGGTATCGTCTCTGGCCGTGGGAGGCAGACGGTCAGAGTTTTGAACAAATCGTGGCGAGTGCTCGAGTCCAGTTGCGACCTCTGGTATTCGCCGCCGGGCGTGCGGGTGGAGCACTGGTCGTTGGTCTTGGCTTGGCCGCGCCGATGATCATTCCATCGCTGCAGATGGCATCGTTGTCGGTTCGATCCGGGCTGAGCTATGAGCAGGCGACCGAGTTCAGTGTCGAGCCGATTGCTCTACTGCAGTTCTTTCTACCGAAGGCATTCGGTAGTAACCCAACCGACTACTGGGGTCCTTTCTCGAGTGGCGAGATCTGGGGCTACGTCGGCATCGTGTCTCTCGTGCTAGCCGGTATCGCTCTGGCCACGAGACCTTCGGGTATTCGTCTGCTGCTGGGTGCATTCGCTGGTGTTGCGTTGCTTTTCGCACTCGGTCCATTCACGCCACTTCATGGTTGGGTCTTTCGTTTCTTGCCACCCTACAACTTGATCCGCGCACCGGGGCGCGTATACGTCATCGTTGATCTCTGTCTTGCCTTGCTTGCCGGCTTCGGTTTGCAGGAGATCGGATTCTCGGTCGCCAAATCGGCTCGGGTCAGATATGTGCTTGACCGGTCGGTTCGCTGGCTCTTGATAGCGCTCGCTGCATTGATGCTCCTAGTCATTCCGCTCTTCTATAGCTTGATCCTGGGCATAAACGACCCGACCAATCGACCGATGATTGCCGTCGATGGGCTTAATCTGGCGGTGATCTACCTCCTTGGAACGGTCGCGTTGCTGTGGGCGGCTCGTCGCGGCAAGATCCGCGGTGCGACCGTCTGCGTGCTGGCAACCGTCTGGATCATGTTGGATCTCTACGGCGCTACCGCCAGCTTCAACCCTGGAACCGATGACGTGACCGCTGGCTTTCGTCATCCTCAGGCAGTCTCGTTCTTGCAGCAGAAAATGCGCGAGGATGGACCGTTTCGAATCATGTCGAACACAGCGGCGTGGCAGCCCGATCTAGCTTCGCTGGCGGGACTGGATGACGCAGGGGGCCTATTTGATCCAATGCAACCGGCCGCCTACAAGAAGGTGTTTGACGTTCTCCGCGGTGGCAGTGAGCCAGCACTCTACAACCTGCTCAATGTCCGATATGTCATTAGCGATGCCAAGTCCGGTCCGCCATCGTCTTCATTTGATTCCGTGCTAAAGACGAACGATGGGCTGGTTCTCTGGGAAAACAAGGACGTCATACCCCGGGTGCGGCTGAGCTACGGCGCGAGTCACGCGACCAAGGACGAAGCGCTTGCGGATGTAACCACTCCCAATTTCGTACCCAAGTCGACGCTCTATCTCAGCGGAAACCTGGTTTCGGCCGAAACGGGAGGCAGTGGAACCGCCAGTATCGTCACGTATCAGAACGACCGCGTAACGGTTCGCGTCGAGACCGACCGACGGGCCTATCTGGTTCTCGCCGATACGGATTATCCTGGCTGGGTGGCGACAGTGGATGGGTCGGAAACGCCAATCGCGACGGCGGACGGCATCTTTCGGGCAGTTTCAGTTCCGGCTGGCACGCATATGGTCGAGTTTCACTTCAACCCGCCGATCGTGACGGAGAGTTGGATCGTATCTCTGGCGAGCCTGATCGTCTTTGGTATAGCTGGACTGGCGGGTGTGTACCAGTGGACCTTGGCTCGACGGAAGTCGTCGATCACTCGTGTCCGTGACGATGACTAGCGTCGGGCGACTCACCAGGGCCGCGCTCTCATTTGTTGGACGTGACGCCTGAGCGACCTGATTGGTCACGCGGTTCGACGACACACCAGCTGATTCTGAGATCGCTGGCTTTTCCGGCGTTCGACTTCACCGGGATAGAATTGCTCGTTTGATTGTTCCTGTTGGCGGCATGTTCGGGGCCACGTGGGCTCGCCAGGACGGCACTTTCCGTAAATCCGACTTGAAGCGCCGCCGTCGCGGGAGAATTGGCCGCCGCTGAGCCGAATCCTTTGGTATTGTCGTTCGCCGCAATATCTGCGCTCACCGAGAATTGCGGCGAACCATCGGAAGGAGTCGGAACTCCGACGTATCCACTCGGCCGGTCAGAGTTTGAGATCTGCCCACCCGACGAGCTCGCGTCGACCGCAGAGCTGACAAGCGCCAGTAACACGACGATGATCAGCACGACGAGCAGCAGTGCGCTGACTACCGTTGCCAGGATCGGTACGGTGCCCAGCTTGAGTCGCAATCGGCGTGTCGCTCGTGGTGCAGTCCAGGACTGCCTGCCCCGCGACTGGAGTCGTCGACTCGGCTCTTGATTTCGGATCTTCTCTTGCAGCATCTCTAGTGCTTCGCGCATCCGCTGTGCCGAGCTGAACCTTTCGGATGGCTGTTTGCTCAATGCTCGCAGCACGATGGCAGACAGCGCCGGCGAGATTTCTCGGTTGAAAGATCGTGGATCGCGAGGAGGCTCGAGCCGATGGCGGCTCATGACCTCGAGTGGGTCATCGCCCGGAAAGGGCGCCTCTCCGGTGAGCATTTGGAAGAGAACGGCCCCCGCGGAATAGAGGTCCGCTTGCGGTCCGATCTCTTGCCCTTCTGCCTGCTCTGGAGCGATGTACGCGGCTGTTCCCATTGCCAGGCCAAACGCAGGCGATTTCAGTTCGCCCAGACGCAAGGTGATGCCGAAATCCGTGATCTTCGGTGTGCCGGTGGCGTCGATGAGGATATTCTGTGGCTTGATGTCTCGGTGAATGTAACCTGCGCCGTGGATTGCTTCCAGCCCGCGGAGCACACCGATGGAGATGCGAAGCGACTCTGCGATGCTGAGCGGACCGGCGATCTTCAGCCGCCGCCGCAACGAGATCCCCTTTACGAGTTCCATGATGATGAAGTGAGTTCCGTTGTGCTCGCCAAATGACGATATCTTCACGACATTTGGGTGCGAGATTGCCGAGCCAGTCGTCCCTTCTCGCTCGAAGAGAGATATTGACTGTTCTTGGGTCGCGTGCTCCGACCGCAATGTCTTGACGGCGACCTGTTCTCCGGTTTGGGTGTCTGTAGCGCGAAAGACCTCTGCGTAGGTGCCTGCCCCGATGCGTGAATCACACACATATCTACCGGCAATTAGTTGACGTGAAACGGTTGTCATCGATCCTCCAGGCATCGAAGGCGTACCTTCGAGCATTCCAGTGACCGGTCTGACGGTTTCGCGAAATTGATGCCAGGGTTACCGAGTCCGGACGTGAATTACAACGCCTGAACAGGTGGATTTGAGTACATACGACCGCTAAAGGACCTCAAACCATCTAGATGGCTTGACAGCGATTGTTTAATCAGAAAATGGATTCCATAGCAAATGCACAAGAAGAACTGGCGGGACTGACGACGCAGGATGTTGAACAGCTTCACCGATTGGCTGAGCTATTGTTCGAGCGTCGCTCGGGCCTGGCGTTCACCGGCGCAGGTATATCGACCGAGTCGGGTATACCTGATTATCGGGGTCCGAACGGCATCTGGAAGCGTATCAAGCCGACGATGTTTCGGGATTATTTGAACAGCCCGGAGATCCGAATCAACCATTGGAAACGGCGCGTCGAGCGCTATCCAGAACTGGCGTCGAAACATCCGAACGATGGCCACCGTGCCCTGGCTCGTCTGCAGCAACTCGGCTACGTTCAGGACATCATTACGCAAAATATCGATGGTCTCCATCAGAAAGCCGGATCTGCCGCGTCAACGGTGATCGAACTCCATGGATCGGCACATAAAGTCCGATGTCTGGACTGTGGACGCCTCTTCGATGCTGAGCCGTTCGATCGCGAGTTCAATGGCGAGGAACCTGCCTGTCCGATATGCGATGGTATGGTCAAAGAGTCGACGATAGCGTTTGGACAGCCGCTCGTCGCGGACGACTTGCGCACGGCCTTGATGCTGGCGCGAGCATCCGGTGTGATGATCGTTGTTGGTTCATCGCTTAGCGTTCACCCTGCGGCGAAGGTGCCGCGTGAGGCTGCCAAGGCCGGCGCTGAACTGGCTATCATAAATAATGAGCCGACACCGCTTGACAGCATGGCCTCGGTCATCGTCCGTGCGCCGTCCGGAGTTTCCTTGACGTATCTTGCGGATCGTCTCTGCCCCTGAGGAACTTGCTCGTCTGTCATGTCGTCGGCCAGTTCCCACGTCAATCACCTTGACGTTGTTTCATGCTCCTAAGTAGGCTTGAGCCATTCACGACCGGGTCCATCGAGCGTGCCGAGTCAGGGAGCCTCATGTCTGACAATCCGAATACGATCGATTTGAAGGTGGCCTCGCTCGTTCTGTTCGATCTCGATGACACGTTGTGCGACCACTACAATGCGATGCGCTTTAGGCTCCGTCTGGCGTTCGAGGCGGCGTTGTCTGACAGTGACGAGTTCGATATCGACCTGTTAGTGGAGGAGGCTGCCTCCAACTCAGTGGGCGGAACTCGCCACTTTGCTGAACTATTTGAGTCGCACGGGATTGTTGATCCAGGGCGGCGCGAGATCGCGGTCAACCATTATTTGAGCGATCGATTTCGTGGCCTTGAGCTATTCGACGATGCGATTGAGGTCGTCCAGTTGATTCGTCAATATGCGCGTGTTGGACTTGTCACCAACGGACCGAGCCAGATTCAGCGGGCGAAGATAGACCGGCTCGCGATCAACGATCTCTTCGAGGCTATCCTTGTCTCCGAAGAAGAAGGCGTCTGGAAACCCGATCCGGAGATTTTCAATCGAGCGCTCGCTCGATTTGACGTGGATTCGCGCGAGGCTATCTACATCGGGGATTCACCGGAGCACGACGTTGCCGGAGCGCGAGCCGCTGGGATCATGTCAGTCTGGATCAATCGTCGCCGGCGCAATTGGCCCGGCGGAGAGCGGGCCGATGTCGAGATCTCGAACTTGAAAGAGCTTCCTGCATTACTGGGTCTGGGACACACGATAGCGTAATTTTGTCGACATAACTTGTCGCGAGGTCGGGGCAGGCGCGGAATCTTGGACGGGGACGGGATGCTGGGAAAATTTACGCGAATCGTCTGGGCCTGCGTGGCCATTGGTCTGACGGCAACCCTGGTCTTCTACGCTTTTGGTCTGGTCCCTCGGTCATCTCGGGCGGGCGAGAGTCCGATTAGCACAGCTACGGTGGCGACCGCAGAGACATCGCAGGCGACGATGACACCGACAAGAACGGCCTCTATCGTGGCAGCCACTCCCACGGTCAAGCCTTCACCCACATCCTCGCCACGCCCTACAAGCGTGGCTACGCTAACCCCAGCACAGCTTGCGACCGACAAACCGAACGAGCTCGGTGAGATCATGGTGCTGATGTACCACTCGATCGATCATTCTGGCGGCGATTACTCGACCACACCGGACGAGCTGAGGAGCGATCTCCAATGGCTCTACGATCATGATTTCTACGTCATCCCGATTCACGACTACGTGACCAACACGATCAATGCCCCGGCGGGCAAGCGGCCCGTGATCCTGACCTTCGATGACGGGCCGGTATCCCAATTCCGCTACATCGTGGATTCCTCTGGCAAGAAGACGATAGATCCGGATTCGGCTGTGGGAATTCTCGAGAGCTTCTTCACGAAACACCCGGATTTCGGCAGAGGAGGGCTCTTCTCCATCCTGCCTCTGGCGCCGTTTGCCTGGCCTAATGTTCCTGTTCAGGAGCCATTTGAGAAAGAAAAAGTCCAGTTCCTACTCGATCATGGGTACGAGATTGGCGATCATACAGTCGATCACGTCAATATGAGTAAGCTCTCAAATGGCGAAATTGAGGACGAACTGGCGGGGGCGGTGGACATGATGCGCTCATTCGATCCCAGGTCGCAGATGGAAATTATCGCGGTGCCGTTTGGGGTGTACCCGAAGCATGGGGACACGACGGTGTTTGAAGGCTTTGATCTGAAAGGAAAACACTACGGATTCATTGGGGCGTTGATGGTCGGGGCGAACCCGAGTCCATCGCCGGTTGATAAGGATTTTGACCCGTATTGGATACCGCGCATACGCGGGAGTCGGGATCAGATCGACAAATGGTTCGGTTTCGTCGAAGAAAATCCCGGTATAATGTACGTCAGTGACGGGAATCCGGACACGATTACGGTGCCGAAGGATCTCGCCTCGAGTTTGATCGGCAAGCTCGACGAATCGAAGCTCGACGGCAAAACTTTGATTCGCTATTAACTGTCTTCGCACAAATTTCCCGAGGAGTTAGATACAACACCAATGACGACCAAACAGATTATTCTCGCTGAAGAAATGGGCTATTGCTGGGGTGTTCGGCGTGCCGTCGACATCATCACCAAGGCCGGAAGCGTCGAACAACCAGTCGCTAGTATCGGTGACGTGATCCACAATCCGCAGATCGTTGAACGACTCAAGGCTCAGGGGATCGACACTGCAGAGACTGTCGGTGATGCCGAGCGGCGAGGATATCAGCGCGTCGCGATAACAGCTCATGGAGCCGGTCCGGAACGCTCCGAAGACGCCAAGACCCGTGGCCTCGAATTGATCGATACGACCTGTCCACTGGTAACCAAAGTCCAGCGATTGGGTCAGAAGCTTGCTCGCCAGGGATATTACCTGGTGGTCTACGGTGACGGCTATCACCCGGAGGTTCGGGGCATCATTTCCTGGTCTGGAACCAGTCGGGCGGTTGCCGCGAAACATATCGAGGACCTGCCCTGGCACGTGGCGCGGGGAGACGGTCAGCCAGGGGACGCTGAACCACCGCGCAAGGTAGCGGTCGTGTCACAGACGACGAAGAACGTGGCCGAGTTCCTCAAGTTTGTCGGCGAACTTGTTCCCATGGTCGCTCGCGACGGCGGTGAAGTTCGCATCTGTAATACGATTTGTGAACCGACCACCGAACGGCAAAACGCATTGCATAAGCTGGCACGAGAGGTCGACGCGATTCTTGCCATCGGAGGTAAGAAGAGTTCCAATACTGCGAGGTTGGCCGAGGTTGGCCGGAGCTACGGAATTCCGAGCTATCACATTGAGAGTGCCGAAGAGATCTCGAGCGACTGGCTTGACGGAATCGAACGGATAGGTGTGACCGCTGGAGCCTCCACTCCGGACGACGTAATTGTGTCGGTGGTGAGGTATCTCCAGGGGATGGGCTACGCCGCTCCTGAAATGGAGCTTCCGGAATACGATCTTAACGTTCTCCCGAGTTTCTAGCACGGATTCGGTCTAACAGACGTTGCATCGAGGGCTGAGTGCTGGCCTTCTTGTGCGGTTGGCCCTGCCGGGGTGTAACGCGCTCGTTGAAGCCTTGAGTACGTGCCATGTGATGGGTCCGGAACGGCTGGCGTCATCGAGGTTACTCAAAGCGCCGGCAAACATGGGATCCGATCTGACGTTGCGAACGGTGAGCGCTCCATGAAGATTCCATCGGAATTCGACGACGGGCAGGGATACGAGTCCTCACCGTTTCGTCGTGACCGGCTTTTCATTCTGGCTGCAGTCATATCTTTCCTGGGTTACATCTGGTTGCTATTCTTTGTACGCGCTAATCCGCGCCCTGATGGGGACATGGCCGCAACGCTCCGACTCCAACGCAATGAGAATCCGACACTTGCCCGGGTCATGGACTGGGTCAGCTGGTTCGGATTTCGTCCTCAGAGCATTTTGGTTCCCTTCTCGGCAGTGCTCTGGTTCTGGGTGCGTGGCAGGAGACTGGCCAGTTTTTTTCTGACTGTCGCATGGTTCAGCAGCCTCATGAGCTTCTTCACTAAGCTCATCATTCGGCGTCCACGGCCCGACGATCCTTCGATCCGAGTTGTCCAGGCGGATATTCGCGATACCAGCTTCCCGAGTGGTCATACGCTTCACTACGTCACGTTCTGGGGATTTTTGGCCTATCTGGGCGTGACGAGTGTTCGGAGCCGGTTGGTCGGTCGGATCGTCGCCGTCATGGCGGGCGCGATCATCGGTCTGGTTGGTCCGTCTCGTGTTTATCTTGGGCATCACTGGCTGACCGATGTCATTGCCTCTTACTTACTTGGCATAGCGTATTTGATTGGTCTGGTCAAAGTCTATCGGTGGCTTCGATCACTGGTGATGCTCGACGACCTGCCGCTGTGATCGGCAGCCGTCCGCTGCTCGTCGCGCACCGCGGCGGCGCGCCACATGAGATCCATAATTCCTCGGCTGCCTTCGAGTACGCACTCAAACTCGACGTCGATATGCTGGAGTTTGATGTGCGCCAGGCAGGCGATGGAAGGCTCGTGCTGGTTCATGATCCTGTTGTCTATGCCGAAGGTTGTCGCTGGGTTGTTCAGGACACGTCGTCCGTCCAACTTCGTAACTTCCTTCCCTGGCTGATGACGCTGGAAGAGTATCTCGACCAATTTGGACATGCCCTGCCGTTTAACCTGGATATGAAGACACATGGTTACGAAGTCGAGGTGGTCGACGCGTTGCGACGACACGATGCGATCGACCGAGCGCTGATCTCGAGTGGGCATATTCTAAGCTTGCGAAGGCTCGCCGGAATGTCCCCGGAGTTGAAACTCGGACTCTCTCGCGGACACGCGCGAACGCCCGTCGAGATTGACGCCATCTTTCCCGTCTTTGAACGATACATGGAGTTTGCACTACCGATCATGCTCAAGCTGGCAAAGGCGCATGCTGTCATGCTGCATCACGACTCAGTAGGTCGGCGGCTGGTCGAAAGGCTGCACGAGAAGGGCTTTCGCGTCTACACCTGGACCGTCGATGATGCCGGTACTGCCACTGAGCTCGCTCGAATCGGCGTTGACGGCATCACCAGCAATCACCCAGCGTTGATCGGTCAGGCATTGGACCGACTCGCGGCGGTCTAACGCGGCATTCACCGTCTCCCAAGATCTTGTCAAAGGCGCAAAACGTGGCTTCGTCTACGCGATTCGATGGACTGTGATGAAACCGGCGGGTTGGTATCTCACCGTTCGGTATCGTGGGGACGGGCACTTACGAACCGGGCGGTGGTGTGCCGTAGCGCCATTCATAATAGGCACGGCCAACGTTGCCCATTTCGATTTGCCAGTTCGAGGTATTCGATGGTGTGTACGTGACGACGCGACGCTCGAACGCTTGCACCAGTACCCACTGAGTGACACCTTTGATATTGGTTTGTACCCAATACGGCTCGCTAATTGGGTGGCCAAGAACGTAAATCCACTGCCAGTCTTGTGACGTCATCCAGGTCCAGAAAACATCCGCGATATTGATCTCGGTCGTCGGATCGTAGTGGGCGTATTGCGTTGTCGAACCGAGGGACGTGTTTTGCCCAACTGTTCCATCCTTTTGGAGCGTGCTCTGAACCGGTTCGCCGGTCCGATCCGGTTGGGTGTAACCATTCCCGAGCGACGTTAGCTTTCGCAGTGAGGCGTACGTGGGCGCGTTCGGGTTCTGCGCGTCGTCCCCCGCGAGTGGTACGGTCGCAGGTTGTGCCGGTTGGAACGCAGTGTCGCCTACCTGAACGGCTCCCTGGATCATGTCGCGCACCAAGAGACCATTCGTTACGAACCATTGCGAGGAACGGTCTCCAGCCGGATATGTGATCTCCATCCGGCTCTTGTCGAAGTAGTAGACCTGTCTGATTCCTCCCGGTGACTGCGCATACGGCTCGGTCGGTGCCGCAAAAGAATCCGGTCCCCAGAGCCATGTTCGTGAGTCGGTCAGGGATTGAACCGCACCGTCAGCCTGCCACCATTCGTTCTGGACGGCAGCATCCGCTTTCGCTACGCCAGGCGGAAGATCGACCGACGCTGGAACTGCCGAAAGCGCCAATGGCTCTCCCGCGTCTACCGCGGTAACAAACGACCACGACTTCGAAAAGCCAGCGCCGTTTGCCGAACCAGTGACATTTACCGTGTAGCGTGTTCCAGGCAGTAGAGGAGACTGTGCCGAGATCATGTCAGTGCGCGTGGTGAGCCAACCGGTTCCGATCGACGCGAAGGAGGGAACAAGCTGACCATTCGCGCTCAAGGTGGCGCTGTCGAACGAGATATTACCTGGCCCGTGATACTTTAAAGTGATCGGATACCCTACCGGGTATGACGCGTTGGGGAACGGATTAGGCGACTCCCCCCAGAAGCTGTTGGACACACCAGTTGTACCGTCTGGCGGCCAGGCGACCCAGTCGGGCTTGGCGGTGCTGCTCCAGCTCGGGGCGCCGACATCAATCACCTCAATCTTCACATCACCGTCATTGACCATTCCAAGGCCGATATCGGTGTACCGTGGATCGATCAGCGTAAGTCGATGATTGATCGTGCCGATGAACCACTGAACGCTGGTAACCATTGATCCGCTGAGGCCGATGTTTTCGTTGGCCCAGCCTCCGTATCCCTGTGCATCGACGCGATCCTGCATGGATGCACCGGTGAAGCCAGGCTTGCCTTGCTGCTCTTCGTGCAATCCCATGCCGCTCAGGCTCGGGTCGCCGAAGTTGAGTTGGTAGTAACGTGCGTGCGCCGAAGCCGAAGCGTCTAGAGCTGGATTGCGAGTCATTGGAGGAAGACCAAGCCAGGAGCGGTAAGTATTTATCATTGCGAGGGCCTGGGCGGTGTCGTTCGGAGCGGCGGCCACGGGGGACATTGTCGAAAGCGATGACAGTGGCACGATGGACAGAAACATTGTCAGCGTGAGGAGCCGGACCAGGAGCGCACGCAGTGAAAATCGTGCCATCGTGCTGTGGTGCATGGATGCCCTGCCCTTTCCCACCTGACTAGCGACGAAGCTACGACGTCCCCACCTCGAATCGATTGCCAATATTGGTTCGCCAAGACAATCATTTTCGTTGTAACAATACAACGAGGAGCGCCGGTCGGGTAGCGCGCCATCTAGTACCCAGGTGATGTTTAATGGGTACGTGTGTAGCTATTGAGTATCCGATCGTGGGCCTCAGGCGCTTGCCTGCGATCATGCAGATCGGATCTTGAATCGGGGGAGGAGCCGTCGCATGGTAGTGGCAGGAGTCCTGATCGTTCTGCTGCTCTTGTTGGTGATTGGAATCTGGCTGACGTTTCATCTCGTAGGTCTGATCGTGATGCTCTTTGTCGCGGGCATCATCGGCTGGATTGCCGACATGATCGTGCCCGGTCGACTGCCCTATGGCTGGCTTGGAGCGATTGTGGCTGGACTGGTCGGCAGCTGGGTCGGTGGGCTCATTTTGGGCGGATTCGGACCCAGTATCGCGGGCATTGCGATCATTCCTGCTCTGGTTGGTGCGATTATTCTTGCGTTCATCGCCAGCGCGGTTGGTAAGACGACAAGCGGGCGCAAGCTCTGAACTCGGCATGGAGAGAGATTTGACCCGAACAAGGCCGCATCGAAGCGCGACTTTTCGGTTCAGACTCGTCTCAGTTTGACGCCAGGATCGAGAGGGAAGTCGTCTCAATGACTTTCTGTGGTGAAGAATGGACTGAGCGCTGTCAGATGTTGTGAGGCGATCTGTCATCCGGCTACTCCGCCGGACTGGACTTACGCTTCCCGTGTATCGCCTCTATGAAGGGCTGCAGCAGCTTCAATATCGGATGCGCAAAGGCAATGATGGCGATGTCATGGCAGCCGATGGATATCCGCTCCCTCCGGCCAATCTGAGGGTGCTTGTAGCGGGAACGGCAGACGTCGATTGGTTCGTGAATTCAGGAAAGCTCACCACCGACGTTATCGAAGCATTGTTGCTTCGGAATGGCCATCAGATCGAGGATACGTGTTCCATCCTCGACTTTGGTTGCGGTTGTGGGAGGATAATCCGCCACTGGCACTCATCAGCCGAAGCGCGAATCGTCGGTACGGATTACAATCGACGGTTAGTAGACTGGTGTAGCGACAACCTGCCGTTTGCCCGATTCGTGGTCAACGATCTCGCCCCACCGCTCCCCGATCTTGGCGGGGACTTTGAACTGATCTACTCGTTCTCGGTATTTACACATCTGACCGCCGATTTGCAGCGAACATGGATGGGCGAGTTGACTCGGGTGCTGGCCCCTGGCGGTTTCCTTCTCGTCACGACGCACGGTGAACGCTTTGTTGAACGTCTTTCGGCAGATGAAATCGCGTCGTTTCGGGCTGGACATCTCGTCGTGAAGTACGAAGAGGTCGTCGGTACGAATTTGTGTGCGGCCTTTCATCCGGCGAGCTATCTGTTTGGGGAATTTGCTCGCGACCTGCAGGTGATCGATTTCATCGCAGGGGGGACGATCGAAGGAATCGACCAGGACCTCACGCTGTTGCGAAAACCGCGGGAAACAGACACAGGCTGCGGCTTCGGGTCCGCTTCGCATCGTCCAGTAAGGAGCGAATCAACGCGCATGTTCGTCGAGTTCAACTCCACGGGAACCGCGAGCGCGTCTCGACCTCGTCAAGATAGTGGCTTTCGGACTGATCGGCTCCAAGGTGACCGCGACCGGCGACCATTATCGAGATCAACATCAGCAGGATGATGATAACGATGCCAAGCGCTATCCAGAGAAGTGTCCACATATCGACCCTCAGATTCCAGGTCCCGGTTTGCTCAGACTAATGGAAGTTGTGGTAGAACGTCTCGACCTCATCGAGGTGCTGGCTCTCCGAATCATGTGCGTCGAGATGTCCACGGCCCATGAACATGGTGATAACGGCCGCGGCCGCGATGACAAGCACAAAGGTGGCTAACGTCAAGGCGCCGATCCATATCACAGTTCACCTCACAATCAAACTTCTACCCCTTATCATAGCATCTCGATGTGAAGTTCTGTTGCATAGGACTCCTCGGGCCATGCCTTTGCCAATTGTTGACCGACTCGCGGGAAATTGATAGACTGCTTATTTGACATTGCAACGGCTGAGACGGAAACAAGTACGCGGGCTAAACGGATCAGCGAACTCGTGACAGTGTGAGACGGGTACTGGAAGCCTCGCCGAATATCATTCCCGAGCCGCCACCCGAACGACGCACAAAGGTGCCCAAGTAGGCGTGGCCGAGGTAGTCGCTCGTTATCGCGACCGAGACGCCCTATCAGATAATATTTCACTTGGCGTCTTGCTGAGTGGGTCCGCGTTTAACGGGCCAACTGAGGTGGTACCGCGGGTCAACCCCGTCCTCAATCCGAGGACGGGGATTTTGTGTTCTTGACGATAGCGTATCGACCGGCTCCATTCGATCGCCGGTTGTTTGATGTATCGAAGCTCAGGGAGGCGGCCGATGTTCAAGACAGTCTCGCCGAAGGTTGACTTTCCAGCCATGGAGCGTGAAACGCTTGGCTGGTGGTATGGCGATGGAGTTGTCGATCAATACATCCATCGAAACGATGCGTCTGATCGGCGCTGGTCCTTTCTTGATGGACCCATCACGGCGAACAATCGGATGGGTGTTCATCATGGTTGGGGTCGCACTTACAAGGATCTTTACGTCCGTTATCACACCATGCTGGGCGAGAAGCAGCGTTATCAGAACGGATTCGACTGCCAGGGACTGTGGGTTGAAGTCGAGGTTGAGAAAGAGCTCGGGTTCAAATCCAAGCAGGACATTGAGCGCTACGGGATCGCTGAATTCGTTGAGAGGTGCAAGGAGCGGGTCTGGAAGTCCGCCGACGCCATAACTGAGCAATCCAAGCGCCTCGGATATTTCATGGACTGGGATAATTCCTATTACACGATGTCGGATGAGAACAACTACACCATCTGGTTGTTTCTCAAGACCTGTCACGACAAGGGGCTGATTTACCGCGGTCATGATGTCATGCCCTGGTGTCCGCGCTGTGCAACCGGTCTCTCTGAGATGGAGGTCGGCGAAGGTTATCAAGATCGCACCCACAAGAGCCTCTTCGCACGTTTCCCGCTGGAGGGTAGGCCCGGAGAGTACCTGCTCGTCTGGACCACAACTCCGTGGACTTTGGCGGCTAATGTCGCGGCGGCGGTCCATCCAGATCTGACCTACGCCAGGGTGAAGCAGGGCGACGCGATCTATATCGTGGCCCAAGAAGCCATTCCGAACGCCATCCGCGGTGATCACGAGATCGTAGGGGAACTCAAGGGATCTGATTTGATCGGCTGGACCTACCGCGGTCCGTTTGATGAGTTTCCGGCCGAGCATGAGGTCAAGCATCGTGTGATCTCGTGGGATGCGATCGACGCAACAGAAGGAACGGGTATCGTTCACATCGCCCCGGGCGCCGGTCGTGAGGACCAGCAGCTTGGAAAAGAGAACGATCTGCCGGCGGTCGCACCGCTCGACGAGAACGGCATATACATCGAAGGATTCGACTGGCTGACCGGCATGTTCGTCGGCGATGTGGCCGATCCGATCATCGAGAACCTGCGTGAAAAAGAGCTGCTCTATTACGCCTACGATCACACGCACCGCTATCCGACCTGCTGGCGTTGTGGCACCGATCTCGTCTTTCGTCTGGTAGATGAATGGTTCATTTCCGTCGACCCGTGGCGTGAGCAGGTCATGGACGTGGCTCGTCAGGTGCGCTGGATTCCAGAGTTTGGACTCGATCGCGAGCTTGACTGGCTGCGCAACATGGACGACTGGATGATCTCTAAGAAGCGCTATTGGGGCTTGGCGTTGCCAATTTGGTCCTGCAGCTGCGGCTGGTGGGACGTGGTCGGGAGTGAAACTGAGCTCGAGGCGCGTTCAGTCGAGGGCTGGGATACGTTCGATGGGCACACACCTCACCGGCCGTGGGTCGACGCGGTCAAGATCCGCTGTGAAAAATGTGGTGGCGTTGCCTCGCGAATTCCGGATGTCGGCAACCCATGGCTGGATGCGGGTATCGTTCCGTATTCGACGATGGATTTCCGCAATAATCGCGAATATTGGGAAGACTGGTTCCCTGCCGACTTCATCACGGAGTCGTTCCCCGGCCAATTCCGCAATTGGTTTTACTCAATGCTGGCTCAGAGTACAGTCCTGACTGGCCGTGTTCCCTACCTCAACGTGCTCGGTTTTGCGACGTTGCGGGACGAAAACGGCGAAGAGATGCACAAGAGCAAAGGGAACGCAATCTGGTTCGACGACGCGGCCAATGAGATGGGGGCCGACGTCATGCGCTGGCTCTTATCTCAAGCACAATCCGGCGCTAAATCTCAACTTCGGTCCTCATCTGGCAGACCAGGCGCGGCGTCAGTTCGTCTTGCCGCTCTGGAATTCGTATGCGTTCTTCGCCAACTATGCCGCGCTCGATGGATTCAATCCGAAGGAACACGATATTCCGGTGGCAGAACGGTCGATGCTCGATCGCTGGATTCTGTCCCGACTTCAGGAAGTCATTCGTGTCGTACGAGAAAGCTTGCTCGATTTCGACTCGCTGACGGCGGCGCGCACGATTGAAGAGTTCGTCGTCGAAGAGTTGTCGAACTGGTACATTCGGCGCAATCGTCGTCGCTTCTGGAAGACGGAAAGTGATTCCGATAAGGTTGCGGCCTATCTGACGCTCTACGAGGTGCTGGACAACGTCACGCGTCTTCTCGCCCCATTCCTGCCTTTCTTGACCGAGGAGATCTACCAGAATCTCGTGCGGTCGGTTGATCCGGCAGCGGCGCGTTCAATTCACCTGACAAGTTTCCCAGAGGTGGATGAGACCAAGATCGACGCCGAGTTGAGCCGAGACATGACGGCTCTGCTGCACGTCGTTGGGCTGGGCCGATCGGCTCGAAGTGCGGCCAACTTCAAAGTGCGTCAGCCGCTTGGCCGTGTGCTCGTCGGCTCTCGTCAGGACGTGTCCACGCAATCGATCGAGCGCCTCAAGAACGAGCTTCTTGATGAGCTGAATGTCAAAGAGTTCGAAACGGTCGACGACCCCGACGAGTACGTGAGCTATTCGGTCCGGCCAAACCTGCCTTTGCTCGGCCCGAAACATGGTCCCAAGCTTGGGAGCGTTCGACAGTCGATCCAGCAAGCTGATCCGGCACGAATAGCACAGTTGCAACGAGCCGGGCGCACGTTCCAGCTATCGGTTGACGGCGAGACTATCGAGATCGAGCCGGACGAGGTGCTGGTCGAAGTGAGAAGCCGTGAAGGATTCTCGGTGGCGGAAGATCGTGACTTTATGGTTGCGCTCGATCTTGAGATCACGCCCGATCTGCGCCAGGAGGGTTTGGCTCGTGACTTCGTGCGTGGTATTCAGGACGCTCGCAAGAGTGCTGGATTTCAGATCGAAGACACGATCGCGACCGTCTATGATGCCAGCGGCGACGTGGCCGAGTCGATCCAACGCCACGCGAATTACATCAAAGGCGAGACGCTTTCAGAGGTGCTCGAGCCCGGGTCCCCGTCTGGCGACGGATATCACTCTGAGGAGATTAAGGTTGGCTCGGATCGCGTAGCCGTCGGAATTCGCAAAGTTGGCCAGCTGAGCAAGGATATCGTGGCTGATTAATCTGCCATTCCAATGGACCCCGACAACGGGTAGGAAATCACCTGCCCGTTATCATTACGAGGGTAGGATGCTGGTTGCCGGAGGGGATGCCCGTAGATGCGCCAGGCGGATGCGCTTCGCGATGAATTGGTAAATCGCATAGGTCCATTGACCGACGTACATTTCTCGCTCCCAGAGAGCAACGTCATGTTGCGGATTGCTCAGCCGCAGAATTTCGACCACCTACTCGATGCCGCGGCTGGCGATCCTGAACAGAATCTGCCCTACTGGGCTGAGATTTGGCCGAGTGGCATCGCGCTGGCAGACGAGATTGTGGCGCACTCCGATCGTGTTCGCGGGCACCGCATCATCGAGATCGGAAGTGGTCTGGGCGTAACGGCGATTGCAGCGTTGCTGGCGGGCGCATCGTTGACTGTCGCGGACTACTCTCCAGAATCGCTGCTCCTTTGCCGCTATAACGCGCTGGTGAATACTGGGCGAATGCCGGATCTGCTGCAGATCAATTGGCGCGACCCCTCGCCGGAGCTGCGCACACTCGCCGGAACCGGGTTCCCGCTTGTACTGGCCGCCGATGTCCTTTACGAGAAGAGAGATGTCGAACCAATACTCAGCCTCGTCGACTGGCTTGTCGCTCCTGATGGATTATTCTGGTTGTCGGAGCCAGGCCGAAACGTGGCGGAACGATTCAATGAGCGGGCGGGAGAGTTAGGCTGGATCGACGAGGTCGCGTTTCATGCGGGCCCGTGGCCGGATCCACGCGATTTCAACGTCGCGGTGACCGTACATCGGCTGAAGCGCGGCGGAACGCTTGCTCGCTGATAGCAGCACGGAATTTTGACCGGATCTCACGAAGGATTTCCTCATGTCCGACCTACAGAAGCCAGGAGACGCGAGAATTTCGACGGACGAGATGTCTACGAATCCAACCCTAAACCAGCCTTCGCGACTGAGGCGTCCGACCCATGACTCGACGCTGCTGCGCTGGTCGGATTCCGACCGCGAGACCGCCAAGGCGTTCACGCACAGTGATCCGTGGCGCGTGCAGCGCATTAGCGGAGAGTTCGTCGAAGGCTTCGATGCACTTGCTGGAATTGGACCAGCAGTAACCGTATTCGGTTCGGCGCGAATCGGTGAGGAAGATCCGGTCTATGCGGCAGCCCGGACGTTGGGTCGAGGGCTGGCCGACGCCGGATTTGCGACCATCACCGGAGGCGGACCCGGTGTGATGGAAGCGGTGAATCGAGGCGCATTCGAAGCCGGTGGGATATCGGTGGGCGCCGGCATCGAGCTGCCGATGGAGCAGGGAATCAACCCGTACGTCAATCTGCCGCTAAATTTCCGTTATTTCTTTGTGCGCAAGATGATGTTCGTGAAGTACGCTGAGGGCTTTGTAATCTTCCCTGGTGGATTTGGCACTTTGGATGAGTTGTTCGAAGCCTTGACGCTGACCCAGACCGGCAAACTCGATCCGTTTCCGATCGTCCTGTTCGGATCTGAGTACTGGCAGGGCCTGTTCGACTGGCTTGACAACACGGTATTATCCGAAGGTAAGATCAGCAGATCTGATCGGTCCTTGATTCGTGTCACCGACGATCCTGCCGACGCGATCCGCTGCATGCTGGAATGCTATCAGGGGAAGAAAGACGCGCCAACAGAGTAGCCCGAATTGGGCCAGAATGTGAGATTCTCGGAATCACGGACGAGCATTCTGACTGTCCAGTACGGCGTGGTTATCGGATTTGAAATTCACTCTGCGGTTGGATCGAGTAATCCCGCGCGTAGTGCGTAGCGCACAAGCTCCGATCGGTGGCTGAACCCCAGTTTCTGCATGATGCGATGTCGATATGTTTCGACCGTCTTCGGCGATAGGAAGAGTTGATCGGCAATCTCCTGGGCGGTGAAGCCCTCGGCCGTCAGCTTGAGAACCTCGCGTTCACGCTCCGACAGGAGTTTGCCAGGGTCCAATTCTCTGCCGTCATGGGCCCGATCGAGATATCCCTTGAGAAGCATCCGGGTCGCGGCCGGCTCAAGGAACACCTCTCCGCGTGAGACCATTCGAATTGCGTCGATCAGGTCGGTGTGAAGACTCGACTTGCGCACATAGCCGGATCCGCCGGATTCAAGCACTGGTAGGAGATAACGTTCCTCGGCGTGCACTGTCAAAATCAGGATACGTGTTGACAGGCCGAGCCGTGAGATTTTGCGGGTAGCTTCCAAACCGCCGCCCGGCATCGAAATGTCGAGAATGGCGACGTCCGGCGTGGTTTGCCGGCATAGTTCGACGACGTCGTCGCCGGATCCCGCTTCACCGACTACCTGAATGTCGGGCTGGGCTTCAAGCAGCGCGCGCAGCCCAGCCCGCACAATGGCATGGTCGTCCGCGAGCACGACGCTGATGAGGCGAGTGCTAATTGATGTCATGATTGAATTCCTCCGACAGCAGTCGTTGGCAGCGATGCACCGAGCGGAACGCGAACTTCGACCTCAGTTCCTCGTTCTTGCCCTGACGTGACTGTGACAGTGCCTCCTACCAGAGCGGCACGTTCTTGCATTCCGAAGAGGCCAAGACCGGCTCCATCGCTACGATCGAGCGAGGACATGTTGAATCCCCGCCCGCTGTCCGTTACGCGGATCCAAAGGGTGTTGCGATAGAAGCGTAGCGAGACCGTTGCCTCGCACGGACCGGCGTGCTTCGCGACGTTCGTGAGTGCTTCCTGGACAATGCGGTAGACGACGAGCTCGACGTCTGGAGTTGGTCTCTGCTTGAGTCCATCGGAGTAGAAATCGACTCGTAGATCGAATCGCTCGCGGCACTGGGCGACCAAACCCTCCAGCGAAGCGAGAAGCCCGAGGTCGTCGAGGCTCGGCGGACGAAGTTCGTGTGCCATATGCCGCACGTCTTCCAGGGTTTCGGCAGTCAACCCGATCAATTGGGACAAAACGCTCGGCTCGAGCGTTCCTCCAGTCGCTTCCAGCGTCTTGAGTCGAAGAAGCTGCGCGGTCAGCGCCTGAGCGGTGTCGTCATGAAGCTCGCGCGAGATGCGCTTGCGTTCTTCCTCCTGAGCGTTGAGCGCCCGAACGGACATTTCATGGATTTGAGCACGATATCGTTCGACCGCGTCGAGCATCCCGTTGAATGTTTCCGTCAGCATGTCGATGTTCGGGTCGCCGACACCGACCTTCCTAACCCGAATGCTGAAGTTGCCACGCCGAACCTCATCGACCGTCTTTTCCAACACGAGCAGAGGCCGGAGCGCCGCTCGCAGCACAAACCAATTGACGGCAATGCTGGTGAGGGTGCCGATCACCGCGAGAGTGGCGACAAGGCTGTAGAGTGCGCTCGTCTCCCTCGCCGCCCGCAGTGTCAAAGCGGTCCCGAAAATAGCACCGACAACCACAATCGTTGAATTCGCGATTAGAACCTTGTAGAAGAGAGGAAGTCCCAATATCCGTTCGTACCAGTTTGCGGCTTCTTCCCGTGCGGCGGCGTATTGCATCTACATCTCTCTGTGACGTGCGCCAATGACGCGAAGGATCGGAATCGAGAGGCGATTCCTCAACGATGACGGCCTTTCGACTTCTTCTTTTTCCGCTTCTTTCGTGGCAGAGTCGTTGGTCGAGTGGGTGATGGACCTTGGCCGCCAGCAGGCTGTCCGCCGTTTTGCATCATCGCTTCAAGTTCCGCCGGATTCATTCCGGCCAGTGGATTCCCGGAGAGGAGTCCGCGCAATTTGCCTCGACGCCCTCCACCGCCTGCCATCCCGCCGAGTTGGTCCATCATCTTCTGCATCTGCTTGAACTGCGCAAGAAGCTGGTTGACTTCAGCTGACGTTGTGCCACTTCCCGCCGCGATTCGTTTGCGCCTACTCGGCTTGATGATCTCGGGAGAGCGACGCTCTTCGATCGTCATCGAATGAATAATAGCCTCAATGTGCTTGAACTCATCATCGCCAACTTGAACCTGCTGCTGCCGCACCGCTTGTCCGATCCCAGGGATCATCTCAAGGATCTGCGAGAGCGGCCCCATGCGTTTGATTTGCTGAAGCTGATTGAGAAAATCCTCCAGGTTGAAGGTGCCGGTGAGCATCTTCTCCTGCAGTTGCTGGCCCTCTTCTTCGGTAATCTCTGATTGAGCGCGCTCAATCAGCGTAAGCACGTCTCCCATGCCAAGAATCCGGGACGCCAGACGATCGGGATAGAACGGTTCGAGCGCGTCGATTCGTTCGCCGGTGCCGATGAATTTGATCGGTACTCCGACCACCGACCGGATCGAGAGGGACGCCCCGCCTCGGGCGTCGCCGTCCATTTTTGTCAGGATGAGGCCGGTCAATTGGAGTCGACGATGAAATTCCTGTGCGACACTTACTGCTTCTTGACCGGTCATGGCGTCGGCTACAAGCAGGGTTTCGTTGGGATTCACCGATTTCGTGATCTCTTCGAGTTCCTGCATCATGCGATCGTCGATTTGCAGCCGCCCGGCGGTGTCGATAATGATGGGGTTGTAGCCCTCATTCTTGGCCACCTTGACCGCGTTCTGCGCGATCTTTACTGGACTCTCTTTCGTTCCTTCGGCATGCACCGGAATGCCAATTTGCCCGCCAAGCGTTTGCAGCTGATCGACAGCGGCTGGCCGGTAGATATCGGCCGCGACGAGCAATGGCTTGCGTCCCTCTTTCTTGAGGTGGCTGGCCAGCTTCGCCGCGTGCGTGGTCTTACCAGAGCCTTGCAGGCCCACCAGCATGATAATCGTTGGGGGCGTGGCTGCAGTCTGCAACGGCACCCGCTCGGAACCGAGTACCTTGATCAGTTCTTCATTGACGATAGAGATGACCTGTTGCGCGGGTGTTAGCGCTTTGAGAACCTCTTCACCGATGGCGCGTTCACGTACGGCCGAGACGAAGTCACGCACGACTTTGAAGTTGACGTCGGCTTCGAGCAACGCCCGACGGACTTCGCGCATCGCTTCATCGACATCCCCCTCGGTCAGGCGGCCCTTCTTGCCGATGCGTTGGAAAACGTCGTTGAGCCGGTCGCTGAGCGTTTCGAACATGCTTAGCCCTCCTCTTCTTCACCAAAGAAGAGCGCGTCGACGTATGTCTCCGGCTCAAACTCGGTTAGTTCGGTGATCTGTTCGCCGGTTCCGACGTAGCTGATTGGAATGCCGAGTTCGCGAGAAATGGCGAACGCTATGCCACCTCGCGCCGTTCCGTCGAGCTTAGCGATCGCGATGTCGGTGATGTCGACCGCCTCGGCGAACTTCTGTGCCTGAACGAGGCCGTTCTGGCCAGTCGTTGCGTCGATGACGAGCAAGACTTCCTGCGGCGCCTCGGCCACATGCCGCTGAATAACTTTGCGAATCTTCTTCAGTTCTTCCATCAGGTTGTATTTGTTGTGCAGTCGCCCAGCAGTGTCAATGAGTAAGATGTCGGCATTGCGGTTATGAGCCGCCTTCATGCCATCGAAAATGACCGCGCTTGGGTCGGCGCCGGCCTGGTGTGAGATAACAGTCGTCTTTAGCCGTTCGCCCCACACCTGAAGCTGCTCGATCGCCGCGGCACGAAATGTATCACCGGCTACCAGCACGACGTTCCGTCCCTGATCCTGGTGAAACTTCGCGAGCTTGGCGATTGTGGTGGTCTTGCCGGTGCCGTTCACTCCGACAACCAGGATCACGAACGGCACACCGCGCTGGTATATCTTGATCTTTCGGTTGCGGGTCGCGTTATGCAGGAGCGCAATCATCTCGGTTCGAAGCGCTTCACGCGCATCTGACGGTTGGCGAATGCGCTCCCGGTCGATCCGAGCCCGAAGGTTGTTGAGAAGTTCAACCGTCGTCTCGACCCCGAGATCGGCTTGAATAAGAAGCATTTCGAGATCTTCAAAGAGATCCTCGTTGATTTCGCTTCGTTCGAACAGCGCGCTGATGTCTTTGAAGATTCCACGGCGCGATTTCTTAAGACCAGCTTCAATTTTCGGTTCAGGTTCGGTCTGCCGGCGAAATAGCCTGCTAAATACCACGATCATGTCCTCACTGCCGGAAACCTCTGGTCGATATTAACTGAAGCGCCGCGCCGGAATAGCACGGCGCGGCGCCACGAAATTATACACAACGCTCTGAGAACTTCGCAGATTATGACAGTCTGCTGCCTTGGTTGGTGAGGTGTCGTTCGTTGGCGAACTTCATTGGAGTGAAACCGGCTCCAGGAATTCCCGGCTGATGACCATGTTATGCGAGTGGGCATTGCGGTCGGGCGGCAGATGTTCCATAGTAACGCCAAGCGTGACAAGCATAAGGAATGGCGATTGGACGACGCTGATCAGCGGCCCACCTATCAGTCTAGACTGATGCGAGAAACCCCATTGGACGACCGTCCAAGGGAGAAGTTGCGACTGCGCGGACCGGCGGCGCTGACCGATTCCGAGTTGGTGGCGATCATCTTGAACACCGGAGTTCGAGGTGAGAGCGTCGTCGACGTGGCGAAGCGTCTGCTTGAGGAATATGGCGGGCTGTCGGGTCTCGTGCGAGCCGACATGCCTGATCTGCAACGATCGCACGGTCTCGGCGAGGCGAAAGCAGCCAAGCTGAAGGCAACGTTGGTGTTGGCGCAGCGCCTGAGCGCGACAAATCCGAACGATCGCCCGCAGATCCAGACACCGGAGGACATCTTCGCGTTGCTCGGCAGTGAAATGTCGTCGCTCGACCACGAGCAGTTGCGCGTCATCCTGCTCGACACCAAAAATCGTGTGCTACGTACCGCGACCGTCTATCAGGGCAGCGTCAACAGTGCTCAGGTGAGGGTCGCCGAAGTATTCAAGGATGCTGTGCGCCAGAACGCTCCAGGGCTCGTGGTAGTGCACAACCATCCATCAGGTGATCCAGCCCCATCCGCCGCGGACGTGTCACTCACGACTGAGATCTGCCGGGCGGGTCAGATCCTAGGGGTGGATGTCATCGACCATCTGATCGTTGGTGTGGGGCAGTTTCGCTCATTGCGACGACTTGGGCTGGGATTCATTTCAGCGTGACGATCGTCCGATCTGTCAGGCAATTAACGGTGGGTTGCATCCTTCCGGTGCCGTGACATTATCCGGGCGGGGAGGTGAGAACGCAGATTCTTTGCGATTGCCAGAAAACTGGACCCGAACTGTTGACGGTTACGTTCAGTACACATACAATGCGCCGAACAATACCCATTACGGAACGTCATATTGCGCGAGTTCTAGTTGTAGCCCGCGAGTCTGGTGAATTGGACAGCGTCGGCATACTCAAATGAGGGGGAAATTATGCAGGGACAGTACTCTGGGGTCCAGCCACAGTCAGATAATGACAAGCTGATTTCCGCGATTAGTTACGTCTTTGCGCCAATCGTACCGATTATCATTTTGGTGACCACGTTGAAGGAGAGCCGGTTCAACCGAATACACGCGTATCAGGGTCTTGTCTTTTTCGGCGCGGCGTTTGCCTATTATATTCTGTACACCTGTGCAAGTTTGATCGCCACTTCCGCCGTAGGTGCACTGGTCTGCATCACATGGATCGGCTATTTCGTCCCGTTTGCCCTCGCGCTCTACCTTGCCTATCGCGTATATACGGCAACCCAGGTTGAGTTCCCATACCTGACCCAAGCAACAGCCTCAGTTTTCAAAGATATGTAGACGTTACTCAAGAGCGTCAGGGGCCGGTTCAGCGCGAACCGGCCCTCACCCTATATCAATCTTCTTTCGTCAGCTTGCGGCGAAGTGGCTACTACGGAGTTGGCTTAAGCCAGCCGCGGTCGATAAGAATTTCCCGCCCAAGATGGCCCAAGAGATATTCGTAGTCGGTGCCCTTATTCTCCGGGTGCCACTCTATCCGAACCCGCTCGAAATACTGCACAGTGTGAGTCAGTCCGTCAGTCTCACTGACCTCTTGGAACTGCTCACTGATCGGATAGCCGAACGACATCAATCCGCCATTATTGGCCCAGTAGTCACGGAAGCCGCCACGTAGCGTGTGACTTGTCTCGATGTAGTAATCGTAGTCCGGACTCACTGGTTGTAGGGCAAGCGGCTTGAACGGTCCCTCACTCGCCCGATCCAACGTGCGTTCACGACCGAGCAGACCTAATAGAACCTCGTACTGCGTTCCGGAATGCTCCGGGTGATGTTCGAACCGGGCGCGCTCGTAATACTGTGTCATGTAGCTGTTGCCGTCCGTCTCAGACTTCTCCAAGAACGGCTCGGTGAGTGGATATCCGAATCGGAAAAGCCCACCATTCTTTTGCCAATAATCGTGGAAGACCGTTGGAACGTTGTGCTCGGTGACCGATTCATATGTAAGTGTTGGATCGCTACTCTGCGGCATCGGCTCGGTCGGCAACGGCAACACCGTTACCTTCTGAGGGAATACGTTTTTCTGCTGATAGCTGATCCACTCTTGCACCATACTCGCACTGAGGTTCCAGTCACCTGGAGACTTGAACCGGAGGAAGCCCACAAATGATGCTTTTTCGCCTGGCTTCAATGAACTTGGAAATCCCCAGCGGAACGGGTTTGGCAGCCCCTTGTTTCCCTCGAAGTCGATACCGACACGATACATTCCCTCGAGTTTTGGATAGCCCTGGCTATTGAAATCTTGTCCCTCGGTGTAGCTGTATCCAGGTTGTGGTCCCTGGGTACTAATCGTCGTGGTGCCGGTGTTCTGCACGACAAAGTCGACTCGAGTTTCCGTCCCCGCGAAGACCGGATTAGGTGAGAATGATAGCGACAGGATCTCTGCACTTGATGGTCCGATCGCTAGAGGCGCCACGTAGATCGCTTTGTTGGTTCCTTTGCACCATCCACGGATCGCGGGGATTTCTTGGTAGGCGTCGTCGCCAGGACACTCGGTAGACAGCACGTCCCGGTGGCCACAAATGTTCGGCACATTGGCTTTGTCAATGAAGAATCCGATACCGGCCGGATCGACATTTTTGGCACGATCCTGGATCAGTCTGACGAGTGAGGCAAGCGTGGCGTGTTCGACTGGGGTTGTGGAGTAATCACCTGTGAGTGCAATGCCGAGGCTGCCCCAGTTGTACTGAAGAGCGTGTCCACCAACGACGTTCGGTCCGCCATAACGACCTTCGTAAACGTTGCCATGCCAATCAACGAGGAAGTTATAGCCGATGTCGCCCCAGCCCTGCGTAATAGCGTGATAGTAATAGATCGCTCGAATCGTCGCAGCCGGATCTGCTTCATGGTTCTGGGTCACCGTGTGGTGAATGATCACCTTCTGAATTGGACGATATTCGGGTGGCCAGATCTCCTTGCCACTCTTATCGAACCGCAACGATTCATCGGCGCCCCAACTGGCTCGCGGAATGATGAACCCGTCGATCGGAGCAGGTGGAACGCTCAAGTATTGTGCAGGCGCGGATGTATCGACGCAGCCGAGTTCCACTTCGTCAATGACTGGATAGACGCCAAAGTCATCGGCTACCAGATCAACTCGATATTGGACGTAGTTGCTTGCCGACACGAGAGCGGGCATCTCGAACCTGCGCGAGTCGGATAACGAGCGAACGTGGCTGTCGAGATGCATCTCGACCCACTCGGACCACGTTGATCCATCCGTGCTTACCCTGGTAGAAAAGTTGGCCGCGGAGCCGGCCGGGAGGGCGCCTTTCCAGACAATCTCAACGCTGTTGAAGGCTTGAGCCGCTTGAAAGACCGAAGACTGGTAGCTACCCAGTGATGGGAATACGCCGCGCTCAACCCAGTTCATGCGTGTCATCGCAGCGGCAGAGCGGCCCGAAAGTCGCACGTCAACCACGCTCATGAGCAGAATCCCGCCAGCTACTTTTAATAATCGCCGGCGATCGAGTCGCTCCGAGAAAATCGCGTTGTTGTTGGTTGACACTATAGTTCCTTGCGTCTCAGTCTTGATTGTGTGGAGTTCCGACACACAAGCTCGTGTGCTACAGGTGCCCACAATCTCCCCAGGCTAGTGTACGATCATAATGGTCGTACATGCAATGGACCAAAGGTACGTGTCACCGTGACGTTTCTGCTATAGTGGGTTGAACGGTCCGAAATCACGACCGGGCAGGGAGCGGATGAACGCTTCTCCGCGTTTGTTTCAGTCTACAGTTCACGTCAGGCGGCCGAGTTGGGGTGTGGCCTTTGCTGGCCTTCTCATAATCTCAATTCTCGGATTCTTCCTCGCACCCTGGTCAATTGAGACCAAGTCAATTGCCATTGTTCACGGTCTGTGTGCCCAGCGTCCAAGCCATTCTTTCTGGTTTGGATCTGACCGACTTCCGTTCGGCTCACGAATGACCGGCATATACGGCGGCTTCCTCATCACTCAACTCTATCTTCTACTACGAGGAAGATTTCGAGCGAGCGGCGTTCCCTCGTTGCCGGTCCTGTCAGCACTGTTCGTATTCATCGTCGCCATGGGACTCGACGGGCTGAACTCGACACTCGACGATGTGCGGCTCGTCACCCTCTATCAACCGAATAACGTGCTGCGCTACATCACGGGTGCGCTCACGGGTACAACGCTTGCGGTGTTCCTTTGGTTGCTCACGAATAACATTTCGTGGAACGTGGAAGATCAGCGCACTGATAAGATCATTGGTCGGTTTGGTGAATTTGCGATCCTGGCTGTGCCAGTTGCTGCGTTCGGTCTACTCGCTATGAGCGGATGGAGAGCCGCGTACCCGTTTCTGGCTGTGTTCCTCGTTTCGGCTGCAATTCTTGTCATGTTCGAGCTCTCGATATGTTTTCTTCAGCTCGGTCGGCACTTGGAAAACCACGCTCGTTCACTGAGTGACCTTGCTGGAGTGGCTGTGGGTGCGCTTCTCTGCGCCTATCTGTTTATGTCGGTCGTCGCAGCGAGCCGATTCCTCATGGAGGCAACCATGAACATCAAACAGTTGCAATGAGCGGTAACAAGCTCTGCGCCAAAGATTTCCTTAGCGTCTGCGAATCTATTGTCCGGATAGTATGACAACGAAGCGGTCGCGCGATCACATCTGGATCCATTGCGTCCGGCTAGCACATGCTTGAGAGTGCGGTGAGCGAATGCCCGAATTTGAAGATCACGTCGAGATCGAGTGGCAGTTCGACGTCGAGGACCTTGGTCCAGTGGAGAAATGGCTCCGGGATCTTCCACCCTCGCTGCCGTTCGCGATCGCCGCGACCGACCCGGACGAGCATCTGGATACCTACTTCGACACCTCGGATTGGCGCATATACCGATCCGGTTATAGTCTGCGTTCGAGGCGGTCGCAGAATCATGTCGAACTGACGCTCAAGTCGATTGATGGCATTCGCGACGGCTATGTTCGTCGCCGCGAGGTCACACAGCAGGTTGCTGACGATGAGACCGAGTCAGTCGATCAGATTCGCGGCCCAGTAGGAGACCGCATTAGGGCCATACGTGGCCGTAGTAGCGTTTCTCCGCTCTTTACCGCGGTAACACGACGGAAACGGTTTCGGCTCTGGTTCGAAGGACGAGACATCGGCGAGCTTTCACTCGACAATACCACCTTCATCGGTGAAGCCTTTGAAGACCAGTCACAGCTTATGCGGGTAGAGGTCGAGACAACTGCCGATCAGACGAGTCACCTGGATCAGTTTGTTGATGCTATGTCCGACGCCTGTGACCTGGTTCCGGCGACTGTATCGAAATTTGAAACCGGCGTGTCGATCTTCGGAATTCACTCTCCCGAAGCGATTAATGTGGGATCAATCGAGTTCGACCGAGACTCGTCGATCCGTGAACTCGCAACGGCAGTGCTCCGGCGACATTTTGGAGAGCTTCTTCGGCGCGAACCGGGAACGCGATTGGGTGACGACGTGGAAGAGCTCCACGACATGCGGGTAGCAGCGCGGCGACTTCGGGCTGCATTATCGCTCTTCCGTCCTTATCTGAGGCCGGAGTACGACGAGATAGGAGAAGACTTGCGTTGGGTTGCTTCGGCGTTGGGAGAGGTTCGTGATCTCGACGTGCAACTCGCCGAGATTCAAGCCTGGAAGGTTCGACTGGACCCACACGATGCTGATGCCCTCGAACCACTGATTACTGAACTGAACCGGCGCCGGGATGCTGCGCGAGGAAGCATGCTGACGGCGCTCGACGCTGAGCGGTACGAGAAATTCGTCGCCGAATTCAGCGGACTTCTAACGGCCCCTATCGAGCCGGATGAATCGGGTCGAGCGGTGGACATCGCGCCTGACCTCGTATTGCGGCGATGTAGGAGATTCAGGAGGCGGGCAGATCGTCTGCGTGAATCATCGGATGATGCCGATTTTCATAGACTCCGGATTGATGGAAAGCGACTGCGCTACTCGCTCGAGTTCGTGAGTCCGCTCTACGCCAAGATTGTTCGTCAGGCCATCGCTCAACTGGTCGAGGTTCAAGATCTCCTTGGACGCCATCAAGACTCGATCGTCGCTATAGTCCACCTGCGAGAAATCGTTGCTGATCCTAACGTTGGCCTGCCCCCATTGACCATATTTGCGATGGGGCGAGTAGCTGAACGTTACGACTTATCGGCACAAGACGCTCGCGATCGCTTCCCGAAGGCGTACAAGCGGATGACGCATAAGCAACTGCGCCGCCTCGAGCGGGAACTGAAGCGTCGCTCGCGCCGGCGTCCACCGAAGGCAGCCAAACTTGGTGTGAAGGCGGACATCGTTCCGTCACAGGATCCACCGCCGCTTAAGATATCCGAAATTGAATCAGATCAGTGACCGAGGAGGCGACGAGGGAGTAGACCGTGGAATTGATATTGATTCGTCATGCCATTGCGTTTGAGCGTGATCTACTGCGATGGCCGGACGATAGCGGGCGTCCGTTGACCCCCGAGGGAGTATCGCGATTCGAGCAGGCGGCACGTGGGCTGAGATCGATCTGTAAGTCCGTCGACATCGTGTTGAGCAGTCCGTATGTTCGTGCAATGGAGACGGCCGAGATTCTTGAAGAAGAGGCAGGTTGGCCTGAGCCGAAACCTTGCGCCGTGCTCAAACCGTCACACGAGCCGGATGACGTCATCGCGTTTGTGCAAGAGCAGCATCACTATGGTGTCGTGGCATTGGTTGGGCATGAACCGCTCCTAGGGGAGCTTGCGGGTGTGCTTCTCGCAGGCACAGGCGCGCCGGCTCAACCTTTCAAGAAAGGTGGAGCCGCTTGCTTCCGCTCTGATCTGGGTGTGGGCGACGGGGCTATGATGCTACGTTGGTGGCTGCCGCCTAAGTTAATGAGGAAACTGGCCTCAACGTAATTTCGTCAAAGGACTGGGGCTCATCCTCAATCATGTCTTCGACGACAGCGTGGATTCCCGCTTTGAGATCAGTGAAGATGTCCAAAACATTTCGTCGAGCATCGATCACGTTGAAGTTGTATTGCCTCGCCAGATGCTTAAATTCGGGTAGGAGCTTGGACTGGTACCGGATGAAGTTCTTGTATACATCATTTCCTCTTAGGAAATCCTGACCTGATTCCCAGTAGTCGAAACCTGTGCTGCTCAGGACGCGTGGCAGCAGGTGCTCGACATCGACGTCCAAGTAGAAAACGATGTCGGGAATCAGCGCGAAACCGAAGACGTCCTCAATCCAGCGGCGATTGACGCCACGCACAACCGCACGTGCGATCAGCGAGAAAATGTACCGGTCGGTAAGGACCACCATCCCGGCGCGGAGACCGGGCAAGATGGCGCGCTCCATGCGATCGCAGAAGTCGGTAGCGTAGAAGAGGTTCAACGTCATCGGGTCGAGCGTGTGACCACGTTTTGCTCGTTCGATGCCTCGGCCTGCCAGGCTCGACCGACGGAGTCCGGTTCCCATCACCGCGTAGCCACTCGCCTCGAGCCACTCTTTGAGTAATGCGATCTGCGTCGAGCGACCAACCCCATCGGTACCTTCGATCACGACGAGCCTTCCGGGAAATTGTCGCTCATCCATGTCCGGAGGTGGGTCTCCAAAGAATCGAAGCTGTCTCATCGTGGTTGCCCCCTTATTTCCCTGATTCGCTGAGGTAGCGCCCTCGAAGATTTTCTTCTTCGAGCGCGGTCTGAAGTCCGCCACTGCCTGCACGTATCAAGCCGTTCAGGTGAGGTTTGACCATCTCGCGCACGAGCTGCTGCTGGCGAATGAGATTGTCGGTTGCGTCGATTCGCTCGAGTTTGAATTCTCGTACGAGACGGCTATATTCCTCACGAATCATCCCCTGAAATATCCGGAACGACTCGTACGGATCATCGCTCAAGTTCAGGTCCAGTCCGGCCTCGTAGTATTTGAGCTCAGGTCGGCCGGTTAGGATTCGGCGAAGTGACTCTTCCAGTGGGACATCGAAGTAGAACGATATGTGCGGCTTCACGGCGAAGGAATAGAGTTGCCTGAGCCATTTTCGGCTGACGCCACGAACCGCGTCGCGAGCAAATGCCGTGTAGACATACCGGTCGGCCAGCACGATCGCGCCTGCTTCCAGCGCTGGAATGATTTGTGAGTTGATCCGGCTTGCGAAATCGGCGGAGTGAATCAGGCTGAAGGTCATCGGTGTCAGGCTACGCGCCTTCTTACCCCGGCTGGTTGTCCTTTTGACGATCGGCGACGAATTCCACTCGCTGAAGACGACCAGGTACCCCTGACTGATCAGCCATTTGTGGAGGAGATCGAGTTGGGTACTCTTGCCGGAACCATCGATACCTTCAACGATGAAGAGTCGACCCGGCAACCGTCGGTTGCTGCGTAGCCCCACGACTTCCAGTCCTTTCAGTTGAATGCTAGCTCGCGACCGAAGACTCGCTGGAATCGTTCCCCAAGTTTGTCGACCCCAAACACGGAGAAGGGGGGCAGTGTAATCGTCACCTTCTCTGGCTGAGAGTAAATCTTGAGTTTAACGTCTGCATTTCTAGGATATCGCCGTTCGATCTCATCGGCAATAAGCAGGATGACTCCGCAGCGCGCAATCCGGTCGGCGTCCTCGGAGGTGAGGAGCGGCTCATATTGGCTCAGGTCGGTCTGTCGGCGGTCGGCCTCGCGAATGATCGCGGTAAGGAGTGCGATCTCGCGGTGCGTGAATCCATCGAGATCCGCTACCTGCACAATCGTCGCTGTGTGGCTGATGCGATCGTAGTAGTCTACGCTCCGGCCGATATCGAGCAGATACGCGGCGACCTCGCAGATCTCGAGGAATTCCAGACCGGACTCGGCTTCGAGCGCGGTCGTAAGCTGGGTGACGCTCGCAACGCGCTGCTCGGCTCGGCCTGCTTCCCAGGAGCCGAATCGCTTTGCGAGCGCCGCAGCAGACATCCGCTTGACACTGGTTGGGGTTGGCACCAGGGCGCTGCTGTTTGCGAATGCGATACCCTCTCGCAGACCTTTGCCAGAAACCAGCAACTCAGTCATGCCGAGCATATCCATCGCGACCGCTACTGCGGCGACGCCACCAACGATCGAGTCTGCGCGGTCGGAATTGAGTCCTGGCGTGTTCGCACGTCTAGCCGCGTCGGCGGAGGCGAGAGAAGAGCCGATACGGCGGACTCGCTGGTACGGAAGAGCGTAGCCGTGAAGTCGTTGAATCGGATTGTGCCGTCGCTTTCGATCGATTTTGGCGACGTTGCGAATTGTGCCGCCGGTCCCAACCAGGATATCGCCCGGCTCGGCCGACGGAATTCCCTGGTCGAACAGAGCCCGCCCAATATGTCGCTTCAAATTGCGAATCTCTTTCGTCGTTGGGGGGTCGTTGCTGATGAATTCGGCCGTGGTTCTGAGAGCGCCCAGCGGCAACGTCCACGAGGAGACTGCTTGGCGCTCACGAAATCGAGTCAGTTCCAAACTTCCTCCGCCAATGTCCAGAACGTACCCGTTCCAGACTGGCAGACCATGAATTGCACCGAGAAAGGAATAGAGTGCCTCGGTCAGTCCGTCGATGATCTCGATGTCCATTCCTGCGGCGGCGCGAACATTCTCGAGGAATTCATCGCTATTGGTTGCCTCGCGCATGGAGGCGGTGCCAACGACGATGACACGCTCGGCCCCGGAACCTTCCGCGATCGAGCGAAATTCTCGGAGCGCGGCAATTGTTCGCTCCAGCGCTTCAGGCCCCAGGGCACCGTCATTGTGGAGATCGTTTGCCAGCCGGAGAGGTACCCGCGCATCTTCGATGATGTTTAGATAGCCGCTACCAAACTGGTCGTAGACGACGAGACGTCCCGAGTTAGAACCAAGATCCACGACACCGATTCGCGTCGTCGGACCCATTTCCATGTCAGTGATTCTGCCGCTAACAGTCTCCGTCTCGTGACTCACCAATATTCGCCTACCAATTAGCGGTCCGTCGGCCAGTTGCCATACCAGTCGAAGGGTTGATCGTTCAAGTTGACGACGACATTCTTTACCTGCGTATACAGATCGAGCGCGTGTCGACTCAGTTCTCGGCCAATACCGCTTTGCTTGAAACCACCAAATGGCGCTTCAGGCGGATTCACCGTCGGGTAGTTGATGCTGACGTTGCCGGCGCGAATCTGGCTTGCGAGCCGGTGCGCGCGTTTGATATCAGCGGTCCAGAGGGTCGCGGCAAGCCCGTAGATGACGTTGTTGGCCATAGCTACAACCTCTGCGTCATTTGTGAATGGGATGACCGACAGAACCGGGCCGAAGACCTCTTCCTGTGCGATCATCATGTCGTTGTGAACCTGGTCGAAGATGGTCGGTTCGACGAAGTTACCGCGACGTAACATCTCGGAATCCGGGCGTTTCCCGCCAAGGCTCAACGCTGCGCCCTCACCACGAGCGCGCTCGACAAAGCTCAGCACGCGCTCGCATTGCGTTGACGAAATAACCGGGCCCATTTGCGTCGAGTCCTCCATTGGATCGCCAACCCTAATCTTTCCGGCCTTTGAGACAAAGTCAGCCATGAAACGGTCATGGATTGACTCATGCAAGAAGAGTCGTGTGCGAGCTGTGCAGCGCTGTCCGGCGTTGGTGAAGATGGCGAACAAAGAGCCGTTGACGGCCTCTTCAATGTCGGCATCTGGAAAGACGATGTTCGGCGACTTACCGCCGAGCTCGAGCGAAACCTTCTTGATGGTTCCCGCGCTCAGTCGCAGAATCTGACGTCCAGTCTCGGTCTCGCCGGTAAACGCAACCTTGTCTACTTGTGGGTGTTCTGCCAGCGCCGCGCCAACCTCCGCACCCGGTCCTGGAAGGACGTTGACGACGCCATCCGGGATGCCGGCCTCAAGGCAGATCTGTCCCAGCACGAGGGCAGTGAGCGGTGTCGCACTGGCTGGTTTGAGAATGATCGTGTTACCGGTCGCAAGTGCGGGTCCCAACTTCCAGGCTGCCATCAGGAGTGGAAAATTCCAGGGGATGATCTGGGCACAGACTCCGATCGGTTCTCGAAGTGTGTAGTCAAATAGTGGACCGTTCATCGGGATGGTTTCGCCCCATACCTGTCCGGTCAAGTTGGCGTAGTACTCAAAACAATTCGCTGAGGCCGCGACGTCTCCGCGCGACTCTACAATGATCTTCCCGCAGTTGAGGGTCTCGAGACGAGCGATTTCCTCCTGGCGCTCACGCAAAATCTCGGCAACCCTGCGCATCCGTTTGCTTCGCTCGTTCGGAGTCATCGATCGCCACGGTCCGCTGTCAAAGGCGGCTCGGGCAGCCGAGACAGCCCGGTTCACATCTTCAATTCCGGCCCTCGCGACGCGCCCGACAACCTCGTTAGACGCCGGGTTGAGTGTGTCAAACGTTTCTCCAGAGGCAGCCGGTACCAGCTCCCCGTTTATTAGTAGGAGGTGGTCGCTTACCTGTGTCTCCACTGCCATCTGAATCTCCTCTCGCTCTCCACGATTGCGGCATCAGCCGCGCATCAAGGATCACCCGAATGTCCCGCTTTTGGCTTCTCATCGTAACATGGATTGAATCGATCACCTGCTCCCAGTTGTTAAGATCAGGTTCTTCGCAATTTGTGTTCTTTGGTTCGAATGTCGGCCATCAACCGATATCGGGTGGCTTCAGCGCTCCCATCAATGGTCGCCAGCTGAAGGAGGATTTGATGAACCATGGTCTGATACTAACTCAGGGGGAATTGAGCGATATCCTTCACGACCTGAATATCTGGACTAACTTGATTCCGAGAGCATTCTCGCTTGCTGAAGAGGTTCACGGTGATCAGCGACGCTCCGGTGGGGGGCCGTATCTGGAGGAACACATTTATCCCGTAACCGCAAGCGTCGCCCGCTATCTCGCCTACCGCGGTAACGACGATGCAGTGACGACAGTGATTGTGTCTTTGTTGCACGACACGATCGAAGATTCAACGACCGTCACTGCTCACAGCATCGAAGCCGAGTTTGGTGGTGTAGTCGCAGAGCAGGTTGCTGTCTTGTCGAAGCCACAGAAACGTCCAGGTGCTTCACCCAACCCGTCTGACGTGGAAGAAGCCCAGTATGTCACCCGGGTGGCCAGCGCTGCCTTTGAAGTTCGTGTTATCAAGGTGTTCGACCGGCTCAACAATCTGCATTCCGTCCACCACCGTGAATCGTCTCGGAGACGCGCCTATTTGAACGAGACACGCACTCATTACATCGCGCTCGCCCGTACCATCGATGATGACCTGGCCAGTCAAATGGTCGAACTCTTGAATAAGCAGGAGTCTCGCTTCATGCAGGAATCGCCTGGATAACCCACAGATATCCAGCCCGACTCACTATTCAATCAGGTCGGCGAAGACTGATTCATCTCACCATTCGAGCCCAGCGATGATCTTGAATGGTCACCCTCCGGGTCGCTGGGCGCTTGTGCTCGAACGTAACGAATCAAAGCACCGACCGACGCGAGAAACAGGACACCTGCCAACACCTCCACGACGTCTAGAAGTTGAGGCTGGAAATACCCTAAAGCGAACAGGAGTCCAGTGCTTGCCGAAGGAGGATTCGATACGTGAAACTTCATCTGAAGAACGATCACCAGGGTCACCGTGAGCGCGGCGGCACCGATTCGCAATGGCGGCACCTGGCTTCCAACGCCCAGCCGTGGTTCACCGCGCGCGCCCAGGATGATGACCGAGGCCAGACCGGCCAGCGCGCCGATCAGGTGGCCGATGGTTGTGTCGCGAAAGCGGGACGATCGATGAAACGGATATTCTGCTTGCAAGAACGCAGTTGGCCCCAGGCTTGGATATAGAAACGGCTGATTTGCGAAGTAGGCGGCCATTCCAACCGAGAGCATGAGAAGCCCAGCGGCGACTGGAGGCCAGTATCGGTTTGGAATCGACCGTCGGGGAGTTGGTTTGCGGGACCGGTTGGCTTGATTCTCTTTGCGTTGAAGTACTTTGCGGAACGGCCTCGTGAGCTCCTCCGTTTGCAACCGCCAAGAACGGAGAGATCTTCTCGGCTCTATGGGGCGGTGGATGCTACCGCGGGCGTCGCAATCTGTGGGCCGTCACCTTGGAAAGTTGGAGGAAATGCGCTCTCGAAGCTGACGCATTCTTTATTCGTCGAAGAATGTCAGGAGACGGCTAGACGACTTGCCGCCCGCCTTGAGCGCTGTCAGATGTACACGTTGCGCTGGACGTACTTTGGCAACCTTCTCATGGTTGGCTTATCCGAAGAAGGCAGCGAATTTCATGCACCATCATCCACGCGCATGCGACTGAGGTAGTAGCTTGCCTTCACGAACGTCCGTTTGGCTCGTGGATCGGGGGATCATCGTCACCGGGCAGCGCGCGGGGGTTGCCAGTGATGATGAACGCGGTTCGCTCGCAGATGTTCGTTACTCGATCGCCAATACGCTCGAGGTTGTGCGCTGCCCACAATAACAGGGTGGCGCGCTCGATCGTCTTCGGATCGTTCAGCATATATGTTAGAAGCTCGCGATAGACTTGATTATAGAGACCATCAAGTTCATCGTCGCGCTTCCAGATGATCTGACACGCCACAAGGTCCCGATCAATAAACGCGCCGAGACTCTGGTGCAGCATGTCGATCGCGATTCCTGCCATTCGCGGAATATCGATGAGCGGCTTTAGTGGTGGCTCTTTGTTGATCTCCAGAGCGATTTTGCCGATTCCCTCGGCATAGTCGCCGATTCGCTCCAGTTCACCAATAATAAAGAGCGCTCCGGCAATCGTCCGCAGATCGACTGCCATCGGTTGTTGCGTGGCGATTAGGAGGAGCGCTCGCTCCTCCAATTCGTAGCTCAGATTGTCGATCTCCCGGTCGGATTGAATCACGCGATGAGCAAGATCGATTTCGCGCTGGCGCAGAGAGTCCACCGAACGTTCGACAGCCTTCTCGGCCATATTCCCGAGTAGCAACAGATCCTCTCGAAGAGTTTGAAGCTGCCGATCATAATGCGCGCGGCTGTGACTCGGTGTGGCCATAACGAAACCCCCCAAACGCTAACCCACTCGCCCCGTAATGTAGTCCTCGGTTCGCTTGTCGGTGGGATTAGTAAAAATGTCAGGCGTCAGACCGACCTCGATGACTTCCCCAGTACGATCTTGGCCCATCATCATAAACGCGGTGATATCTGACACACGCGCTGCCTGCTGCATATTGTGCGTAACGATCACAATTGTATAGTGCTTGACCAGTTCTTGCATAAGTTCTTCGATGCGGAGCGTGGCGATCGGATCGAGCGCACTCGTCGGCTCATCCATAAGGATTGCTTCGGGTTCGACAGCCAACGCGCGAGCGATACAAACCCGCTGTTGTTGTCCACCAGAAAGAGCCAAGGCCGATCGATCAAGGCGATCTTTCACCTCATCCCACAGCGCGGCGTCTCGGAGCGACCGTTCAACGCGATCGCTGATTTCACTCTTGCTGAGACGTTTTCCAAAGGAAAGCCCGTACGCAACGTTGTCGAAAATGGACTTTTCAAATGGGTTCGGTCGCTGGAAGACCATGCCAATTCGTCGTCGAATGAGAATCGGGTCGACATGTGGACCGTAGACCGGCTCGCCGTCGAGAAGAACCTGACCTCCCACTTTCACATTTGGTGTTCCGTCGTGCATCCGGTTGATGGCTCTGAGTAGAGTGGATTTCCCGGACCCGGATGATCCGATCAATGCGGTTATCTTCCGCTCCGGAAAGCTGATGCTGATCCCTCGGATTGCCGTGAAGTCTCCGTAGCTGACGGAGAGCGCTTGCGTCTCGAGTTTGGTGGCCGTGACCGCCTGGGCCTCATGCGTACCGTCGCGCGTGCCCGACCGCCGGACATCGAAGGCGACCGGGAAGTTACGTTCGGCACGCTGCTCGGCGTTCATGGTCATCCCTTCCGCTGAATCTCTAGCCGAAGCGGCCGGTGATGTAGTCTTCAGTTTGTTTGTCCTTCGGAGCAGTAAAGATTGTTTCTGTCGGGCCAGCCTCGACGACGGCTCCTGACCCCTCATCGTTCAATGTCATGAAGATTGTGTAGTCGGACACCCGCGCCGCTTGCTGCATGTTGTGCGTGACGATCACAATTGTGTAATCGACCACGAGTTCACGGATGAGTTCCTCAATGCGCAGGGTAGCAATTGGATCGAGCGCGCTCGCCGGTTCATCCATCAAAATGACCTCCGGCTCGACTGCCAGAGTGCGAGCCAAACAGAGTCGCTGCTGCTGTCCGCCCGAGAGCGCAATGCCGGGCCGGTCGAGCCGGTCGGATACTTCGTCCCAGAGCGCGGCGCGTCTCAGCGCGCGCTCGACCGCGATCTCTTTTTCGCGACGCCCGATCCCGTCTAACTCTAATCCAATCGACACATTCTGGGCGATTGTGCGCGCACGAAGCGGGTTTGCTTGCTGAAACACCATCCCGATCCGTCGCCGGACGAGAATTGGGTCCATTCCTGGGTCGTAGATATTCTCCCCTTCAAGCAGGACACGCCCCTCAGCGTGAGCGCCAGACACCGTCTCATGCATCCGATTCATGGAGCGCAGAAGCGTTGATTTGCCGCATCCGGACGGTCCGATGATGGCGGTGACGCGTTTTCGCGGAATTACTAGATCAGTGCGCGCGACCGCTTTGTGCGTGTCGTAGTAGATCGTCAACCCATCAAGCTGCAAATGAGCTTCCTCAGCCGGCGGCATATCGATGTTTGGATTTGAGGTGACAGTTGCGGTCATATGGGCACCCCGTTAACGTGGCGAGCGGCGGCGTGTGAACACGCGCACGACAATGTTGATGCTGAGGACGATTACCACCAAGAGGAAGGCCGCGCCCCACGCCTGCTGATTGAGAACTTTGTATGGCTGCTCGGTATATCGATAGGCGAGAAGTGGCAGCGCTTGCATCGGGCCGAAGATGTCGTACGTCAGGTTGTTGTTGCCGAGTACCGTTACGAGCAACGGTGCCGTTTCACCGGCCGCGCGCGCGAATGCCAACAGCACGCCTGTGGCGATGCCACTAAGTGCTACCGGCAGGACGACAGTGAGCGTCATCTTCCATTTCGGTGCGCCCAGAGCGACCGCGGCCTCACGTGTGCTGTTGGGAACGAGACGGAGAATCTCCTCGGTCGTACGGGTGATTACCGGAACCATCAGGACCATCAACGCAACACTTCCGGCAAACCCAGAGAAGTTCTTGGTTCGCTGAACGATCAGCACGTACGCGGTAACACCGACGACAATTGACGGCATCGCGGTCAGGACGTCAACGCAGAAGCGAATCACGGTCGAGGCACTGTTCCCAGGGTATTCAGCCAGGAAGATACCTGCCATGATCCCGATCGGCGCGGCGATTGCGAGCGCCAACGCCACGATCAGCACGGAGCCGACGATTGCGTGAAGTACTCCTCCACCCGTCGAGCTGGCACCAAACGTGACGGGCCTGAAAGTCTTGGTGAGGAAGTCGATGCTCATGGCTCCGACGCCCTGCTGCGCAACGTACGCAATGATCAGGATTAGCGGAACAAGTGCTGCAACGGTTGCTAGCACCGTCAGAATAAGCATGAGCCGGTTGACCATGATGCGTCTGCGATAGCGACGGCCGGGCATCGTCGTCTGCGCCATGATCAGCCTCCCTGTCCGGTCCGCGAAACGCGCCAGACCAGCAGCCGCGCGATTGAATTGGCAATCAATGTGATCACGAAGAGGACGAGCGCGAGCAAAATGAGTGCACTAGAGTGCATGCTGGAGTTGGCGTTCGGGAGCTGACTGGCGATAAGCGATGCGGCCGTAGTAGCAGGTTGGAACAGGGACGAATGAATCTGAGGCGTGTTGCCGATGACCATGGTGGCGGCCATTGTCTCACCCAACGCCCGCCCAAGCCCCAGCATCATGCCACCAACAATTCCGGCTCGTGCGTAGGGAAGATCCGCGTGGCGAATCACTTCCCATCTCGTTGCTCCGAGTGCCAGCACCGCCTCGCGCTGGCTGTTCGGAACGACTGCCAACACGTCTCGCGAGATCGCGGCGATGGTCGGCAAGATCATGATCGCAAGGATCACACCCGCGACGAATAGCCCTCGGCCCACATTCACAGGCCCGGCAAAGAGCGGAATCGCCGCGCCGACTGACTGAGAGACGGGTGAAGCGATGTGGTCGCGGAAGAAGGGAATAAAGACGAAGATACCCCACATTCCGTAGACCACGCTCGGAATTGCGGCCAGCAGCTCAACCATCAGTCCGATGGGAAGTCGGAGCCGGACAGGACACAATGTATTCAGAAACACCGCAATCATGACTCCGAGCGGTGCAGCCATCATCAGGGCCAGAATCGACGAAACGACCGTGCCGTAGATCGCCGGTAGCGCACCGAACTGATTGGTAACTGGATTCCAGACACTGGTGAACAGGAACCGCCAGCCAAACGCGTGGCGAGCCGCCGATGATCCGTCCCAGGTAACCGCGATGACGGCGAAGAGGAGTGCGACAACAATCACGGCGAAAAGCAGAGACACAACCCAGAAAATGACGTCACCATGTTGAAGCTGTCGCGCCAACCGGTCTTTCAGCGGAATTGTCGAGTCCTGCACTCGCATACGTTAGGTCCGGTCTTCCTTCCTATACGATCCTCATGCGTTGCTGTCAGAGTCAACGACCGCGTTTGCGAGGATAGCATTGTTCTGCGTTCGTGTGCGATGCAAGGGCGACATCGTTGCCGCCCCTGCAATCATGATTGCCTCGGTCGCTACGCGTGCTCGATTTGCACGGCTTCTACATGGGCGCAGTGAAGACGTTTTGCCCTCCCGACTGCACCTGCTCTAATTTCTTGGTCTCGATCGGCAGTACCGCATCCGGCAGTGGAGCGTATTCAAGCGTCTTTGAAATCGTCTGTCCCTGTGTAATGCAGAAGTAGCAGAAATCTGTCAGCGCCTTGGCCTTATTCGCATCGTCGTATGAAGGATGGAGCAACAGCCAGGAGAAGCCGGTGATTGGGTACGCCGTCGCTCCTTCCGGAGCATCCGTTATAAACAAGCGCAGGTCGTCGGGGAGATTCTTGACGAACCCCGCGGCATCTGCCGACGCACCATCGAGGGACGGGGCGACGAATGAACCGGCTGCGTTCTTCATCGACGCGACAGGAAGCTGGTTCTGAAGAGCGTAGGCCAGCTCGACGTAGCCAATGCCCCCCGGTGTCTGTTGAACACCGGCCGCGACACCCGGGTTTTGCTGTCCACCTATGCCAACCGGCCACTGGACGGCGGTACCAAAGCCGACTTTGGTCTTCCACTCATCACTCACCTTGCTCAGGTAGTTGGTAAAGATGGCAGACGTGCCTGATCCGTCTGAGCGATGCACGACAGTAATCGCGGTTGATGGAAGCGACAGGCCTGGATTGTCAGCGGCGATCTCACTGTCGTCCCATTTGGTGATATTCCCGAGATAGATGTCCGCCAGGGTCTTTCCGGTTAGTTGGAGCTTGTCTACTCCCTTGAGGTTGAAGATGATTGCCACCGGTCCGAGCACCACGGGAATGTGGAGCGTTCCTGGAGCCTGCTTCATCTCGTCCTCGGTCATGTATGCGTCGGTTCCAGCAAAATCAGTGACCCCGCCGATGAAGTCTTTTTTGCCCTGGCCTGATCCGACCGATTGGTAGTTGATCGAGACATTCGGTGCGAGTTCCTTGTACTTTTGAACCCAGAGCTGCATGGCCGGATCAACAAAGCTCGACCCGGACCCAGTGAGCTTTATCGAAATATCACGTGGCTTCCAGGAGCTTGCTGAACCACCAGTGGAAGCAGACGCAGTCCCTGCTGATGTACTGGCTGCGGAGCTGGAACTCGAGGTGGTGGAGTTTGAACTGCTGCCTCCGCCGCATGCCGCGAGGAGCGCGGCGATGGCCGGTATCGACACCCCGAGCATGGCTGCCCGGCGAATAACCTGACGACGACTTACGCGCCCACTCAGCGCATCCTGGTACAAGAGAGTCTTCTTCGACTCCTCCATCAATAGTCTCCCCTTTTGAGGCTAGGCGGCTGAATCGTCGGTCCCAGCTCACCTGCGAATCGATATCCCACACCATGTACGGTTTGAATCATCCACGAGCCGTCGGACTCTCCCTCCAGCTGCGAGCGCAGCCATCGGATGTGTACATCGACATTTCGCGGATCGACCACAATTTCTTTGCCCCAGACTTCGTCCAGGAGCTGATCACGCGTGAATACTTTTCCGGCGTTTCGGGCGAGTGTCACCAGAATCTTGAACTCCTTGGGTGGGAGCCGCAGCTCACGCCCGTGGAACACGGCTCGATGCTCGTTGAGCATCATCATGAGATCGCCCGCGACGAGTACTTCGAGATCCTGCGATTCGCTTTGAACACGCCGGAGAATCGCGCGCACCCGTGCGATGAGCTCTGCCATGCCGAACGGCTTCGTCAGGTAGTCGTCTGCTCCGGCTTCGAGCCCGGAAACGATGTCTTCTTCCCGGTCAAGTGCGGTCAGAATAAGGATTGGAGCAGACGTGCAGGTTCGGAGGTAACGGCATACGTCCCGACCATCGATCTCCGGCAGCATGAGATCGAGAAGAATGAGATCCGGTCTCAGCGAGCGAGCGATTTTGAGCCCGGCCCGGCCGTCCAGAACTGCCGTGACGTGATAACCGCGCTTTTGAAGCGAGTAGCGGATCGTCTCGACGAGAGTTTCGTCATCCTCGATCAGCAGGATGCGATCTACTTTCCCTACCTGCTCGGTTGCAGATCGAGTCGTTCGTGCTCTCTCGGTTTCGTATTCGGTCATCACTCTGTCTGTCTCCATGAACACTCTCAGGTAAAGCCGGGTTCGTGTTCAGGGAGAACTCTATCGGGCGAAGATTATCGTTCGAGCCAGATCTGATTAACGACTGTTAATGTGCCCGTTTCGATCTTCCTCGCGATGGATCCCCGTGCCTTCAGTCACCGAGGTGAAGTCTCATTCAATTAGTTGTCAGGTTGGGGAAAGAGGGTCGGTAGTAAACCTGTGGGGCCACATTCATTAGCGGCGTGAGGAGGCGATTGTGACAGCGGTCGACACACACTGCTGAGACCAAGGTCGCTAATCCCACTTTAGCGATTGGCGCACGGGAGGGCATTAAGGTCCCGTCGAATGCTCGTTAGACAGTAGAGTAATCCCTGCCGTGTCAGGGCCGTGATTGAGTCGTGATGCGTGGCGGCGTCCCTTGCTCGCCAACCTCATCGTCCGTTAATTCTGTGCGGGGTAGCGAGAAGGAGAAGGTTGCTCCGCGACCGTAGTCGCTTTCTGCCCAGATTCGGCCGCCATGCAGCTGGATCAGGTGCTTGGCGATGGCCAGACCAAGACCGCTTCCCGAGGCTGAGCGGGATCGATCGGCTTTGTAGAAGCGCTCGAAGACACGGTCGAGATCGCCCGGTTCCAATCCAGGGCCGCTGTCTTGCACCGAGGTGATCACGGCCTCATCGCTTGCCCTCACTCGCAGTGCTATCTTCCTACCGGTCGGGGTGAACTTGACGGCATTGTGGACGAGGTTCACGAGTACCTGCTCAATACGATCGGCGTCGAACATCGCTTGCGGCAGACCCGCCTCGGAGTCGAGCGAGATCTCAATCTGTTTCAACGACGCCTGAGCACGCATGCGATCGATTACCCGACGAACGATTGGTTCGACATCGCCAGGCGCCAGGTGCAGCTCGATCTGCCCTGCCTCGGCGCGCGACAGCTGTAGTAGTTCTTCGACGAGGCGCGCGAGGTCATCGACTTCCACCTGGATGCGGGACAAGAAATCCCTTGCAACCGTCTCGTCCTCTAGCGCACCGTCGAGTAGGGTCTCGACCAATGCCTTCATCGACGCGATTGGAGTGCGCAAATCGTGGGAAACGTTTGCGACGAAATCTCGCCGAACTGCTTCTGTCCGGCGAAACTCGGTGATGTCGCGCAGTACAACAAGCACTAGTGGCGCGTCATCTGACGGAATCGGGTATGAAAACGCTTGTACAGTGCGACGCGGACGGCCCATCTCAATAAAATGGGTGGCCGGCTCGGCGTCAGGATCGCCCGCTAAACGCCCATCTCGCACTACCGCCGCGAGCTCATAGTCGCGAAAAACTTGAGGGTAGGTTCTCCCGATTGCCCATCCCCGGTGAACTTGGAGGAGTGTCTCAGCGGACAAATTCATCAGGACGACCTGATCGTCGTTGTCGATGATAAGAATTCCATCACCCAGATGTTCGACAACCGAGTCGAGTCGTTTGCGTTCAAGATCAATCGTGTTGAACGTTGACTGGAGTTCATCGGCCATTTCGTTGAATGCCACGGCGACATCGGCGAAATCACCACTGCCTTCAACGGGCGCGCGTGCTGAGAGATCGCCACTCGAGAATTGCTGGGTGGCGGAAACGATCTTGGTGAGCGGTCGGACTGCGGTTCGCGTGAAGACCCAAACGGAGACGAGTGTCACTCCGGCGGCTCCAAGCAGCAACAGAATCATATTTCTAGACTCGCTGGATGCGACAGCACCCAACTGGTTGCTCGGAATCGAGAGACGAACTACGCCGATAATGCGACCGTTGTCACGAATCGGAGCTGCGATATACCACGTCGACTGAGAGGAAATCGGATCAGTACGCTCCACCGAGTTCGTTGATCCGTCCAGGGCGTTCTCAAATTCGCGTGTTTGAGATTGATTCCGTATGTTGGAGACGTCAGTCGCGCTGTCGGCGAGGGGAGTTCCATCGGTGGAGAGAATCGTAACGTGGTAACCGGTTGCTGAGCTGATTTGCTGAACATATTGAGCCATCGTCGTCGCGGAAGTACTCCTGACGCCTGGAAGCGTCGTCACGGCAGCCAGAGTTGCTGCCCGCTCCAGTTGGGATAGCTCCTGTCGCTGGTTTCGATCTCCCACATATCCGGTCAACAAAAGACCAAGGAGAAGGAAAATCGCCGTCACGATGGCGACGAAGCCGACCGCCAGACCAGCACGGATTCGCAGGCTCATCAGAACTCACCCAGAAAAGCGGTAACCGACGCCACGCACCGTCTCAATCAAACGAGATCCTCCCGGCTCGGCCTCAAGCTTCTCGCGCAAGCCGTGAATGTGGACCGCAAGAGTTCGGCTATCACCGAAATAGTCGTATCCCCAAACCTCATCGAGCAGTTGACGTGTGGGACAGACGTTCCCACGGTGTCTGACGAGATGAACCAGGAGTTCGAGCTCTTTCGGCTTCAACGTAATCTCACGATCGCCGATCGTCACACGGTAGGCGTCGGTGTCGATGTGAAGATTTCCGATTGAAATCACACTCGATGGCGGACGCATTTCACTGTTGATGTCCTGCTCCAGAAGATCCCGCCGGCGGAGGAGCGCCTTGACGCGTGCCAGAAGTTCGCGCATCGAGAACGGCTTTGTCAGGTAGTCGTCGGCGCCGATTTCTAAGCCGACAACCCGATCGATCTCATCGTTGCGCGCCGTCAAGATGATGATCGGGACTCCACTCGTGCGGCGAATATTGCGGCACACGTCAAACCCGTCTATGGTCGGCAGCATGACATCCAGCAAGATGAGATCAGGACGCTGCTCCCTGGCGAGCTCCAATGCGGACTCGCCATCCGACGCCGTCGAGATTTCGTAGCCTGCTTTCTTCAGGTTGTAGGCAATCGTCGCCTGTAGTGATGTCTCGTCTTCGACGACCAGGATCTTCGTCACTACCCTACTCCGCGGCCATCCCAATCACGTTGCATCAATCGTATCAACCTTCCACGAATCAGGAACGAAATGATTCCTGGCGACGAACTTGCTGTTCCCGGGTAACCGTGCTAGATCGAAGGACCTCCGGCCGGATAGTCCGTACTCACGCTGCCATAGACCACATCGTGTTATCTGAATCGAGCGTCAACCGGGTGTGCTTCAATCAAGATGTACCGAACATATTCGATGGTAGCAGAGTTATCGGAAATCGCCGGGGGCTTCCGTGATTCGGTTGTGCAGTTCATGATGAACGACGGGATCATTTTGATGGCCAGCATCGTGCAATGATCGGTGCACGCAATGTCGATGCGCGACTCGGGAGATTTCAGGCATACTAGAGATTGCCGTGGGTTGACCCAGCGTCGGACCAACACATATACTTTTCTAGTTTGCGCGCCTGTTCGGCTCGCGATGGCGCGCCGCAGGGGACGAGATGTCACTTCACATAAGGACGCTTACGAACGACACGATCGTGAACGTCGCCCAGGTACTCAAAGAACCTGTCGGCTCAAATCGGATGGTTGAGGTTCATCTCGACCATTTAGCGTTGGACGAGTTGACAACAGCAACGGACGTAATTGCGAACGTTCGTCTTACGCGTGTCGTCGAGGGAATCCTGGCCGACGGTCGGTTGTCTGGGAAAGTTGAGATCGAGTGCGTCCGCTGCTTGGAATTCTATGTGGCGGAGTTCGACGGCGATTTCGAGGCTGAATTTCGACCGAGCGTGGATGTTCGAACCGGCTTTCCGCTCTACGTGCCGGAGTTTGAGGACATATTCGTGATTGACAACAATCACGAGTTGAATTTGGATGAGTTGCTACGCCAGATCGCGATTATCTCGCTGCCGATGCAGCCGCTGTGCCGTGAAGATTGTCCGGGAATTGAACAAGTTGACGATTCAGAGGTAGATTCGACGGACGAACGACTGGCGGTGCTTCGCGATCTGCTCGAGAACGAAGCGTAAAGTAACGTTCATTGTCGAGCCGGCAAGCGCTCGCTAGTCGGCTATAGTTGACGATTTGTTAAGGAGGATCGATTATGGGCGCGTTGCCAAAGCAGCGTCAAAGCCGGGGACGGCAGGGTAATCGTCGAAGACATCATTACCTCAAGCTTCCACAGTTGATGACGTGTCCGTCGTGCGGGCAAAAGAAAAAGACCCATCATGTCTGCCCAAACTGCGGAACATATAAAGGGCGGCAGGTTATCGAAGTAGCGAAGCCACGGCGAACCGAGAGTCAATAGATTCTCGGCGCATCATTTGAACGTCGATTGGGTCCATCAGTTCGATCACGCGCTTTTGCAAATTGGAGATGGAATGAGCGTGGGTGACTGACGCGCCTCGCGGAAGGGACAGCCAGGAACAGTGCTGAACGCGGCAATCACCGGTTGGGGAATGTACGTCCCCGAGCGCGTGCTTTCCAATTTTGATCTCGAACGCATGGTCGATACTTCAGATGATTGGATCGTCGCGCGCACGGGAATTCGTGAGCGACGCCTTGCAACGAAGTCGGATACGACTGTCAGCATGGCAGCCGCCGCGTCACGACAGGCGCTGTCGGTGGCGGGTGTCGCCCCTGAGACACTTGACCTGATCATTCTCGCAACGGATTCCCCCGATCAATTAATGCCGGCCTCGGCCTCTGTCCTACAGGCCGAGCTTGGTGCTATGCGCGCGGGTGCATTTGACCTCGATGCTGCCTGCTCGGGATTTGTGTACGCACTCAGCGTCGGCACGCAGTTTGTGCGATCCGGCGTGTTCAAGACTGTCCTTGTGGTCGGCGCAGATGCGCTTACTCGATATATTGATTTCACCGACCGCGGAACGTGCATTCTGTTTGGTGATGGCGCCGGGGCTGTCGTGCTTCAAGCCAGCAATGTTGACGAGGGAGTGCTTTCGACCGTTCTTGGATCTGATGGACGAGGCGCCCCGCACCTTTACGTTGACGGGGTAGCGCCGTCGCTGGTGCCAAACGGTCATGAAACGATGGTTCCCGCGCCCCATATGAAAATGAACGGCACTGAGGTCTTTAAATTCGCCGTTCGGGTAATGGGCGAAGCCGCGGTCGAGGCAGTGGACAAGGCTGGACTCTCGATCTCGGACATCGATCTATTCATTCCGCATCAGGCCAATCTGCGCATCATTGACGCCTCCGCGCGGAGGCTAGAGCTTCCACGAGACAAGGTCTGGGTTAACATTGAACGCTATGGCAACACGTCAGCCGCGTCGATACCGATGTGCATCGCGGAGGCCGCAGATACGGGTGCGCTCCACCCGGGCATGAACGTTGTGCTGGTCGCGTTCGGTGCGGGCCTCTCTTGGGCGGCAAACGTCGTTCGCTGGGGATCGGCCGGGGTTCCATCGCATGACGTCTAGTGGATCTGATAAGGCGGCTTGGGTCTTCCCTGGGCAGGGATCACAGCGCGTCGGGATGGGCCGAGAGTTGTCCGAGCAGGAGCCGGTCGCACGAGAGGTATTTGACCGGGTTGATGACGCACTCGGGTTCTGTCTATCAGATGTAGTTTTCAATGGTCCAGATAGTGATCTCGTCGCGACGCGTAATCAGCAGCCCGCGCTACTCGCAACCAGCATCGCCTATTTTGAAGTGCTCAAGCTCCGTGGGTGTTTGCCCGACCCGGTTGTGGTGGCCGGGCATAGTTTGGGTGAGTATTCGGCTCTCGTCGCGTCGGGCGCTCTCGATCTCGCCGATGCTGCTCGTTTGGTCCGACGGCGCGGCGAATTGATGGAGGAGCACGGCCTCGGTGGAATGATCGCCGTGCTCGGATTAGATGACGCCGTCATAATCGAGATCGCCAGACAGTCGGGCGCTGAGATTGCCAATCTCAATGCGCCAGGCCAGACAACGTTAAGCGGGCGGACTGGCTCGTTGGAGCGGGCTGGTGACCTCGCGAAGAATGCTGGTGCCCGGAGAGTGATTTCGCTGCCCGTAAATGGTGCGTTCCACTCGTCGTTGATGCGCCCGGTAGTCGACGGACTCAAGCCAATGATCGATGAAACTCGGTTTTCGCATCCCAGGGTACCGTTGATCGCGAATGTCGATGCTCGATGGTTGGTGGAACCGGACGAAATCCGAGAGGAACTCTCGGCGCAGATTACGGCGTCAGTGCGCTGGGTGGATGTCGTTCAACATGCGGTCCAGGGCGGGGTCAACCATTTCTTGGAGGTCGGACCCGGGAAGGTCCTGAGTGGTCTGATCGCTCGAATCGCTCAGGGCTTGAGAACTGAACACGCCGAGGCTCTTCTGCGACTTTGAAATTCCACTATCATGATGAGCGACCGCCAGCGATTTGGGCCGAACGTCTGTCCGGATCATGTTCGGCTGAGGTGGAGTCGTCCGGTGCGGTTACGGGAACGCATCTGCCGGTTGAGGAGGTGACCAGAATGAGCGATGATGAGCAGTTGATCCGGTCGGCAATCGTGACTGGTGCCGTGCGTGGCATTGGCAAGGCGACAGCATTACAGCTTGCGGCCGACGGCTTCCAGGTCGTCGTCAATTATCGTGGCGATGAATCAGAAGCAAAAGTCGTCGTTGCCGAGATCGAAGGTAGTGGCGGTACGGCGGTCGCCATTCGCGCGGACGTGACCGACGGCGATCAAGTCGGCTCCATGATCGAAGAGACAATCAACGCGTTTGGTCGACTCGATGTCGTCGTCAACAACGCCGGCATCACCCGAGATACGCTGATGATGCGCATGAAGGATGGCGACTGGGATGCAGTCCTGACCACGAACCTGAAGAGTGCATACCTCTGTTCTAAAGCAGCAATTCGCCCAATGATGAGGCAGCGATACGGACGTATCATTAACATGACGTCGGTCGTGGGCCTTGTCGGAAACGCAGGTCAGGCAAATTACGCCGCCGCCAAAGCCGGTATCATCGGTCTGACCAAATCGCTCGCTCGAGAGATCGGCTCTCGCGGGATCACCGTGAACGCGGTAGCTCCCGGATTCATTGAAACGCGACTTACTGATGCCATACCTGAAAACCTGAAGACAAGAATGCTGGAGCAGATCTCGGTCGGCTACTTCGGAACCCCGGAGGATGTCGCCGCCGCGGTCGCGTTCCTTGCTTCTCCCGCCGCTCGTTACATCACCGGTGCGGTCATCAGTGTTGATGGTGGCATGTTCATGGCAACGTAGATAGGCGGGACGCGTGTTCCGGAAAATTCTGATCGCAAATCGGGGCGAGATTGCTCTGCGGATTCTGCGGGCATGTCACGAGCTGGGCATAAGCTCAGTGGTGGCGTATTCGGACGTGGATCGTGACTCTCTGCCTGTTCGGATGTCGGACGAGGCAGTTTGTATCGGCCCGGGTCCGGCTGCGCGCAGCTACAACAATATTCCCGCAATCATCAGCGCCGCGGTCGTAACAGGCTGTGACGCGCTTCATCCGGGATACGGATTCCTGGCAGAGAACCCGTCGTTGGCCGAGATCTGTGAAGAGTGCAACCTCGTCTTCATTGGCCCGCGACCCGAAGTCTTGTCTCAATCAGGCAACAAAGCGGTCGCACGCCAGATTATGAAGCGGGCCAAGATCCCAATTATTCCTGGCTCTGAGGATCCTGTTCATGATGTCCAGACCGCGCGAGCCATCGGTAAGGAGATCGGCTATCCGGCGCTGATCAAGGCGGTTGCCGGAGGCGGAGGCCGCGGTATGCGCGTGGCCTGGGACGAACGCGATTTGATTCAAGCCTTTCCAGTTGCGCAGACCGAGGCTCAGGCTGCGTTTGGGAATGGTGCTGTGTACGTTGAGAAGTACCTGGACCACCCTCGCCACATTGAAGTCCAGATCATGGCCGACAATCATGGACATGTCGTTTCCCTCGGAGAGCGCGATTGCTCTTTGCAGCGGCGTTATCAGAAGCTGATTGAAGAATCTCCCGCCCCGAACATTTCGAGTCGGCTGCGAGAGGGATTGAGCAAGTCAGCTATTAAGGCTGCAAAGGCGCTCGAGTACACCGGAGCTGGGACCTTCGAATTCTTGGTCGATCGGGAAGAACACTACTATTTCGCCGAGGTCAACGCTCGAATTCAGGTAGAACACCCGGTGACCGAAATGGTAACTGGCATTGATCTGATCAAGTGGCAAATTCGTGTCGCGGCTGGCGATCAGCTCGGATTCAGCCAGAAGGACTGTCGTCCGCGAGGGCATGCAATTGAAGCTCGTATAAACGCGGAGAACGTGACGGCAGATTTCACACCGAGTTGTGGTCAGATTGAAGATCTGGTGATGCCCGGTGGACCCGGAGTGCGCATCGATTCCCATCTCTATCCCGGTTACGTCGTTCCGCCCCATTACGACTCATTGCTGGCGAAGCTCATCGTTTGGGGTATCGATCGTGACGAGGCACTCGGACGGCTTCATCGTGCGCTGAGTGAGACGGTGATCTCAGGAGTTGATACGACCGTGGAGTTCTATAAATCGGTTGTTCGAGACGGTGGTTTCATTAGCGGGCACGTCCATACCGGATTCATTGGCGAATTTATCACGCGCTCGCGAGACAGCACTGTTGTGCATAGCACCGAGCCGGCATGACTCGTCAACACTCGGTGACAATCGCCGGCTCGGATCTTGCCGGATCCATGTGCTGCGGCAGACCATGTGGCACGATACAATTGAGTGCAGATACCCGGTATGCGGGTGATCATGATCGCTCGCTGAACGGGAGATGCGTGCCGTTCATCTATCTGGCGAGCCAAGATCCAATCACCGTAAATTCGAGGTTTTGATGGCAGTTGCCGGTACACGACATCAAGCGCGCACTATTGCATTGCAGGTCCTTTATGAGGCCGACATTGCTGGGCATCAGGCCCAGGAGGTGCTGTCTCGTTATCTCGACGACTTTGGCGTTCCTCAGCCGGTGCGCCGCTACGTCGAGCGGCTCGTCACGGGGTTCGTTGAGGGACGTGAAGGAATTGACCGCGAAATCGGAGCCGCTGCGCCCGCTTTCCCCGTGGATCAGCTACCGGCGGTCGACCGCAATATTCTGCGAATTGCCATTTATGAGTTGATGAGTGAGTCGGACGTTCCACTGAAAGCTGCTATAAACGAAGCGGTTGAACTGGCGAAGCGATTTGGTGGAGACAACTCCAGCCGGTTCGTGAACGGCGTGCTCGGGACCATCGCCGAAGGCATGAAGGCATCACGCTGATGTCGTTCGATGCCGCCTATTTTGGTTTCACGTTGAATGCTGGTTTGGTTTACTCGTGACAACGATCGAATCCGCGGTTGCCGGGTTCCGAACGCACGTGCATAATTCGCATGCAGTGGGGAAGAATCTCTCACGGAGATAAGTAGGAGGTGGTCAGGGTGTCTTCATCGGTCTTCGAACGTGTCCAGAACGTGGTATCCGAGCAGCTCGGGGTCGACACAGAGAAAGTCACCCCAGACGCCGAATTCGTTCAGGATCTGAACGCGGATTCACTGGACCTGGTAGAGTTAATTATGCAGCTAGAGGAAGAGTTTGGCGTCGAGATCTCCGACGAGCAGGCTGAGAGCATCGTCACGGTCGGAGATGCTATGGAGTTCATCCAGGAGCACGCCGCCAGTTAGTTCTGGCGCTGTCGTTTCCGGCGCGGCTTTTTCGAGCATGTATCGTTTTGGGAAAGTCGCGTGCACGGGCAGCGCAGATTATGCGACGTCGAGTACGTGTGACGTCGCGAATGGTCGGGCAAAGCAGGAACAATGGTAAGTATTCTGGATCGCGTACGTCGTTCGAATGATCCCGCCCCCGTTGATCCGGAGCCGGATACTTTCGAGGAAATGACCCTTCAGGAGCACCTGGAGGAGCTTCGTACACGCCTGATCTATTCAGCGCTGACGGTCGTGCTTGGGTTCGTCATCGGGCTTGCGGTAACCATGCCGTTACTGCACGTGATGGCTCGAATGTCAGGACTTGGGCAGTTCACGGCCATTTCACCGACTGAGAGCTTCACCGTCTTTATGAAGGTGGCTCTCTATGTTGGTATCGCTCTATCCATGCCCGTGCTCATTTACCAGGTGATTCGCTTCCTGGCGCCTGGGCTTACCCGACGCGAAAAACAGTATGTTTACCGGGCAATTCCGTTCGTGACTGGGATGTTCGTTCTGGGCGTCCTGTTTGCATTCTTCATAATCATCCCGCGAGCATTGAAGTTCTTGCACGGCTTCGGTGGAGACGTCTTCAAAGCGGACTTCCGAGCCAATGAGGTGATCTCGTTTTACCTTACGCTCATCCTCTGGGTGGGCATCGTGTTCGAACTGCCAATCGTCATGTACTTGCTGGCAAAACTCGGCGTCGTGTCGGCTCGATTGCTGGGATCGATGCGCAAATACGCCTTGATTATCATCATGATTGCCGCCGCGATCATTACGCCGACTCCGGATCCATTTAACATGTTCATGGTGGCGGCGCCAATGTACGCTCTTTACGAGATTGGAATCATTCTCGCCAAATTCGCATAACTCAACTAGGGATTAATAGGAGCAGGTTGATCGATGAACTCGAAAGCCTGCTCTTATTTTGTTAATCCCAACCAAGATTCGCGGGACTTTGAGGCCGGATGTTTAGTGTCTGCTCGTTGCGGTACGTCACCATTCCTGGGCCTGCTCCCTTAATCTTTCGCACGTAACGACGTTGAGTAACGTCGACCTCGGCGGTGGTAGACGTGCGACCCGAGCTGTACCATGCGGCGAGAGCCGCGGCCTTTTCCAGCACATCGTCGGATTCGTCACCGGCCCATCGAACTATGACGTGCGCGCCCGGAACCCCTCGAGCGTGGAGCCACAGGTCGTCCGGACCAGCCAGATTGAAGGTCACCGTTTCATTTTCGGGTCCGCTGTGACCGACGTAGATCGCGTCTCCGCGCTTGGTTCGATAGGCGACCGGTGATTTGCGGCGCGGTCTCGACCGACCCTTCTTGCCGTGTGATTCGTCCTTTGGATGGCGCCACTCTTGCAACTCTTGTCGCACGGCTTCGATCTGATCGACACCTTCAGCGAGTTCCGCCATCGCACGTAGCTGGTTGAGATAGTTGACCGTGCCTTGTGCCCCTTTTTCGAGTTCCGGCAGATGTTGGGTTGCGGACTGCGCCTTTCGATATCGCTCGAAGTAGGCCTGGGCGTTCTCGCTCGCCGAAAGCGAGCGATCCAGCTCAATTTGTCGATCGTCGACATCGAGGGAGGACTGTCCAGGTGAGATTTCGTGAATATGAGCGTAGATAGTCTCACCATTCTCTCGCCAGCGCTCGACCTCACGTGCTCGTACTTGTTCTTCCTCGATTGAGTGGAGTCGAGATTCGGCACGCTTTAGGCTTTCGTCAATCTCCATGAGAAGCTGTGCCCGGCGCTGCCCGTGACGCACGCTCGCGGGTTCCGCCACGGTGTCGATTGCAAGTTCGATCGCGTGTGAGATCGAGTGAAGCCGTTCCTCCCGTGTCTTGACCCTCAGGTGTTCGAACGGGATCGGAGAATAGGCAACAACATGATCGCTGTCATCACGGTATACGGCTGGATCCCAATGCGACGACAGAAGTGGCTCTAGAATCGACTCAATAGCGACGGACAGGCGTTCACATTCATCATGAGACAAACAGCCCTCTGAAGCGAATGGGCTGTCTCCAAAGGCACGATAGGCCACTTCGCGTGCCATCTGGGGACTGAATCCAGCGAACGCGCCGACGATCTCGGCAGATAGGTTGGCTCCGGGTCTGACGTCGCGCAAGAGTCGCGCAATGTCGGATGACTGCAACTGTCGGGGATCCTGCTTCTGTTGGGGTGGTGGAGGTTCATATTGCCGGCCAGGAAGAATGGGGCGCACCCGGCTCATCTCCGCCGTCACCCGCTTGATCGAATCTAGGATTCGGCCGGTCTCGTCTGTGAGAATTACGTTGCTGCGCCGGCCCATGATCTCGATGATGAGATCAGAGTAGACAATTTCGCGATCGTCGTCCGCCGCCTCTGATTCTTCCACACGACTCTGCTTCTTGTCCGTGAAAAATCGCTTGGCTATACTCACTCGAACAACCCGTTCGAGTGGCGGCTGTTGAATTGACACGATTTCACCGCCACGAGCATATTTTCGGAGCAGAAGAAGGAGCGGGGATACGCGACTTGGATCGGCGCTCAAACGAGCCGAAGATAGATAGAGACGTGGATTGCGGCTAGCCACGCTGGCAACGAGATAGTGACGCTTGTGCTCCGCATAGATTTCGAAACCGATTGACTCGGGATCGAGCTGGAGCACTTTCTGAATGTGACCTCCGAGTAATCGGAGGGAGAGTTCGTCCACCAACGCGGCGGCAGTCAAGGAATCGAACACGCGACAGTCTCCATATCGGCAGCAAAGTCGTTGCCAGCCTGTTTGATAGTGTACCGTTGGAATCGAGATCGAGGGGTGGCGGCTATTGACCGACGAGCGAGATGGTGGAATCGCGGATCCGATTCAGACAGATGAGGTCTTGAACAGCGAATCTGGGAAGGCGGTGATCGTGGCCAACGACCAAGGCCTGAATGCTCAGGCAGACGAGCTCATCGATGAGCTCCGGTCGTTGCCGAAGCCACGTCTCATTGTCATCTCAGGTCCATCAGGCGTCGGCAAAGACACTGTCATTGAACACATGCGGTTGGTTCACCCGGATTTCGTCTTTGCGGTGACTGCCACGACTCGCCAGAGAAGGCCGGGCGAGATCGATGGTGTTCACTACTTCTTCATGACACGCGAGAATTTTCTGTCGGTGCGAGAGCAGGGCGAGTTTCTTGAATCCGCCGACGTCTATGGACATCTCTACGGTGTGCCGAAAGATCGGGTGCGCAACGCGTTGCGTTCCGGCAAGACGGTCGTGGTAAAGGTGGACGTGCAGGGCGCGGCTTCGATTCACGAGATCGTGCCAGAGGCCATCTTCATTTTTCTGTTGCCGCCGTCGATGGCGGAGTTGATGCGCCGCCTACGGGGCCGCAAGACCGACGATCCGGAAGCGCTCATGGCGCGTATCTCGACAGCCTCCCGTGAACTTCGCGCTGTACGTGACTTCGACTATGTCGTGTTCAACGAGAACGAGCGTCTGGACGAAACGCTGGCCAGAATCGATGCGATTATGGAGTCAGAGAACTGTCGTGTCACGCAGCGACACGTGATGCTCTAAATCGCGGTTCGCAGTCCGTGCGCGGACCTAACCTGTTTCACATAAGATTCATGAATCAGCTGACAGAAGGAACTCTCGCGGATCGTTGGATATCGAGCGATGGACCAAGTTGAGGAATCGGCGGGCTCGTTTTCATCTTGTCACGGATTGCAGGGTAGGGTGATAGCTGTACGCGTCCGCTTCTTATGCGTCACCTGAGCCCCCGACCATGACTTCGGCTTCCTCGTGAGCGGTATCAGCTTCCATCTCTTCGAGCTCATCGTCGGAAATGTGCCGCAGAGTCGATCGATCTTCAACCCGGTCGAGGAATAGAATGCCGTCCAGGTGGTCGATCTCGTGCTGGAGAATTCGAGCGAGGTATCCGGTCGCCTTAATTCGCACCTCGCGGTCGTTTTCGTCGCGGGCTTTGACTGTAACATTCATCGCACGTGCGACATCTCCGTACCACTCGGGAATGCTCAGGCAAGCTTCGGTTCCAACCTGACGACCGTTCGATCGGACGATTTCCGGATTTACCAACGACAATGTGCGTTCTGGATCGTCGTCGTGCTCCAGGCCCTCCGGAATCCCAATGACGATGACGCGTCGAAGCACACCGACCTGATTGCCGGCTAATCCAACGCCCTTCTCAACTTTCATCGTCTCGTGCATCTCGCCGATGAGTCGGCGAATTTCGTCATCGACGCGGCGAACCTTCACCGCCTTCTGTCTGAGACGCGGATCGCCCTCAGTAATGACCTTCAAAGCTGCCATGGATTCATTCCTCAATGGATTCCGCGACGTTCTCGTGCAATTTGCCGAACAAGTATATCGTGAAATGCCAGTTTCTTCAGGCGGGCTGCGGAAACGAATCCATCAGCCAGGCATCCGAAGCCTTTACAAGAGGCTGACCGGGTCGACGTCCACCAACCAGCCGGGATCGAACTGCGTTGCGGCCGCCAGAGGAAGTGCGTCATCACCGCGAAGGAGAATCTGCCATTGATACCGGCCCCGTATCCTGGCGCTAAAAGCCGGCGTGGGCCCGAGCAGGTCAACATCTTTTAGCTTCCGTGAGTAGGCGCTGCGCGCGAGGAGATCCGCCATCTCTTCGGCCGCGGTCTGGCAGGTCGTCTCGTTCGGATGACGGAAGACCAGCCGGATCAACCGACGGTAAGGTGGGTAGCCATGATGCCGCCGATATGCGGTTTCCTCGGCGAAAAAGCCCTCGTAGTCGTATCTGCAGGCTGTTTGAATCGCGTAGTGGTCGACTGAATAGGATTGTATGACGACCTGACTTCCCGGCACCCTCCGGCCGGCGCGACCTGCAACTTGGGTTAGAAGCTGGAATGTCCGCTCCGCCGCACGAAAGTCCGGAAGATGAAGTACCGTGTCCGCGTTGACTACGCCAATTGTCGAAACAAGCGGAAAATCGAACCCTTTCGCGACCATTTGCGTGCCAACGATAACGTCTACTTCGTGTCGAAGTACTCGCTGCATCAGAGTTGAGTGATCCACGCCACGCTTCAAAGCATCTCTGTCCCAACGCATCACGCGGGCATCAGGGAGGAGTTTTTTTGCTTCGAGTTCGACCCGTTGTGTGCCGGTACCGTAGTAGCCGATCGCAGTGCTACCGCATTCCGGGCACCGCCTCGGCGGCGGTTGTCGGTGTCCGCAGCGATGACAAATGATCCGACGTTGATCTCCATGAAAACAGAGCGGAACGTCGCAATAGGGGCAGGATTCCACGTGACCGCACGCGCGGCATTGCACAAAGGTTGATTGTCCGCGCCGGTTGAGGAAGAGGATCACTTGCTCTCCGGCGGCGACCGCACGCCTCATTTGTTCTTGCAGTTCACGGCTGAAGATGTGCGTATTCCCCTGTTGAAGCTCAAGTCGAAGATCGATGAGTGTGATTTCGGGGAGATCGAGCGTGACGCGGCGCGAATCAAGGTCATCGACCAGCATCGGACCAACTCGAGAAGGCAGCTCCAAAAGATCAACGTCACCGTTGCGCGCCGCGCGATATGTGCCCACGTCCGGAGTCGCGCTTCCCATGAGCAGTACCGCATTATGCCGCCGCGCAATTTCGCGCGCCACAGCGCGCGCGTGGTAGCGAGGCGGGACGTCTTGCTTATAGGAATCCTCGTGCTCTTCATCGATCGCGATGAAGCCAATGTCCTTAAGCGGGGCGAACAGCGCCGAACGCGGGCCAACGACGATGGATATTTGTCCCGACGCAATTGCTTGCCAGGTTTGATACCGCTCCGAGTCCTTGAGCCCACTATGAAGCACAGCGACCCGCCCAGGGAAGCGATCGGTGAACCGGCCTACAACTTGCGTGGCAAGGCTGATCTCCGGCACGAGCATGACGACCTGACGTCCGCGGCTGAGTGCCCAGGCAGCGGCGCGGAGGTAAATCTCGGTTTTTCCACTTCCTGTAATGCCATGCAATAGAAATTCACGGTGCCGCCGGTCTCTAAGTGCCCGGATCACCTCTCGCCAAACGCCCGACTGCTCGGATGTCAGTTGCACCCGCTGTGCTGGTGCAGTCGAAACACTTGAAATGTTCACGCGTGGCAAAGTGATCACGTCGAGCATATTGCGGGCTTCGAGCGCCTTGAGCGCCGCGGGTGTGACCCCCGCCCGGCGCACCAGATCGTCCCAAGGTAGATCGGCTCCGTGAGTAACCGCGGCTCGTCGACGAACAACTTCAAGCGCACGACGCTGAGCCGGCGCACGCTTCAAATCCGAGTCCCCGTTTGGGCGTAGTCGAACGAAACGTGCCGTACCTGCGCTGGTTGAACGATTTCGTACGCGTGCCGTCCGTTCGATTACTCCGGCTTGGTCGAGGCGCGGAATTATCGTGGTGAGCCCGCGTCCGAGTGCCTGACGAGCAGTTTCAACACTTATTTCGCCCCGTTCCGCTAGCAGGTCTATAAGACGACGCTGCGCTGGTGAAAATTTCCTGTCTGTCAGGTCGATGTCATCCTTTAGCCTGAGATATTCAACGCTGCGTTGCGACACGCCAGGCGGCAGAAATGGGGCCGCTGCGTTGAATATGGAGCACAGCGTGTTGAGTCGTAGCCAGGTCACGATGTCCCATTGCTGGTCAGAGAGTCGAAACTCCGGTTCAACGGGGGCGTGAACAGCCTTTAAAGAGATTTCGGGTTTCTCTTGGTGAATTCGGATTGTGACGCCGAGCTTCAGGTCTTTACGAAGCGGAATCCAAACCAGCTGGTGTTCGGTGATCCGCGGAATCAGTGACTCGGGCAGGGAGTACGTAAAGAGGCGATCACGCTCCGCCAGCTGGGTGTCGACAGCCACATCGACGTAGTAAGTTCCTTCTGCTGTATCCACGAGGAAAAGTCTACCAAGCGGTGCCATGCTTATCTCGGGCACCAGTGTCCAGTGAACTGAGGACACGTGTTACTGGCAATGTGCTGCCGTTACACTGAGTAGGCGACCAACGTGAAGGTGTCATTCCGAGCGAAGCGAGGAATCTCTTCGTTTGGCGTGAGCGTGAGAGATTCTTCGGCTGCGGCCTCAGAATGACTCCTGGCAAATCCACTGTGGCAACCTACTGAGCTATAAACTGGCGCTCAGATGCCACGTTCTTCGAGCGTTCGAAGCAGCTCTTCTCCATAGGTGAACAGGGCTGGCATCCCACCGGAGTGCAAGAAAACAATGGTTTCGGTCGGGTCGAACTGGCCGCCGCGAATATGACCGATCATTCCAGCCATCGTCTTTGCGGTGTAGACCGGATCGAGCAGGACCGCCTGCGTTCTTGCCAGCATGTTCATCGCATCCAGGCATTCGCCGGTCGGGATACCGTAGCCCGCGCCGACATAGCCGTCATCGATCAGGATATTTTCGGGCGAGAGGCGGGCGTCGCTGCCAAGGAAGTCCGCCGTGACGTTGGCGAGCGGGTGAACGATGCTGCGAATCTCTTCGGCATTGCCTTCGATTGCCACGCCCTGTACGAGAAAGGTCGCTCCAGCGATCGCTGCGCCGATTGCTAGCCCGGCGTGTGTGCCACCGGACGTGCTGCTGGTTGTATAGACTCGACTTGGCTCGACACCGAGATCATCGAGCTGTTCCATAAGCTCGAAAATGGCGGCGACATACGCTGATGCGCCGAGCGAGTTTGAGCCGCCGCTGGGTATGACGTACGGTTCCTCACCATTCTCGCGACATTCTTCAGCTAACCGCTCCATCAGGGGATCGCGATCGGTCTCTTGATCAACATAATGTATTTGCGCGCCGAGCATCCGGTCGAGCAGAAGATTGCCTTGAACAGACGGATTTTCGACCGCGGAATTGAGTACAAGCATGCATTTCATTCCAGCAACTCGTGCCGCAGCTGCGGTCTGACGACAGTGATTGGAGCCGGTTGAACCGCACGTAATGACAACTGACGCTCCTTGGTGCTGGGCGTCCGCAATCAGATACTCCAATTTGCGTGTTTTGTTTCCGCCAAACGCCAGGCCAGTACAATCGTCGCGTTTGATCAAAATACGAGGTCCACCAAGCGTGGCGCTGAGGAATTGCGCTTCTTCAAGCGGTGTTGGAAGGTGTGCGAGGCGGAACCGCGGCAACGATGCGAGTTTCATTCCCGCTCCTGTCATTCGAATAACGGCGTCATCTAATGCTCTGCGACACGTACCACGTTCGACGGCGGCGCGTCAATGTCAACGGAACCGCTGGACAGGGTTGAAGTGGCTCGTCGATAATCAAATTGCGATTCCGAACAATGATCCCCTAAGGGGAGGGAGGTCGAAGTCCGATGACGTCAGAGATAGCCCAACAGATCGAACAAGAATTCGTCCGCAAGCATCCTGAGTCGAAGAAGTACTATCAGCGGGCCGTCGAGGCGATTCCGCGCGGCGTGACACACGATGTTCGGTACATGAAGCCGTTCCCGTTGTATGTCACCCGTGCCTCAGGCTCGAAAAAGTGGGATATCGACGGAAACGAGATCATCGACTACGCGATGGGCCATGGTGCGATGATTCTCGGGCACAGTCACCCGGGTATCGTCGAGGCGGTAACTGAGCAGATTCAGCGTGGCACACACTACGGCGCCGGGCACGAACTCGAGATTGAGTGGGGCGAGCGAATCTGCAACCTGGTTCCCTCTGCCGAGCAAGTCGAATTTACCTCCTCCGGCACCGAAGCGACGATGCTTGCCATGCGTATCGCCCGATCCTTCACCGGCCGGGAGAAGATTCTCAAATTCGCTGGTCACTTTCACGGATGGCACGATTACGCTGTTCCGGGCGAGCGCAACGTAACCGGTTCTATACCGCCACCCGGGATCCCGAAGTCGGTGCTGGACACGGTGGTGGTTGCTCCGGTGAATGACCTTGAATTCGTCGACCGGCGGCTTGCCGAAGGTGACGTGGCAGCCGTGATCTTGGAACCGAGTGGGGCGTCCTGGGCCTCGATTCCGGTACCAGATGGATTCCTCCAGCAGTTGCGTGACATCACGACGAAGCATGACACTATTTTGATCTTTGATGAGGTAATCACGGGGTTTCGCTGGGCGCCGGGCGGAAAGCAGGAGGCAGTCGGAGTTACTCCCGACATGACCACTTTGGCAAAAGTCGTTGCCGGTGGACTGCCAGGAGGCGCCATCGGTGGGCGTGGCGACATTATGTCGGTGCTTGATTTCCGTGATGATCCCGAGTGGAATCGAACCAAGAAGATTGGGCATCCGGGCACTTATAACGCGAACCCGCTCTCGGCCGCTGCCGGTTCGGCTTGCTTGGCGCTCGTTGCTGACCCCGGTGTGCAGCAGCATGCAGATCGGATGGCTGCCGCGATCCGCAGTGGATTCAACGAGGCGTTGGTGCGGCACGCCGTGCCGGGATTCGTTTGGGGCGAGAGTTCGGTCTTTCACATCGTGCTTGGGAAGTCCTGCTCTAACCTGACGAGTGGCGATTTGCACAGTCCTGAAGGTGTTGCGCTGCAGGATCTAAAATCTGGAATGTCGCCTCAACTTGGCAATGTGCTGCATCTCAGCCTGTTGAACCAGGGAATTGATCTATTCCATGGCGGTGGGCTGCTGAGCTCGACACACTCGAACGCGGACATCGATCGAACTGTCGCTGCCTTCGACGCAAGTATCAAGCAGATGAAAGAGGGTGGCCTGTTCGGATAGGTCCGGCGCATGAATTCGGAGCGAAACTGAAACGGGCGGGCAAAGTTAGCCCGCCCGTCTGTCATGAACGAAATTGTGCTGGAACTAGGCGTGCGCCAGCGCTCCCAGTCCGACCGGGGTCCGCCAGTCGGCGTGTCGATCATCGATGCCCCGCAAGATGTCATGGAGCATCTTTTCAAGCTTGCCGGTGATCGGCCCGAGCTCACCGTCTCCGACTTGATAGCGGTCGACCGAAGTTATTGGGGTGATCTCGGCGGCAGTTCCGCACATAAACACCTCGTCGGCGATATACAACTCGGTGCGATCGATAGTTCGTTCGACCACCTCGACACCGAGATCTTCGCGCGCCATCGTCATGATCGCGTCACGCGTAATGCTTTCCAGAATGCTTGCCGTAACGCCCGGTGTGATCAGCTTGCCGTCACGCACCATCATCAGGCACGATCCGCCACCTTCGGCAACTTGCCCCTGATTGTTGAGCAGGATTGCGGTGTCGTAGCCATTGGTGGCTGCTTCCATATTGGCGAGCTGGCCGTTGCGATAGTTGGAAATATTCTTGACACGCGGTGGCATGACATTGTCAGAGATCCGGGTCCAAGAGCTGATGCAGGCAGCCTGTCGTTTGCCCTTGAGCAGATGAGAGGGCATACCATGGGTATTGATCAGGATTTGAGCGCTTGTGCCGAACCCGCTGAAACTCTTGCCGTCACCACTGCCGCGATATGCCATCGGGCGAATATAGACATCTTCGCGGTGCTCGTTGTCACGTGCGAGCTGGACGATGGCATCCATCAATTGCTCGTTCGAGTAATCTTGCTGGAGCCGGACCAGTTTCATCGACTGACCGAATCGCCGCATATGCTCTGGCAGGCGGAAAATGTATGCCTCCTGCTGGTCGGGGTTCCAGTATGCGCGAATTCCTTCGAAAATTGCGCCGACGGTCGACCACCCGAGATCGGTGACGTGGACGGTCGCGTCCTCCCATGGCATTTGCCTGCCATTCCACCACAGGAACTTAGGATGCCCTTGTGCCATTCTTTTGACCTCCATTTGAGACGTTGGCCCGAAACCGGGGGCCGACCCTGCCGATCATGAACTACGATATTAGCATAAGCTGATTTTTCATTGGCGTCGACGGCCAATTCGGTCAAGAACTCGTATGAGACTATCAGCACTCAGTCGACGGACTTAGCCGAAAGGTCGATTCTTGATGTTGACGAGGCTGGTGAGGCGGGTAAAGAGCCTGCCAGGTTGAAGAACAGATGAATCTCCGACGAGGGGAAAGCCGGCAACCCACGGTCTGATCAGGTAGAACGTCACCGGGTAGGCTATGGGGATATAGCTGACCGATGTCTGAAGCATCGTTTCGCATTCCCGATAAATCGATGTTCGAGCAGTCTCGTCTGGCTCTGCCTTCCCGCGTCCGACCAGATCCGCCATTCCAGGCGGCGTCAATACAAGTTTCGGCGCATTTGATCCGGCCGGGAAGAATGCATCCGAGTACCCGTTGTTTGGATCCGCATAGGTGAAGTCCCACCGGCCCCAGAATAGCCCTCCGGATTTCGCGGTAATCGCGTCTTTATATTTCTGTTCGGACACGGTCTTTACGCTGACGGTTAATCCAAGATTTTCGAGTAGCTGCTCAGCGCAATCGCTGGCAAGCAATTGCGGCAACTCCGAATCCTCTGAGATCAGCAACGATACGTTTGGCCAATTCGTGCCGTTGGCGTAGGGCGTGGCGGAAAGCAGCTGAATCGCTCGATCCACATCAAACCTTTGAAGCGCTTTGACCGCGTCATCTTCACCTCGAATCGGGAAGGTTGTCGGCAGTAGCGACTGCGCTCTGCTTGCTCGCCCTTGACTGAGTTGCTCGAGTCGATCTCGATCAATGACGTGTGCGATTGCCTGGCGCACGCGAATGTCGTCAAACGGTGGTTGGGATGGGTCTACCACCAGAAACCAGGTAGCCGGATCGATTGAGCTGACCATCTGACTCGAGAAGTCTGAGATCGATCGGACGTTTGCCACGTCTTGCTCGCTCACCGGCATAAAATCCACCTGGCCGTTGAAATAGGGCTGCTGATGCTTTGTCTCGGGGAAGATTGGCACAATGGTCTTTTCCAGGCGAACGTTAGCCGAATTCCAGTGGTTCGCGTTCAGTTCTGTCGTCCACCGGTCACCATGCTGCCAGTCGTGCAGGAGAAACGGGCCATTGGAGACACAATGCTCACCGTCTGTCCAACTGCTCCCGTATTTTTCCACTGCAGGTTGAAAGGCTGGCGCAGTTCCAATGGTCGCGACGATGGCGGGAAAATAGACCCGCGGCCCAACCAAATCAACCTGGAGCGTCCACTGATCGATCGCATGAACTCCGAGAGAATCCAGCGGGAGAGTACCTTCATGTATTTGGACTGCATTGGCGAGGTCATACAGGAGCCACGCATGCGGCGCCTGCGTGGCCGGGTCGATCAATCGCTGCCATGACCAGACAAAGTCGTGGGCCGTCACCGGTTGCCCGTTTGACCATCCCTTGTTGTTCTGCCGTAGGTGGAAGGTCCATTGGCTCGCATCCTTGTTCGGTTCCCAGCGGGTGGCCCAATCGCTCATGGGGTTCAAGTCGGTATTCAAGGTGAGAAGCCCGCTGAAGAGCGACGGATCGCCACCGCAGTACAGATTTGCATTGAAGTCGTGGCTGGCCGGATCGACGAAAAATCCGCCCCGATAAAGGATCTGTGGTGTGGCTAGCGGAGTGACGGTTGCCGTCGCTCCCGGAGTTGGACGAATCTGGCTCGTCGATGTAGGTCGGGATGGTGGTTGGCTCGCGCTTGGTATTCGAGTCGTAGCGGTCGAAGAAGGTTCGGGAATAGTTGATGTCTTGACGTTCTTCTGTGCGTCGCCTTTGCGACAAGCGCTGGCGATCAAGACCGCGCCGCCCGCAAGGGCACGAAAAAGGCGCCGCCGGCTGAGACGTAGCTCGAAGGCGGTACGCTGCCATGGATTGAGAGGATGATCGATCATAGTTTGAATCTCAGTCGAAGGAAAGGTGGTGCCCCGATTGCAGCCGCATGGCGCCTGTCGGGTTGCTCGCTAGTCTGCGATCACAAATCGAGGTCTTGCTGATAGAAGACGAGCGCAGCAGCACCGTAGATTCCCGTATTGAGCCCAAGCGATGACTCATGAATACTCACCTCTGCGTAGATTGATGGGAGCGTGTAGTTCGGAAGCGCTTCGGTGAAGGGCCTCATGAGAAGCTCGCCCGCTCTTGAGATTCCACCACCAATGACCAAAAGTTCCGGATTGAATGTGTTGATGAGCCCACCAAGACCGGCCGCCAGTGCGAGTCCAGCTCGATCAAAAATGGACTTTGCTCCTGGATCTCCCGCCGCGGCGGCCTTTGCCACCATTTCGGGCGTAATCGGATCTGTTCGGGAAAGGCGGACCAACTCTTCGGAACGCAGGGAATGAACGAGCAGCTCGGCATCTCGAACAATGGCCCAACCGCCAACGAACGACTCGATGCAGCCAATACCGCCACACGAGCACCGGGGGCCGGTCGGATCGATGGAGATGTGACCGAGCTCCCCGCCGAACCCCCGTTTACCACCGACGATGTGACCGTGCGAAATAACACCTCCTCCGACCCCAGTACCGATCGCGATATAGATCATGTCGCGCGCGCCGCCACCCGATCCAAAGCGTGATTCACCCAAGGCGGCGCAGTTGGCGTCATTGCCAATGAACACTTTTCGGTTCAGCCGGGATTCAAGCACACTGCTCAGCGCGATGTCGTGCCACTCTGGAATGTTCGGACCGAAATAGACGATTCCGGAGTCCGGGTCGATCATTCCAGGGGCTACCACTCCGACAGCGATGTCCTGCGAGGGCTTTTCGTGCGCAACGACTTCCCCGACCAGCGCTGCCATACGATCGATGACCGCATCGGGACCTTCCTGTCCGAGTGTCGGACGGCTGATCAAATGGCGGATCGTTCCGTCGGAGTCGACAAGCGCTGCGCGGACATTGGTGCCGCCCAGATCGACGGCAAGCGCGACCTCAGTCATCGAACACGTCCGTTCCTCGCAGTAGTCCGCCAAGATATGCCATCAGCCAACCTCAGTCAAATACGCGAAAGCGGATCAGCGTCGCCATCACGGTGAACCCATCTTTCCACGATATCTTTTTGCCCTCCCAGAATTCACGGCCGTTATAGGCGATCGGTACCTCGTAAATACGATTTCCGTGCTTGAGTATTTTGGCCGTAATCTCTGGATCGAAGCCCCAACGGTGCGACTTTAGCTTCAAGGTGCGAGCGATGTCGACCGTGAACACTTTGTAGCAGGTCTCCATGTCCGTCAACGTCGTGTCGAACATCATGTTCGTGGTGAGCGTCAATACTTTGTTCCCGAGTGAATGCCAAAAATACATCGCTTTGTGCTCACCGAGGAAACGTGACCCGTAAACGACCTTGGTTCGACCCTCTTCGATCGGCCGAATGAGGCGCGTGTAGTCGCGTGGGTCGTACTCTAAATCCGCGTCCTGAATAATGACAATGTCACCGCTAACGTGCTTCAAACCGGTACGAACCGCCGCGCCTTTGCCCATGTTTTTCGAATGGAGGTGGACTTGCGTGTCCGGATTGTTTTTGACTTCTTCTTGCAGCAGTTCCCGAGTACCATCGGTAGAAAAATCGTCCACGATAATCAGCTCTCGACGATTCGGAATGTCGACCGATCGGATCTGATTCAAGATCTCCTGAATCGTACCGACCTCGTTGTAAACCGGGATCACAACGGATAACGTGAGCAAACGCCCTCCTGTTTCGCAATAGGCGACCCCGGCTCCAACATGACGACGGCTCGCTCAGCTAGAGAATGAAGTTGGTCAGGTCGTCGTCCGCTGCAATCTCTTCGACACGTTCCTTGACATAGTTCGCGTCGACGACAACGTGCTGACCCGTGAGTTCTGGAGCATCGAATGAGGTGTCTTCAAGAACTCGCTCAACAATCGTATGGAGACGACGTGCGCCGATGTCCTCGGTCCGCTCGTTGATCTGCGAAGCAAGCCTCGCGATCTCGCGAACTCCATCATCAGTGAATTCGATTGTGACGCCGTCAGCCTCGAGCAAGCGCTGATATTGCTTGGTCAAGGCGTTCTCGGGCTCACGGAGGATCGAGAATAGGTCGTCTTCAGAGAGACTGCTCAATTCAACCCGGATCGGGAAACGACCCTGTAATTCGGGGATGAGATCGGACGGGCGACCCGAGTGAAACGCACCGGCTGCAACGAACAGAATATGATCAGTTCGGATCGGACCGTAGCGGGTCATGACGACCGATCCCTCAACGATCGGGAGTAGATCTCTCTGGACGCCTTCACCCGACACGTCGGGTCCGTAGTCGCTGCCGGAATTGATCGTCTTGTCAATCTCGTCGATGAACACAATGCCCGATTCTTCGGCCTGTTTGATCGCGTTTTCGACAACCGCATCGTAATCGATCAGACGATGAGCCTCTTGCTCGGTAAGGATTCGGCGTGCCTCGCGTACGGAGACCTTGCGCGAACGCTTGCGCGTAATCAGATCCTCAAAGAACTCGTTGAGACTCTCTTTCGCTTCCTCGATCGTCACCGCGGTTTGATCCTCGACCGGAGTCACCGTTGCCTCGAACTCGTGGTCGAGATCGATCTCGACGACCTGATCGTCAAGAGCATCTTTCGATAGCAGGTCAAGCATTCGGTTTCGCTGCCGGGTCAAACGGCGCTTGATGTCGGCTTCTCGCTTGCGCCGTGTTGTTGGGTCCGGTTCGTGCTGAACAGCGGCAGTCACGGGTTTCGATGTCCGGCCCTTCTGGGGCTGTATCGATCCCTGCTCCACCAGCATGTCGGCAATTCGTTGATCCGCCACCTGTCGTGCGTCATCCCGAACGGCGTCCAGGTGCCGAACCTGCAACATGTTGACGCCGGTATCAACAAGTTCTCGGATGATGGATTCAACGTCGCGGCCGACATACCCGGCTTCAGTGAATTTAGTCGCCTCGACCTTGACGAAGGGCGCGTCAACAATACGCGCGACTCGACGTGCGATCTCGGTCTTGCCGACACCGGTCGGTCCGATCATCAAGATATTCTTCGGGAGAATCTCGCGTTGGATATCTTCCGGAAGTTGCTGCCTGCGCCATCGGTTCCGTAGCGCGATAGCGACGGATCGCTTTGCGTCCGCCTGACCGACGATAAAGCGATCGAGTTCGGCGACGACGCGCTTCGGCGTGAGATCCTTTTCTATCTCACCGAGCGACGGGAAGATGCTAACTTCTCGAATGGGATCAGTCTTAGCTTTCATCTGGCTCGTCAATTTGCTTTGTCACCTCTATGAGGATTTGGTCGTTGGTGTAAATGCACAACTCCGCCGTGATGTTCATTGCAGCTTTTACAATATCGCTTGAGCACATCTCGGTGTTTCGGATCAGCGCTCGAGCCGCGGCCGTCGCATAGGCTCCACCACTCCCGATCGCGACCACACCATCATCTGGCTCGAGCACGTCGCCCTCTCCAGATATCACGAGCAAGTGCTGATTGTCGGCAATGATGAGCTGCGCTTCGAGCCTGCGGAGGTAGCGATCGGTACGCCACTCTTTTGCGAGTTCAACGGCAGCCCGGACGAGGTTCTCATCCGATGCTCGAAGCTGCAATTCGAATTTCTCAAACAGCGTCAGGGCATCGGCTACCGCTCCGGCAAACCCTGCGACGACGCGGCCATCCGCGAGAACACGAATCTTGCGGGCTCCGTGCTTCATGACCACGTCGCCGTAGGTCACCTGGCCGTCGCCGGCCAAGGCGACTTCGCCGTTGCGTTTGACTCCGAGAATTGTAGTTGCGTGCCACCGCGTCGCTTTTTCGCGCATCCTTTATCCTGAGGCTATCCGCGCCTGACAATGCGCCCGGAAAGACTGCCATTATCCGGCAATTTTATCAGGTCATATCTTTACGAATGTCGACAACACAGCCGCTAGGCGACTGCCGGCAATCGACAGCCACCCGGCGACTGGGAGCCTACATTCGATCTAACCGGTCTTGGCCAGGTTCTCCGACGAGCGGTAGGAGCAGGCACTGTTGCGACATTTGACACCGTCCTTGCCCGCCTCGACCAGGATGTCTCCACATTCAGGGCATCGCTCCCCGGTTGGTTTGTCCCAGCTCGTGAAATCACATTCCGGATAGCGGCTGCACCCGTAAAAAACGCGCCGTCGGCCCTTTCGGGTACGTTTCTCGACGATGTCACCCTCATCGCACTGCGGACACTTGACACCGATCTTATTCAGAATTGGTCGCGAGTTCCGGCACTCAGGGAATCCGGAGCATGCCAGGAACCGGCCGAAACGACCAAGCTTAATGACCATCGGGCGACCGCATTTCTCGCAAACCTCATCGGTCGGCTCGTCTGCAATCTTCACCCGGGTCATCTGTTTCTCAGCCAGTTCCACCGTCTTGTGGAACGGGCCGTAGAACTCGTTCATCACCGGGACCCAAAGGCGCTCGCCCGACGCGATGTCATCCAGTTCGTCCTCCATGCGGGACGTGAACTGCGCGTCGATGATGTTCGGGAAGTGCAATATCAACAGGTCTATTACGATTTCGCCGAGCTCTGTCGGTGTGAGCCGTCGTTGGTCAATCTCGACATAGTTGCGTGCCTGAAGTGTTGCGATCGTCGGTGCGTAGGTGCTTGGGCGACCGATGCCCAACTCCTCAAGTGACTTGACCAAAGATGCCTCTGAGAATCGGGCCGGTGGCTGGGTAAAGTGCTGTTCCGGGACCAAGCGCACCAGGTCCAAAATCTCCTGCGCGGTCAGCTGTGGTAGCGCGTCGCGGTCGATCTCGTCGATCTCGTCGTCATCACGGCCCTCGCGATAGACTGCCAAGAAGCCCTGGAATTTGATTACCGATCCAGTCGCCCGGAAACGATACGGTTTCTCTTCGCCCGCCCGCCCGGCGTCTATGTTAACGCTCGTACTGTCGAAGATCGCGTTCCGCATCTGGCTGGCGATGAACCGTTGCCAGATGAGTTTGTAAAGACGGAACTGTTGGGGGCTCAAGTACTGCTGAACCATCTCCGGCGCTCGTGCGGGATCTGTAGGGCGAATTGCCTCGTGGGCTTCTTGAGCGCGCTTCGACTTGCGAGAGTAGACAGGTGGGCGAGAGGGGACGTACTCAGCCCCGTGTCGCTGTGTGATCACCTCACGTGCGCGATGTTGAGCCGACGAAGCCACGTTGGTCGAGTCGGTCCGCATATAGGTGATCAAGCCCTGAGACCCAGCCGATCCGAGATCGATGCCTTCGTAGAGTTCTTGGGCGACCTGCATCGTTCGGCGAACCGGGAATCGAAGTTTGCGCGACGCTTCTTGCTGCAGGGTGCTGGTGATGAATGGCGCGGCGGGTCGTCGCTGCGTCTCCTTTGTCTGGACATCGGCGACCTGAAATTCCGCGCCATCTAGCGCGTTGACGATAGCCATCGTGGTGGTCTCGTCGCTCAAGTCCGCTTTCTTCCCTTTCACACGGGAGAGGGACGCGGTGAACGACTTCAGCTTCTTATTGGTCGCTTGCCCTTGCTGAGAAAGTTCGGCGTCTAACGACCAATATTCTTGCGGAACAAATGCTTTGATCTCTCGTTCGCGCTCGACAATGAGTCGCAGCGCGACAGATTGCACCCGGCCCGCAGATAGGCCGCGTTTGACGTTCTTCCAGAGAAGGGGGCTGATTTCGTAACCGACCAGTCGATCGAGAACGCGACGAGCTTGCTGCGCTTCAACCAGCTTCATGTTGATCTCGCGGGGCTCCTTGACCGCGTCCCGAATCGCCTCCGGGGTGATCTCCTGAAAGACGATGCGCTGCACGAGCTTGTCCTGGGGTTTGGTCGCCTCAACCAGGTGCCATGCGATCGCTTCGCCTTCACGATCAGGGTCGGTAGCGAGCAGAACTGATTTAGCTGCTTTGACGCTTTCGCGCAGTTCCTTGACAACCTTGCTCTTGTCACGTGGAACGAGATAGTCGGTCTCGAAGGAATCATCCGTGTGAACCCCCATACGACTCTTGGGAAGGTCGCGGACATGTCCCATCGATGCCTTTACAACGTATCCTCGCCCGAGGTACTTGCCGATTGTCTTCGCTTTGGCCGGTGATTCGACGATGACGAGCGTATTGCGCCCGACCTTCGCCGCCGCCGACTTACGAGAACTACTGGACTTCTTGGTCGTTGATGTCTTGCGCTTTGGTTTGGTTTTTCCGTCAGGTTGCTGAGCCATAATCTCCGTTAGCCGAGTGAGTCACGCCGCCACCCTACGCGCTTGAGGTTTCTGGCGGCCCTTCCCTGTTACTGTTGCGTTCATCTCCACTGCTGGACGATGTTGGTCTGCTCTCTCCGAAATTCACCGTCAGTTGTAGATTTGCTGCGACCATACAAACGTCCCAAATCGTTAGCTACCGTCATATCGTCCGCAGTTCGTGTCGCACGTGACGGACCGACGATGGTTTACGTGGGACTTCGAGAGAGACAGTTTACGCGTCTCGCTTCAAACAACGGTCACGTGAGCGTCCGGTCGTGCCGATCCTTCAATTGTTGAACGATCTTTCGCACATCCTGAGCCCGCGACCGATTGCAGATCAAGAGGGCATCGTCTGTATCGACGATAACGAGGTTGTCAACCCCTACCGTGGCGATGACACGTTCTGTCCCGTATATGAGCGTCGATTGTGTGTCAATCGGAACGTGCTGCGCGCCCACAATGACATTCTGTCCTTCAACATCGCTCATGAGCTCCGCGAGACTGTGCCAATCTCCTAAATCGGTCCAACCAAAGCTCGCCGGCACCACCGCGACATGTTCCGCATGCTCCATGATGCCATGATCAATCGTAACGTCCTGCAACTGCGGCCAATAAGTCTGTAATGCGGCGTCTCGATCGGGCCGGTCCCATGCATCTGCCAACAGCATCAATATCCGGTAGAGATCGGGTAGTAGCCGCTCCATCTCTTCCAGCAGCGTCGACGCTTTCCAGACGAACATGCTTGCATTCCAAAGATACTTCCCGCTGTCAACATACGCCTGCGCGGTCTCCAGATCGGGTTTTTCTTTGAACTGATCGACGGCGAAAACGTCAAATCCGTGTGCGGTTGCGATTTCGGAACCAAGCCGAATGTAACCATAGCCGATCTCAGGATACGTCGGTGAGAGACCAATCGTTACCAGATATCCACGTGCGGCGATTTCGGCGGCAGCGAGGACCGTTCGTTGGAATAGCTCGGGATTTGAGACGTAGTGGTCGGCGGCGAATGAGCCCATGATGGCGTCTGGATCTTTGCGCGCGATGAGCGCGGCCCCGAGTCCAATGGCTGGTCCGGTTCCGCGAGGCCCAGGTTCGACTACGATGTTGGTTTCTGGAATCTCAGGAACCTGGCGCGCCACAGCCACCGCGTGAGATCCACCTGTGATCACGATAATGTTGTCGTATGGGACGATTGGTGCCAGTCGATCGACGGTCGCTTGCAACATTGAGCGAGGGCCAGGCAATGGCAGCAGGAATTTTGGTCGTGAAGAACGGCTGGCCGGCCATAGTCGTGTACCGCTTCCCCCCGCAGGAATCACTGCGTGCAGTATTTGATTTTCCCCATGTTTATTCAAACCCATGCCTAACCGGTCAGTCCTATCCACGAACGTAGTGCTGAGTTCCGACATTTCGAACCAGTCCCTTCAGCTGCATCTGAAGTAGTTGCGCGCTTAGGGAACCGATCGGCAACCCGGAATCGATCGCGATTTCATCAATGTGGCGTGGTTCGGCGGTCAAAAGCTCGAGTACCGAGCGCTCGGCCTCGTTTGCGGGGAGCAGTTGTCGCGTTTCCATCTCGATCTGCCGAACGCCGAGATTCAGAAAGGAAAGCACGTCGTCACCAGTAGCGGCGACAGCGGCACCGTCCCTCAATAGCTGAATCGCTCCCGCGCTCGCGGATGATAGCGCTGACCCCGGCACCGCAAACACGGTTCGTCCTTGGTCGCCTGCGAAATTTGCAGTGATCAGTGCGCCGCTCTTAATCGGGGCTTCGACCACGACTACTCCAAGGGATAACCCGCTGATAATTCTATTTCGCACCGGAAAATTGGGAGCGTCTGGTGGTGTCCCGAGTGAGAATTCAGAGACGAGTGCACCGCTTTCGGTGATCTGTTCGGCGAGCTTGCGGTGTTCAGGTGGATAGATCGTATCGAGACCGCACCCAAGGACCGCCACGGTGCGCCCACCTGATTCAAGGGCCGATGCGTGTGCAATGCCGTCAACGCCTCTCGCAAGCCCGCTGACAATGGTCACTCCCGATGCAGCGAGATCCGAGCTTAGACGTCGCGACATCTCTCGTCCGTAAGCCGTAATTCGGCGCGTTCCGACGATGCCGACTGCGTGTTCGTCCTCGGGTACAAGGGATCCGCGAACGTAGAGGACGGGAGGCGGGCTGGGGATCTCGCGTAGCAATCGTGGATAATCATCATCGGCCAAAGTTACGATACGAACGCCAGCCCGTTGAACGCGGTCCATTTCATCGTCAAGGGAAATTCGCGAGCGGGTACGGATGAGAGAGTCCGCGGCTCGCTCACCGAGACCACCGGCACGAAGCTCGTCCCGAGATGCGGTCCAGGCCGCCTGGAGATCGCCAAAATGCTCAATGAGCATGGCGAGCCGAGTCGCGCCGATGCCGGGAACCAGATGAAAACCGAGCCAGTACGCTGTTTCCGTAACTCCGCCTTTCAATATAGGCAAACGTTATACGGGACACCGCGGGCGCGCGTCAACGCGACCCGTGCTAGAATGCGGCGGTCATCTCGTTTACGCTCGGCCTTCTACGGTTCATGTCGGTCAGTCGGGCGCCTGGTTCGTCGAGGAGGTCATGGTGCGAACAAATATGGTCCGGCAGAAGTTGAAGTCCGGACAGGTTGTCGTGGGGTGTTTTGTCGGATTTCCATCCGCCGAAGTGGTTGAGATCTGTGGTTATTCGGGCTACGACTTCGTGATGATCGATGCTGAGCACGGCCCGATTACGGCGCACGACGCTTATCACATGGTTCTAGCTGCTGAGGTGTCGGGGACTTCCCCGCTTATTCGCGTGCCACATAACGAACCGAGTATCGTTTTGCGGTATATGGACACCGGCGCGGCTGGGATTATGGTTCCGCAGATAAATAGCGCCGACGAGGCTCGCGCAGTCGTCGAGGCCGTGAAATATCATCCGATGGGTCGCCGCGGACTTGCTCAGACTCGAGCCGCAAGCTTTGGGATCGGCGCCACTTTGCGTGAATACACCGAGGTCGCGAACGAGGAAACTCTGGTGATCGTGCAGTTCGAGAACATTGCGGGACTCGATCACGTTCCAGAGATCATCGAGGTTCCGGGAGTGGACGTGATTGTTGATCGGACCATCTGATCTCGCCCAATCGATGGGGTATCCGGGCCAACTCGGACATCCGGACGTCCTTGCCGTGATCGATCGTGTGTGCGACATGTGTTCCGGAAGCGACGTTGCGCTCGGCACCATCGCGGCCGATGCGGTTGCGACGAATAAGCTGATCGATCAGGGCTTCCGCATGATTGCGCCAGGCGCGAATGGTCTGATAGCGCAATGGAGCAGAGACTATCTGGCGAACGTGAATCGCTAATGAGATACCGGGACTCGAACGGTGACGAGGTGTTCAGTTAATAGGAAGGCGAGGAGATGGAAAGCTCATTGCTCAAGTACGCGTTCTTTGAGGGTGACTTCGTGGCATTCGAAGATGCGAAGATCAGTATCGCCACCCACGCGCTACAGTATGGTACAGGCTGTTTCGCTGGAATTCGTGGATACCTCGATCGCGACGGGAAATCGATCAACATCTTTCGTCTGCCAGACCACACTCGTCGCCTCATTCAATCGGGAATGATCCTGCGGGCAGACTTGCCGTACGGCCCGGAGGAGGCTGCCAAGATCATTGTCGATCTGGTGAAGAAGAACGCACCCACTCAGAATGTTTATATCCGGCCCTTCATTTACAAGGCTGGGTTGGACCTGACACCGAAGCTCAAAGGGATCAAGGATGAACTCGCCATCTACATGATGCCGCTGGGCGATTACCTGGATGTGGCTAATCCGATTCGCATGGGTGTGTCTTCCTGGCAACGTATTGAAGATGACATCATCCCGAGTCGCGCGAAGATTACCGGAGGCTATATCAACTCAAGCTTGGCGAAGGATGAGGCGGCCGAAGCCGGTTACGATGACGCGATCATGCTCAATCGAGATGGCAAAGTCGCTGAGGCGAGCGGCGCAAACCTGTTTATCGTGCGAAATGGCGTGCTCGTCACCGCACCGATCACTGCCGATATTCTCGAGGGTATCACCCGACGTTCGCTCGTCGAATTCGCGCGGGATGCGGGAATCACGGTGGAAGAGCGCGCCATCGACCGAAGCGAGCTGTACATCTCCGAAGAAGTGTTCCTGTGTGGAACCGGTGTACAAATTGCCGCCGTTGGATGGATTGACGGTCGCCCTATCGCTGGCGGCAAGCGAGGCCCAATCACGAAGATGCTGCAGGACACGTTCTTCGCCCTGGTTCGGGGTGAGGATTCTCCATATCGCCATTACATCACCCACATCGATCTAGGCTGATAAGACTGCACCTGCCCTGTTTGCGATTCGGGGCAGGTGCGACATGTACTCTGGCTGACGGTTCGCACTGTATTTGATTGATGTCAACTACGGGGAAAGATCTGCACGGGATGTCCCGTCTACGCATGAAGATTTGGCAACGGGTCGGGGTTGTTCTGGTCCTGTCCGTCGTTCTGGTGGGCTGCAATATGCCACTGATGGGAGCACGGACCGCTCAATCAACGGCGACGTCTGCGGCGAGCGAAACCGCAACGAGCCGAGAGATTTCGACCGAGACTCCAGTGGTGACACAGGGCGGACCAACCGCGACGATGTCACCACCCGCGATCAACCAGATCGTCGAGGGCGGACTGCTGGAACCACGTACCTTGAACCCGGTTCTCGCCCCTGATCCGATCTCCGATGAACTGAGCAAGCTGGTATTCAACGGGCTAGTTCTCGTTGATCCGTCTTCCGGAGAGATCAAAGGCGATCTCGCGAAGTCTTGGGATGTCAGCGACGATCGAAAGACCTACACATTCCATCTCAACGACTCCGTAAAGTGGCAGGATGGCCAGCCATTTACCGCTCAAGACGTCGTTTTTACGTATAACCTGATGATGAATGATCGTACGCGCTCGCCACGCTACTCGGAGCTCGTGGAGCACATCAATGAGGTTCAAGCGCCCGATCTCAAATCAGTCGTCTTCAAATTGATCCGCCCGGATTCCGCATTTTTGACCAACGAGGCGACGTTGGGAATCGTTCCCGAGCACGTGTTGTCGACAGTGCTACCCGAAGAACTGGTCTCTGATCCGTTTGGACTGTCGTCGACCGTCGGAACCGGCCCCTTCTTGCTGACGACGTGGTCGCACGGAGACAGACTGGTGTTTACCAGCAATCCAAACTATTTCAAGGGTGCGCCGGCCTATGATCAATACGTCTATAAGATCGTCTCGACGTCGCAGGAGCTCGTCACCGGTTTGGCAGACGGAACCATCGACTGGGGCCAACTCGATCCGTCGGTCGTGGCCGACGCCAAAGCCAATAAGTCGATCCGTATCGTCAGCTCTCCGGGCGACAGTCTCGAATACGTGGTACTGCAGCTTGACAGTGCGAAACAGACGCTATTTCTCGACTCCCGCGTTCGTGAAGCCCTGATGCTTGCGTTGGACCGGAGCAAGCTGGTCAGTGACATCTGGAAGGGACAAGCGAAGGTTGCCAACGGAACGATTCCGCCCGCCTCCTGGGCTGCCGCCGATAGCGGCGTGACCTACACCCTGGACCTAAACAAAGCCAAACAGCTACTCCTGGACGCCGGTTGGAATACGGGCGACGACGGAATTCGAACCAAGGATGGTCAGCGTATGCGTTTCAAGCTGATGACGAACGGTGACGATCCAATCCGTCAGCAAACGGTTAACTGGCTTATCGATAGTTGGCGAGAAATCGGCGTTGATGTCGTTCCTGACTTTGAAACATGGAGTGGCGTGGTGCAAAACATAACGCACGGGCGCGACTTCGACAGCATCCTGCTTGGGTATCGCGGCACGGTCGACCCGGATCAGTCGACACTGTGGTCGAGTGATTCCTTTTTCGATGGGTTTAACCTTGGACACTACTCAAATCCAGTTGTCGACAAGTTGCTTGAAGACGCCCGCCAAAGCAATGACGTGAAGACACGCAAGGAAGATTACGCCAAGGTGCAAGAACAGGTAATGAAGGATCTTCCGGTGATTCCATTGGTTTACCCGGAAATGGTCGTGGGATTGTCGCAACGCTTGCGCGATGCAAGCATAACGACTATTCTTGTTCGCAACCGAGCAGACATCGAGCAATGGCATCCAAGAACGAGTGGTTAGGCAGCTACGGTGACCAGGAAACGACGCAAAAGCGTTTGACCAGTGATTGGGCTTCGTGCTACACTGCGCCAGACGCTGAACAGGCGTATTCCACCTGATTGCCGCATTATCGGTGCGGTTGCGCACTACGTGTTGTGTGTCTTGAGACAGAGGTCTCGAGTACTCTCTGGTGCGGCCGTCCTCTCGGGGCGAGGCGCTAGGTAGGGACGCGAAGGAGAGGCGATGGAACCATTACTTGACGTGAAGAATCTGAGAACGCAGTTCTTCACGCAGGACGGGGTGGTGAAGGCGGTCGACGACGTGTCCTTCTACCTCATGCCGGGCGAAACGCTTGGTATTGTGGGAGAGTCGGGCTGCGGCAAAAGCATCACGGCGATGTCGGTGATGCGGCTGATCCCAAGTCCGCCCGGAAAGATCGTCAGCGGACAAATCATGTTCGATGGCGAAGACGTCATGAAGATGAGTGACGAAGAAGTTCGCTCGATCCGGGGCAATAAGATTGCCATGATCTTCCAGGATCCAATGACGTCGTTGAACCCGGTGCTCACGATCAATCGACAGATCAGTGAGGCGCTGGAACTGCACCTTGGCATGAGCAAAGGGCAGGCGCGATCTCGATCGATCGAATTGCTCAAGATGGTCGGCATTCCGAATGCCGAGGAGCGCGTCGATCAGTATCCGCATCAGTTTTCTGGCGGAATGCGCCAGCGCGTGATGATCGCCATGGCGCTTTCTTGTAATCCGTCGCTTCTGATCGCTGACGAGCCGACGACCGCGCTCGACGTGACGATTCAGGCACAGATCCTTGATCTCATGCGCAACCTGCAACATGAGCACAATACTGCTCTGATGATGATTACGCACGACCTCGGTGTGGTGGCTGGCATGACCGACCGAATCCAGGTCATGTACGCTGGGCACGTTGTTGAAACCGCTCCCACTGATGAGTTGTTCGCGAACCCGCGGCATCCATATACGGTGGGTCTGCTCAACTCGATTCCTCGTCTGGACGCTGCCGCGAAGACGAAATTGAATCCGATCCGTGGGCTTCCGCCGGACTTGATCGATCTTCCCGATATGTGCCCGTTCTTGCCACGCTGTGACTTTGCGCGAGAGAAATGTGAACAGCAGAATCCCCCGTTGCTCGAGGTGAACGATGTTCACCGCTCGGCGTGTTGGTTCTGGGACGAGGTCTCTAAAGAGACTCCGGAAGGCTAAGCGATGGCAACAGAGATGACTGCACAGAAAACCTCGAGCAGCGATGGCAAAGAGGTGCTGCTTGAAGTCGATGATCTTTATATGCACTTTCCCTTGACCCAGGGGATCTTGTTTCAACGCAAGGTCGGCGCGGTCCAGGCTGTCGACGGCCTGTCGTTCAATGTCTATAAGGGCGAAACGCTCGGGCTGGTGGGTGAATCCGGCTGTGGCAAGAGCACGACTGGCCGTGCCATCCTCCAACTGTACAAGCCAACGGCTGGTGCGGTCCGTTTCGACGGACGTGATCTGACAAAGCTTGACGGCGGCGATATGCGGAAGATGCGTCGTCACTTGCAGATGATTTTCCAGGACCCATACGCATCGCTGAATCCGCGTATGACGGTTGGGAGTATCATCAGCGAGCCGATGCAGATCCACAATCTGGTCGCGAAAAACAAACGGAATGAGCGCGTGCAGGAGTTGCTGCAGACGGTCGGCTTGAACCCGTACTTCGCAAACCGGTATCCGCACGAGTTCTCCGGAGGGCAGCGACAACGCATCGGTGTTGCTCGTGCGCTCGCCGCCGACCCTGATTTCATCGTAGCGGACGAGCCGGTTTCGGCGCTCGACGTGTCGATTCAGGCTCAGATCGTTAACCTTCTGGAAGAGCTCCAGGAACAGTTCGGCCTGACGTATCTGTTTATCGCCCACGACCTCAGTGTTGTGCGTCACATTTCCGACCGAGTGGCGGTGATGTACCTTGGTAAGATCGTGGAGTTGGCGGACCGCAACTCGATCTACGACGATCCGCTGCACCCGTACACCAAAGCACTGTTGTCGGCGGTGCCGGTACCTGACCCGGTCATTGAGAAGAAGCGAGAGCGCATCATTCTCACCGGTGACGTGCCGAGTCCGATCAATCCCCCATCCGGGTGTCACTTCCATACTCGATGCCCGTATGCGATGGATGTCTGTAAGCAGATTGAACCGAAGTTTGTGGATCAGGGCAGCGGCCACTTTGTGGCGTGTCACCTGTACCCGAATTCCGGAGCCTAACGGAAACGAGTAGCCAGCGTCGTGCAGTTGAGCCCGACTAATCCGAGGTACATTGTCGCGACGCTGGTTGCATTCGTGCTCGGGATCACCGTACACGAATTCAGTCATGCGTGGTCCGCTCTGATGCTGGGTGACGATACCGCCCAACGTCAGGGCCGTGTCACGTTAAACCCGCTGTCCCACCTCGATCCAGTGGGCTCGATCGGCATTCTCTTCTTGGTGATTGGTGGAATTGGTATTGGATGGGGACGACCCGTTCCGATAGTTCCGTCACGTTTGCGTGGTCACCAGCGGGGGATGGGTATTACGGCAATTGCCGGGCCGATCTCGAACGTTGTCCTGGCAGCGATCTTTGTGATCCCGTTGCGATTTGGGCATGTCCAGGCGGGTTCGTCGGCGTACGTCATTCTGCGCCAGATCGTCATCATCAACATGCTGCTCGCGGCGTTCAACCTCATTCCGATTCCACCACTGGATGGTTCGAAGATCCTCACGGGGATATTGCCGAGCTTCTGGTACCCATATCTCGCGCCGCTCGAGCGCTATGGCGTGGTAATTCTTCTGGCGTTGATCCTTTTCGGGAGAGTTGGAAGCACTGTACTGAGCGCGATGTATTCTCCGGTGTACAACACGCTCGTCCACCTACTTCTCGGCAACATGAGATTGCCTGGCGTGTAACCTACTTGTGGATACATCCCATGAAATATGGTCAGAACTCCGCTGCCAGGCGTGTCACGTATCGCGTTGGACAAGGCATAACTTACCTGCGACCGAGACGTGCTGAGATTATCGACCAGCGCCTACACGAGCGTCTGACGTCCGCGGAATTTGCGCTCCTGAGCCGTCTGCCGCTTGCTGATCGAGCCCATCACCTGACCGTCTATGAATCCCTGGTGCGATATGGTTGCCATGATCGTGACCTTTTGAAGGCTGCGTTGCTCCACGATGTCGGAAAAGCTGATGGGACCCTGCGTGTTAATCTTGTCCATCGGTCGGTAGCCGTGATCCTGCGGCAATTCGTTCCCCGGCTGTTCAAACGCCTCGCGAGTCCCGACGCTATGCGCTGGCGACACGCACTTTTCTTGGTTGAGGCGCATCCTGAGATAGGCGCAGATCTAGCTCGGCGTGCGGGCTGTGGCGATCGAGTATGCTGGATCATCGCGCATCACCACGATGAAGCGAGCTACGATGAGGGGCTCGAATTGCTAAGACGCGCTGACGACGGACGACTGACATGAACGATCGCCCGGCTGGGTTACTGAACGGATATCAGCTTCATCTGCCTGCATTTGAGGGCCCGCTTGACGTGCTGCTAAGTCTTATCGAGCGGAATCAGCTTGCAGTGACGGATGTCTCGCTCGTTGCCGTCACCGAACAGTTCATTGCCTACACTGCCGGTCTCTCGAGCGCTTCGTCCGATGTTCTGGCGGAGTTCATGACGATCGCGGCTCGGCTGCTATTGCTAAAGTCCCGATCATTGCTACCGCGTCCCGACGTTGTTGAAGACGAAGAGGAGACTGACGACCTAGTCGACCGCTTGCGGGAATATCAGCAGGTGAGGCTGGGCGCGGAGGATCTTCGACAGCGTGATCGGCAGGGCATACAGTCCTGGCCCAGAATTGCGACCCTGCCGGAAATGCCACCCGTCGAGGTTGTTGTGCGAACGCCCGTTCACGCGCTTGCGAGTGCCCTGCGGCGGTGCCTGTCACGCGAAGTTGACAAGCCGGAGCCGTATACGCCAGTCGCCGTCATCAGCTTGAAGGCGATGACCCACCGATTGCTGTCGCGACTTGGCCGGGGAAGAGCCCGATTTTCCATGTTGATTGGCCAGTCCGCCACCCGCTCCGAACATACCGTCGCGTTCATCGCTCTTCTTGCACTCTTGCGCCAGCGACTCGTTGACGCTACACAATCCGGGATGTTCGGAGAAATCGAAATTGAACGACTATCGGCGCCGGAATATGCCGATGACTGATTCAGGTCAGACCCAGATCATTCAAACCCAACTCGAGATTATGTCTGCGAACGAACGAATACGAGCCGCCGGAGCGATGCTCTTCGTAGCGTCGGAGCCCGTCGCCCTCTCAGTGTTATCTCGGCATCTCGGCAGCACGATCCCAGAGACTCGACAGGTGCTCGAATCAGTGTCGGAAATGATGCAAGATATTGGTCTGGTGCTTCAGTGGATCGACACCGATCACGTGCAAATTGGTACGGCACCGAATCTCGCGACGGTCGTACGACAATTTCTCGGGCAGGAGAGGACGTTTCGGCTGTCGCAGGCAGCGCTTGAAACGGTGGCACTTGTTGCCTATCGTCAGCCGGTTACGCGATCAGATATTGAAGCGGTTCGTGGTGTTGATTCGAGTGGCGTGCTTCAGACTTTGCTCGCCCGTGGAGTGATCGAGCCTGTTGGTCGTCTTCCGACCGTGGGGACACCGCTGCTCTACGCCACAACGCCGGATTTCCTCCGAATGTTTGGATTAACATCGCTCACGGAACTACCACGGTTACCGGAGGATCTCGTGTCGTCGATCGACCAACGCGCCGCCGTCACGCAAGATGAAGAAATGGATCCTAGCTGATACGTGCCGCCGCTAGGCCCCGGAGATGTGCTACGGATTGCTCAAGGACGGTGATGGTCCGGTCAATCTCAGCCTCCGTCGTGTCTTTGCCAAGTGTTAGACGGACACTGCCGTTGACCAGATTCTCGCGTAGACCGAGCGCGGTCAGAACGTGACTCGGTTCGGTGGATCCCGTGGTGCAGGCGGATCCACTCGAGGCCGCGATGCCGTGCATGTCGAGATTGAGCAGGAGCGTTTCTCCCTCAACCCCTTTGAATGAGACATTGACGTTGTTGGCCAGCCGGCTGGATCTGCTGCCGTTCAGATTGCTCTCTGGTATGCGTTCGAGAATCCCATCGATCAGATGGTCACGAAGCGTCCGTATTCCCTTTGAGCGGTCCATACGTCGTTCGTGAGCCATCCGCATTGCAGCAGCCATGCCAACGACTCCGACGACGTTCTCGGTGCCTGCTCGATGATTATTCTCCTGCGCGCCCCCGCTCTGCTGCCAGAGAATCGGGGTATGCCGTCGCACGTAGAGCAGTCCAACGCCTTTCGGTCCATAGAACTTATGAGCCGACGCCGAGAAAAGGTCCACGTTTAAGGAGTTGACATCCAACTCTAACTCGCCGACGGCTTGCACCGCGTCCGAATGAAAGGTGATTCCGTGGCGATGTGCGATCGCACCGATCTCACTTATGGGCTGAATCGTGCCGATCTCATTGTTGGCATACATCACTGAGATCAGCATGGTGTCGTCTCGTATAGCTGCCTCGATCGTATCGGGTTGTACGATCCCGTTGGCATCCGGAGCTACAAATGTTGCTTCGAATCCGAACCGTTGGAGATACTCGATACTATGAAGCACAGCGTGATGCTCGATGGAACTCGTAATGATGTGGTTTCCGCGGTTCTGTAATCGATGCAACCACGCAACGCCTTTGATTGCCAGGTTATCCGATTCGCTGCCACCGCTGGTGAAGACGATGTCACGTGCCTGGCAGTTGAGGATCGATGCGATCGTTGCGCGGGACCGGTCGAGACCAGCTCGTGCCTCACGACCGGCGGCGTAGATGCTCGACGCGTTTCCAAAACGTTCACTGAAATAGGGCTCCATTGCGGAAAGCACGTCCGGGTCAACCGGCGTGGTCGCGGCATGATCGAGATAGATGTCCGTCCGATTCACGGACTTCCTCCTGAATATTGAGAGTTAGGTCGGAAGCAAAACGGGAAGCGGCTCCAGCGATTCGGTGTTAGCCGACGCTGAGAGATACCCTCCGCGAGGCAGGACGTACTAAATCGGCGAGGGTGGTTGAATCGAGTGCGTCGGCGATGCTGTCGCGTACCTTAAGCCATACGACGCGCGTGGCACAGCCATCAATCATCGGACATAGATCCTCGTCCGTGTCTTCAGTGACACAGCTCATCGGGGCAATTGGACCTTCCATGACTCGATAAACATCACCGACTCGCACGTCTTCCGGGGAACGAGCGAGCTCATAGCCGCCATGCGCGCCACGTGTCGTTGTGACAAGACCGGCTCGCCGCAGCGGGCCGAGGAGTTGTTCCAGATAGGCAGGCGGAACGGCGGAATCGGTGGCTACCGTTGAAAGCGGCACCGGGCCCTGGCCATACATGCGCGCAAGCGATACCATCGCGCGCATTCCGTATTCGCCTCGAGTAGAAACTTTCATCCCGGTACGCACCTCTCGCGACCGATCAGGGCATCGACGGTATCCGTAATGGTACATCGGTGCCCTGGTCCGGTCAAGAATGAGTTCTATTCCCGCTAGTTAAACACGCGTACGTATGGCCAGTCTCAATAAGCGTCGAGCCGGGATCAGCGGCGCGTGAAGTCCGCGTTATCACCGAGATCGCGAACGAAAAGCGAGATCAGACGTGCGGCGGAGTCCAGGTCATCGAGACTGATCACCTCGTTCGGCGAGTGCATGTAACGATTTGGAACCGAGACGATACCGGTTGGTACGCCGCCGCGTGAAGGAGCGATGCCATCCGCATCGGTTCCGGTGCTCCGTGGGGTCGCTTCGATAGTACAGGGAATATCATTGTGCTTTGCGATTTCAGCAAGTCTCACCTGTACCAGTGGATTCACCGCCGAGCCTCGCGCGAGGACCGGGCCGCCACCTATGCGAATGTCTCCCTGCCCGCGTTTATCGGAATCCGGGTGATCGGTGGCGTGGGTCACGTCAAGGACGATCGCGACGTCAGGCTCGAGCGCGAAAGCGCCGGTGCGCGCTCCGAGGAAGGTGATCTCTTCCTGTACCGCGGCCAGTGCATAAACGTCAGCTTGCGGCCGGTCTTTTGAAAGGAGCCGGAGCGTCTCCAGTGCGACCCAGGCACCCATGCGATTGTCGACGCCACGTCCAGCGATCCGGTTATTGCCCAGATCGACAATTGGCTGCTCGATCACGGCCGGATCCCCGACGCTCACCCGTTCTCGAGCCTGATCACCGGAGGTCGCCCCGATATCGATCCACAGATCCTTTATCTTACTGGCCTTACCACGGTCGTCGACGCTCAACAGATGCGCTGGCTTGCGGCCAATTACGCCCGCCACCGGTCCGCTGGATCCCATGAGCCGGACTCGTTGCCCAGTCAAGATCTGATCGTCCCAGCCACCGATCGGTCGGAACCAGAGGTAGCCCTCATCGTCGATGTGAGTGACCATGAGCCCGATTTCATCGATGTGGCCCTCGATGACCACTTTCGGACCCGAAGCACGCAACCGTGCCACGCTGTTTCCATTACTATCGACACTAACCTCATCGGCGAAGGTTTCTGCCTCAGTTCGCCAGATGCGGCCTGCCGGCTCTTCGAATCCTGAAGGGCTTGCGCTCATCAAGAGATCAAACAGAAACTGCTTGCTTCGTTCGTCCAACCGGTTCTCCTTTGTCTAACTACAATTTGTCGTCCAGCCCAGTCGGTGTCTAGTACTGGTTCACCTGGCAATGTGGCGGCAGTCCATTGATGACGTTGGATACGTTCACGAGTGCGAGATAAAAGGCGCGGTCGAACGCTTCCTTGGTCGAGCCGCCGATATGCGGGGTTAGGATCACGTTGTCGAGCCCAGTGTACGGGTTCTGCGGGTGCGGCTCAATCTCGAAGACATCGAGTGCCGCGCCGGCGATTCGGTGTCGCTTCAGCGCGTCGACCAATGCCGTTTCCTTAACGACCGGCCCGCGAGCAGCATTGATTAGATAGGCCGACGTCTTCATGCGCTCAATCGCGTGCTCATCGATCATGTAAAGCGTCTGCGGCGTCAGTGGAACGTGCATCGTGATGAAGTCAGACTCGTCAAGAATGCGCTCGAAGGGGACGTAGGAGATCCCGTGCTCGTTGGCGAACGTGATGTCCCACTCGATGTCGTTGGCCAAAATCCGCATCCCAAAAGCTCGTCCAAGCAGGGCAACCGCCTTGCCAACGCGACCAAGTCCGACGATGCCGAGGGTTTTGCCCCAGAGATCGTACCCAAGATAGCGCATCCAATCGCCCTGGCGCATCGCCCGGTCGGCCGGATAAATATTGCGAGCAAGTCCGACCATCATGCCGAACACCAGTTCCGATACCGAATAATTGTTGCATCCGGCGCAGATGCAGACCGCTACACCCCGCTCATTGGCCTCCTGAACATTGATGTGATCGTAGCCGACTCCACCAGCGCTCACGACCTTGAGACGATTCGCAGCGGCGAAGACACGTGGAGTGATTTGTTCCAAACCGGTGATCAGGCCGTCGACGTCTTTGATGATGTCAACGAGCGCATCTTCGGTCACTGGATATTCGAAGTCGCGGTCGGCCAGGGTACAACCGCGCGCCTCGAGAAACTCCCGCGCGAAGTCAGACTGTTCGCGAAATTTCCGCGACAGGACGAGAACTTCCTTGCCCATACTTGGCATACTCCTTCGTTTGCCGGTGAGAATTCAATGTTCGCATTGTAGCGCAGTTCGGCGTGTTATCCGCCACCACAAGATTCTGAGCAGGAGGATAGTTATGGTAAAGCTGAGAGTCGATTCGTTCGTTGACACACAGGCGACGTCATGTTAACTTTCTGTCGGCGACTCAGGCAATCCGATTCTCATTTTTGTACGTGAGACGAACGAGTCGCAGTTCGATGGAGGACTTCGCATTGGCGTTCCTGTTTCAAATCCTAATGACCTTCTTGACGATCCTCGAGTTCGCGATTATCGGACGAGCTTTGATGTCCTGGTTTGATCGAGGCATGACAAATCCGATTTCCCAGATCCTCGTGCAGATCACCGAGCCAATCATCGCACCGATTCGCCGTATCGTGCCGGCGGCCGGCATGCTTGATCTGTCACCTATGGTGGCGATCCTTGTCATCATCGTGTTGCAGCGGATGTTGAGCACGGCGTTGGCATAATCTGACTGGGCAGAATTGGAATCACGAAACGGACGAGGCATACCGCCTCGTCCGTTCTTGTTTCATGAGGATTCGTCGGAGACCTGCAAAATGGGGCGTTCGTCCCGTCGTCGTGCCGTTATCTGGATCTGTCCACCTCGCGAGAGTAAAAAGATCTCAAGGAGTAGCACGATCAAACCCATGAGAGCAACACTGACGATGGACAGCACGCTAAGAAAATTGAGCAGCAGTAATCCCACACAAAAGATCGATCCGAGATAGCCTTCGCGGCGCGCACGCACAAAGTCATATTTCTGGCTGCGCCGGGCGTAAAAGCGCAGCCCAGTAGCGTATGAGAGAAGTGTCAGCACCGTCGCGATAGACATCACCAGTGAAACCAGAAAGATGAGCAGCATAGATAGCGGTGGATTGGAGCGCGGGTCGACGAATGTGAAGACAAAAGCTAGGGTTGACCACGCGACAATTGCTTCAAGGTCGTAGAGGGGAATATGCAGCTTATGGGCGATTGGCATAAACGTGATAGCTGGAGCCAGGACGAACGCACCGTACGCGATTAGTCGTTCAGTTGACCAGAAATCAGTCAGCGCCCCGACGTCACGCACGACGATCAGGTTGTACACGACCATCCATGAGATAGCCGATGCAAGAATCCAGCAGACTCGCGATAATGCGCGGGATATCCACACCATTCGGATCCTCCACCGGCGCGAACGTATCGTGACGATCGGTCACAGCCAGTCTAGCAGTAGCTGAAGAATCGATCCAACCCGATGCTATAATCGGTCGGGCGCGACCCTCTGGAGGCAGGATGCCGCTCGATCTCTATCTCGATGATGTTGTACGTCTGCGCAAGCCTCACCCGTGCGGATCGACCGATTGGGTGGTGGTTCGGCTTGGGGCTGATATCGGTCTGCGATGCCTCGGCTGTGGCCGCCGGGTGCTGTTACCGCGCAGGACACTCGAAAAACGTCTCAAATTATTCGTCACTCGTGGTCCGGGTCATCCGGAGCAAAGTGATGGTAGTCCCGAATGAATGAGCGGGACTCCCTGAGTGCGAAAGAGCCGCGTGGCCAGTTCATCGACGTTCTTCGCAATCGAGCCTTTCTTCGTCTGTGGATAGTCCAGGCCTTTTCCCAGACTGGTCAGAACATGACCAACTTCTCGCTTCTGATCCTGGTGCGCGCGATCATCGATCGTTACCAGATTGAGCAAGCGAACACGGCCATCGGCCTGACTGTCCTGGCCTTTAGCGTTCCGGCGATTCTCTTCAGCCCGTTTGCCGGTGTGGTCGTTGATCGCTCAAATAAGCGCTCGGTACTGATAATCACGAATGCGTTGCGTGGTCTGGCTGTTATTGGGTTCGTCCTGATGCAACCAACCTGGCGCCCGCTGCTGGCGCTCACCGTGCTTTACGCGATTACGTTTGCGTCAGGGGCGGTCGGTCAGTTTTTCGGGCCGGCTCTCGGCTCATCGATTCCGTTACTCGTGCCGCCCAAAGACAATATTCATGCCAACGCTCTCTTCAACTTGACGTTCACTGCCTCGCAGATTGCCGGATTCGCCGCTCTTGGACCTGTCCTGATCAAAGTTGTCGGTGTCAATGATGTTCTGCTCGGTATTATCGGAATGTTTGCTCTCAGTACGATCCTGAGCTTGACTATCCCGTCCACTCCACCGGTGGAGCAAGTCACTGACAGTGAGCAGGGCACAGCTGAACGAATCTTGAACGAAATGCGCGAGGGCGTAATGTTCATCCTCAGGTCACCGATACTGATGAAGGCCATTGCATACCTGTCGCTCGCAACGGCATCCTACCTGATGATTGCTGTGCTGGGACCCGGCTTCGTGACTGGCGTGCTGCGATTGGAACGGCAGGACATCGCCTACCTGGTCGCCCCCGCCGGGGCAGGCATTTTGCTCGGTGCGTTGTTCGTCGGCCGCCTGACCTCTCGATTAGGAAGTGAGTGGACGGTCGACGTTGGGTTGACGACCGGTGGAGCGGTGTTGATCGCTCTCGCGTTACTCCCGGCGTTCGCGAGTCGAGTCTGGGATCCACCCGGGGCCGTAGGCGAGGCCACCATTGTGCTGGCTTCTTTCCTTGCGTTGCTACTAGGTCTCGCGAACTCCATGGTTCTTATTCCGAGCCAGTCATTGCTGCAATCAGCGTCGTCTGACGGAATTCGCGCTCGGGTTTATGCGACCTTCTTTACGATTTCAAATAGCGTGGCCTTTCTGCCGATCATCTTCGCCGGGGCGCTGGCTGACCTTTTCGGAGTTGTGAAAGTGTTGGTGGCGCTCGGGCTCATTCTGCTGTCGATCGGAGCCATACAGGTCATGAACCATGGAATGGCAATGAAACGTGTATGAACGCTTGCCGGGTCAAGTCGCATTGCAGTCAGACCTCAACTTGATGGCTCGCGAAGGACTAGATACTAGATTGGTGGGCGACGCTGCAATTCACTAAAGCGGACAACGAAGGACGAACGTTGCACGTTCGTCCGTTTCGTCGTAGCCCCAGGTGGTGGTCTTGATCAGGTTTGGTGTTGTGCTGTGACGTGGGCGACTGGTGCCACACCTCGCGACGTCAGCCCATTTCCTTGAATCGTTTGACCGCTTGATACAAATTTACTGACCAACCCACCCCGAATACTTCCGGAGTAAAAAGTCTCTCGTCATTGGCGTTCCACCAGCGTTCCATGAAGCGATCTAAGGTTGGAATTCGGAAATCGTATGGGAACATCAGAATGTTACCGGTCCATGTCCGCTCGTCGGCGGGTCGTCGCATCTGATCGACAATCGCCGCGACGATAAGAATGAACCCAATCGATCGAATCAAGCGACCGACGCTCTTCATGTAGAACCTCTCATTTCTTAGCTACTTACCATTGCTGGTCCGATCAACAGACGGCGTGCGTGCTACTTGCTTCGTATACCCATCTGCCGTCGACCATTGTTCGCAATACGACGGTGTCTCGCAAAGATTCGGCACTGGCCTCATTTGGATCTCGATCGATCACGATCAGATCGGCAACCTTGCCGGGCTCAATTGATCCACGCTGGTGTTGCAACCCAAGCGCGGTGGCACCACCAATGGTGTAGCTCCGCAGCGCATCCCGTACGCTAATCGACTCCGACGGATCAAACTGTCGTCCTGTAACAGATTTGCGTGCCACCGCCGCATACATGCCGACCCACGGATTGTAGTCGGCTATCGGGGAATCGGATGTTCCGGCGAGCGGGACACCAGCTCGGAGATAGCTTGCCATTGGCAAAGCACGCGACGCCCGCTCCTCGCCGAGGCTCACCACAAAACTATCGCCAAGGTGAACCAGGAAAGGATTGCTCACCAACGCCGGAATCTTGTGACGCCCCATCAACTCTATCGTCTCTTGCGTCGGAACATAGGCGTGATGCACGCGATGGTGAAGAGATTGGTTTGGTCTTGCCGTTTGTGCGGCAATGAACGCGCGCACAGCCAGATCCTGAGCTGCGTCACCGCAGGTGTGGGCGTCAATGGACCATCCGAGGTCATGAACCCAACGAATGAGATCGGACAACTCTTCTGGGTCAACGGCCCATTGGCCGTGGTTGCCTGGTTCCCCTTCGTATGATTGATTCATACGAGCGGTGCGATCACCGACCCCGCCATCAACGAGAAACTTCACTCCCGCAAGTCGCAACATGTCGTCACCGAAGCCGCCATAGACACCCATTTCCGAGATCCATTTTTTCAACTCGGGCTCTCTGTTTGCTGGGACAAATCCCCATGCTCCAAGAAGCATGTCGGTACGCACGGTCAGCCGTCCACTATCGCGAGTTGCCTGATACGCTCTCAGTTCACGTGGTCCGAGTCCGGGTTCCGCTACACCGGTGATGCCGACGGCGTTATAGGCACGGCAACCAAATGCAACCGAATCAGATAGCTGCTCGTCGGTCAGATCGGGAATGGCGTTTAGGATCAGGTTCTTCGCACGGTCGCGGAAGAGCCCTGCCGGTTCGCCGGTCTCGTCACGTTCGAACCCTCCGGCATAGAGCTCATCCGTGGATGGATCGGGCGTTTGTCTGTTAACTCCTGCGGCGTGCATCGCGGCGCTGTTGGCTGTCAGCTTGTTCCAAACCCGGTGCAGGACGACTGGGTTATTCGGCGCCACGGAATCGATCTCTTGGCGCGACGGATGCCGACCCTCCGCCAACAGAGTTTCATCCCAGCCCTTCCCAATTATCCATTCCCCTGGCTGTGCCAAACGCACCCGCTGGGCAACACGATCGAGGATTTCGGATATCGAGCGACAGTCATAGAGCTGAATCTGCTGGAGTACCTGGCTGGTTGAAAGAAGATGGTTATGCGAGTCGATTAGCCCTGGCAAGACGATCGAGCCACCCAAATCCTCGACCGTTGTATTCGCGCCGGCGAGCTCACGTATTTCGTCATTCGAGCCCGCCGCGGCGAATCGACCAGCACTGATTGCGATTGCGTCAACGATAGAAAACCCTTTGTCGAGGGTCATGATTCTCCCGTTGAGTAAGATGCGATCAACCGCGTTATAGCGATCCGACATCGATCACCCCTTCAGTAAAATGGCTCCTACGCCCTTCGCGCATCTTAGCAGACCTCTCCGACGCAGCGCGAAGCAAGCCAATTCCACTCGTCGCCAAGACTTATCAGAGACCAAGCCCCTAATGAAGACCGAGTGTTGGTCGAGGAATTCGCTCCGCTCGGCAAACTCGTGAGCACCAAAATTCGAAAATCGACGGTCTGTAACCTTATAGACTCGCCGGAAACACTGCGTACGTTCATGCCTTCCTTGACATTGCATAAATTGGACAACTATGATTCACGAGAGGGGATCTGTAGGAAGATCTACCAGTTCACGTGCGACTGCCGTGCAACGGACATGCCGCGCGTACGCTGATATCCCGAACATTAACAATTGACGACACGATAATTGAGGAGTACATCGATGGAGACTATCCTCTTCATCCTCCTCGGCGTGGTCATCGGCGCGATCCCAACGGCCGTCATAACGTTTCTCGTTCTGACTTCGAGCGCGACCTCGAAGGTTAGAGTGGCCGAAACGCAGGCCCGACGGATGATCGACGAAGCTGAGGCGAAACGCCGAGAGCTCGTCCTTGAGGCGAAGGACGAGGCGCTGCAGGCTCGTGACGAAATGGAACGCGAATATCAACAGCGACGTAAGGAGGCCGATCGGCTCGAGCGACGACTGCAGCAGAAGGAAGAACAGGTCGACCGGCGTATTGAATCCTTAGACCGACGAGAAAAGCAGATCCAGTCGTCGGAACACGACATCGAGAACCGGCGACGCGAGCTTGACGAAATGAGCCATGCGCAGCGAGCAGAACTGGAACGAGTGGCCCAGTTGACACTCGAAGAAGCTCGAACGCAAGTTGTCCAGCAGGCCGAAATCGAGATGCGGGACATCATGAATCGGCAGGTTCGCGAGATCGAACAACAAGCTAGGCTCGACTCCAACCAGCGGGCTTTGAAAATCCTTGCCACCACGATTCAACGAGTTTCAACGGACTATGTCGCGGAAAATACTGTGTCCGTGGTGCCGTTGCCCAGCGACGACATGAAGGGACGCATTATCGGACGCGAGGGTCGCAATATCCGAGCGCTCGAACAGGCGACCGGTGTTGACCTAATCGTTGACGATACACCGGAAGCGGTGACACTTTCGTCGTTTGACCCGGTGCGCCGTGAGATCGCGCGACGTGCCCTGACGAAGCTGATACAGGATGGTCGCATCCATCCAGCCCGAATCGAGGAGGTGGTCGGTAAGACTCGTCAGGAAGTCGAGCAGATCATTCGCGAGGAAGGCGAACGAGTCGCCTACGAGGCAAATGTGCAGGGCCTTCATCCGGATCTAATCAAACTTCTCGGACGACTCAAGTATCGAACCAGCTATGGACAAAACGTTCTACATCACTCACTCGAGTGCTCACAGATCGCTGGCGCATTGGCCGCCGAACTTGGCGCAGACTTCAATGTGTGTAAAACTGCGGCGTTACTTCACGATATCGGAAAAGCGGTTGACCATGAGGTTGAAGGACCGCACGCGTTGATCGGCGCGGACATCGCGCGACGACTTGGGCGTTCAGCGAAAATCGTTCACGCGATCGCAGCTCACCATGGGGAGGAAGAGCCCCAAACAGTCGAGGCTTTCATCGTCGCAACCTCGGACTCAATAAGTGGTGCGCGTCCAGGGGCCCGTCGAGAGATGGTTGAGACATACATCAAGCGGCTGGAAGCTCTAGAAGGGGTGGCGAACTCCTTCGGCGGTGTCGAGAAGGCATACGCCATCCAAGCTGGTCGCGAGGTGAGAATCCTCGTCCAGCCGGACAAAGTCGACGATCTGGCGGCGACAAGGCTAGCCAGAGACATCGTTCGGAAAATTCAGGAGACGCTCGAGTATCCAGGTCAGATCAAGGTGACGGTCATTCGGGAAACACGAGTTGTCGAATACGCTCGATAGCAAATCAAGCAGGCACCTTTGAGTATCGCAAACACCGGAACCGGAAGGAATTCTTCTGGTTCCGGTGTTTCGCTTAACCCGCGATTATTCGGGGAATATGTTTGCTATTTGTTTGGTCAGACGCATGTTTACTGTTGACGTCTGGTCTGACAGTGTGGTAACCCTTGCGCGAACTACTCCGGTCGGTGCCGGTGCGTTCACAGTCAATACGTGGGACGACAATGAGAGTCAATTGAACCCTGGCGACGCTGCCTGGTTAGCTGGTGCCGCGTTTCTTGGCTGTGCCTGACGCGCGTTGTTCACAACTTGTCTTGCTGTTCGTTTTAGTTACTTTGGAGGTTGTCAGGGAGCATCACGACACGGCGAAGCCACATGGGGGATTACGACATACGTATCGAAGGGGAGGGCGGTAGCTTCCGCTCTCATGGAGGAGCACGATGGACCGGTTCTTTAGCAAACTTGACTTACGGGACATCAAGATAGATCCAGACGCAAGCTTCCCGCCGGATGAGGAAGCCTACAAACCGGATGAAGCGATCACCGGACACACAAATGGCGACACAGGTGAATCGATCACCGGACATGCAGACGGTGACGCAGTTGAAGCGATCGCGGGACACACAAATGGCGACGCAACTGAAATCCTGACGCAAGAACGCCGGAGTGAAGTACTCAAGGTGTCTGCTCGATCGCGCCCGAGCGCGGTTGCCGGAGCTATTGCCGGGGTCGTTCGGGAATCCGGACGTGCGGAAGTGCAAGCGATTGGCGCTGGAGCAACGAATCAGGCCGTGAAGGCCGTTGCCATCGCACGTGATTACCTGCTCGAGACAGGAATCGAAGCGGTTTGTCTGCCAGCGTTTATCGACGTTCAGATCGACGACGAGAATCGTACTGCAATTCGTTTGATTGTTGAGCCACGATAGGAATAGTCTTCGCTAGGACAGGCACGGGCGTCACCGGTTTCGGTGGCGCCCGATTCTTTTATGCCAAGCGGATGCCCGATAATGCGGAACGCAGTCTGGTTGGTCGACAGTATATTCCAGAACAGAAAGTTACTCGCAACACACCACGCGAAATCTGAACTGACACGACCCAGCAAACGAAAAGAGGAACACCATGGACGTTCCAAACGCAGCAGTTCGGCGAATCGACCTGCATGTCCACAGCACTGCGTCAGATGGCTTGCTACCTCCGGGTGCGGTTGTGGAACTGGCGGCTGCGAACGCTGTTGGGATCCTCGGATTGACCGATCACGACACAACGCAAGGAATCGATGAAGCCCTGCTGACAGGGCGAACGATCGGGGTTGAGGTGATTCCTGGTATAGAGCTCAGCACATCGGTGGACAAGGGAGAACTGCACATGCTGGGCTATCTGATCGATCACCATGCGCCGGCGCTCGAAGCGCGGTTGATCGAATTCCGCGAAGCCCGGAGTCGCAGGGCTGCCTTGATCGTGGAACGCCTGAACGATATCGATGTTGCCGTTCGATTGGAACGCGTTCAGGAATTGGCGGGAACAGGATCCATTGGGCGCGCACATATAGCACGAGCACTGGTTGAGGCTGGATTTGTGGCGTCGATGGATGAAGCGTTCGAGAGGTTTCTGTCGCGTGGTCGCCCGGCTTACGTTTCTCGATTACGACTTACCCCGATTGACGCAGTGAATCTCATTCACCTGGCCGGAGGCGTTGCCGTGTTGGCTCACCCATTCACGGTCGATGATCTGGGCTCTGTGTTGCCTGCGCTTGTCTCAGCCGGTCTTGACGGTCTGGAGGTCTTCTACAGCTTGTACAATGATGATCAGCACACACATTTGGCAGAAATTGCTCAGAGATTCGGGCTGATCGCAACGGGTGGTAGTGATTTTCATGGGTCAGGTGAACGAGAAGGTCGAGACATTGGATCGGCTCCGGTGCCGCCAGAGACGCTCGATCGACTCCGTGAGGCGCAGTATCGGCGGCGTTGACCACGAAAAAAGAGTAATGCTACACTCCTATTCCGAGGACGTGTCTGCCACCTTTCGTCCACTCACATCATGGACGCTCATCCTCCGAAGCAGATCGGTATTTCAGGTTGACCTCCGAACTGCTTTGAATCATTTCGACGTTCAAGTCACCCTGGAGACACCCGGTAGCCATGAAGGTGCGGCTGATGCCTAGTCCACAGACGCGGGTTCCGCGTCCCAATTCAGCATTGTCGCGAGCACTTCGCTACGGGGGACTCATCGTCGGCATTATCGGCGGATGGGAATTCGGCTCCTATATCCAGCGTCACAGCTCGTTGAGCGATGCGCAGGGCTATCCGTTACTCTTCTCAGCCGCGCTCGGAGCACTGTTCTTTCTGGCAGCCCCATACATTACACTCGGGCTGTTTCGTTGGCTTCATCAGGAGATCCGTCGGCTTTCTGCTCTCGATCTGGTCGCCGTAGCAGCAGGACTGCTCATCGGTGGCGTCGTGTCCGCCCTGTTGGCGTGGCCGCTCTCCCTGTTGCCCGGAAACTACGGTAACGTACTCCCCGCCGTTTCAGCGGGCGCTATCTGCTGCGTTTCAGTCCTGGCTGTGGTGACCAAGAAACGCGAGTTCCAGGCACTGATCGGCCGGCCCATGCAGCAGATGTCGAGTATCAGTGAATCGAATTCGTCCAACTCAAAATCGCCGTATGGGATTGTGATTGATACGAGCGTCATCATTGATGGCCGAATCGTTGACCTGGCAGCTACCGGGATCCTCATGGCTGAACTCATTGTTCCCCAGTTCGTATTGCGGGAGTTGCAGCTCGTAGCGGATTCACCGGATCCGTCTCGCCGCGACCGCGGACGACGTGGCCTCGATGTGCTGGAGCGACTGAGGCAGGATTCTTCCGTTGATCTTGTCATAACGAGCCTCGATGCACCTGACGAGAACGATGTCGATGCGAAGCTGGTGCGGCTCGCAGGCATACACGACTACTGGATCTTGACCGGAGACTCAAATCTCGAACGTGTCGCTCAATTGCAGGAAGTCAAGGTGCTTAACATTCACCAGCTCGCTCATGTGCTACGACCACCGTTGGTCCCCGGTGAACTCATGTCTCTGAAGATCGTTCAGCCTGGCCGTGAATTTGGGCAAGGGGTTGGTTTTCTCACTGACGGGACGATGGTTGTTGTCGAGGCGGGGAAGAACCTTGTCGGCCAAGATGTGAACGTTGTCGTGACGCGAACGCTCCAGACGGGCGCCGGGCGTATGGCATTCGCCCAGTTGGTCGAGTCGGAGCCGGTTTGATGATATGCGGTGCCGTAGTCGTAGCTGCAGGGCGTAGCGCGCGAATGGGGTTCAACAAGATCTTGGCGCCACTCGCCGGTCAGCCGGTTGTTGTTAGGGTGTTGGAAACCATCGGTTCTGTTTCGGAGATCTCCTACGTTGTGACGGTTGCCAACACGGACAATCTCAGCGAACTCGAGATGCTTATCGATTCCCTGTCGTCCCACACGTCAGTTGACCTCTGCCTCGGTGGCGAGACGAGGCTCGATTCGGTGCATAACGGTGTAAATGCGTTGCCGGACAATGTCGATCTGGTCCTGGTGCACGATGCCGCCCGCCCTCTGGTTACTCAGGATCTAATCAGCACGGTAATCTCTGCAGGTCAAGAATTCGGCGCCGCAATCGCCGCGATACCGGTCACCGACACCATCAAAGTGATTGGGGACGAACAGATCATCAGACGAACCGTTGATCGCGGACATCTTTATGCTGCTCAGACCCCTCAGGTATTCCGTCGTGACTGGCTCAACGTCGCGTACGAGCGCGTTCAGTCGCACAGTGACCATCCGGCGTTTACTGATGAATCAAGCCTGCTCGAGTGGGCCGGATTCGAAGTCAGGGTTCTCGCTGGAAGTGCCGAGAACATCAAGTTGACGTCGCCGGTAGATCTGATGCTGGCAGAGTCAATTCTGGCGCGACGCCAAACGGTGACGCATTGACACGCGTCGGGTTCGGATATGACGTTCATCGCCTCGTGGAGGGACGCCGGTTGGTGCTGGGCGGTGTCGAGATCTCATTTCCGCTCGGGCTTGATGGTCATTCGGACGCCGACGTTGTGTTGCATGCCCTGATGGACGCTCTGCTAGGAGCCGCAGGACTTGACGATATCGGCGTTCATTTTCCACCAACCGACGTGAAATGGCGTGATAGTAGTAGCATCGAATTGTTGCAAATCGTATTCGGATTGCTTCCAAGTGACTGGCACATTGAAAACATTGATGTCACCGTAGTGGCCGAGCAGCCGCGCATCGGTCCCTATCGCGAGGACATGCGCCGCGTTGTCGCCACGACGTTGCAGCTTGAACCGTCACAGGTGAACATAAAGGCGACGACAAATGAGGGGCTTGGTTTCATCGGAAGGGAAGAGGGCATCGCGGCATTCGCCTGCGCCACATTGACCCAGTCATCATGAGGACGAGGCACTGTTTGGTTCCTTCACCGTAGCTGAGTCTTACCTGCCATTGGTGGGATGGGCAGGTCGTACGAGCAAGAAACCAATTGATCCATTCACGAGAACTTCTCGGTGTGTCTCAAGGTTGTTGTCGCGATTGCGCGGATAGGTTACAGCTTTTAGGAAGTGAAATGCGGGTACTTCTTCAGAGGGTGCGCGAAGCAGCTGTTCGAGTCGATGGCGACGTAATCGGCCAGATCGGTCAAGGGCTGCTTCTCTTTGTTGGAGCGAAACCGAACGATTCTGAAGACGACGCACGATTCCTGGCGACCAAGATCGCCAATCTGCGCATTTTTGAGGATGAGGCCGGGAAAATGAATCTATCGGCGATCGATCTTGGTTTAGCGGCACTGGTCGTTTCTCAATTCACCCTCTACGCTGACTTGCGGAAGGGTCGGCGGCCAAGCTTCATACGGGCGGCGCTTCCTGATGTCGCCAAGCCGTTGGTTGACCAGGTGGCGAGCGAATTGCGTTCACTGGGCATCAAGGTCGCCGAAGGCAAGTTCGGCGCCAACATGCAGATCTCGCTGATCAATGACGGGCCCGTAACGATCTGGCTCGACTCAGAGGAACTGAGAGGCTAACGCTGGGCGGATTCTCCTGAATTCTCTAGATCCGCTGTCTTCTCCAGCCCTGGTGTCATAGGTCGGCAAGAGTGAAGGTGTGTTACGCGTTCACGACGAACTCCTGAATCCATTGGGCTGTGCTCATAAATGAAATATTAGTTGGTGTGACGCGGAATTTTCATTCAGGACTTCTGGGCTAATCTCGCAAATCACACCGGTGGTAGACTCGATTTGCGGGCACAGGCGTCGGAAGACGCGACAAGCTGTAGCGGTTTATATCAAATTTGTGGAGGCTCGAGCGAGTTGCCAAAGAGTGATCGGCAGGGAGGGCCAGTGTACTGCGCGGAATGTGGCACGTCGAATTCAATTGGCGCGGAAACATGTGAGGTTTGCGGATCTCCGCTTGGCCCCAGTTCAGGTAGCAATAGTTGTCATGTGTGCGGTGCGTCAATGGAAGTACATGATCGATTCTGCCGATCCTGCGGGCAAAGTCAATCAGGCGCTGACGCAGGTCGATTTGAGCCCGGACCGAGCTTTGTTGATGATTCGGCACTCGAAGTCGATCCTTCTGAACTCCCTCCCTGGTTACGAAGCATGACTCAATCGGCGGTCCAGAATGAAAATGGGCACGTCGATGCTTCGACCACCACGGTTGTCGAAAAAGTCGATCACCTTCCGTCGTGGCTTGACTCAGAATCAACTATGAACGGTGCGAGCAATACCCCACCCTCGGTTGCCGAGCCAGCCTGGTCAAATCCGTCTCAGCCGACCGATGAATCCGCCGAGTCATTTTCGTTGATCAGTGAGGACGATCTCCCGGAATGGTTGCGAGCGCTGGGTGATCAGGAGTTCGAGCCCGAAGAACAGTCGGTCAGCCCTTCGCCGCTCCGTTCAGTGAGCGCTGTGCCCGTGTCATCGGTTGCCCCGACGATCAGCCGCGCGTGGCTAAGTCGGCCGCGCGATGCTCAGTCTGAGAGCACGGAAGAGCTGGCGTCCGATTTTTCTCCATTGGAGTCTGGTCCTACGGCGGGGCTAAAGTCGCAGCCAACGCCCAAGCGGCAGACGGATGAACTGACGCCGTTGGAAGAGGACAAGCAGGTGGTGGCCGTCGCAGACGAGCCGGCCGTTGCTCCCGCGGCACCAGAAAATCAACGAGTACGATTACTCGTCCTGTCTATCGTGATTCTACTTGTGGTGATCCTTGGCTATTTCGCCGTAACCAATTTCCTTTAGAGACGAGGTGTAGTGATGGTAGGACAGTCTGTGCAGGACGCGGTGGATATATCCGCGACTGACACTCTCGAATCCGGAGGAAAAGCCGTGACGGCACGCGATTCGGCAATGGTCATCGATGTCGACCCGCATGCGATTCGTGCGGTGTTATTCGACCTGGTAGACGGCGTGCCACGTTTCGTGGGTGTTGGGACGTCATTGTCAACGAAGCCAGGCGATCCTATCAACGGCGAGCGTGTTTGGGAGGCCATCCGCGATCTCGAACAGTTGAGTGGGCGGCGGTTGGCAACGGACGAGCGGGTTATTTCGCCCCAATATGCGAACGGCGACGGTGTTGATGCACTGTTTCTGACTGGTCTACCGGTGGACGTAAATCGGGCGGCCGTGATTTCGATCGGTAATGGCGGACTCGGCAAGCATTTGGCCGGCGGAATTCGTCGATCTCCTACCATGGCAGCGTATGCGTCTGAGGATATGGGCAATTCGAGTGCCACGCTATCGACTCCCCTCCTGCTGTCATGGCTGCGAGAAATCGCCCCTGAGACGTTGATCTTGGTTCACGATGGGGGCACGGACGAGGATTGGGACATCGTGATTGAAGCCGCGTCGGATGCGGCGCGTGATGGCGTCATTAAGACCGGAATCGTGATCGCGGATGACACCAAGCAGCAACTCGTCGCGCAATCGCTTGGGACGGTAATCGAATTGAGCGGGATTGATCCGCTTGAATACGAGCCGTGGGAGATCGCGATGGCGCTAGAATCCGAATTCAACGAGAAGTACAGCCAGCGCGTTCAATCACTCGATTCAATTTCGGCACTCAGCGCGGCGCGGTATGTTGATCGCATCAAGTCGATTCAATCTGTCGCCTCGTTCCTCCACCGCCGAATGCATCGCAACGTCATCTCGCTCAGTGTCGGCTCTGGCTCACTGGTCTTCCTCGCCGCGAATGGAGGGGGCACGACGGTCTTTCGGGCCGATCGAGATCTTGAGCTTGGCATTCGATCTCTGTTGCGAATTTCCCCTGAGCGTATCACACGGTGGATGCCTCACCGGTGGTCGGCCGAAGAGCTTACCCAATGGATTTTGAATCGTGCATTGCGACCGTTCGGTCGGTCTGATTCATCAACCGATAGTCTGGTTGAGTCGGCGCTACGTCGTGAGCTCATTGCCGAACTAATGCAGGACATTGGTTTGGGATCTGGTTCGGACGTAGATCTTGTTGTGGTCGGCCCCAGCTTTGCCGATCAGAATCCCGGACTGGCCGCACTCACTGTCCTCGATGGCATCGCGCCGCAGTCGGCCGATGGAGTGCTCACAATTGCACTTGATGCCGAAGGGATCATGGGTTCGGTGGGTGCCATCTCGACAATGGATCCGATTTTCGCACGAGACGTGATCGAACAGGACTTCCTGGTCCCGATGGCGACCTGTGTTGTCGTCACCGGCGAAGGTGAACTGGGCTCACTCGCCGTTCGTGGCGAGATCAAGTTGCAGGATGGCGAGGTCCGTCGATTCAGCGTCCCGTTCGGGAACGTTCATCTCTTGGACGTTGGCGAATCTGAAGCCGCGGATGTGACACTAACCCCTGAACCTGGGTTCGCAGTCGGCGCACATGGCGCCGGACAGGTCATCGAGTTCACGGGCGACCGACAATTGTTCGGTGGCCGTGTTGGGATCATCATCGATGCGCGCGGACGGCCAATCAACGTCCCGGACGATCCCGAGTCTCGCGTCGCACTGCTGAGAGCTTGGCTGAGTGACGTTGGCGCTCCCACAGAATAGACGAGGAGAAGAAATGGCAACCGCGTTGGGCATGCAGGATCCTATTGTCGTTGACGAAGCCTCCTTCGAGATTGGTCGCTTCCTTCGGTTTCCCGGCGAGATCTTGGTTGAAGCCGGTGATCGAGTGGAACCGTCGAGTGCGATCGGTAACGCGTCGGCCGGAGCGGGACGAACTATCACGCTTCACCTGACTCGAGATCTTGGGGTTGGCGCCGAGACCGTGAAGCGCTACCTCACCAAGCCAATTGGCTCCCATTTTGAAGCCGGCGAAAGTGTTGCCCGGGCTCGAAAAGGTCTGCGCACGGTTACGTCGGACACGACTGAGGCGGGCAGATTATCGGAGGTCAACGAGATCGCCGGTACCGCGACCATCATGCCGGACGCCGGTACACAGGCGCTGGAGGCACTGGTCTTTGGAGAGGTATCGAGCGTGATTGATGGTCGCGGAATCATCATTCGCGCCGGTGGAGCACGGATTCGCGGAGCGATCGCTCTCGGGGCTGATAACTCGGGCCCAATTATGGTAGCTGTCGATCGCCATGATCGTGAATTGACTGCAGATGGTGTGACGCAAGATCTGCGTGGCACCATCGTGCTCGGCGGGATGACCGTCGGGGCTACCGCGATACGCAAGCTGGCAGAGGTGGGCGCAAAAGGCGTCATTGTTGGAAGCATCATTGAGAGCGACGTTCGTCGCGTGGCCGCAGCTGGAGGTGCCGTGCGTCCTGCCCAGGACTTCTGGCAATCTTGGGCAACAAACGGACCTCTCGCTCCGGATCTCGATCAGACGGGATTCACCATCTTCGTGACCGATGGGTTTGGTCGCAAGCCGATGGCTTCCACGATTTTCTCGTTCATCAGTGAGCGGGACGGGCAGATCGCTAGTGTGCTCATTCCGGGTCGAGAGCGGCCATTTCCGTCATACCCGTATCTCTGCTTCACGTCAGTTGGCGCGACGTACTCAAATCCGTCCGCGCCGATCTCGCCGGCGGACGGAGTAATCGCGCGGTTGACTGATCCACAGCACCTCGGCACCGTGGTGACATGTCGAAGCGAGCCGACGGCTCAGATCACTGCTGATGGCCAATCTCGGTTTGTGGTCGAAGTTGAACACAGCAATCAGACCCGACGCGTCGTGCAGCTTTGCAACCTGGAACTGCTGAAGAATCCGTAGATAGGATCACGTGTTCCTGATCTAACGTAACAAATGCGATACGTATGGGAGGCAGCAATGCCTCCCGTTTGCGTACCCAATTGCTGGCCAGCTTACAATGTCTGCCAAGAAGTCGATGAAGAAAGAACGAAGCCGGCTCGGAAGAGCCGGCTTCGTACAAACATTCGGCGAGATGGTTCGCTAATTAGTCCTCGTTGTGGACCTCGCGGAACTCGCCTTCGACCGTAGCTTCGTCCTCGGGCTGTGCTCCCGGCTCTTCTGCTTCTGCTGCATCATCAGCGGTCTCTGGCTGCTCATACATGCTCGACCCGACACGAGATAGCGCTGAGGTCATCTCCTCGTATGCGGGGCGTAGGCGTTCGATGTTCTCGCGGTCGTTCTCCAACACATCCTTGACCGCGGCGATCTTTTCGTCAAGATCAGCCTTAAGCTCCGAGGAGACCTTGTCACCGTAGTCAGTGAGCGTACGCTCGGCCTGGTAGACCATCGATTCTGCCTGGTTCCGCAACTCGATGCCTTCGCGACGTTGTCGATCTTCGTCCGCGTGAACTTCGGCCTCACGGACCATGTTCTGAATCTCGGATTCCGTCAGGCCACTCGACGCCGTGATCGTGATCTTCTGCTCACGGTTCGTCGCCTGGTCACGTGCCGTGACGTTTAGGATTCCGTTGGCATCGATATCAAAGGTCACTTCGATCTTCGGTACGCCGCGCGGTGCAGGCGGAATGCCGTCCAGAATGAATCGCCCAAGGCTCTTGTTGTCAGTTGCCATTGGCCGCTCGCCTTGCACGACGTTGATTTCTACCTGAGTCTGATTGTCGGACGCGGTCGTGAAGATCTGGCTCTTGCGAGTCGGAATGGTCGTGTTGCGCTCGATCAGCGGCGTTGCAACGCCACCCAACGTTTCGATCGAGAGGCTCAGCGGCGTCACGTCGAGAAGCAGCACGTCCTTGACTTCGCCACCGAGGACACCGGCCTGAATCGCCGCACCTATCGCGACGACTTCGTCCGGGTTAACGCCTTTGTGCGGCTCTCTACCGAAGAAGTCTCCGACCTTTTTCTGTACCGCTGGCATACGAGTCTGACCGCCGACGAGGAGGACCTCGTCGATTTTGTCCTTGGTGAGATCGGCATCCTTCAACGCCGATTCCATCGGCGGGACGGTCCCGTTGACCAGGTCGCTCACCAGTTGTTCAAGCTTCGATCGCGACAGAGTGACATTCATGTGCTTCGGGCCGCTCGCGTCCGCAGTAACGAACGGCAAGTTCACTTCAGTCTGCTGCGTGCTGGACAATTCAATCTTGGCCTTCTCCGCCGCTTCCTTCAGTCGTTGCAAGGCCATGCGATCGCTTCGAAGGTCGATGCCTTCCTGTTGCTTGAATTCGTCCGCAAGCCAATCAATGATGCGCTGGTCGAAGTCATCGCCACCAAGGTGAGTATCGCCATTCGTCGCCAGAACCTGAAACACGCCTTCTGACAGATCGAGAACCGAAATGTCGTAGGTTCCGCCACCGAGGTCATAAACGGCGATCTGCTCGTCGCCTTTCTTGTCAAGACCATACGTCAATGCCGAGGCGGTCGGCTCATTGATGATACGCAGCACCTCAAGACCGGCAATACGCCCGGCGTCTTTCGTCGCATTTCGTTGACTGTCGTCGAAATAGGCCGGCACAGTAATTACCGCTTTGTCGACCGCTTCGCCGAGATAAGCCTCGGCATCTGCCTTGAGCTTCTGGAGGATCATGGCCGAGATCTCCGGCGGACTGTGCCAGCGATCGCCCATTTTAATCTCGACTCCGCCGTTCTGCGCTCGCCGAGCCTCGTACGGAACCAGTTTGAGATCGCGCTGAACCGTTGGATCTTCGAATCGACGTCCCATAAAGCGCTTGACCGAGAAGATCGTATTCTTTGCGTTGGTAATCGCTTGCCTCTTGGCAAATCGGCCAACGAGTCGCTCACCAGTGTTCGAATAAGCGACAACGGACGGTGTCAACCGCTCGCCCTCGGCGTTCGGAATCACTGTCGGTTCGCCGCCTTCAATTACGGCGACGACCGAGTTTGTGGTTCCCAGGTCAATTCCTATCGTTCGTCCCATTGGGCCATTTCCTCCTGAACTAATCGTTAGTCTGTTCTCAACACTCTTTTGGCTACCTAGTTCTCTGTTTCTTCGTTCTGCTGTCGACCAACCATCACCATGGCGGGTCGAATCGGGCGATCGTGCAGCGTGTAACCACGCTGAAATTCAGCCACGACGGTATCACCGCCGTCACTGTCTATACTCACCGCTTCGTGGACACTCGGATCGAATGGCTTGCCGATCGCCTCAATCGGCCGAACGCCTTCTGATTCAAGAATCGACCACATCTTCCGCTCGATAAGACGCATGCCTTGAACCCATGCGTTCTCACGCTCCTCGGTCGGAATGGCCTCGTTGGCGCGTTGGAAATCATCAATGACCGGCAGGATGCGAGAGATCAGGTTCTCGGACGCAAACCTACGCACCGACTGCATCTCTTGCTCCATGCGGCGGCGATAATTGATCAATTCCGCGCGCGCGCGCTGCGCCTGTTCCAAATATTCCGAGGATCGTATGCGCTCTGCTTCTAACTCCTCGGCGAGACTCTGTACTTCGATTTCCTGTTCCTCCGACTCACTCGTCTGCGTGTACTCGTCTCCGTCATCAGGTAACCGCTCTGATGCGTCCTGTCGGTCATCTCCGCGATGATCGAGATTCTGTTGCTCGTCAAATTTATCGCGCTTGTCTTGGTTCATAGGCTCGGCATCCCTCTTTTGGTTGTAACCAGTAGGCCTATTCATCGTCGCTCGTCACGTAAACGCTCTCGAGAAGGTCGCTCAAGAGCTGTGCCATGTAGCGAACGGTTGAGATCGACCGTCCGTAGGCCATTCGCGTCGGTCCGAGGACCCCCACCAGCCCAGTCAACGCAGACGGAATGCCGTACGTCGACACGACAACGCCAAAGTTCTGAAGCTCCTCTGACCAGTTTTCGGTTCCAATGAAGACTTGAACCTGGTCATCAATATCCATCTGTGGCGACAGTGCCGTGAGAATTGCTCCGCCGCGCAAGAGGTCCAACAGTCGTAAAGCAATCAGGCTCTGCGAAAACTCCGGCTGCTGCAACGCCAGGTCGAGACCATCGGAAAAGACTTCGCTCTGGCCCTCTTGTTGTGCCAGCTTCAGTGCGTCGGCAATGCGTTGAACGACCACGGCCGTGAATTCATCTGCTTTTTGAGGCTCTGTAAGGATTTCTCGAGCACTCAAATTAACAATCTCATTGTTTAGCTGGCGGCTGAGCGCGCTCAATTCATCCTGTGAATACACGTTGATAGTCGGAAGAATCAGTTCCTGGGCACCGCCCGACTGGGTCACCACGATCAGCAGTACCACCTGGTCGCTGAGGCTGATCAATTCAACGTGGCGTAGACGCTCGACCGCGCTGCGGGGCGGCGTGACCAATGCCAGGTTTCCGCTAACATCTGCCAGAATCGACGCGGCCAGTTTGGCCCATGATTCGATCTGCGATTCGACCTGTCCGAATTGGTGGCGAATCCGAATTTCCTCGGTTGGCGGTAGGCCAAGATCATCCAGTAGATACTCTACGTAATATCGATAACCGCGATCAGTCGGCACGCGGCCAGATGACGTATGCATATGCTGGAGATACAGGAGCTCTTCGAGTTCGCCCATTTCATTTCGCACCGTCGCGGGACTCACGCCGATCTCGTAGCGCTCGATCAACGTCTTAGAACCGACCGCCCGGCCGGTGCGAACGTATTCCTGAATGATGTATTTTAGAATTGTGCGTTGTCGCTGATTGAGTTCCCGAAGCATGTCCCCACTCACAATTAGCACTCGGACGGCGAGAGTGCTAACGCCATGTAGGATAACAGTTGATACTAGTCGTGTCAATGTTGTCTGGGCCCGACTTAGGGGTGTCCGGACACGCTAACTGGAGTCAGGTAGATAGGTGATTTGCGCCTTGTCGGGTGTGTTTCGACGATCCATCGTGAAGCGAGAAACCTGCTGTGCAGCACAATGATTCGAGTAAGAAGCGAGCGAGCTTACGGCTCCAGTGGCTCACTGCCTGAGTGTCGTCCACGAATCATCAGAAGTGTTCCGGCCACGACGGTGAACAGGGCTGCCAGCCCCATGAGGAGCATTGACGACGACGTTGCCAGCAAGTCGTTGATCCGCTGACCGACGCCAGGATCGTTGTGGTTGCTATCAATGGTGGCGGAAACCCGCTGGTCACCCCCATAGCCAAGCCAGATCTTCCAGTCCGTATCGAGCTGGTCTATCGAAATACCGAGTCCAGTCTGGACCGCTTCATCGTTGGAAACGCCGCCGGCGTAAGCCTGGAGGAGGGCGGCCATCTTGTCGGCGCCTAGTTGGGTGATGATAAAGTCGACGATACTTCGGCTCTCAGCGTACGAGAGGAGCGCCTGGTTTGGATCGTCCGGAAAGCTCGAGTTGAGCGCGCGGACTGGAATGATCTGGCCGGTTTGGATCGCGTTCTTCAAAGCGGGAGCAAACCGCGAGTCCGGCACCTCCTGATAATACGTTGCGAGTCCTTCGTCGAGCCATGGCGGCGGCGAGTTGAACGGGTTGCTCGTTGCTTGTCCGACGATCAGGTGGACGACCTCATGACTCAATATCCGGTGGATCTCAGTCGTGGCATCAGATCCCGGCCGAATTCCAGTCAACACCATGTGAAGTTGCGGTTCGGCAATTCCGCCGATCCACTCAGCACTGTTTGGTGGCAGAGCACTCGCGAAAGCATTGGAGCTTCCGTAGAGGATGACTCGAACTGGTTCGCTCGAGGAGATGTTGAACGTCTGCTTGAACTGGTCGATCGACTGCACGGTCGTGTTCAGCGCCTCTTTGCCGACTTGGTCGTCCCCTTTGAAGTAATAGACGGTGACCGTTCCGCTCGTCACCGTACTCCACTTGTAGCGATTGTCCATGTAGAGAGCGGTTTGCTCTGGCGTTTCAAGAACTGTTCCGTCCGCCAGCGTGACGCGCCAGCGGTAGACAATATCTACGCCCGGCGGCATGTAGTGGAGTTGCATGTCGATGGACGCCGCCACGTCGATGTGTGTCCCGCCCGCGAAATCTGGACGAGACACCAGCGTCACGGGTGAGTACATTGGGTGATACCAGACTTCGACCGATTTGGCCGGCTCACCCACATCTGCCACCAGATCGAACTCGAGCTTGCTCGGGAAATCGACGACTGCACTCTGTTTGCTAACCGACAGTGGAACCGTGGCCGGTGCGGCATGACTCGTGGACGGTGCGCCGGTAGCCCTCGCAGAAACGACCGGTGCGGCCAGGCCGAACAATGAGCCAACGAGGATGACGAGCAGCACAAGACGAGAGAGTCCGCGACTATTGGCCATTTTCCTCGCCAAGCTGTTGATGTAGGTAGGCTTCGATGAATTGGTCGATCTCTCCAGACAAAACGGCCTGAATATTGCCGGTGCTGAACTCGCTTCGGTGATCCGTCACCATTGTATATGGGTGAAGCACGTACGAGCGAATCCGGTTCCCCCATCCTGCTGCGATGTGGTCTCCCTTGATTTTGGCTTGTTCTTCCTCTCGTTCTCGGAAGGCAAGCTCGGCCAGACGGGCTCGCAGGATCTTCATCGCGGTTTCACGATTTTGAAGTTGCGACCGCTCGTTTTGACATGTCACGACAATCCCGGTCGGCAGGTGAGTGATCCGAACCGCGGAGCTCGTCTTATTGACGTGCTGTCCGCCAGCGCCCGAGGATCGATAGGTGTCGACGCGAAGATCATCGTCATTGATCTTGATCTCATCGTTGTCATCGACTTCTGGGAGTACTTCCACCAACGCAAATGCGGTATGGCGACGGTGAGCGGTATCAAATGGGGATAGCCGCACCAACCGATGTGTTCCCGCCTCGCCCTTCGTGTACCCATAGGCGTTGTCACCGCGAATCTCGAGGGTCACACTCTTAATACCTGCTTCATCACCCTCGGTCACGTCGAGTACATTGGCCTGGAAACCAGAATTTGTCGCCCACCGCAGATACATGCGCATGAGCATCTCGGCCCAGTCCTGAGCGTCTACGCCGCCGGTTCCCGCATGCACCGCGAGAATGGCGTTGTTTTCGTCATACGGACCGGTCAGGAGGAGTGTGAGTTCCAGCTGATCGAGTTGGCGAACAAGCGTAGCAGTCTCCTCGGCAATCTCCGTTCGCATGGACTCATCATCCTTCGCAAGCCCGAAAAGCTCACTGAGATCACTCGCTTGCTGCTTTAGCGCTTGCCAGCGCTGAACCTGATTCCGAAGTGTGCCGAGGTGACGCATGGCACGTTGAGCAGTGTCCGAATCGTTCCAGAAGTTCGGATCGGAACTCTCTAACTCAAGTTCTTGTACTTCCTGCTCTTTCGCAGGGATGTCAAAGACGCACCCCGATCCGGTCGAGACGGTCCAGACTTGTAACGACAGATTCTTCGATGTTATCGATCACGGCTAATCCCTTACGATACCTGGAACAAGTGCGTGGAAAGGCGCGGCGAAATGAGAAAATTTGCCGGTCGAAGTATAGCATAGGCCCCTTTGTGCACTGGGGTTTTGAAACATGCTGGAATCCCCACGGCCGCTGGTTTTGCGGCTCCCGGCACGCTATGATCCGTCACGCGCGATTCGTTGACCACGCTCTCGAGAGATCTGAGATTTTGAGAATACTGTTTCGAAACAAGGCGCTGCTGACCTTCATGCTCGGCCATTTCACGGTCGATATGTTCGGGGGCCTGCTCCCAATCCTCTATCCATTGATGGCGGCGGCTTTCAACCTGAACCTCGGTGACGTGGGACTTATCGCTCTCAGCTACACCGCCGCATCGTCCCTGTCACAACCGTTGTTTGGCTTTGTTGCCGACCGTTACGGAAGTCGATACCTGGCACCGGCTAGTCTCGTCTGGGCTGCAATCATGTTCGGGGCGGTCGGCTTTGCTCCGAACATTGGCACACTCGCCTTGTTTGCCGCTTTAGCCGGTCTGGGTTCCGGCGCGTATCATCCGCAGGGTGCGGCAAATGCGTCGGCGGTAACGGGCGCCATCCAGAAGAACACTGCGATGTCGTTCTACACCGTCGGTGGCACGTCTGGGTATGCGCTAGGCCCGATACTCGGCGCGATCGTATTCGGCATCTTTGGCCGGCAAGGCTCGATCTTGATCGCGCCATTTGGGATCGTGTCGGCATTTCTCGTGCTGCGTTCCTTCAAACGACTCGGCCTTGGATTGCCGGAAGCGCACCACGAAGCCAAGCTACAACAGCGGAAGATTCGCTGGAAGCCCCTGGTTCCGATTCTCTCTGTCTCGATGTTGCGAAATCTCGTGATGCTCTCGGTCGTTACGTTTGTGCCCCTATGGTATCGGAGCCTCGGCTACAGTGCGGCGTTTTATGGAGTACTCACCTCGCTGATGATCGCTGGCGGAGCCGTTGGAGCGATCTTCGGGGGGTTGCTGGCCGATCGCCTTGGTCAACGCCGCGTGCTGATCGCAGGACTGGCGTTGAGCGTTCCGGCACTGATCATCTTCGTCCTCAATCCGGGTCCTGGGGCGCTCATTCTGGGGCCACTTTTCGGGATGCTTGGCGAAGGGCCGGTTTCAATCACGCTTGTCATGGCCCAGCGTCTTCTGCCTGGTCGGGTGGGAACAGCGTCAGGTTTCGTGCTCGGTCTCGGCTTCGTCGCCGCCGGAGTCGGAGCGCCCATTACCGGTATCATTGCCGACAATATCGGCACGCCAAACGCCATGATGCTCATATCGACCTTGATGTTCGTCGCGATAATTGCCGCTTTGCTGATTCCGGCCGAGGCCGTTCAAACACGCGACATACACGCGGCCAAAGTGGTGGCGACGTCGTTAGACGACTGATGGTGGCGGACGTGCTCGCTCAGTCGCGCGGAGGACAGACCGGCGTGTACCCGGACTATCCCGACATTGACGCGTCTGGTTTTCGCGTCTCAGGAATCTCATTTCTCAGCTGGATGAAACGAATGACGTCATTTCGTGTCAGCATGCCGACCAATACACCATCGCGCACGACTGGTATCTGGTGGAGATCCTTTTCGGACATTGCCTGAAGAGCGACGCTAAGCTGGGTGTCGGGAGTGACCGTGATCAACTGATCACGTGTCGTCATCCGGTCAAGAACTCGATAACGCGCCCATTCTGTCCGAGGGATCGACTTGATGTCGGAAAGCGTGATGATTCCGTCGAGAAGTCCGTCACGAACGACCGGAACGCCCCGGGTGTTCTGGCCCAGGATGTGATGCTCCACCAGATCGTCGATTGGCAGGTGTGAATCGACGGCGGGCGGGTTCGGTTGCATAAGCATGCCAATGCGAATGTCTTTGAACGTTTGCTGCATGCGGAGCTGCTGCATCGACTGCTCGGCGGCGTTCTGGAGGAACCAGCCAATCGCGATGAACCAGATTCCGGAGATCAGCGCGTTAGTGAAGATTATGAAGATACCGAGGACGATAAACAGGTAACCGATAACCACGCCGAGAGTTCCGGCAATCCTGGTCGCTCGTTCCATGCTGTGGGTGATGCCCCAAACGATCGAGCGGAAGACGCGGCCACCATCGAGCGGGAAACCCGGAATCAGGTTGAAGGCGACGAGCAAGCCGTTCGCCCAGGCGAGATAGAGACAGATGCCCTCCGCCTGAGCATTGATCTTCCCGAAGACGAACGTCAGTCCATACGCGACAGCGGCGATGACAAAGCTGACCGCTGGACCAGCGATCGCGACCTGAAACTCGGTCTTGGCGTCTTGAGTATCCTGACTCAGGCTGGCGACGCCCCCAAAAATGAAGAGCGTGATGCTTTTTACCGGGATGCCCCTTGAGATTGCCACGAAGGAATGTCCGAGTTCGTGAGCAACAACGGAGGCAAATAGCAGTAGGCTGGCGATGACGCTGATCGTCCAATATTGGGCCGGCGTCCAATTGTCATAGAAGGCGGGAAAGAAATCGACGGCCAGCGAATAGGTCAGGAGACCGAAGATGAACACCCACGTGTAGTGCACGCCCATCTCGATTCCCCGAATTCGCCCAAGCTTTACTGACGCTTCCACCTAGATTTTCTCTTTCCGACAGGTGTAGATCTAAAACAGCAGTTCCGGGCCACAACCGAGGGATCCAGCCCAAACGAGATAAGCGCAATACCGGTTCCGAGGCTTGGGAAACGAGTCGCCCGTTCGAATCCAGGTTCCAACGGCAGACGTCATTCATCGTCTACCCGAACGCGCCCAAATTGTAACCGAAGTGAACATTTGGATGAGTTGTGGATGCTCAACGTTCGACGAACGCTGATATCAACTTGGCTTCAGTGGCATGAAGCCGATGGAAAGACTGAAACGCCGGACAGACTTGTCGACCCGATCGAGGATCGATCGGGTCGAAGGAACTACTCTACATGCGTGCCGATCTATTTGACCGGTGGCACCGGTCGCTTGACCTCGAGAATATACGGTCGTTCGGCGATGATGTCTTGTAGACGCTCCCAGACCCCCATCATCTCCGATTCTGGCGGCAGCGGTCGAAGTCGCAAATATGCCGCCCGGCCATCTTCGAACACGATAGTCGGCGTGCCAAATACTCCGTAGGTGCTAACGCCCTCTTCATGATCATGTCCGACTGAGTTGAGCGTGGCGGCTTTGAAGTCGTGCTCGAAGCGTGCCATATCGAGCTCTGCCGATTTCGCCGCGCCGAGGATCGTCTCCGGATCAGTCAGCTCTTTTCCGTCGACGTGTCGAGCCGTAAGAAGCGCGAGATGAAAACGCTGGAAAGCTTCGTCGCCTTGTTTACGAGCAGCGTCAGCACCGTTCCAGCATAGGCGTGAGCGGCTTGGATAGCTGTCCGGTTGCTCCCAGAGCTTCCAGTCGTCCCCGTTCTTGTTGTTGACTTGTTCAAGTGAGAAGTATCGCCAGGAGACCTTGAGTTGGTCGCCAAGTTCCTGTTGTGCATGGTGCAGCAAGACCGCTGCGGTGTACACGTAAGGTCAGGTGTAGTCGTACCAAACGTTGAGTTTTGTCGGCTCAGACATGGAGCACTCTCCTATCAGCCAATATGCAATTCGAATCTACCAACGGCCCCGGCGTCGCTATCGCACAAGTGCCGATGGTGACAGCCGTTCCTCTCCTTGTACCAGAAAAAACGGTTTTCGTCGCTCTGGTTGGCGCGGCGTTAGCATTCCAGGGTGCGTTGTAGCTCGCGCCAGAGTTCGCGGACTGACGCCATGGTTTCCTCGGGCGTGCGGCTGTTATCGATGATGCGATTGGCTCGAGCGATCTTCTCTGCTTGGAGCGGCTGGGCATCGATTCGTATGAGCGCGTCTTCCCGCGTGAGATTGTTGCGCGCCATGAGCCGTTCGACCTGCTGCTCCCTCGTGCAGTCGACGACCCATACCTCGTCACAATCGGCCGCCAGACCTGCCTCGAAGAGCTTGATCGCGTCGATGACGGCAACGGCGTGTTCCGATTCGCCTACCCGCTGACGAATCGCGGCGACTGTCGCCGGATGGACGATCTTATCCAGGTCATCCAATGCTTCAGGATCGGCAAAGACAATACTTCCGAGTTTTCGCCGGTCGATTTCGCCGTCGTCGCCAACGACTTCACAGCCATACCGGGTTCTTATCTGTTTCCAGGCGTCTGTCCCATGTCGCATGACGTCATGCGCTACCCGATCGGCGTCAAAAGTTTCGGCGCCCAGTTCCTGCAACGTTGAGAGGACCAGGGATTTCCCGCAGGCAATATTGCCCGTCAGTCCAATGACGTATGGCCGGTGTCGGCTCATTGCTGGATTGCTTCCATTGTGGCCGAAAGTCTGTTACCAAGCTCTTCCCAGCGAGAATAGGCTTGTTCGAGCTCCGCCTGCGTGTTCTCGTAATCGTGGCCGAGCGCCGCGATTCGCTCCACATCCTGATCGATTGTGGCACGCGTCAGGTCGTCACTGAGGTCGTTCATCTTTTCCTCGAGGCGGCTGATGATTCGTTCAGCGCTGTTGAGCTCTTGTTGAAGCTGACGTTGTTCCTGATCGGATGGCCGTGAACGACCATTGCGACCTTCATTGCGCCCGGACGCTTTTTCATTACTCGTCGGCGCTTGTGTCGCGACTGAAGATTTGGCGCGTTCACGCGACCGAAGATAATCGCTGTAGTTGCCAAGGAACTGCTGTAGCGACATTTCTTCGACGAACCAGACCCGGTTGGCAATCCGGTCAACGAGATACCGATCGTGCGAAACGAAGAGTATCGTGCCCTCGTAGTCCTCCAGCACCTCCTCCAGCGCCTCACGCGAGGAAATATCAAGGTGGTTCGTCGGCTCGTCGAGAATCAAGAGGTTAGCGTGTTCCAACGTGAGTTTTGCCAGCGCGAGACGGCTCCGCTCGCCGCCACTGAGTGCGGAGACGGACTTGTAGGCGTCATCGCCACTGAACAAGAATCGCCCGAGTAGCGAGCGAGCGCCCTCTTCACTCATGGCTTGCGCCTTGAGTATGGTAGAGAGAGCAGTCTCGTCCATGTCGAGTCCCTCATGTCCCTGAGCGTAGTAGGCCGGCTTAACATTCACGCCAAACTCAAGACGCCCTCGCAGAGGCTTTATTTCTCCGGTAATTGTTCGGAGCAGGCTTGTCTTGCCGGTACCATTTGGACCCATCAACGCGACTCTATCGCCGCGCTCGATCAGTAGTTCTGGCGTCGAGAAGAGATGGGTTAGCACATCGGCACCGTTCGACGGCGGGTAGCCGACATCCAGTGGTGTCGTTCGCAGCACCATGCGGCCACTGCGGACCGCGCTTCCTAATCGGAGGCGCAACGGTTCATGCTCTTGCGGACGGTCGATGCGTTCCAGGCGTGCCAGCCTTGTGGCTCGCCCACGTGCTTCGCGTGAGCGCTGCCCGGCTTTGTAGCGACGAATGAACTCTTCGGTCCGTTGGATGAATTCCTGCTGAGCTTCGTATTCCGCCTGACGGCGCGAGAGGCGTTCCTCGCGGAGCACGAGATAGCGAGAATATCCAGCTGGATAGTCCTCGAGCGTGCCAAAGCTAAGGTCAAGTGTGCGATTGGTCACTCGATCCAGGAAATAGCGGTCGTGTGAGATGACGATGAATGTGCGGTTCCAGGACCGCATGAAGTTTTCGAGCCATTCGAGCGCCGACAGGTCAAGGTGGTTGGTTGGCTCGTCGAGCATAAGCAGATCCGGGTCTTCGAGGAGCGTGTGAGCCAATGCCAGGCGCGTCTTTTGCCCGCCGCTAAGCCGGCTTACCGGTATTTCGTAATCTTCTGCTTCAAAGCCCAGCCCGGCGAGAACCTGCTCAGTGCGGTGCTCCATATCGTAACCACCGCTCACCTCAAAGTGGGCACTCAATTCAGAGTAGCGTTCGAAGAGAGCGTCGAGGTCGTCGCCCTCCGAATGTCCCATCTTGTGTTCGAGTGACTTGAGCTCGGCCTCCGCGCGGCGCGTCTCTTCAAACGCGCGTAATGCGGCTTCCCAAACGGTGTCAGTCTCCTGGAACCGAGCTTCTTGCGCCTGGTACGCCGTGCGCAATCCGGTGGATAGCACGATAGACCCACTGTCCGGATACTCGAGTCCGCCGATGATTTTAAGCATCGTGCTCTTGCCGGCCCCGTTTGCACCGACGAGCGCGACGTGCTCCTTTTCAAGTATCTGAAAGGTGACACCGCTGAAGATCAACTCGGTGCCGAATGATTTCTCGAGATCTTGAACGGTCAGAATCGTTGCTGCCACATGTGCTCCTTCGTGCTCTCCTGTCCAACCAGCTTTGTCGTCCGGGCAGACTCCACCTAGGGTCTGCGTCGGCTCATGCTGTTTGGGTCAAGCAGACGAGCGGACAGCAATCGAGGTTTCCAGAGGGTATCAGTTGAGATCGGTGATCTGACGGTCGGCGACTCCGGGTTCGGAGCACACGGCCTGCGACCGTCATCGTGGTCGATGACACCTGAGCAACAAGTCGGCTTTTTCGGTGCCGCACTGCACAAATCACCCAGTTAGCTTACACTGGATCACAGTCAATTCCAAGTCATCTGGTTATCACTGACGGCCAGTGAAACGTTTGCAGGAGCGCGATTTGCCGACTACCTGGGAACAGGTTCCCGGACGGTCGGGAAAAATGTCACTTCTACCTGGGAACAGCGACCGTTACAATATGCGTAACTCATCGCCAAATCTCTCGCGTAGTTGGGCGCGCGGTGTTTTGCCCATCGTCATCGCAATTTGATTAGCAACTGGCAGGTGTATCGAAGTGCGGGCAATCTCAATCGACGAAGATGTTCAGTCTATCCAGCAATTCGTGTCTAAACAGCGGTTTTGGACGTGGTGGGTTCCATGGAGCATCTTTGGACTTGATCTGCTGCTGCTCCCGCCGATTCTCATTCTGGCAATCCTCAACCGTCATTCAGCCGATGTGTGGAAGATCGCGGATCCCAGTCTGGCCATGGCAGGGGTCGTATACGGGCTCGTGGGTGCCCTCATCGCGACTCGCCAGCCCAGGAATACCCTTGGATGGCTCTTTCTCTTCATGGGGATTTCGGGACAGGTTGGCGCGCTCGCCGCCTCCTGGGCCGTCTACGCGCTGGAAACGCATCCGGCTAGCCCAGGCGGCGCCTGGGCGCTCTGGATCAACACCTGGATCGCCGTATCGGCATTTATGCCGATGTTTCCGCTACTTCTCTTCCCGAGCGGCCGGATTCGGGGCTGGCCGACCCGCATAGTTGCAGGTCTGACACTCTTGTCTACAGCCTGGCTTCTGTTCTGTCTTCTCAGCGGTACGACGGTTCCACCAGGATTCCCCGAGCTTTACTCCAGAATACCCAACCCACTGTTCCCGGGTGAACCATTAGGCGACGCGGGAATCGGCATCATCGCGCTTGGCGTTTGCGGCGTGCTCTCGGTTGGGTTGTTGCTCGATAGATTTCGCCGAGCTCGCGGAACGCTGCGCCAGCAATACATGTGGATCGTGCTCGACATGAGTCTGCTGGTTGTGGCCTTCGTTGCTGATTTTATTGCTCGCCTCAGTACGACGTGGGCCTACCAGATCACATCGCCGTTGATGTCAGTCACTATCTTGCTATTGCCGGTCGCGGTCGGCGTGGCCATCCTGCGGCACCATCTGTTTGATATCGAACTCATCTTCAGCCGGGCAATCGTCTATCTGGTGCTCACTGGTTGCGTGGTCGGGGTTTATGTGTTCGTCGTTGGGTGGTTGGCCACGCTATTTCGCACCGGCGGGAATCTATTCTTCTCGTTGCTGGCGACTGGCGTCGTTGCTGTACTCTTTCATCCTATGCGCGAGCTCGTTCAACGGCGGGTCAACCGGGTGCTTTTCGGTGACCGTGATGAGCCGTATGCGGCTATCTCACGGCTCGGCCAGCGCCTGGAGAACACTCTGGCTATTGACTCGATCCTGCCCACGATCGCGAGGACCGTGCAAGAAGCGCTGAAATTGCCATATGCCGCTATCACCGTGGTGAATAGTGTTGATCAGTTCTTGTCGGTGGAGAGCGGTATGCCTGTGGCAAATCCGTTGCGAATCCCCCTGCTCTATCAGCAGGAACACGTTGGCGAGATTCTGCTTGGGCCACGAACCCCTGGGGAGTCGTTTGGCCCTGCAGATCGACGGTTGCTCGACGACCTTGCTCGTCAAGCGGGGATTGCGGTCCACGCTGTGCGGCTGACAAACGAACTTCAGCAGGCGAGAGAACGGTTGGTCGAAGCTCGAGAAGAGGAACGGCGCAGGCTGCATCGCGATCTTCATGACGGTCTCGGCTCGCAACTGGCCGCACTGAATCTTCAGCTTGGCGCCATGCCTGCACTCATCGACTCCGACCCTGCAGCGGCGCGGGACGAGATCAGCGAAGTGCGTGCGCAAGTGAGGTTTGCCATCACGTCGATTCGTGCCTTGGTCCACGGTCTTCGACCACCCGCCATCGATGAGCTAGGACTGGTCGTCGCTTTGCGCGAACGAATTCGCCAATTCAACTCGGAAGGGTTCGTAGTCAAAGTTGATCTACCCACGCAGGTACCAGAACTTCCAGCGGCGGTCGAAGTGGCCATCTATCGAGTCACGGAAGAGGCTCTGGCGAACGTGGCCAGGCATTCCCAGGCGGGATGGTGTTTCGTCCGGCTGTCGATAGGAGACTCAAACGTCCTACTTCACGTTGAGGATGACGGCGTCGGGATTGGTGCGAGATCGCGGCCTGGAGTCGGCCTGCGTTCCATGCGTGAACGTGCTGAAGAGCTTGGCGGTGATTTCTCTCTCGCGAATCGATCGGGCGGTGGCACGGTAGTCGAAGCTAGATTCACGCTGGATCGGACGGAGGTTGCTCGTGGATGAGGGTGTCCGCGTGCTCGTGGTCGACGATCATCCACTGGTGCGACGCGGAATGCGCGCCATACTCGGCACCACGACGGACATCGAGGTCGTCGGTGAAGCCGCGGACGGTCGCGCGGCTATTGAGGCCGCTCAACAACTCAAGCCGGACGTTGTGTTGATGGATCTCCAAATGCCGGATCTGAGTGGGATCGAGGCGACCCGCGCGATCATCGCGAATCAACCAGAGGTGCGCATTCTGGTCGTTACGTTGTTTCAGGACGATGACTCGGTCTTTCTGGCATTGCGGGCTGGTGCCCGGGGCTACGTTCTCAAAGATGCCGATGACGAAGAGTTGTGTGGCGCAATTCGAGCCGTCGCCGGCGGTGCGGCGATTTTTAGTCCGTCAATCGCGACGAGGGTGCTCGCGCTCTTCTCCTCTGAAAGACCAGCGCGTATTGACGTCTTCCCTATGTTGACCGATCGCGAGCGGGAGATTCTGGAACGAATCGCTCAGGGCTATCCGAACCCGCGCATTGCCCAGCAGCTTGGTATCAGCGTGAAAACGGTTAGCAATCACGTCTCGGTCATCTTCAGCAAGCTCCAGGTGGCCGACCGGGCCGAGGCAATCGAGCGAGCTCGCGAGGGCGGCCTCGGTATTCAACCCTCCTCATAACCAACGGTCTCTGAGCATAAGTCTTCCCCATCCGTTTCCATCCCAAAGGCGCTCCATCTCTCCCATTGGCGACTCCGCGTTCCCGACAACTCCACAGCCTGATTCCCGGAATGAAATCAAACGCAACCCAGGAAGAACTGCCTACCACGGTCGGGAAGCACCCCACTTCTGCCCAGGATAGTGGGGGCCGTATTGTCGTATGTGTGGAGCGTCGGCGCGGGTCGATGCTTAGGAGATATGGAGGGCAAGTCATGGTGGCAGGCGTAGCGTCCCAAGTGGATGCACAGCAGAGGAGACCGGCGACGGTCAAATGGGCAGTGATTTTAGCGGTGGGGATTCAGGTCGTTGGGATCCCCTTCATGTTCGCACCGGGAGCCAGCGACGTACCAGGAATCGCTGTTGTCATCGGTATCGTTACTGGACTGCTCACACTCGTTGGAGCCTGGGGAATGTGGAACCTGCACCGATGGGGAGCGATCCTCGCGCTGGTCGTCACGTTTCTCAACACGTTGTCAGCCGTACCGGGACTGTTTATGCCGCCGAGCGGCTGGATCTTGGCTGAGCTCGTCGTGCTCATTCCACTCGGTGTGGTCGACATGATCTTAATTGCGCTGCCGGCGTCCTGGCGCGCCTATCGATCCGAGTGATCGGATCTAAAGTGTCTCGCTATCGAAACGAATCAAATCGTCTTAATCTTGATGGAGGACAAATGCTGTTCAAGAGACTGATTGGATCCAGATCTGTTCGTTTGATCTCACTCGCGACCGTTGTCGCGGCAGTCCTTGCAACCGGATCAGTCTTCGTAGCCCTCGGAGATCCGGCGCCTGCGGTCTACTACGGTTGTCTCAAGAACGGGAATCTCACGAAAGTCGACACAAGCGCGCCTGCCAACTGTCCGAATGGAGCTACGGTCATTAACTGGAACCAACAAGGCCCGATCGGTCCGCAGGGACCGCAGGGAGTGCAAGGCCCGGCTGGCCCGCAAGGACCGCAGGGTCCACAGGGACCGCAGGGCGCGGCTGGCCCTCAGGGGCCACAGGGCGCCACAGGTCCACAGGGTCCGGCGGGAACGGGAGTCACTGGGTATGAAATCGTGAGCGCATCTGGTCCGAGCGGAAACTTCTATAGCACGGTTGCGGCGCACTGTGCGGCTGGCAAGAAGGTGCTCGGAGGTGGTGGCACCATCATCCACGACACTGGTGTTTCCGGATACACCGATCGGGGTGTGTTCATTCACTTCAGCGGACCGCTGCTGGACGGCACTGGATGGTCAGTTCAAGCAACCGAGGTCAATCAAGTTCAGAATTCGACCTGGCACCTCAAAACCTACGCGATCTGCGCCAACACGGCACCGTAACGCGTACCGATACGGTTTCTGACGACATAATTCGACAGTCGCGGCCCTGGGCACCGACCCCAGGGCTGCTCACATTTCGGGCTGTGTCTCGCAGGCAGGTATAATCGCTGTGCAGAGTATCTATTTTGGTGTAGGCGCTATACGGTGCGCAGTACAACAGAGGGGGGAAAGAGTGCTCTGGCCGCTCGACACGAAACGCGAAGTTGACGGTCATCTCTCCATCGGGGGCGTCTCTCTGGTGGACCTTGCCGACGAGTTTGGAACCCCCCTTTACGTGTACGACGAAGCGACTATCCGACATCACTGCGAGCTCTATCGTTCCGCGTTCAATGATCGATACCCGGATGCGCGTATTGTGTACGCCGGCAAGGCCTATTTGAGTTCGGCGCTGCTCTCGATTATCGCCGACGAAGGGATGTGGCTCGACGTCGTCTCGGCCGGTGAGCTCATGATGGCCCAACTCTCTGGGTTCCCAATGGAACGGGTCGTCTTTCATGGCAACAACAAGACACGGGACGAGCTTCGTCTCGCGCTCGATCTCGGCATCGGCGAGATCATCATCGACAATTTCTATGAGATCGATCTACTTGATGAGCTAACGAGAGAGACCGAAAAGTCTATCGACGTTCTCCTGCGGGTCAATCCTGGCGTCGACGTCCATACCCACGACTATCGCAAGACGGGCATCGTTGATTCGAAATTTGGTCTCTTGATCAGTTCAGGCTCGGCGAGCGAAGCAGTCGAGCGGGTACTCCAGGTCCCATCACTTCGACTGCGCGGCTATCATGCGCACATTGGATCCCAGATATTTGAGATCGATCCATTTCTGACGACGATCGATACCCTCTTCGAGTTCGCCGCCGACATGCAGGAACGATTTGACGTCACACCGGCGCAGATCAGCCCGGGAGGCGGACTGGGGATCCAATACGAGAAGAGCGATCCTGACGTTCAGATTGGTGAATTCGCTGAACGTTTATCGGCCAGGGTCAAACATGAGTCCGAGCGGTACGATCTACCGCTTCCAACGCTGACGATCGAACCGGGACGCACAATTGTAGGACCTTCGGGGGTGGCACTCTACCGCGTCGGTTCGGTAAAAGAGATCCCAGGTGTCCGACGATACGTTTCGGTTGACGGCGGGATGGCTGACAATATTCGCCCAGCGCTGTATGGGGCGCGGTACGAAGCAGACCTCGCCAATCGCGACAGCGGAGAGCGCTCGGTCGTGACGATCGCAGGAAAGTATTGCGAATCCGGCGATGTGTTGATTCGCGATATTGAGATGCTGACGCCTGAGTCTGGAGATCTTCTCGCCATACCGGCGGCAGGAGCCTACTGCCTGGCGATGTCGAGCAATTACAACCTAGCTTTGCGGCCCGCGGTCGTAATGATTTCTGGTGGATCTGCTCGTCTCATTCAGCGTCGGGAAACGTATGACGACATCTTCAGTCTTGAGGTCGGGGTGGTTGCTAAGTCAAGCAGGTAACACGCCGTTGGTTTGCATTTTGATGATGGGCATAGTATCACTGCGAAATCGCAGGAGTATTATTGTCCACTGCATTGGCTTGGGGGAGTTGTCGCCGTGGCGGAGTCGATGAGACGAAGCATCTCGGACGACGTTGTGCATCGCGTCTCCGACGATCCAGTGGATGACTCTTCGGTTAATTCTGATGACGGCCGTGACGAGTCAGTTGTCGAAATAAATCCGGAGCTCATTCAACGTGTCATCGACCTCGGTCGTTCCCAGGGGTTTGTGACGGTCGATGATTTGGTGTCTCGCGCTGGAGACGGTGACGACTCGAACTCCGTTGTCGAGCAGATCACTCAGCGTCTAACGGAACTCAACATTCCGATCATTGAGACTGATGAGAACACTGACATCGCCGAGTCGAAGGACGAATCCGACGACGTCGACCTGTTCAAGGTGCGCGTTTCAGATGTTGATCTCAGTGGAATCAGCCTCGATGACCCTGTCCGCATCTACCTCCGCGAGATCGGCCGTGTTCCTCTCCTGACAGGCGATCAAGAGGTGACACTGGCCCAGGCGATGGAGCGAGGCGATTATCTTGCGCGTATCCAGCATGAGCTACAAGGCGACGACGACGGTCAGATTCCGCTCGAGCGCGTGACGCAGGTGATCTACGAACGGTTCAAGAGCGGATTCCCGATCGCGAAATCGCTTCATGACGCGGCGTTCCCGGAGCAACCTGCCGCGACGAAATCTCGTGTGCTCGCCGATGTACTGCCGTTGACACTGCTGCCCGAAGCGGCAATCAATCTGGTTGCTGAGCAGTATGCGATCGGCGTTAACGTCCTTGAAGAAACGCTGCGTAGTAAGCGGATCGAATTCGATCTTCTTTCCCCGGATTTGCAGGAAATTCTTCAGCCAATTGATAACTGGTTAGAACCCGATCCGCGCTCGACCATACTCGCTCTCAACGTCGGTCAGATCGAGCGGCGATGGAATGAGATGGAAGTTCGTGGCCAGATTGCACGAAAGAAGCTGACAGAGGCAAATCTCCGGCTGGTCGTCAGCGTGGCGAAGAAGTACGTCGGTCGGGGTATGTCGATGCTCGATCTGGTCCAGGAGGGTAACCTCGGGCTTATCAGAGCGGTTGAGAAATTCCAATATCACAAGGGGTATAAATTTTCGACGTATGCCACCTGGTGGATTCGGCAAGCGATTACCCGGGCGATCGCCGATCAAGCACGAACGATCCGGATTCCGGTACACATGGTTGAGACGATTAACCGTCTGATTCGCACCTCACGCCGGCTCCAGCAAGAACTGGGGCGCGAGCCGACCTCTGACGAGATCGCGCTCGACATGGGCCTTCCGTCCGACAAGGTTCGCGACATCATGAAGATCTCGCAGGAGCCTGTGTCGCTCGAGATGCCGATCGGGGAGGAAGAGGACAGCAACCTCGGTGATTTCATCGAGGATTCCAAGGCGCTGGCTCCCTCCGACGCTGCGTCGCTGGTCGTTCTCAAAGAGCAGGTCGAAGACGTTCTTTTTTCACTGTCGGAACGTGAGCGCCGCGTGCTTGAATTGCGCTTTGGGCTCGATGACGGCCGAAGCCGGACTCTCGAAGAGGTTGGCCGAGAATTTGGTGTGACGCGCGAGCGTATCCGGCAAATCGAAGCCAAAGCATTGCGCAAGCTTCGCCACCCCACCCGCAGCAAGAAGCTCCGAGACTTCCTCGAGTAGAATTAGCCAATCACGAAGGGCAACGCCCCGTGATATTTTGGGCGCATCGGTTACACGGTGCGGCCTTGATTGATGCATGCAGGACATGGGCCAAGCACCGCCCTAGCGAGCATCTCACATCGGAAGGGTCTCATGTTCTACGATCGCGCCAAGATCTATCTGAAAGGTGGAGACGGCGGCAACGGCGCCGTGAGCTTCCGCCGAGAGAAATACGTTCCCTTCGGGGGCCCGGACGGCGGTGATGGTGGTCGCGGTGGACACGTCTATCTGCGTGTCGACCCGCACCTTAACACGCTCATCTCATTCAAGTACAAACAGCATTTTCGCGCGGATCTGGGCATTGGCGGGCAAGGTTCCAACCGCACCGGTGCTCAAGGACACGACATGTATGTTGATGTTCCGCCCGGAACTGTTGTCCACGATGATGAGACGGGCGAAGTCATCGCTGATTTGACGGAGCCAGGTGAGGCCGTGATCATCGTTCGTGGCGGACAGGGAGGGCTGGGTAATCAGCACTTCGCGACGGCAACTCGGCAAGCACCGCGGCTCGCGGAAAAGGGCGAACCCGGTCAGGAGATGTGGGTTCGGCTGGAGCTCAAAGTGATCGCCGACGTGGGTTTGGTTGGTCTGCCCAATGCCGGAAAATCCACACTTCTCTCCTCGTCAAGTGCTGCACGTCCGAAGGTGGCCGATTATCCGTTCACGACGCTCGAGCCGAATCTTGGAGTGGTTGAGATCGGACGACCTGGCAGCCCAACATTCGTGATGGCCGATATCCCTGGTCTGATCGAAGGTGCCGCGGACGGTGTCGGGCTTGGTCACGAGTTTCTACGCCATGTCGAACGGACTCGACTCCTGATTCATATGCTCGACGGGTCAGGGGGACTCGAAGGTCGTGATCCGCTTGAGGATTTCCGAACCATCAACGAAGAACTGGCCGCTTATTCGCCCGAGCTTGCCTCCAAGCCACAGATCGTCGCCATCAACAAGATGGACCTTTCTGAGACACGCGAAAATCTTCCAGCGCTGACCGAGGCACTGGCCGCCGAAGGTCATGAGGTTCACGCGATCTCGGCTGCGACCGGAGAAGGTGTGTCGGATCTCATGAAGCGAACACTCGAACTGCTACGGGACATCCCCGAAGTCAAGCCTGCCGTTCCACAGGAACGACGTGTCTACACCATGGAGTCCACTCGGGAGGATTACTGGGAAGCTGTCCGATTGTCGCGGCACCATTTCGAGGTGCGCGGTCCGAAGATCGAGCGGATGACGAGAATGACCGATTTCAAGAACGAAGAGGCGGCCGATCGCTTCCAGCGAATCCTCGAAGCGTCCGGCATCTCCGCCAAGCTCGAAGAGATCGGGATCAACGCGGGAGATACGGTGCACGTTGCCGGTGAAGAGTTGATTTGGGACGAGGCTGCGGTGATGGCGGAACGGTTCGAATCGAATCGGCGTAAACGACGCACGAAGCGCGAACGCCTATTGAAGCACTACGGTATTGAGCCCGAATCCAAGGACCTTCTGTAGGTCTTCAGCGTGCCGCACGATTATGCGTGCAGGTTTGCCTCTGAACCTTTCCCAGAGTGGTTGGGCGATGCGTCACGGCGGACGTCGTAGACGTCTCGCACTGTTTCGAGCTTCTGTAGGATCTTGCTAAGCTGCTTGACACCCTCGACTTCCAGCGTCATGAGCACAGTCACTGTGCGATCATCATTGACGCTGGTCAGAACCGAAAACATATTGAGTCTTTCATCGGCGACCATGGTCGTGATGTCGCGAAGGAGACCTACCCGATCCCAGGCTTCTAGCCGGACATTAACCGGATAAAGCTGTTTCTGCTCGTTGCCCCAGCTTACCTGCACAAGTCGATCGGGATCGTCGACGTGGATGACGTTGTGGCAGTCGCTGCGATGGACGGTGATGCCGCGCCCTCTCGTCACGTAGCCGATAATCGAGTCGCCATGCACTGGCTTGCAGCAGGCCGCCAGGCGCGTATAAAGATCCCCGACACCGGTCACTTGTAGACTTGGCGGAAGCTTGGGCGTCGATGGCGGACTCGAGGTATTCAGAACTTCGCGGTCCTCATGCTCGGCCAGCCGCGACGAAATTTGCTGTGGTGTTACCGCACCGTAGCCAATTGCCGCGAGGAAATCGTCTACTTTCTGGTAGCGCGGGAAATGGTGTGCGATGTCGTCGAGCTTGGCATCGACGCCAAGTCGACGCAACTCCCGCTCGAGTGTGTCGCGGCCCTGCGAAATGTTTTCGTCGCGCTGCTGGCGACGGAACCACTGACGAACCTTCTCGCGTGCGGACGCGGTCGTAATGTATCCGCCACTCGAGAGCAACCAATCGCGGCTCGGCCCGACCTTCGATTTCGAGGTCATGATCTGAATGACTTCACCGTTTTGTAGTCGGTAATTCAGGGGAACGAGATGGCCATTGACCTTCGAGCCTACGCATTGGTGGCCGACCTCGGTGTGAATTCTGTAGGCAAAGTCGACTGGCGTGGCACCGGCTGGGAGCTCGATGATGTCACCCTTTGGGGTGAAGACGTAGATCATCTCCTGGAAGACGTCGGACTTCAGTGACTCGACAAACTCCTGAGCATCGACGACTTCATCGCGCCAATCCATAAGCTGGCGCAGCCAGGCGACCTTCGCTTCGACATTTGGGTCCGGCTTCGCACCCTCTTTGTACCGCCAGTGAGCTGCAATGCCGAACTCGGCAATATGGTGCATTCCCTGTGTTCGGATCTGAATCTCGACCGCATGGCCTTCCGGCCCGAGCACAGCCGTATGAATTGACTGGTAGACGCCCTCTTTCGGGGTGGCAATGTAATCATCGAATTCGCCAGGAATCGGATGCCACATGGAGTGGATAACCCCGAGCGCGCCGTAGCAGTCTTTCTTCTCACCAACAACTACGCGCACACCGAGAACGTCATAAATCTCGTCAAAGCTGCGCCCTTTACGCTCCATCTTGCGCACTATTGAGGTGATGTGCTTCTCCCGGCCCGAGATTTCAGCATTGATGCCGGCCTCAGTCAGCGCGGCGTTTAGCTCATCGATGACTCGATTGAGATACCGTTCGCGGTCAACTCCTCGTCGCTCCAACGCTCGAACAATCGAGAAGTAGGTCTGCGGATCAACGTAGCGAAGGGCTAGGTCCTCAAGCTCGGATTTGAACTGCCAGATCCCCAGTCGATTCGATAATGGTGCATAGATCTCGAGCGTTTCCAGCGCGCTCCGCAGCTGTTTTGCCCGCGGCATGTGCTCGAGAGTGCGCATGTTGTGCAGACGGTCGGCCAGCTTGATTAGCACGACGCGAACGTCATCGACCATCGCGAGGAACATCTTACGCAAGCTTTCGGCTTGCCGTTCCTTCTCGCGAACAGCCTGATCCTCTTCAGTTGTCCAGCGGATCCGGCCGAGCTTCGTCACTCCATCGACTAATGTCGCGACGCGCTCACCAAACTCATGATTGATATCTTCTGTTGTGACGTCGGTGTCCTCGATGACGTCGTGCAGCAGCGCTGCGGCCAATGCTTCCTGATCGAGCTGGATCTCGGCCAGAATCATCGCGACCGCGGTCGGGTGGGAGATGTAAGGTTCGCCCGAACGACGCATTTTACCGGCGTGCGCGATGTCGGCGAAGTCGTAGGCATGCCGAATCAGCGAGAGATCCATACCCGGCATCTGCCGTTGAATCACCGCCTCCAGATCGTCCCACGTCGCGCCACTCTGCGGTGGGGCGTTTGGTATCGGAGCGGCCAACCTGCCCTCGTCATGGTTAGGGGAGGGTAGTGACGACATCGTTTTAATTCCGTGTGAGAAAGAACGGCCCGTTACGTCGTGAACTATAGTCCTCTACATTGGCCATGTCAAAAGGCCGCGTACGGCCGTGGGCTCTGTCTATGCTAAGATTTCGTTTTGCCTGCTCGGGTCGTTGCCCAGCCATGAGGGGAGCCCGCAAGATGCCTGCTAGTGACCGATTGCTTCCTCCGGACGAAGCGCTCGACATCATTTTGCGCCACGTTCGGCCGCTGGAAGCAGAGGAGGTTTCCCTCGCGGAATCGGGCGGTCGCAGTTTAGCCGAGGACTTGGTCGCGGATCAGGACCTTCCGCCTTTTGTTGCCTCGACGATGGACGGTTTCGCCGTCATTGCATCTGATGTATCTCCCTGGCGCGAGGTTATCGGCGATCAATATGCTGGCACGATGGAAGGCATCGAGATCACTCCGGGGACTTCGGCCAGGATCATGACTGGTGCGCCATTGCCGCTCGGTGCGGACGCCGTGATTCGAGTCGAAAATACTGAGATGCGTGATGATCACGTTATCATTCACCAGGAACAGGTCAACGAGGGAGAAAACGTTCGGCCTATCGGATCAGACCTTCGCGCAGGCGACGTCCTGGTATACGCCGGAGCGACAATTGGGCCGGCCGAGATCGGGCTGCTGGCCAGCCTGGGGCGTTCGCAGGTGCGAGTCCTGCGTCGACCACGACTCAGTGTCCTTTCGACAGGCGATGAGTTGGTAGAGCCGGACCAGCAACCCGGTCCTGGGCAGATCCGAGATTCAAATCGATTCTCCCTGGTACTCGCCGCGCAGCAGGCTGGCGCGGACGTCATCTGGTCTGGTCACGCGCCCGATGATGAATCGTCGCTCAAGAAATTGCTGCTGGAACGCATCGAGGCCAGTGATGCGGTCATCACCTCAGGTGGCGTCTCGATGGGTGAGAAGGACTACGTTAAAGCGATCTTGATGGAGATCGCTGAAGTCCATTTCCAGCGACTGTTCATGAAACCGGGTAAGCCGTTCAACTTTGCCACCGTCGGCGACAAATTATTCTTTGGTCTTCCGGGCAATCCGGTATCCGCGCTCGTTGAATTCGAAATCTTCATCAAGTCGGCTCTGAGAGCGATGGCAGGTCATCCAAACCCGAGACCTCCGCTTGCTGCCGCTCTGTTGCGATGCGATGTCGACAGCACTGACCGACTCGAATATCAGCGTGGGATTGTGTGGTCGGATGAGTCAGGCCAGCTGAACGCGCGTAACACGGGCTCGCAGTCCTCGGCCCGGCTCATGTCGATGGTAGGCGCCAATGCGTTTATCCTGATTCAACCGCGGGAAGCACCGTATCGAGCAGGAGAATGCGTTCCAGTTGTCATATTTGGGTCGGTCTCGTCTCAGCCCCCGGATTGACAACCGATCTTATTAGCCAACGGTGAAAAATCATCCAGATGGGTTGCCGTAGCGTCTTCGGTCCCACATGTGCGTTGGTCTGGAGAAGTACGTACTAGCGCCCGGATCGAGGAGATTCTCCTCGATCCGGGCGCCATATGCTTACGAGTTGTCTTCCACCGAGGTCTTATTGCGGTGGCCCTGGGAACTAGCTGCTCTCGGGGGTCGAAAACCTCAATGTTCTATCCCGCACTTCGTGAATTAGCCAACTATCCCTTCGCCACCAGAATGTGCCACGCCAACGCAACGTGAAAGCGCGTTGCCGTAATGAGGCTCTCGACTCCGGCAGATTCGTTGATATTGTGCGCCCCACTTTTAGACGGATCGTCGTTTGGATGCGATGGAATAAACCCATAGGTGACGTTGCCGAGCGGTCGAACGAAACGGGAGTCGGTGAATCCGACGGTGATTCCCGGGACAAAGCGAAGATCTCCTTTGCCGGTCGCGTCTCGAGTTGCCTGCTCAACAAATCCGCGGAACGGTGAGTCAAAGGGAGAGTTATTGGAAATCGCTGTTTCGATGATCTCGACCTCCACGCCGTCCAGGTCTGTCACCAAACCCTCGATCTCTTTGCGAACGTAATCCTTATCCTGCCAGGGCAGCGACCGAATATCACAGACGATGGTGCAGTTTTCGGCGACGCTATTAGACTTCACCCCGGCCTTGATCATTGTCGCCACGAGTGTCATACGTGATGCAGCGCGCAACATCGACGCCAGACTCGGGTTTCTCGATTCGATCTCTCGGAGTGTCTCCTCAAGGTTGTCGACCGTGACCACGGTGTTGACGTGGGCAAGCGTGTCGAGATGCTTGAACAGTTCGACATCCACCGACACCTCTGGTTCGTAGCCGCGAACGCGACGTATAACCTCTTCGGCTTTGTAAATTGCGTTGTCGGCGCGCCACGGTTGTGACGCGTGGAAGCCACGGCCGCGGATCTTAATGTGCGCCTCCAGTCGTCCTTTTTCGCCGGTGCTTATCGGATAGATAATTCCGTCGTCGGTTGCTATCGGTCCCCCACCGCCCTCGTTCACGGCGAAGTCGGCCTTGAGTATTTCGGGATGATGTTCGGCCATCCAACCAAAGCCGTAGGCGCCGCCGGCTTCCTCGTCCGCACATGTCACGAACGACAGCTTGCCGTTGAGTTGAACCCCCGAGCGTTTCAGGATGATCATCGCCATCGCTTGCGCCGCAACAGTCGACTTCATGTCCGCTGCGCCGCGTCCCCAGATACGACCCTCAGCCAACTCGCCGCCAAACGGCGGGTGTGTCCACTGCCCGGCATCTTCAACCGGCACGACATCCGTGTGAGACATGAACAGGAGAGAGGGGCCAGTGGATTGGCCCAGTGATGCTGCGATATTGCCACGGTTATCGGTCGCCTTGTAGATCTGCGACTCGATCCCTTCCGCCGCGAGCTTGTCTCGCATGAATTCGGCGGCGATGATCTCATCACCGCTATCCGGTGTTCCAAAATTCACCGTAGGCAGTCGCACGAGATCCTGCGTGAGCTTGATAACTTCATCACGACTCTGTTCCACTGTGTCAAGTAGGCTCTTAAGATCCGTAGCCATCTATCCCCCTTTGAGATTCGATAATTGCTGGAATTGGCGTACTCAGACGATCCATCGATGCTGATGGTAATCGCCCTGGAGAGGTGCCGCAAGACTTCGCGGCCCGAAAGGGCGCGACATAATTACGCGTGGGTTGCATCCGAAATGCCGACTAATGTCGAACGCTTGACCGTTACTTTCAGATCGATGGATAACCGGTATTTGATCGGCACGGGCGTTTGAACAGGTGTGTTGGAGGTGGTCACCTTGAGCCTGGGGTGGTCCAGCAGCCGGAAACGAACGCCTAGAAAGTGGGCTGTGTTCGCTAGATTCGCCGAACGTGTCATTATCGACGCCGGTGACACCTTTCAGGATGGATCCGTGTCTGATTTGGAGGGCGACGAACCGCCGAAGGCAGCCTGATACTCAGCTTCGCTGCCGATCCAGGTTTCGCCATCCTCATAATACTCTTTCTTCCAAATCGGAACGATCTGCTTGATGCGCTCGATAGCGTGGCGACATGCTTCGAAGGCTTCTGCACGGTGGGCGGACGAAACGGCAATACCGACGCTCGTCTCGCCGATCGTCAACCGACCCGTACGGTGAGTGATCGCCACCCCTTCCACGTCCCACTTTTCGCGGATCTCCGCACCGATGTGTTCCAGAGCGCGCTCCGCGGCCTCAGGATAAGCTTCGTATTCGAGCACCAGAACACCACGTCCGCGCGCGTGGTCTCTGACAGTTCCGGCAAAGGTGGCGATCGCTCCGGCTCTAGGGCTCGCTACTTGATCAGATATGGCTTGTAGATCGATAGGTCGGTCCGTCACGAGAAAATCCCCAGAGCCGCCAGAAACGGGAGGGATCATGGCGATTTCGTCCCCGTCGCTGAGCACCCGGTCTCGCTCGGCATATTCGTGATTCACCATAATTCGCGAGGTGCGACTCATTCCTTCAACCGCCGGATAGTCGGCCACGATCGTGTCGACTAAATCGCCCGCAGTGGTTCGTTCAGATACGTCGCGAATTTCCGAACGTTTGCCGATTAGCTCACGAATCGATGCGAAATAGCGAACCGTCACTTTCGACAAGATCTCCTCCATCTTCACCTCAGCTTCGACGACGCACCAACTTCGCACGCTGGTGAGTGATCATAGCGCGTGCTTGAGCGCATAACAGGCTCTGAGCGTTACCCATTTGCTGATCTCACCCTGTTTCTCGATGTCGAACCACATTTTCTTATTGTAGGCATATCGATTCTTCCAGCGGCCCTGATCATCTTGCAATGACAGAACCCAATCGACCGTTTTCGACAGTCGCGGATCTTTTGCGCGGCCGAGCTCGGCGAGCACCTCAAGCACCTGAAGCGCATCCGCCACGTATCCTGACGGGAAGCCCGGTCTGAACCAGCTGGAGCTGACCTTGGTGGCAGTTGGATAATTCGCGGATGACGGATCACCGGCGATGAGAAACTCCACACCGAGGTCGATCGCCTTCTGTACTTCGGGAGTGCGACGAGACGTAGGAACGCGCGCGAGACCGCGCATGGCCTTCGTGGCGCCCCAACCGCATGGAAGGCGATCGTTGGCGGCGCACGCGAAGCCTGGCCCGGACGTCCCAGAGCGAAAATAACCGTCGAAGTCATCGCCAGTGATCGAGCGAGCTTGCCAACTGAGCGCTTGCTGAACCCGAGAATCATCAAGCCAGCCGAAGCCGATCAAGGCACGCAGAAGATTCCCATTCAAGCAATGAATTACACTCGACGGTGGAGGGCTACCATTCAGTTTTCCCGACGCCCCGAATCCACTTCCCTCGGCTTGGGAGTGGGACATCACGTATTCGCATGCCCGCTGAATTCTGGGATCACTGCCGTCCGCACCGAGCTGGTCGAGAAACATCACTGACCAAACTGTGGAGGTGTACTTTGGTGAATAACCAGCACCTGGCTTCACCCAGTAGCCCTCGGGCTCTTGATTCATCAGGATGGCCGCAATTGGGCCGCTTCTCATTGATTCAGCACGTGCTTCCCGTACCTCTTCGTCTCGCTCATCACGATCGAGCAGCAGCTTGAGCGTCATGTGCCGGACTTCGGGATTCGCCGTGTCTAACAGCCAAGGCAAAGGGTCTCCGCGCACCTCACGTTGCCAACTGTCCATGGATAACCTCGCGTTTCTCCAGCTGATAGGCGAGTGTGGAACCGACCGACTCAACAAACGTAGATCGACCGGCAATGTGCCGCGCCCATCTTGTCGTTTGTTGAACGAAACTGTCTGCCAGGCCAAGTATGCAGCCTCGTCGACATTTTACCTGTGGTGAATCAAGGTTCGGGGCTACGCGCGTTCAAAAGGGAGCAGGCCGCCCGATCGGAATTGATTTACGACGCTCGGGTACCCCCGGCAGGACTCGAACCTGCGACATGCGGCTTAGAAGGCCGCCGTTCTATCCACTGAACTACGGGGGCAAGGCAAGCTGCGTGACGGCGCACGTCGCGTCAGGGCTGGCCGTCTGCTCGCGTAGATCCTACCTGAAGTTCGCGGATGCTATCAACGATGGTTACAATCGTTGAAGCTGACATGTTTGCGGCCTTTGTTGGAGCGTTGTGACCATCCGAAGGAGAATCTGGTCGTGGCATCGGAATTGATTTCCGGGAGGAGCAACTCACGGATCAAGGCCATTCGAAAATTGCGTACCCGACCAGAGCGGGACCGGACCGGCACCTTCCTGGTTGAAGGCATTCGTCAAGTAAGTGAGGCGATCCAATCCGGCGCAGAAATTCTGGAACTTCTCGTTGCACCGGATCTATTGCGGAGTCCATTCGCGATCGAACAGGTTGATGGTCAAATCGCCCGTGGCACGCCTGTTATCACGATGACAGGTGATGTCTTTGCAACGATTTCTGAGCGCGATCGTCCGCATGGGCTCGCCGCCGTCGTCCGGCAACGATGGGAGCCTCTGACCGAAATAACCCTGACTCCGGACTCCCTTTGGGTTGCATCGGAGTCCATCGCCGATCCGGGGAATCTTGGCACGATTCTTCGCACCGCGGACGCGGTCGGCGCGTCTGGAGTCATCTTGTTGGGTCAGTCTACCGATCCGTTCGATCCGGCGGTGGCGCGAGCAAGCATGGGCGCGATCTTCACCCAGCGAGTCGTTCGCACATCGACGAGCGATTTATTGAAATGGGCCAGGCAGAACAAAGTGCAACTCGTGGGAACGTCGCCGGACGCAACGGTGGATTATCACGATGTGGATTATCCATCGCCACTTGTGTTGTTAATGGGGAGCGAGCGTCACGGATTGTCGCAGGATCTTCTGCGGGCGTCTGATCTGCTGGTTCGGTTGCCAATGACCGGCCGAGTTGATTCTCTGAATCTGGCCGTTGCCACCGGGGTCATGCTCTATGAGATCTTCAATCAACGTCGCGCACAAGTGATGAGGGACGATCACCGGGGTCGTCGATCCCGGCGTCGTGTTGAATCGTCTGGGAAAGCCGGCGTCACGCGTAAGACAGGCAGCGAACGACGCCGAGAATGATCCGTACGACTGATCAGAAGAAGTAAATGGAGAGCGATTTGAAGGTATTGAACAGTGACACGATAATCTCGATTTTTGCTCATCCTGATGACGAAGTCTTTTCTGTCGGTGGCACATTGGCGAAGCATGTTCGGCATGGACATGCGGTCGCGGTCTGCGCAACGCGCGGTGAATTGGGTGAGATTCGAGATCCGTCTCTCGCGACTCGAGAGAATCTTGGTGAGGTCCGCGAGAGGGAGCTGCGTGCTGCCTACGGGATACTTGGCGTGGAGGACGTTCGGTTTCTGGACTACCGCGACTCAGGAATGGACGGCACCGTAGGTAATCAGGACCCTCGGGCTTTCATGAACGCCGATCCTTACGAAGCGATAGGCCGAATTGTCAAAATCTTGCGGGAGGTAGGGCCGGCCGCTGTCGTGACGTTTGAAGAGACTGGTGGGTATGGGCATCCGGACCACCTTGCGGTTCACCGTTTCGTTACCGAGGCCTTTCAGGCAGCCAGCGATCCCCAAATGTACCCAGAATATGGCGACCCGATTGAACAAGGACGGCTCTTCTATGCCGGGTTTCCGCGGTCGCTGATGAAGCGCATGTTCGGACGCGCTGAGGAGAACGACGTTGATGTTAGCATCTTCAACGAGTTGGACATTGAGAAGCTGGGTCTGCCCGATGACGCCCTCGATGTCGTAACCGACGTCGCGGACGTGCTTGAGATCAAGACGTCGGCTATGCGTGCTCACGGAACGCAATACGATGAGAACGGTCCGCTGAGCCAGGCACCCGATGATCTACGCCGCGAGTTTGGCTCCCATGAGTATTTCCAGTTTGGCGGTGGCCTACCGCTGCCGGAAGAGCGCCCAGTCAAGAGTCTCTTCGCGGAGTAGGCGGACGCGCTGCTATCGTTTCCTACGATCTGAACGGCAAGAACCAGTAACGGAAATGGCCCGTGGTTCCAACTCCCGGGCCATATGTTTAGCAGACAGACGCGATAGACGCTTGAGCACTGCGGAGCCGCTGGACCGTCGTTTTGAATCGTATTGATCAAGTCCGTCATTTGCGTCTGCGCGTCCTGTACCGTCGGTATCGAGACGGATGAACCGTCCGATGCCGGAGGCGCCGGAACCGCGGTCACCGTAACTGACACGTTCGCGTAGAAACACTCTCCGCCACCGCATCGGCTGTCTCCTCCGAGACCGGCTGGGACTGTCGAACCGGCGACCTGGAACGTGAAGGAGAGGCTGGCCGTGCCAGCCGCACCAATCCCAAGCAGGCCGGAGCTTGCGGATGAACCCGTCGTTGAGAACAAACCCTGCTTCCATTGCATAACAAAACTCGTGCTGGTCGAGCAGTTGCCTCGAGATTGCACACTCACATTGATCGTGGCGGGCTGCCCTGCTGTGCGAGTAGTCGTGGTGATAGAGAAACGGATTTCGCGAGGTCAGCGCACAGCGCAGCTGCCGCGCCTACGGAAAAACCATCGCGAGTGCCGCGAGCCACTGCGTCACCTCGCCCGATTTCCCCATGAATGTTGGACCAGAAGCTCTGGTTGACAGTTGTGGCACCGGTCTGCTAGAGTACGCGGAGTCTGAAGAGGCGTTGATGGGAAGTAGTAGCGCGCCGCCTGCACTAGCGAGCCGGAGACATGGTGGAAGCCCGGCAAGTACGTAGCGCACGAACTCGTCCCGGAGCCGCAGGAGTGAATTACGCAGTAGCTCCAGCCGGTTAGCGACCGTTATTACGCTCCGAGAGGGTCGTGCGCATTGTTGCGGCGACCAATTAGGGTGGTACCGCGGGTTGATCCCGTCCCTGTTGGGGACGGGTTTTTTGTGTTTGGAACGATAATGTCTCGCCGAGCATTGCAACAATCGAAACCGGCAGTGGGATTGTTACTCGCCCTTATTCGGCCCCTAGGAGGGGCCTGCGGAGAGTTGAGGAAACCTGCAATCTGAGTCATTGCATGACCGGCAATTGTAGGCGGCCCTCAACGTAGGGTCGTTTTTTGTTGGTCAAATCTCTGGAAGGAACGCTTGATAATGAACGATCGCCTGATTGTATTCGATACTACTCTGCGTGATGGCGAACAGTCTCCTGGCGCGACGATGACCAGTTCAGAGAAACTCGAGACGGCTCGGCAGTTGGCCAAACTGGGGATTGACGTTATGGAAGCCGGCTTTCCAGCGGCCTCGCCCGGTGATCTGCAGGCGGTAAAGACGATCGCTCGAGAAGTCAAGGGCGTCACGATCTGTGGGCTCGCTCGTGCCAATCAATATGACGTCGACGCCGCGTGGGAGGGCGTACGCGACGCCGAATCTGCACGGATCCATACGTTCATCGCTACGTCGCCGGTGCACATGAAATTCAAGCTTCGCAAGAGTCCAGACGAGGTCATCGAGGCGGCCGTTGCCGCGGTCACTCGGGCGAAAGGATACCTCGATGATGTTGAGTTTTCCGCCGAGGACGCGACGCGCAGTGATTGGGATTTTCTTTGCCGAATTGTCGCGGCTACCATCAAGGCGGGCGCGACGACGATCAATCTCCCAGATACGGTTGGCTACACGACGCCTCAGGAGTACGTGGATCTCATTGAGCACGTGAAGGCCAACGTCCCTGGTATAGAGAACATCATCCTGAGCGTTCATTGTCATAACGATCTCGGTCTGGCGACGGCGAACACCCTGGCAGCCATTGCGACCGGAGCCCGACAAATTGAGGTGACGGTCAACGGCATCGGTGAGCGCGCCGGAAACACGTCACTTGAAGAGGTTGTTATGGCGCTTCATACGCGAAAGGACTTTTACGGGGCGATCCTGCCTCGAATCGATACCAAGCAGCTCGTTCCATCAAGCAAGCTCGTTAGCCATCTCACTGGCATCGTTGTTCAGCCAAACAAAGCGATCGTCGGTGAGAATGCGTTTGCCCATGAAGCTGGTATTCATCAGGACGGGATGCTCAAGCACCGAGACACGTACGAGATCATGACGCCACAGTCGGTTGGTTGGGAGATGAGCCGACTGGTGCTCGGTAAGCACTCGGGTCGAGCTGGGTTCACCGCACGACTGAACGAGCTCGGCTACGATGGGATTCCGAAAGAGAAGCTCGACGAACTGTACAAGCGGTTCATTGAGCTATCTGATCGCAAGAAGACCGTAACCAGCGCAGACATTATCGCCATAATCGAGGAAGATCTTCAGAGCGCGCCTGACTTCTACGCGCTCACTGGCTGGCGAGCGAATTCCGGCAACGACGGCCGGGCTGAGGCTTGGGTCAAGATAGCTGTTGACGGAGTCGATCGAGAAGCGTCGGCGACTGGAAACGGGCAGATCGATGCTCTGTTCTCGGCGATCGATAAACTGGTGCCGGGAGGGTGCACGCTCGAATCCTTTCACATCGATGCGGTCACACCGGGAGAAGATGCTCAAGGTGTGGTAAGTGTTCGCGTTCGTTGTGGTCAACATGTCTATAATGGGCGAGGCGTCGCAACCGATATAGTAGAGGCGAGTGTTCGCGCCTACGTCATGGCGTTGAACCGCGGCACAGTGACAGCGGAGGTAACAGCCTAACTATGGGACTCACGATGACCGAGAAGATTCTGTCGCGGGCGGCCCATCGGCCGTCGGTGACGCCCGGAGAGATCGTAGAGATTGACGTTGACCTTGTCATGACTAATGACATCACCGCGCCAATCTCGATTGCCGAATTCAAGAAGACCGGACTCGAAAAGGTATTTGATCCGCAGAAGGTCGTCTTTGTGCCGGATCACTTTGTTCCGGCAAAGGACATCAAAGCGGCCGAACAGGCGAAAGTCATGCGAGAATTCGCTCGCGAGCAAGGCACTCTGTACTTCGAGATCGGTCGAGCGGGCATCGAGCATGTGGTCCTTCCGGAGAACGGTCTGACATTGCCGGGCCAGGTGATTATTGGAGCCGACTCACACACGTGCACGTATGGCGCATTCAATGCATTCTCGACTGGCATGGGCTCGACCGATATTGCTGCTTCCATGGCCCTTGGCACCACCTGGGTGCGGGTGCCTCCGTCGATCAAGTTCATTTACAACGGGACACTGCCCGAGGGCGTGGGTGGGAAGGACCTTATCCTTTATACGATAGGCCAGATAGGTGTCGATGGTGCTCTCAACTGCGCCATGGAATTTACCGGTCCGGTTATCGACAATCTCGAAATGGATCAGCGAATCACGATGGCCAATATGGCGATCGAGGCTGGCGCCAAGAGCGGCATCTTCGGCTTCGACGAGAAGACCCGTGAGTGGCTGGCGGCGGTAACCGATAACACCTATGAGCCGGTTGAGAGTGATCCGGATGCTCATTACGAACAGGTAATTGAGTTCGACGTGTCGAACCTCAAGCCGTTGGTCGCATTGCCGCACCTTCCCTCGAATGTGCATGCTGCTGACGAGGTTGGCGACATGATGATTCACCAGGTTGTAATCGGGTCATGCACGAATGGTCGTCTGAGCGACCTTCGGGATGTCGCGCGCATTCTCAAGGGCCACCAGGTTCACCCAGACGTGCGCTGCATCGTCATCCCAGGCAGCCAGGAGGTGGCCAAGCAGGCGACTAAAGAAGGTTTGGCCGACGTTTTCATGGACTCAGGCGCGATATTCTCGACGTCGACCTGCGGTCCATGCCTTGGTGGCTATATGGGTGTCATCGCCAAGGGCGAGCGTTGTGTATCGACGACGAACCGTAATTTCCGCGGTCGGATGGGACACCGGGAAGCCGAGATCATTTTGGCCGGTCCCCAGGTCGCCGCCGCCAGCGCGATTCTCGGGCGGGTTGGATCGCCCGAGGCGCTCAACGGAAACTAACAATCATCGGCGCGATGTTTGCGACACCGTATGACTTCAAATGGAGGGAAACCGCCGTATGCAGGTTCGAGGAAAGGTCTGGAGGTTCGGGGACGACGTCGACACCGATGTCATCATTCCGGCTCGCTATTTGACGACGTTCGATCCGGACGCGCTTGCCGAGCACGTCATGGAGGATATCGATCCAGAGTTCGCTGGGAAAGTTAAGCCTGGTGACATCATCGTCGCCGGCAAGAATTTTGGGTGCGGCTCCTCACGCGAGCACGCGCCGATCGCCATCAAGGCGGCCGGCGTAAGGGTGGTCGTGGCGGAATCGTTTGCACGTATCTTCTACCGCAACGCGATCAACATTGGACTCGCTGTCGTCGAATCACCTGAAGCCTGTGAGGCGACCGAGATGGACGATATCCTAGAGGTAGACACGGACGAGGGTGGTGTCCTGAACGTTCGAACGGGCGATACATATCCGGCCAAGCCATACCCCGAATACGTGCAGCAGATCATTGACGCTGGTGGATTGATGAACGCGGTGACGCAGCGCGTCAAGGCGAAGCAGCAGGCGTCATGAGTGAGCGGACTTTCAAGATTCTCCTACTTGGAGGGGATGGAGTCGGCCCGGAAGTCCTGGACCAGGCGCGGGCGCTGCTCAAGACGATCGGTACCACCGCAAGGGTCACGTTTGAGTTCAGTGAAGCAATGATCGGCGGAGCGGCCATCGACGCTTACGGTGTGCCTATGCGCGAGGTCGATGTCGAAGCTGCCCGGCAATCCGACGCGATACTGCTCGGCGCGGTTGGCGGCCCAAAATGGGACCACCTGGGGAAGGCTGAGCGGCCTGAGGCGGGCTTGCTTGGTCTGCGAAAATCGCTCGGACTGTTCGCCAATCTGCGCCCCGTCAAGGTGTTCGATGCGCTGGCGGATAATTCGCCACTTAAGCCGGAGATCGTTCGTGGGGCGGATCTTATGGTCGTGCGAGAACTCACGGGCGGACTCTACTTCGGCCAACCATCGGCACGCATGAAAGACGATACCGGCCGGCACGCGGTCGACACACTTCCGTATCACGAATCGGAGATCGAGCGGATCGTTGACCTGGCTTTCCGACTGGCTCGTGCTCGAAAGAAGCATGTGACCAGCGTGGACAAGTCGAATGTACTCAATACGTCGCAGTTTTGGCGAGAAGTGACCACCGAGGTATCGGCTCGTTATCCGGATGTGACCCTCGACCACGCACTGGTCGATTCATGCGCTATGCGATTGATCAGTCAGGCCGGGCGATTTCGACGTGATGGTAATGGAGAATCTGTTTGGTGATGTGTTGAGTGATGAAGCGGCAGTTCTGGCCGGATCGCTCGGCATGTTGCCGTCGGCCAGTCTCAACGGCGAACCTCCGACGCGGAACGGAACTTCCGCTGCGTTGTTTGGAATGTACGAACCGGTGCACGGTTCAGCACCGGATATCGCCGGTAAGAGCATCGCCAATCCGATCGGCGCGATTCTCAGCGCCGCGATGATGCTGCGCTTCTCCTTTGAACTTGGACACATGGCGGACGCGATTGAAGCCGCAGTCGGTCAGGCGCTGACAGAAGGAATGCGAACCGTCGATATTGCCCTGCCTGGTGAGAAGACCGTCTCAACAGACGAAATGTCTGTCCACATTCGTGAACTGACCCTTGCCAAGCTGAGCGCATGATCCTAAGCGACATCCAAACGATGGCATTGCGACAGAGGACGCCTGTTAAATCCGGCGTCCTCCTCGATTTCATGTGGGCTGTTAGTCAGTTGGAGACTCGTCGGTGACTCTGCTTGGTGTCAAGTGGTCATCCATATCGGATGTGGCAAACGATCTGGTCGATATCGTCGAAGTAGCCGGCTGGGATCTCGATGGCAATGAGTATGAAACCCGGCGTCTTCTGCATAACCTCGATCTCGATTTCAGCTTGGCCGTTCCCCACGTGCTCAATGCAGAATGGGTGATGCGCTGCGAACGTGCCCTTGAAATGACGAGATCTCCGTGGTTCAGCCTACATCTCGGCTTCAGCGCGGAACAAGTTAGCTTTCACAATCACATGTTGCCCGAATCGGCGGTGCTCGAGCGCGAGACCTGTTTTGAACGGCTTGTCGATGCGGTGGGGTTTGCTCAACGACATCTCGACGTCCCGTTGCTGATAGAGAACCTCGATTACTGCCCCGAAGGCGCTTACGAGTACGTATGCGAGCCAGAGTTCATAGCTGAGATCGCTAGCGCGACCGATTGCTCGCTGCTGTTGGATCTTGCCCATCTTCAAGTGAGTGCTGATTGGCTGGGCTATACTCCTGAGTCCTACGTCCGCAAGCTACCGATCGAACGGGTGGTCGAGATCCACTTGAGCAGTCCCTTGAAAGTCGGTGCACATCTCGATGATGGACACTTCGAACTGGTGGATCGGGATTTCGAGCTGCTCGAATGGATACTGAAGCTTTGTCGTCCGCAGGCGGTCGTGCTGGAATATACGCGGGATCGAGACAAGCTTCGCGAACAATTGCAGAGAATTCGTGCGACGCTTGACCGTAATGCGCTCACGTGGAAAAATTGAGCGGTGACGACACTGTAGGGTAGTCTGGGTTGACAGCCTGGACAGCAGCAGTATTATTTCTATAGGCCTTGGTTGATAAAAGGCGTTTGCATCGTCGAGGCACGGGATTCGACGAGGGCTGAAGGGAAACATTCATGAGCATAGCCGCAGAACCAATGATTTCGCTAACCTCCGACGCGGCCGCGCAGCTTCGCGATTATCTGGACGAGCAGGGGACGCCGGAAGCGATGCTCCGCGTTTTCGTCTCGCCGGGTGGCTGCTCTGGACTGAGCTACGGAATGACCGTCGAGGACGTTGCTGAAGAAGACGATCATGTCATCGAGCAACAAGGCATGAAGGTTCTGGTCGATCAGTTTAGCGCGATGTACCTCGAGGGCTCAGAGATTGACTATGTGAATAGCCTAATGGGCGGTGGCTTTACGGTTCATAACCCGAACGCGGTGGCAAGCTGCGCGTGTGGCCATTCGTTTGACACTGGTGAGAATGGCGACACTGCGCAAGGGTGTGGCTGCGGCGCGTAGCGTCTTCTCTTGACCGTGCCTCGATCGTCACATGGGTGTCATGGCGCCTGTCGCTTGACACCAAGAAACAGCGATATGAACCCAGGCTCCTTAGATCAGGAGCCTGGGTTTTGTTTCGGTAGTTTTGATTTGAAATTGATCTAGATACCGTCCGCCGCGCGGGGCTTTGTCGATGCTCACTACATCCGAGGAATCTGCGTGTCCTACCATGGGCAAGAACTTGGCTTCGCTCTGGTTCGCTATCGATGAACAAGACCTGATCAACGCGAGTTCAGTTCAGGATGGTTCGAGGGTCGCAGAGCCGTAAAACGAAGCTTGTTTAGCGGAGTTGGCTGGAATTCGGAGATCAGTCCACGTCCAAGCTTTGAGCCAGTGTGGTGAAAAATGTACAATCGTGACCCGGACGTGATACTTCGTCGCGGTGGGGCGCTAGGCGCCCATGGATTTATCCACACTCCTCGGGGGAATGTCGAAATTGGCAGACGAGCATGATTTAGGATCATGTGCCGCAAGGCGTGAGGGTTCGAGTCCCTCTTCCCCCACCCACGATGCGAACATTTAGGATGCAGGTTCTATCAGCGGCGAGTCGAGGACGAGCGCCTGTGCTTCTCCGCTGATCATATTCTGGTCCTTAATGTCACGAATTCACGTTTCTCGAACTATTTCCGCGTTGCGACTGAGTCTGGCGGTCGATCGTCTGCCCGCAGCCGCGGAAGATCTTCATCCATAAACCGTTTGATCTCTGCCTCACTCGCTTGAGCTACCGGTTCAAGCGCTCGAAAATAGGCGTGTCGGAATACGATGGCGACCTCAAGAATGATGTCGTTGAAATCCCGATCGCCGCCGGTGTCGTCCCAGAAGACTGTGCTGAGTGTGCCATTGTCGTAGATGTCAAAGCTGTGGCCAACGGCCGCGTCGGTATTCCAGTTGGATTGAGCCGGGTTGCGATGATCTCCTCTAAACCAGTAGGTCATGTTGCCGCGTTGCGGTGGAAACTTGAACCAGTCGGACGGATATGGGCGGTAGTCCCCGCCGAGAACCCAGTCCGGATCGATTCCTGCGTAGATGAGTGAGTCGAAATTGAGTCGCATCGTGACTTTGACACGTTCGAAGAAGGCCGCCTTGCCACATTTGACCCGGAAGTAGCACTGATGCGGCAGTATGCCGTCTTGGATGGTCCAGGGCGCGAACTCGGTCCAGAGGAAGGTCCCGTCTTCCTGGAAACCGTGCTTCTGACGTACGAAGCATCCCAGGTCAGGCGTGTTCGGCGTGACGAGCGGGAACAGCGGTACGTGAAGATCAGGAAGTGGGGCTGACATGGTCATACCTCCCTAGCACTGCAAAGATATCCGGTTGTGGCCGCACGAATTCACTCTAGTGAACGATTGTTGTTGTGTCAAGCACAGCGAATTTTGTCGTGTGGAGGGTCGATGGCGTTGGAACCGACATGTCGGTAGTTTAGCAACGTCGCTCAGGCGGCAAGGGAACCAGGATGCTGAGGGCGCTGTGCGTCCCACGTCGCCAGCCGAGTCCTGAGTGACGCGGTAGCGGTCGTCACATTCATCCCGGATTCAACGATGAGGCACGGACCCCCATCTCCTTCGAATTCGACGACCCCAATTGCGACCCACTGGGTGGCTGCTGGCTGGAGGATCGAGTAGTGGCAGATAAACGTCTGCCCACGAATGGTTCCCACGTCAACTTGGGGCTGAGTTACATCTGTCATGTGAATGCTCATGTTTCGTTCTCCTAATACTGCGAACGGCGTCCGGTCATTAAATTCGGATCGAATCACGTAGATTGATCTCACGTTCAGAGTCGCGCAACTCCATGAATTCCTGGTGAAACTTAGATTAATTTCTGCGGATTTGTGGCGGTCTCAGTGGCGATTGTCGCCACGGATCGAAACCGCGACCCCAATCGGACTGGGCGAGTTCAATCCTTGTTGATCCGGCACGAACCCTTCGGATCAACGGTACGTACCCTCTTCCCTTCGATCACGATCCCTGATAGCGTCCACAACAAGCAGGCTCGAGGAACGATGGCGTGACAATCGGACGTGGGAGGGCGGCAAAATGCGTGTCTACGTGACGGTCGACATAGAAGGAATAGCGGGAGTCGTCCATTCGGAGGAGGGATCCAGAGGCAACCCGGAATACGAAAGGGCCCGCCGGCTGATGACAGCTGAGGCGTCAGCGGTAGTCGCCGGAATTCTCGATGCGGATCCTGAAGCTGAGGTTACCGTGGTTGACGTTCATGGCCCCTATCGAAACATCATTCCAGAGGAACTGCACGAGCAGGCGACGCTTAGTCGTGGCAAGCCCCGGGTCTATGGCATGGTGCAAGGCATCGAGCGCGGCTACGATGCGGCCATGTTTATTGGGGTCCACGGAAGAGCCGGCACTGGAGAGTCGGCGCTGAGTCACACCTTCACCGGAACTATTCTCGACGTGCGCATTAACGGCAAAGCGATGGGCGAGCTTGGTCTGAACGCGGCTGTTGCGGGTGCCTATGACGTTCCGGTGCTGCTGGTGTCAGGAGATCAGTCAGTCGATTCCGAAGCGCGTGACCTGTTCGGAGATGAGATCATCACCGTTCAGGTGAAAGAAAGCATTGCGCATCTCTCGGCGGAGAGTCTGCACCCGGTCGTTGCTCGACACCGATTAGAGGCTGCAGCGGCGAGAGCGATCCGCGAGCGGCCAGATGTCCAACCTCTTCGAGTCGATACTCCAGTCACCGCGCAAATTGAACTGGCAAGGCCCGTGCTAGCGGATCTTGCCGAGATGATCGATGGTGCGGAGCGGGTCAACGGTCGAACCGTTCAGTTCACGCGAGATGATATGCCTTCAATGTATCGCGTCCTCCGTCTCGTCACTGTCTTGTGTAGCACGCCGCTGTAAGCTCTCTTGGGGAAATAACCAACCGGGAGGCTTCGAAGCCTCCCGGTTGCATTTGGTGTCGACGCGTTTGGGGTCGCTACTTGTCTTTGTCTAGCTCACCGAGCGCAGCGTGAGCGGCAGAGAGGCGGGCAATCGGCACCCGGTAGGGAGAGCAGCTCACGTAGTTCAGCCCAGCTTGGTGGCAGAACGCGACGCTTTGCGGGTCGCCCCCGTGCTCACCGCAGATACCAAGTTTGATATCTGGTCGAGTCCTCCGTCCCCGCTCGGTCGCAATTTCGATCAACGCTCCGACGCCCTTTGGATCGATTGTCTGAAAGGGGTCAGCGTCGAGTATGCCCTTCTCAACGTAGAAGGGGAGGAAGCGCCCGGAGTCGTCCCGGCTCATGCCAAAAGCGGTCTGTGTCAGGTCATTGGTCCCAAAACTGAAAAACTCGGCTTTGGTCGCGATTTCGTCGGCGGTAAGGCAGGCGCGTGGCAACTCGATCATGGTGCCGACGGAATATGGGATGCTCCGACCGGCTTCTTCGAAGAGTTGCTGAGCGACACCATCTACGGCCTCGCGCTGCAATTCCAGCTCGCGAACGTCGCCGACAAGCGGGATCATGATCTCCGGAAAGACGTCGATCCCCTCTGCCGAACACTCGAGGGCCGCACCGATAATGGCACGAGCTTGCATTTTCGTGATTTCGGGTGCGGTAATGCCGAGCCGGCAGCCGCGATGACCGAGCATTGGATTCGATTCGGCTAGCGCGGTCACCTTGGTCTTGATGAGAGCAGGGTCGACGCCGAGGGTGTGCGCCAGATCCTCGATCTCCTCGTCGGTATGCGGCAGAAATTCGTGCAACGGCGGATCGAGGGTTCGGATCGTTACCGGGAAGCCATCCATGACCTTGAAGATGCCGATGAAGTCCTGTTTCTGCATAGGCTCCAGCTTGGCCAGCGCAGCTCGCCGCTCCTCATCGTTTGATGCGATGATCATTTCACGCACCGCCAGAATTCGGTCGCCTTCGAAGAACATGTGCTCGGTACGCGTGAGCCCAATTCCCTCGGAACCGAGTTCTCGCGCTTTTTCAGCGTCTTGCGGTGTGTCGGCGTTGGCGCGGACTCCGAGCTTGCGATACTTGTCGGCCCAGGCCAACAGGGTCGAGATGTTGCCACCGACTTGCGGCGGAATGGTCGGAATCTCGCCGAGCATCACCTCACCGGTCGAGCCATCGATGGTAATGAAGTCACCGTGGTTAACGGTCGTTCCATCGACTGAAATGGATTGATTCGCGTAGTTGATGTTGAGTGCCGTACAGCCGACGACGGCAGGCTTGCCCATGCCACGTGCCACCACAGCGGCGTGCGACGTCATGCCACCGCGCGCCGTCAGAATTGCTTTGGCGACCAACATCCCATGAAAATCTTCCGGCGACGTCTCGATGCGAACCAGAATGACCGATTCGCCACTGTCTCCGAGCGACTTGGCCTCATCCGCATCGAAGACGACCTTGCCGCTGGCGGCGCCAGGGCTCGCTGGAAGTCCTTGGGCGAGAACCTCGCGCGCTTGGTTTGCGTCGATTGTCGGGTGCAGCAACTGGTCGAGGTGATCCGGCTCAACGCGCTGTACCGCCTCCTGTTGAGTGATCAGTCCCTCTTCTGCCATATCGACAGCGGCTTTCACCGCGGCTTGGCCGGTCCGTTTACCGGTTCTCGTCTGCAGCATGTAGAGCGTGCTATTTTGCACGGTGAATTCCAGATCCTGCATGTCTCGATAATGCTTTTCGAGTTGCTCAGCAATTCCCCGTAGCTGATCGTAGGCAGATTTTAGCGCCGGTTCGTCCCCCATGGTCTGAATCTCTTGAGGCGTTCGAACGCCGGCCACGACGTCCTCACCCTGTGCGTTTGTCAAGAACTCGCCGTACAGTCTTCGCTCTCCGGTACTTGGATTACGCGTAAAAGCGACTCCCGTAGCGCAGTCCGCACCCATGTTGCCGTACACCATTGTCTGGACGTTCACAGCCGTGCCGAGATCGTGTGAAATATTGTTCGCGTTGCGGTAGTTGATGGCTCGACGGTTGTTCCACGACTTGAAAACCGCGGTAATTGCGAATCGAAGCTGGTCCCACGGATCATCGGGGAACGACTGGCCGCTCTCACGCTTGATGATGTCTTTGAATTCACCGACCATCTGCTTGAGATTCTCGGCTGGAATATCGAAGTCTAGCTCAATCCGTAGACGTCGCTTGTGCTCGTCAATGACGTCCTCGAACAGATCTGCCTCGACGTCAAGCACGACCTTGGCGAACATCTGCACGAGTCGCCGGTAGCAATCGTAGGCGAACCGGGGATCGGCCTGCGCTGCAAGACCTTGGACGGTCTTATCGTTCAATCCAAGATTGAGGACTGTGTCCATCATTCCTGGCATGGAGAAACGCGCGCCGGACCGAACCGAGAAGAGTAGTGGGTTTGATTCGTCACCAAAGCGCCTGTTCATCGCCTGTTCGACGTCCTTCAAGCTCGCTGAAACTTGATCCCACATCCCATCAGGGAACGTGTCACCGGCGCTCAGGAATGCATTGCAGGCTTCGGTTGTAATGGTGAAGCCTGGCGGAACCGGCAAGCCGACGTTGGTCATCTCGGCGAGATTTGCGCCTTTGCCTCCCAGTAGATCCCGCATATTTGTGTTTCCATCGCGGAACAGATATACCCATTGATGCGTATCCATACTCCTCGGCTCCTTTCGTGGATCTCTCCCCTGCCCGTCAGGTGAATGTGGGCGCTCGTCGAACTGTGGTGTGCCCTGAAAAGGCTTAGTTCGACGGCGCTCGAACTCGGTAAATTAGTCGGTGCGCAGATTCGCCAGGCTGGCCATCAATCGTTTCTGACCATGTCGTTTGAACTCGACCGTGACTTCTTGATCATCGCTTATTTCCCGCACCTTGGACACGACACCGTCGCCAAACCGGTCGTGAAAAACTCGCAGACCGACGGTGAGCGGCATCGTTTGAATGGCCGGAGCATCGTGTACAATGTTCCGTCCCACATTGCCGGAATACGCACGATTACGATTGGACGAGCTGCTCTCGGCACGTACGTTGATCTCTTCCAGCAACTCCGATGGAATTGCATCCACAAATCGGGATCGCAGACTCAGATCTCCATAGCCGTACATCGCCCTGCGAAAGACGTGCGATATGTAGACGCGCTGCTTGGCTCGTGTGACTCCAACATAGAAGAGTCGACGCTCTTCCTCAACCTGAGTCTCACTCTCCATTGATCGAGAGTGTGGCAAGATCCCTTCCTCGGCTCCGACGAGGAACACAATGGGGAATTCGAGTCCCTTTGCCGCGTGCAATGTAATCAATGTCACTTGATCGTCGCTGTTGCTGATCGTATCGGCGTCGGCGACCAGCGCTGACTCCTCCAGGAACGTCTGCAGCGCCGTCGACTCGGGCAGGTCATCGTAGCCGCTCAGCACTGCTCGAAGTTGGAGCACGTTTTCCCATCGATCAATGGCGTCTGGGTCGCCCGTATCTTGAAACTGCGCAGCGAAGCCAGTCTGCTCCAATGCCAGATCGAAGAGCTCCGAAAGGGTTACGGTCTGAGACGCTTGAACCAGACGGGTCAATGTAGTGTAGACGTCGGTCAGAAGCCGTGACGCTCTCGACCCTACCTCTGGCGGCGCGATGTCGATCGAACCCTCCAGCACCCCGAGCGCATCAAAGACCGGGCGCCCGGTCTGACGTGCCCATTGATCGAGTTGCTGCATCGTTCGATTCCCAATGCCTTTGCCAAACGGTGTGTTTTGTAGCACCCGCTGAAGACTCACGGCATCGTTCGGGTTGGCAATTAGTCGCAGAATTGCCATGGCATCTTTGATTTCGCGCCGCTCGTAGAACCGCGTGCCGCCGATAAGCTGATACGGAATGTCACTTCGAATAAACGCCTCTTCAAGTGGCCGGCTCTGTGCGTTGGTGCGATACATCACGGCGCAGTCGCTGAATCGGAGCTTCCCCTTGAAGGCTATCCGCCGGATCTCACTGACAACGAACTGCGCTTCCTGTCCTTCATCGAATAGTTCGCGAACCGAGATGCGCTCACCGGCAGGATTTTCGGTTCGAAGCTTCCGCTGTATTCGTTGAGTGTTGGCGCGAATAATACTGTCCGCCGCCTCCACAATCGAGCGCGTCGAGCGGTAGTTCAGTTCCAGGTGAATCTCGGTGGCGTCCGGGTAATCTCGCTTGAAGTCGAGAATGTTGCGAATGTCGGCGTGGCGCCATCCATAGATGGACTGGTCGGGGTCGCCAACGACGCAAATATTGCGGTGTGATGCCGCCAGGGCATGAACGAGCAGGTACTGGACTCGGTTCGTATCCTGGTATTCGTCGACCAGCACGTATCGATAGTGATCCTGATAGCGTTTCAGTGCGTCGGGTTGTTCGTCGAAGAGCCGCAGCGTTTCGGCCAGCAGGTCGTCAAAATCGAGCGCCCTGTTGCGGCGCAACGTGTCTTGATAATTGGGATAGATTCGGGCGACCACTTCCTCCCAGTAGCTCTGCACCTGCTCGGTGAATCGCGCCGGGGAGATAAACTGGCTCTTGGCCGCCGATATCCGGCTAAGGATTGGTCGTGGTGCAAACTGCTTTGGATCGAGATTCAGCGCCTTGAGCGCCTGCCTCACTGTTTCCATCTGGTCGGCGTCATCGTAGATCGTGAAACGTGGGTCGACACCGATCAAGTGCGCGTCACGGCGAAGAATGCGAGCGCAAACAGCGTGGAACGTACCGACGGTGAGCTGACGAGATCGTTCGAGTCCAATGAGATTCTCGAGACGCTCCCGCATCTCTCGTGCTGCCTTATTGGTAAATGTGACGGCTAGGATATTCCATGGGGAAACCCCGCGTTCTTCAATAAGAAAGGCCACCCGGTGCGTCAACACACGTGTCTTGCCGCTGCCCGGACCAGCGACGATCAATACAGGTCCGTCCGTTGCCGTGACAGCCTGACGTTGGGCGTCATTCAACCCTTCCAGCATGGTGGCTGGACCCACAATTAGCCCCTTCAACCCGCAGAAAAAATATGCCCAATGGGCACGTACCGGCTTCGATTGTACCATCACGGCTGGGAATTCCGGCCTCGGTTGACGGGAACCGGAGGGATTGCTAGACTTGGAGACGCGACAATTTGCCGGTGTAGCTCAGTGGTAGAGCAGGGGACTCATAAGCCCTTGGTCGGCTGTTCAAATCAGCCCATCGGCACCACTCTGTGCCCCAGCCCAACGGGGTATGTTCGCCTGGTCGCTCGTGCATCCGTGACATCGTTAATATCGGCAATTCCGGACATTGTGACCCTCCTTTTGTCACGATCCAACGTTTGATCAACTTGCAACAGGAAACCATAAGAAGACAGGCACTATCATTTGATTGACCTGAACGTGAGTCATGTGACTTTTTTGCCGTCCGAATATGTTTGTTCCGCAAGCGCATCATAAACTCGATATCGTGTGGCAAACATCTTCCACGTTGGTACATGCGACGATCCGCGAGCGATTGACCAGATCGAATCGAAAAATCACACAGTTGAATGGTGTTGACAGCACCGGGGTTCACCTCCAAGGAGATCTCATAAAGGCGGTAATTTGAGTTGGACCGCAACGCAGAGGTAGAAGAAACAGCGGATTCAAATTAACCAGAGAGTCGGCATTGTGGCGCCGACACCCCTGAAAACGGGTAATTTGACCGTCAGGGAACGCGTCGGGCGACTACAAACCTACATCGGGTCGACCGTGACATCGAGGCGGAGACCGTTACACGCCGACTTCGTTCGGACGATGCTGCGAAGCAAGAACTGGCGAAGGGTCGAGGGCCGGTGTAGGTACTCCATCGATGACTGCGAACGTAAATCAAGGAGTACTGCGAAGGCGAGTTCGTCAGAGCTGTTTTGGCAAGCATGTCGCAATACAGAGATTGAAATGAGAACACGGACCGGCGCAGTTGCGCCGGTCCGTGCTACTTCTGGTCGTTGACGAGCCAGCGCCGCTATGACTCCTGGTTAAGGGTAAACCCCTGCATCTCGTCGTTGTTGACATAGTCGATCACCACAGACTGCAGTGGCTCAATTAGCTGCTGCGGTACGATCATCACTGTATTGCCGTTTCGCTCGACGACTTCGTCCTCTGATTCGGGTGACGCCGCGGTAAACCCTAATTTCCCGCCTTCACGCGGCGTGAGGGCAACGCCCTGATCGGGCAGTAGGCCACTTTGGTCACGCATCGACTCAAGTTGGTCCATCGCTCGGTCAGTAACTCGTACCATGGAAAATCCTTCCAAAATAGACGCAAACCACCCCCCGCGTCAGTTATCGGCCGGATGGCAGCGACGTCGAAGATCTACTGCTCGGTGTCGATTGATCAATTTCATCAACCAACATTCGATCACTCGCTGTTCCCCGTGCAATCGCAGCTCAGGCCGAGTGTGCACTTGTACGGCCCGCACCTTCCGCGCCAAGAGGCGAATATGCGCACGGTGTTTCACAGGTCGGGCACGTGGTTTTGGGCGAATCGACGGTGGTTGTGAGGCGAACATTAACAAATGCCCTGGTATTCGCCTGGTCGGCTAATCCGGACCTTAATCGTCGTGACGACCGTGAATTGCTGCACCAAACGATTGCCCATGGGCAGCGGGTTTGCGATGCTGTGTGGGGCATTTGGGGATCGAATTTTGGGAGGCTGAAGTGACTGACCTGGCGCGTCGCTACGAGATACAGTCAGTAATAAATCTATCGGGTCCGCTCACAAAATATGGCACGTCGATTAGCAGTCCAGCCGTCGCTGAGGCCGCTGCCGAAGCACTCGGCAATCACTGGAACATGGACGAGCTCTATCAACGTTCGGGTGAGCTCATTGCGAATTGGTCAGGGGCCGAAGCTGGATTCCTGACATCGTCATCCGCCTCCGGAATTACGCTGGCTGTTGCGGCTTGCATGACCGGGGACGATCGCGGCCGAATCTATCAGCTACCCGACACGGAAGGCATGAAGAACGAAGTCGTGATCCAGAAGGGTCACGCGGTTAATTTTGGCGCACCGATCGAGCAAATGATTCGCTTAGCCGGTGCCAAGGTGCGTGAGGTCGGCACGGTAAACAACACGACCGTTCCGCAGATCGAACATGCGCTCGGACCAAACACAGTTGCAGGTATGTTTGTTATCTCTCATCACACGGCGCAGTACGGCTATGTGCAGCTTCAGGAATTCGTCGAGTTGCTTCACGCTCGCGATATTCCGGTCATCATCGACGCAGCGGCGCAGGACCATCAAGTGCGGCGCCTTGTGGAGACGGGTGCCGATCTAATCATTATGAGTGTCCAGAAGTATCTGTCCGGTCCAACCGCCGGGGCTATTTGTGGACGCGCCGACTTGATCAGGGCCATGTACCTGCAGAATTCCGGAATCGGCCGCACGATGAAGGTAGGAAAAGAGGGAATCTTCGGAAGCATCGCGGCCATCGAAGAGCGGATGGCGATCGAACTTCGGGAGTGGGATGCGAATCAGAAGATCAAGTGCCAGAGACTCCTGGACTTACTATTGGACATTCCCGGAGTGACGGCAAGTTTGGAGCGCGACAAGGTCGGTCAGCCGGTGACTCGTGTTCGTCTCGAGGTCGATCCAGCGGTCACAGGTCTCGATGCCGAAAGCCTTTGCCGTGAACTGGAGCAGAGCACTCCTTCGATAAAGCCGCGCGCTCACCATACGGACGAAGGATGGTTTCTCCTCGAGCCAGTTCATATCACGGATTCCGAGATTCAATACGCGGCAAAGCGCCTTCGCGAGATCGTCGAATCGAACCAGGATAAGACGTCGAGGGAAACGTCCGAGCTACACCAGGTGAGCGACGACGCATTTCTGGAATGGCTCTCCTGATTCGGAGCGCCGCCTATCGGTCCGTACCGCCATCAAAGAACGATCGAACACGCTGGACGATGATTTTGGCGTCGTCCAGCGTCAGCGGACGCGGATCGAACGCAACGAACCCGACATTGATGAGATGGTTTCTTGGGTAAATCGCGGGTGATCCGGCCGTCAGATAGCGTGCAAGATCGGCTGCTCGATCGGGCGAGAGTTCGATCGCTGCCCGGTGAATACCGCGTCCGGCTTCGTCTTCGAGCTCACGACAACGCACCCCTGGAATTTCGGCAAACGAAGTCATGAGGGAATCGACAATGATCTGTTGGTGTGCTCGTACCACCGTCATGTCACGCCCGACATAGGCGTTGAGTGCCGTCACAAGCCCGACAATCGCTTCCTTCCCAACCTTCATCGGGCGTCCAATGCCGGAAAGTTGCGCGCGACAGGCTTCAACAAGATCGGCTCGCCCGGCAATGATTCCGGAAGATGGTCCGCCGATGGCTTTGCCACCGCTGAACGTAACGAGATCTACGCCGCTCAGAGCGAAGGCTTGCAGATCTTCCTCCGCAGCGGCATCAAGGATGACCGGGACGTTTATTTCGCGACAGAGTTCAACGAAACGCTCGAGTGGGACCATTCCCTTTTGAACGCAGTGATGTGACTGCACGTAGAGGGCACCAGCCGTCCATTCAGACCGGGCACCCGTGACGTGTGATTCTCGAACATGATTGGTGGAACCGGCTGGGACCACGCGCCCGCCGCCGATCGCGACCATCTGTTTCACTGGTGCGCCGAAGTTCACGAGATGTCCGGATTGGACGATGATCTCGTTCGGTGCGTCACCTGGATCAGGCAGCGCCTCCACTCGTGTCACATCGGAACCCGCCACCAAGGCTGCCACCATCAGCGCTATCCCGGCCGATGCGCCAGCCGTCACCATGGCATCCTCGGTTCCAAGTAGCCGAGCGATGTGTGCTCCGGCCTGACGCTGAAGTGCGTCGATTTCCACCTGCAGTTGTCCGGCGAATCCCATAGCGCTGGCCACATCTTGACTGATTGTCGAGCCGCCCAGTGCGGTCATCATCCCACTGGCGTTGATGACGGGACTCACGTTCAGTTTCTGATACGGATCCATGGTTGATCGTTTCCCTGTCTGTCGTTCACAAATTCGTCACATTCCGTCTCTCGCCATCGGAAGCGAGCAAGTGTGCCGCTTTCGTGCGACCGCATCAGAATGAGAGTCGCTGGCGAGATCCGTCCCCTGGAGCGGCACCCGTCCTGGCGCCAACGTCTACGTCTACGTGCCGTCGGGAGTACGCTTCGATCTCTTCTCGACTTGCACTGATGGCAGTTCCCGGTTTGACCATTTGCCTGATGGCGGCATGAACATCGCCGTACATTCCTGCCCCGACTGCCGCAAGTACCGCCGCACCCCGTAACCCCGCTTCCTGGTCTCCAATCTCAATCGGTGCCTTCAGAACGGCACTGAGAATTCGAACCAAGAGTCGATTGGCAGCAGCGGCACCCGTGATGACGTATCGGTCGCAATTCGCGCCGTCACTACGGGCTGTCTCGATCAAACCGGCAACCGAATATGCCGCGCTTTCAAGCGTCGCGCGGTATATCTCTGCGGGTGTGAATCCGGCTTCAAGAGCTGTCGTCGCTTGTTGAGCGCGCGCAGCATCGGCGCCTCGTGGCAACGTCGGCATTTGCAGGTCGAGGGAAGCCGGTTCGACCCTGTCTGCAAGTTCGGTCAGTTCCATGTGTCGGTCGGGAGCCACCGGCAAACCTTGGCCGTCCAGCGCATCGACAATTGCATCCACCTGCGACGCGACGCCGTGCACTCCTCGAACCCATGCCCAGCCGTCGTCGACGATTGGGTACCCGAAGCAGTCGGGTAGGCGGGAACCGGTGACAGCCCGCACGACGAGATTTGAACCTAATGTGATACAGACATCGCCTGGGCGGACGATGCCACAGCCGATGTTCGCCGCCACGCCATCGTGACAGCCCACAATCACCGGGATCCCCGACGAGAGCCCGAGGTCAGCTGCGGGGTCAGCGATCAGATCCCCGATAATCGTTTCCTGGGGATAAGTCGGTGGAAACGCCTCAGGGGGAACGCCAGTGAATGCGATGGCGTCCGCGGGCCATGGGATGCCACCGGTGCTGGTCGCTGGATCGGTCACAAACTTACCGGTGAGGCGATAGACGACCCAATCATGCAGTGCCGCGACATGAGCAATTCGTCTGTTCACATCTGGTTCGTGACGTCGAAGCCAGACTAGGCGACCGAGAATGGCCGGCGCATAGCTGAACGCGAATGGACCCTCGAATCCCCACACCGACTGCCGGTAGATCTCATCGATCTCGTCCTGTGCGAACGATGCTCCCGCACGTTCGACCGATGGGACTTCGATCGCCGTCATTCGATCGTCGAGCCAGAGTCCAGTACCGCCACGGCAGGACAGTGCGATTGCGAGCGGGTTCTCCTGTTTATCGGTCTGTTTCAGTTGTTCGCCGGCAGCACGAACGGCGCTGGACAGGGCAGACCAGACGTGATCCAGTTCCCGCGAGCTCGATCCGTACCCGATGCCGAACCGACTGTAAGCACGACCAGACGCCAGCAGGCTACCCGTTGCGTCAAAGTAGCCCGCCTTGCACCAGGTTGAACCCAGATCGATGGCGAGCAGAAGCCTGCTACGCGTTGTCCGGTTCCTTCACCACGTCACCGCCGCGAATGGTGTACTGCACGTCGAACTGTTGGCTCGCCTTTTCTGACTTCTTGTTAGCGTCAGTGAACGTGAAGTCACCGTCTACGACCTTGAAGAGCGTTAGATCGGCACACCGACCCGTCTCAAGTGAACCGATCTCTGTCTCTCGCCCAATAACCGCGGCGGGACCAATCGTGCTGAGCCGGATGACGTCCTGCAGGCTGAATCCCAGATGGAGAAACTTCGCCATCGTGGTCGCCATGTCGTAAACTGGGCCGTTTACGTTTCCTCCATGAATGTCGGTCGAAATCGAGTGAAGCGGGAGTCCGGCCTCCATTGCATAGCGAGCGGTTTCGAAGGCGAAGCTAGATTGGCCGTGGCCGATATCGAATAGAACGCCTCGCTCCGCCGCTGCCCAGGTCTCCGGCAAGGGTTTGTGGTCCCGTCCGAGAATCCCCTGTCCTTTGCCGTGCCAGCAGTGAGTGACAACGTCACCCTTGTCGAGCATGTTGAGCACGTCGGTGATGAGTGGTGGGGGATTCCCAAGATGAACCATGAGCCGGGTATCTGACAGTCTAGAAGCCTGCACCGCTAATTCGAGCGGAATGATGCCAAGATTTCCCACATGTCGCTGACTCGCCAATATCTTGATGCCGATGCAATTTCCGGCTGCAGCCTCTTTCTCAGCCGTCTGAACTGTCAAGTTTTGGTCGAAATTCTGCCAGTCGCCGTGCCATGGACCGGGCCCGCGCATGAGCGAGATGTTCACGTAGCCGAGTACGCGGGTTATCGAACGCTCGATGACGTATTCGCGGAAGCCATCCCAGGTTGCCGCTCCGGCCGAACCGGTATCCACCACCGTCGTAACGCCCTTGGCTATCCCGGCAACGTCGTCGGCGTCCACGCCAATCGTGCCTGCGCCCTTGAAAACATGTACGTGAATGTCGATCCAACCAGGACTCGCGATGAGCCCGTTGGCCTCGATCACCCGATCGGCGGTTGCCGACGAGAAGTCATCGATACCGATGACCTTGCCGTCGCTTATCGCCACATCGGCGACGCCATCCTGATCTTGCGCTGGATCGATGACGCGCGCTCCGCGCACGATGAGGTCAAAATGCGCCATGAACCTACCCTCCCTCGATATCCCCGCTCGTCACGTGAGCGAGAGCTAACATGCTGTTGCACGATTCTTTTCGACGAATCAGTCTCCCCGAAGACGCGGATCCAGCGCGTCGCGCAATCCGTCGCCGAAGAGATTGGCGCCAAAGACCACCAAAACGATGGCCACGCCCGGAAAAATGGTGATCCAGGGAGCCTGGCGCACGACAATCTGCCCCTCCGAGAGCATATTCCCCCAACTTGGAACTTCGGGTGATGCGCCGACGCCGACGAACGAGAGAGAGGCTTCGGCAAGCACGGCAAGCGCGAAGATATATGAGGCTTGCGTGATTAGAGGTGAAAGAATATTTGGGAAGACATGTCGGAGCATGATTCGCCAGTCGCTGGCACCGGTCGAACGTACTGCTTCGACGTAAACTTCTTCACGGACGATCAGCACCGAGCTACGAGCGACACGCGCAATGCGCGGAACGAAAACGACCGTGAGCGCGAGCATCACATTCCCGATCGATGGTCCCAGAATACCCATCAGCACGATTGCGAAGATGATCGATGGGAACGCCATGAGGGCGTCCATCACGCGCATGATGATCGAATCGAGCCGGTTGTAGTAGCCTGACAGTAGTCCCAAAATCAGGCCTATCACAATCGAAGAAACGCCGACAGTTCCCCCGACTCCCATCGAAAGCCGAGCCCCATAGATTACGCGTGACAGGACATCGCGTCCGAATTGATCGGTGCCGAATGGATCTGATCTGGATGGCCCACGCAGTTTGTGGAGTACATCCAGGTCGAGCGGATTATGCGGCGCCAGCACTGGTGCGAGGATCGCGACGATGCTGAAGAAGATGACGATAGTAACACCCACGACCGCGGTTTGATTCTCAAACAGCGTCCAGATCCAGTGCCGCCTAGTTCTCATACGTTCAGCCTGGCCAAGGGTGCCGGCCTCTCGTGTGATCTCGGCTGTCTGATTCTTACTCATACCGCACTCTGGGATCGATTAGACCATAGAGGATGTCGACCGTGAGGTTAGCCAAAATATAGATAAACGCGGTGATGACGATCACTCCCTGCATTACCGGGTAGTCACGGCGGCTCACAGAGTTGATGAGCAATCGTCCCGCGCCAGGAATGTTGAAGACGATCTCGATGATAACCGTGCCGCTGGCGAGATTGGCAACCAGCATTCCAATCACGGTGAGAGGCGGGATCATGGCATTCTTCAGCGCGTGGCGGTATAGGACGGTTCGCCCTCGTAACCCCTTGGCGGCGGCAGTTCGAATATAGTCTTGCCGCAACACGTCGAGCATGCTCGAACGAACCATGCGGGCGAGGAAAGCGGCGCTAGCGGCTCCAATCGCAAAGGCTGGCAGGATCAGGAATCTGATCGTCGAAAACCCAGCATCCTGAACGTTTTGAAAACCTGATGGTGGTAGGAGCGACCAATGGATGGAGAACGTCAGAACCAAAAGGAGACCAAGCCAGAAATTCGGAATCGAGAGCCCGATGATGGCTCCCGACATCAGCACACGGTCTACCCACGAATTATGTTTGACGGCAGCGAAGATACCGATCGGTAGCCCGATCACGAGTGAGAAGACGGCGCCCAGAACTGCGAGCAGCAGCGTCGGCTGAGCGCGCTGAGTGATGACTTTCAGCACTGGCTGATTCAGCACCAGGGAATCGCCCAGGTCGGCGTGCAAGAAAACCCGCTTCATCCAATCGACAAACTGGATGGGAAGCGGGCTATCTAGCCCCATCGAGTCGCGGATTCGGGCAACTTCCGCGGGGGTGGCGTCTGGCCCGGCAACGACAGCCGCTGGATCTCCAGGCGTCATGCGTACAAGAGCGAACGCGATCACAGCGACCAGAAAAAGGAGCGGTATCAGCGTAAGCAACCGCCGACCAAGATACCGGGCCAAACGTAAACCTCCACCCCATCACCGAAAAAGACGAGACCTCCGTCGCAAACTACTCGACCCAAACGTTCCAGAGCATCAAGTCTGGTCGTGCCTGGTAGTTGTGGACATTCTTGCGCGACGCGCGAAGCGCGTACATCTCTCCAAACTGAATGTACGGGACTTCCTCGTAGAATCCTTTCTGCAAGGTCTCCCAGAGCGCTTTTCGTTTATCGGGATCGGTCTCGATCACGAGACTCGCATCCGATTCGGTGACCATCGGGGATGTGGTCCAACCCGGCCAATTCGGCGTGTAGGCTGACGTGCCAAGCGGGTCGCCCGAAAAACCAATTCCGGTGCTGAATATCTCGTAAGCGTCCGGTTTGCTGCGGTTCGTGACTACCGTCGGCCAGTCGGTCACGACGAGTTCGATATTGAACCCAGCCTTCTCCCATTCCTTCGATGCGACCAGAGCGCTTCGATACATGTAATCGTAGTCCTTGGTCGTGATCCAACGAAGCTTCTCGCCTTTGTAGCTTGACTCCGAGAGCAATTGCTTGGCTTTGGCGATGTCATTCTGATCGTAGAGTTCTTTGTCGACCTCGGTGTACCAGAATGCCCACTCAGGGCCGGCAAGTGACGCGAAGCAGGCGTAGAAGTTGTCGTTGTCGATCGTGCCTGCCATTACTTCTTGTGGATTGGTCGCGGCAAGAGCCGCTTGTCGTAGCTTCTGATCGGTGAACGGCCCTTGCTTCTTATTGAATACGGCAACTGCCTTGGAACCTGGTTTGATGATGATCGGATTCAGGTTCGGATCAGACTTGATCTGATCGTATTGCGCTGGAGCCGCCTGATACGTGACGTCGTATTCACCCGAAACCAAACCGTTCAGACGGGTTGTCGGATCCTGAACCGGAATAAGCTTGATGGTCGAGGCGTAGCCGTAGCGTTGGCCTCCGCGGCCATCGGGGGCTTCGGTCCGAGCCGCGTAGCCGTCATATTTCTCGAGCGTGATAGAGCTGTCTCGTACCCATTCCTTCAGCTTGTATGGGCCGGTGCCTATCGCGTCGGCGTCCTTGATTTCCTTATCCTCTTTCGTCGACGCGTCGTAGTACTTATCGATAATGTCTTTCGGCAGCATGGCTGCCAAGCCGCCATAATGCCCGAGTCCATACAACAGTCCGCCGTTCGCCTTGGTGAAGACGAGTTGGACGGAGTTATCGTCCGGCGCGCTCATATTGTCCAGGTTGGCCAGAATAGTTTTGCCGCGGGATGTCATTCGATGCCAGCGTTCCAACGACGCGAGAGCATCCTTCGAGGTGAAGTCGCTGCCGTTGTGGAATTTGACGCCCTTGCGCAATGGGATCGTGAACGTCTTGCCGTCGGCCGAGATATCCATGTCGGTCTCAGCGAGCATCGGAATGTAGGTGTACTTCTCGCTCATCGTGTAGAGGTATTCGTATACGTGGCCCATGACATCGCGATTAATGTTCGGCGTTCCCCACATGATGTCGGCCGACGCGAGATCTGAGTTCAGGGCGACAGTAAGGGTATCGAATGGTTTGCCCTGGCCCTGGTCGGCACCGCCCACGGGAGTGGTGGCGGCTGAAGCAGCTTGCGTAGCCGCCGGTGTCGTCGAACTGCCCGAAGCCGTCGTCGCCGTGGCTGAGCCTCCGCCGCTGGCGGCCGTAGCGGCTGACGTCGCGGTCGACGCGCTCGGGGCGGATGTCGTAGTCGCCTTGGAACTGCTACCGCCGCACGCCGCCAGGAACGCAGCCACGGCTGAGGCCGTGAACCCGACCGCAGTCAGTCGTTTGACGAAGTCTCTCCGGCTGTACTCGCCGGTCACCAATCGCTGCATCGCCTCGGAGACATCACGTGATGTAGGCACTTAACCCACCCCTCCTCATTTATCGCAGTTGCGTAAGATCACGATCCCCAGTTTGCTGCCGTCCACCAAAACGCGGAAACCGCTAGGATATGGCCATCATAGCGACCGAAACCGCCTGTGTCAATCTTATCGATGACGGAATCGTCTGTGTTGTGGTATAAAGATGACGGATCAAGCCATAAAAGGAGCCTTGCAATGCCAAGCTCAGAAATTGACGAGGTCGATCGCCGGTTGATCCGGTGCATGCTTGACAATCCTCGTGCGTCGTATGCGGAGCTCGCTCGAGCGACTGGAGTTGCAGAGACTACTGCGCGCCGGAGGGTAGAGGCTCTGATTGCTCAGAAAGTGATCACGCCGGCCGTGATACCGGATGTCCGGCAGCTCGGATACAGCGCCATGGCGATAGTCGGTATCAATGTCGACCTCAATCACCTTTACGAGGCTGCCGAAACGATACGTGGATTCAAAGAAGTCACCTCACTTCATCTGACGATGGGACGATATGACCTTATGGCGACGGTAGCCGAAGCCAGCCTCGAAGACTTGAGTCATTTCTTGGTCGAGAAGATTGCTCCACTTCCCGGCATTCGAGATACCGAGAGTTTCGTTTCTACTCGCGCATTGAAGATCTTGCGTGACTGGCGTCTGCCGCCCGAAGATAGTCTGGGCCCTGATGTCGTCAACGAACTCGAAGAGAAACCGAAAAAGATTGGGTAGTCCCTCGAGTTGATGTCGCATGTAGCGGATCATTAAGTGAGTGAAAGAAGGAGTAGGAATACCATGACCATGGCTGGGACGTTCGACGTCGTTGTCAAAGGCGGACGCGTAATCGATCCGTCGAATGGCATCGACGGACTCAACGATGTCGGAATCAAAGACGGAATGATCGCTCAGATCGCTCCGCGCCTGGACCCCTCTGGCGCACGAGCCATCTTTGATGCTTCCAACCAAATCGTGACACCGGGATTGGTCGATCTCCATACGCACATCTACTGGGGAGCAACGTACTGGGGAATCGAAGCCGACCCGGTGGCTGCTCGCACCGGGGTGACGACGTGGCTCGACGTCGGCAGCTCTGGATCATATAGCTTCCCGGGGTTTCGCCGTTATATCTACGAGCCGAGTAGAGTTCGCGTATTCGCTCTGCTGAACCTGTCGAGCATTGGTCTGATTGGGCGTACCGGTGAGTTTGCCAATCTCGACTACTGTGACGTCGACCTGGCCGAGAAAATGATCGAGACCAATCGCGATCTGATACTTGGTATAAAGGCCCGCATCGACATGAACACGACACGCGGAAATGGAATTCGCCCATTGCAGCTTGCGCGCGAGCTTGCCGACAGGGTTGATCTGCCGCTGATGGTCCACATTGGGAGCGGCCCGCCAACACTGGAGGAAATCATCACTCTTTTGCGCCCAGGCGATATTCTGACGCATTGCTTCACCGGGGGTGATCATCGAATTCTTGGTAGCGATCGTCTTGTGCGCGGCGAGATCAAGGATCTCCATGATCGTGGGCTGATTCTGGACATCGGGCACGGTACCGGCTCGTTCAACTATGACGTGGCAGAAGCTATGCTCGGGCAGGATTTCATGCCGGACGTTATCAGCAGCGATATTCACCAGATGGCAGTTCAAGGGCCGATGTTCGATTTGCCCACCACGTTATCGAAGTTCCTGAATCTGGGGATGAGCCTGGCAGATGTCATCGAGCGCGCTACCTCGCGCCCGGCCGCGGCCATGCGCCGGGCAGACCTCGGCACGCTCAAGCCTGGAAGTCAGGCGGACATTGCGGTCTTCCGGTTGGAATCGGGTGAGTACACGTTCCACGACTCGCAGATGAATGCACGGAATGGCCAGACGCGACTTGTCAACACAATGACGATGGTCGACGGTGTGCCGTTGCCGAGAATTCCCGAACGTGCGCCAATCTTCTGGGCAGAGCTGCCGGAACACCAGCGAAGCATTTATTCACGATCAACCGGGGACTGAAAGAATCGTTCACACGACGACTTTTCCTGGCAGGGGGTGTGATGGGAATCTACGAGCAGTTCGGTGTTCGGCCGGTCATCAATGCGGCCGGCCCCGTTACCCGACTGAGTGGAGCGCCGCTTCATGCTGAAGTGGCCGCTGCGATGGCGGAGGCGGCTCAGTCGTGCGTTCGGATCGACGAACTGCAGGAAGCCGCTGGTCGCTATCTAGCCGAAGTTAGTGGTGCCGAAGCGGGCTATGTTACGGCTGGCGCTGCCGCTGGATTGGCCCTCTCCGCGGCCGCCTGTCTCGCTGGTTTCGACGTGGCGGCGATGGATCGTCTTCCTGATACGAGTGGGATCCCTAACGAGATCGTTATCCAGCGTGCCCATTTGACCGCTTACAGCCATGCGCTTCGCCTGCCGGGAGCGAAACTCGTCGAGGTTGGCTATCTGGGATACCCGGGACAAGGAATCAGCTGGCCCTGGCAGATGGAATCCGCGATTAATGAGCGGACCGTCGCGCTGGCATATTCGATCGGCCGGGCACCTGGCGTCGTGCCGTTGCGGGACGTGGTCGAAATCGCTCACCGGCATAGCCTGCCAGTGATCATCGACGCGGCCGCCGCACTTCCACCACGTGAGAATCTTCAGCGATTCATCGAGGAAGGCGCGGATCTTGTCGCCTTCAGTGGTGGTAAGGCGATCGGCGGTCCCCAGGCATCCGGCATTCTGATTGGTCGCCGAGATCTGATCGAATCGGTGGCGCTGCAGCATCAAGATATGGACGTCTACCCAGAAACGTGGCCCTGGCGGCAACGCTACCTTGAGTCAGGTCGTTTGCTGGGCCCACCGCACCACGGTATTGGCCGGCCGATGAAGGTTGGTAAGGAAGAGGTCATCGGATTGATGGTCGCGTTGCAGCGATTTCTGGCGCGTGATATGGATGCGGAACGACGAAGTCAGGAAGCTCAGTTGATGACTATTCTGGAAGGCCTGTCCGACGTTCCAGGTATCGAGCCGACACTTCTCACCGATGCGACCGCCCCGCGAGCGTACCCAACATTGATGGTCCGGCTGAACGAGGATAGGGTTGAGACGTCCGCTATCACGCTGGTAAACGAGTTGGCAGAGGGTGATCCGCCGATCGCCGTTTCCCAGAACTTCCTCGATCAAGGAGCAATTGGAATTGTGGCGACGACACTCAAACCGGGAGAAGCCGCGGCGATCGAGCGTCGACTGAAGTCGTTGTTTGGTCTCGTCTGAGCGCGAAAGGGTGGGTACGACATGGTCACCGATGTTTCAGTTTTCGGTCGTGGACAACGGGCGGCATCGGGAAAGACAGTCCACTGGCAGGAGATGTGGCGCCACGAGCTACTCGAGGCGCTGAAGAATGATCCTGTCGTCATCATACCGCTCGGTTCCGTCGAACAGCATGGACCACATTGCCCGATGGACGTTGACATAAGCCATACACAGGCTCTGGCGACCGAGACCGCTCTGGCCATTGATGACTTCCCGGTGATCGTTGCTCCGCCGATGTGGATCGGCTTGACGCACTACAACATGGGTGAAGTCGGTACGATTACCGCGAGCGTCGAAACGTACATCGCCCTGTTATCAGAAATCTGCCGCAGCATCTGGGCGAACGGCTTCAAACGTATCATCACGGTTAACGGACACGGTGGTAACCGAGACATCTCTCGCGTGGTCTCGACGAAGCTTGCCGAGGAGGACATCTGGGTGCTGCCGATCACCTACTGGGAGATGGTGCCCGAGGTGTTGACTGACTACGCCGACACTGATCCAGGCTTTATCGGTCATGGTGGCGAATGGGAAACCTCAATGCAACTCTATCTGCGTCCCACCATGATCGATCGCGACAAGATGGTGCCAGATGCCGAGCGGCCCGGATTTAGCGACGATATCAAGCGATTCACCGGTTTTCAGGAGCGAAGACGAGAGCGCGAACACGGTGTTCATGGAAATCCGCTGACCGCATCGGCCGAGAAGGGCGAGCGACTCTTCACCGCCGCGAGAGAAAAGTTGGTACAGGTTTGCCGCGAATACCATGAACTCCCGGTGCGCGGCTACCGGGAGTTCGGATCTCATTGCCCTTAGATGCGTGTAGCAACTCGCGTCGACGACGTTCGGGAGCGCAACCCGAGGCACTTGGACGACCGAACAAGGTCGCCCGCTAGTTTCCACGCTCCCTAACGTACTCGGCGCGGGTTTTCTCGTCCGGTGGATAGACGCCGATGATGCTGGCACCACCCTGAATCTTTCCCAGTACAAAGGCTTCCAGCCGCTCCTGCTCGACCGCGGCAAGCGCAACGTCCTCTGCCACGGCTTTCGGAATGGCAATAACGCCATCCGCGTCCCCGACAATCACGTCACCAGGCATGATGAGTACGTTGGCACATCCGACCGGCACATTCATGTCGACTGGATGGTGCTTGGTCGAACTCGTCGTAGCGTGGACTGCGCGCGTATACGTAGAAATGTCGATATTGCGGAAGGCGTTAGCGTCTCGAAGCGCACCGTCAGTCACGATTCCGGTCCCACCGCGCATTTTGATTCTCGTTGCCAGAATGTTTCCGAGCGAGGCCGACTGAATCTCGTTGCGCGCATCAATGACGAGCACATCTTCGGGACCAACGGCCTCGACTGCCAGCCGCTGGACGTTGGTCAGGTTATCGTAGTCCACCTCCAGATCCAGATCCTCTCGCATTGGCGCGTAGCGGAGGGTGAAGGCATAACCGACCATCCGGATATCCGGTCTGAGCGGGATCAGACCGCCCAAGAATGTGTTGCGAAAGCCCCGCTTTAGTAGCTGGCTCGTCAAAGTGGCGGTACTGACCTCGTGAAGTGCCTGCTTTGCCGCCGCACTCAGATAACCACTTGGTCGATCGTTCATGGTTCCCCCTTGCTCCCGAACTGTCGCTATGCGCAGCTCAGTCAACTCGCCGAACGTCTTCTGGAACCAGAATCGCCGATCGGATAAGTTCTGTCAGCCCTCGGATGCCTGCGCCTCCAGATATAGACCCTCAGGGTCGAGCAGGAGGATTCCGTGACGCGCGGTTCCGATCAGTCCCTTGATTCGAAGATCGCGTAGGACACGAGTGACGACCGGAGGAACCGCGCCAATTGCATCCGCAAGCTCCTGACGAGATACCGGCGAGATGACCGTTTGACCACGTTGTTGTGTGGCGGTTTCAAGCAGGAGTCTGGCAACTCGCTGACGTGCCGAGCCAGGAGCATTACCGCTGAGCAGATCCAGCGTGTCGTAAAGTCGTCGTGTGACCTCTTCGGCGAGAATCCAGCCAACCGACGGAGTGGATTTGGCGATCCGGGCCAACTTCTCCGCGTTGAACATCAGCAGCGTTGCGTCGCTGATCATGCGCACGTTAACCGGAGCGGGCCCGCCGTAGATCGCGGCGATTCCGATCACGTCACCTGGGCGCGCGTACCGTACAGATACGTCGCGACCATCGGGACGATTGATGTACACACGTACCAGACCCACTACCACGAGGCTGCTTCGTGGCTCGTCGTTTTCGAGATAGACCTCGCTGCCAGCTGGCACGTCAACCCGAAGTGCATCAGACTCGAGTTCGGACAATAGCCTGGGTGGAAACTGTCGGAAGAAGCTGCGATGTATTGCGATCTCGACGGCATCGTGGAAGTCACCGGCCCCGTCCCGCTGATTTTTGTTCATGGGTGTCAAATATGTAACCTCGGAAACGATGAAAGGATGCTTCGTGTTCGCCATAGAGCCAGGGAAATCTCAGACCGAATTGCGAGCGACGATTCCCATTATCGTCCAGTTTGGGCATCAGTGGCACGATACGGGCCCCGGATTCGGTCTTGTTTCCGTATTCTAGGGTGATCACCCTCTTGTCCGTCCAATTCCGAACAATTCGAGTACGTTTGGTACATTTAATTAGCAGATACAAGCCTATTGTGTCGCTCAACATGTCGAACGTGGTCAAGCATCTGAACTTCCGTGATCGTTGCCGTAATCCATCTTCCCGGAACCCATCCAGCGCGATAGCCCATCGCCTACAAGTAAAGGTCGAATGATGAGGACTCTACGAATTCCGCGGAGCGCACGCCTGCGGATTGCAAAGATTCAGCGCATCTACCCAATCGATGTGGTGACGCGTGCATACTCCGAATTTTCGCAGAACCACGGTTCGATCTATGCAGCCGCAGTGACGTACTACGTGGTCTTCTCGCTGTTCCCAATGCTGCTCTTCCTGGTAGCCGTTTTCGGAATTATCGTGCGCGATCCACAACTGCAAGTGCGGGTCGTAAATGACATCATGAAGCAGATCCCACAGGCGCTGAAGTTTCGATCGGAAGTCGAGAAGATCATCTCCGGGGTGGCGAACCCACAGAGTGGCTTGGTTGGAGTGTTCGGTCTAATCGGATTGGCGTGGACCGCAAGCGGTATGTTTGGTGCGCTGCGACGAGCCCTGAACAATGCATTTGACGTCGAGTCAAGTAGAGGATTCGTTCGCGCACGTGCCAGGGACATATTCAGCGTCGTCGGGGTACTGATCCTGTCTCTTTTGTCCGTCGTGTTGTCGACCGCGCTCGGAGTGTTCCGAGCGTTATCCGATCATCTATTCCATGGATTCTTGGTCAATCTCGGTTGGGCTGCGGTCTACTTGCTGCTACCACTTGCAATCTCGTGGTGTGTCTTCTTCGCCACCTATAGGTGGGTCCCAAACCATTCTCTTAGCCGGCGTGATCTGTGGCTCGGAGCCCTGGTCGCGGCAGTCGGATTCGAAGTCGCCAAATCAGGCTTTGGAATCTACCTGGCCAATTTTGGTCACTACTCCGATGTCTACGGCACATTGGGCGGCGTCGTTGCGTTCATGTTCTTCATCTACCTGGAGACAAACGTCGTGATCTTCGGGGCCGAATTATCGTCCGAACTGGCCAAGGACCACGCCAAACAGCGCCGGGGCCTGATGTGACGAGTTGAAGTTGCCTGCTGACAGCGACAACGGTTCGGTGTACCGTGATGATATCGATCAGTGGAAATGTGTCACAACGTGCTGCAGAGCATTTGTGATCCGGACGATCTATCGGCAGTAGATGGTCGCGAGAATAGACATCCTGGATCAGGAGGATGCATCAATGACGACTGAAGCGAGCACCGTAGCTACTGGTAATCGTTATGCCGAATCTGGCCGCTTGTTCGACGAAGCGCGGCAGTATCTGGCCGGGGGCAATTCACGCCTCACGGTCTACTACAAGCCACACCCCGTTTACGTCGAGCGAGGTGAAGGCGCTTTCCTCTTCGATGTGGACGGCAATCGTTACCTCGATGTCATCAACAACTACACCTCGCTCATCCACGGTCACGCTCATCCAGAAGTCGAGGCGGCGGCGATTGTGGCAATGCGCGGTGGAACGGCCTTCGCCGCGCCAACTCCGCATGAAATCAAGCTAGCCAAGTTGCTTTGTGAACGCCTGCCGGCGGTCGACCGGATCAGATTTGTCAACTCTGGCTCTGAGGCGGTCATGATGGCAGTCAAGGCGGCACGTGCATTTACCGGAAAACCAGCCATCGCGAAGTTCGAGGGTGCCTACCACGGAGCATATGACTACGTCGAGGTGAGTCTGGCGTCGTCGCCGGAGAATTGGGGCGACGCGACGGAACCCTCGTCGATTGCCTATGCCGCGGGTGTTCCGCAGAGCCTACTGGATGAGGTTGTCGTTCTTCCATTCAATCGCATCGACGAGACGCGTGAACTGTTGCGCCGTCATCGTGACCGACTGGCGGCAGTCATCATTGATGTGATGCCCTCACGCGTTGGACTGGTTCCGGCAAAACGTGAATTTGTCGCGGCGCTGCAAGAAGAATGCAATCGACTCGGCATCTTGCTTATCTCAGACGAGGTCATATCCTTCCGCGTTGATTATCACGGTGCGCAGGGTGCGTTCGACTTCCAACCGGACCTCACGACGCTCGCCAAGATCATTGGCGGGGGCTTCCCGGTTGGTGCTGTCGGCGGTCGAACCGACGTGATGTCCGTCTTCGATGCGACCGAGCATAGCCCGCTTGTGCCACACGGCGGAACCTTTAACGCCAATCCAGTGACCATGGCCGCCGGATATAAGACCATGGAAATGCTGTCGGCCGACGTATTCGACCGGCTGAACGAACAGGGCGATCGCCTGCGGACAGAACTCAACGAAATCGTCCGTTTGTTGGAGGTCAACTGGCAGGTGACCGGGGCTGGTTCGCTCTTCAGGATGGTTCCGACAAGCGAACTGCTCACGGACTATCGATCCGCCTATCCGACTGCCGAGCAGGCGAGCCGTGCTGCTCAGCTGCACTGGGAGATGATGAATCGCGGAGTCTTCATCGGTTCTGGGGGTTTCGGATGTCTCTCAACGCCGATGACCGACGAGAATCTCGAGCAAGTGCTACGCGTCGCGGAGGAGGCCTTGCGAGCGGTCGAGCGATGACAAGGATATCTCTGATCAGGTCCCGATTTGGCGTGCAGCCCAGGCCAAACTCGTTGGAAGTCGCCCGATGCTATACCCTTGCTCACTGATTGGCTGCTCTCGGGCCGATCGTGCGCATGATTGAGGCGGAGGAAGTGAATGGCTTCAAGCGGGGGACCATATCTCTTGATGGCGGTTCTGTGTCAGACCGCTCAACAGGATCAGTACGGGTCGTTCAGTGTCATCAACGTACTGGAACAACTGGTCGCCGGAACCAACGATCCAAACGCGCCAGAGAAGATGCCGACATTTCGCTTTCAAGGACACCTGGCGGTTCAGATCGCCGCAGGCGACGCATCCGGTTCTCATCGTCTTTCTGTCGTCCCCGTGCAACCGTCGGGCGAGCGACTCGAGCCCGTATCACAACGTATCCAGTTCAAAGGTATCGACCACCGGGCGACGTTCATTTCGAATGTGTCGATGGACATTGAAGAAGAAGGTGTCTACTGGTTCGACGTCACCCTCGATGATCGGATCGTGACTCGCATCCCACTCCGAATCCGCTATGAACGGCAGTATGTCGAGCCATGGTCAAAATTTGTCATCGAGCACTGAGGAGTGTCGCCGTACTATCATTAACGAGTTGAAACGCGGGCTGCAGTAATGGTACGGCTCGCATACCCCAACGTTGAGGAGCATGACGATGCCGGTTCGTGCGGGAATTTTCACCAGATTGCAGCTGAACGATCGTGGCGAAGTCGTAAATGATCCAGCGAAGCAGGAAGAGACATGTCGTCGCCACGCGAACAAGCAGGGCTACGTCATCACACAGGTCTACCGCGACGAGAGCGTGAGTGTCGAGGCGGAGCGTCCTGAACTCAGACGATTGCGAACGTCTGTTTGGACGCGCAAAATCGACGTCGTGATCGCTACTGATCCGGATCGACTGTACGTTGACACGAACCGACTAGCGAAATTCGCCAAAGAGGCGGATATCATGAGCGTTCGCCTTGAGTTCGTAAACGCGCCGCTCGCGCACGACTATCTCCTTCGGGATCAGTACTAGCTCGCAGAAGTTGGTTTCGGCGCGACTTGCTTCCATCAGACATGCGAGAACTACCTTAAAGTCGTTCAGTGAAGACAATTGTTCCCGGGTAGGCACCCGGCGATGAACTCCGTGCGCGAAGGGTCGAACGGTATCCTCGATGCATTACAGCCTGCTGGATGACGTCCGCAATTCGTTGAGGCGTGCTGATCTAGGCCCAGAAGACTGTCTCTTCATCGGACTATCGGGAGGGATAGACTCCCAAACACTGACGCACGCGCTGGTAACTCTGCGGAATCTCGGTGAGGGGCCGGCTCTCAACGCCATCCATGTCGATCATGGGCTTCTTGTCGAGTCTGAACAGAACGCACGCGATTGTCTGCGTGTTGCCCGCTCGCTCGACGTGCCGCTTGAAATCGTGCGCGTTGACGTGAGCGAGTGGGATGACGGGGACGGAATCGAGGCGGCAGCCAGGATGGCGCGTTACGCGGCGCTGGCGACTCGGACGCTCAAGGCCGGCACACGCTGGATCGCGCTCGGTCATTCACTTGACGATCAAGTTGAAACCGTCCTGCTTCGCCTGGCACGTGGCGCCAGCCTCGATGGTTTGTCCGCGATGCGTGAGATTGCGCGGCGATCCATTCCACTGGATCCGATTCGTCAGTCGACCCGTGACGTCTGGCTGCTCCGACCCTTGATCAACCGGCGGAGAGTCGAAATTGAAGCGTACGCACAGGAGCACGGGCTCGTTGCCATCAACGATCCGTCAAATGCCGATACGCGATATCGACGCAACGCGGTTCGTCACCAGGTGATTCCATTGCTCGAACAGATTGTCCCGGGAGCGGCGCGGTCGATATCGCGCTCCAGCAAACTGCTGGCTGAAGACGCGGAGTTCCTGTCGAATCTGGCAACTGAGTCGTTCGACAAGGTTTGTAGTTGGCTCGCGCCATGTGTTGGGATAGACCGAGAAGCGTTCGGTGAACTGGCGGTTCCACTTCAGCGACGCGTGATCGTCATGTGCGTGTACGCGTTGTCGAACTGGATAAGTTTGTCGAGCGAGCGTGTGGAAGCTCTGCGTCAAGCGCTGCTTGAAGGGGAGGTCTCGCGGGTCGTCGAGGTGGGTGATGGAATCGCCGCGTTGATCGATTACCATCGGATGATCTTGGGCCAGGCTCAGGTGATCAAACCTACATTGCGCGCGGTATCCGGGCTGCCACTTATGGATCCTGACACAGTCATCCCTCTCCTCCAAACGCAGCGCATCCGTCTCGATGGCGGCTGGGCCGTTGAGATGCACGCAGAGGGGCTGATCGACGGATGGACGTTGCGAACGCGTCGGCCGGGAGATCGGATCGCGACCGATGGGAAATCGTCTCGCCGACTTCAAGATTGGTTCGTCAACCAGAAGATTTCCGGTTACCTTCGCGATTATATTCCGTTGCTGATCCACGACGGGATCATACGATGGATACCAGGATTCTCCTTGCCTAGCTTCAGCGATGTAGACTCTGGATTGGTCGCGCGACTAACGAAACAATCAGAGGAAGATCAGAGGAATGACGAGTAGGTTGCGGGATATCCGTCTTCATAGGGGCCTGGAACGAGTTCTGATTGATGAACAGACGCTCCGGTCGCGCATTGACGATCTTGGTAGTGAGATTGGCGAGTTCTATAGAGACGATGTTCCGTTGCTGATAGGCGTTTTGACCGGCGGATTCATGTTCATGTCTGATCTTACGCGAGCAATTAATATCCCGCTTAAGATCGATTTCATGGCCGTCTCGAGCTATGGTGACGCCTCTAGTACATCTGGTGTCGTGCGCATACTCAAAGACCTCGATCGTTCGATCGAAGGCCGCCGCATTCTGATCGTTGAGGACATCATAGATAGCGGATTGACGCTCAACTATCTCATTGACGTCTTGCAACGTAGAAAACCGGCAGACATTCGACTCGTTGCACTCCTGAAGAAGCAACGGACGCGCGCCGTCGACGTTGAAGTCGATTGGGTCGGGTTTGAAATTCCAGACGAGTTCGTTGTTGGTTATGGCCTTGACTACGCGGGAAGGTTCCGAAACCTTCCATTTATTGGGATTTGTGAGCCGAAATTGCTGGAAACAACGTGACGTCCAAGTTGACGAAACTGTCTGCTATAATTCGGCCACTCCTGTCGAGTCCGCGTGAATGTGGTCCTCATGCAGGGAGCGTGCAATCCGCACGACGCGGTCGGAGGGTAATGGATGACTGACAACAAATGGGTGCGCAACGGCTTCGTGTGGATCGTCCTGATCATCGCCGTTGTTGCGATCTGGTTCACGTGGCTTGGTGGAAGCAGCGGGACCCAGAATGTGGATTTCTCGGCCGTCGCTAACGACATCAAGGCTGGTAAGGTTGAGAGCCTCGATACCAAAGAAGGTTCGAACGACGTTACGGTCCATTACATCGGGACCAATCAAGTCAAATCGACGCGCCTCCCACCGGGAAACGTGAACATTTGGCAGGCCTTGAACTACTTTGGAATTCAGCCCGATGCGGTTCCGATCAAGGCGAATGCCGGCAGTTCGTGGGGAAATTGGATCAGTGCGTTCAGCATTTTGATCCCCATGGTGCTGCTTATCGGCATATTCATATTCATGATGAGACAGGCGCAAGGCTCGAACAATCAAGCCATGTCATTCGGCAAGAGCCGCGCCAGAATGTTCACCGGAAGTAAGCCGACCGTCACCTTTGAGGACGTCGCCGGAGTCGAAGAAGCCAAGGAAGAGTTAGCCGAAGTCGTCGAGTTTTTGAAATACCCTGAAAAGTTTGCCTCACTCGGCGCGCGAATTCCGCGCGGTGTATTGCTGGTCGGGCCACCAGGAACCGGAAAGACGCTCCTGTCACGTGCAGTTGCAGGCGAAGCCGGCGTCCCGTTTTTCAGCATCAGCGGCTCCGAATTTGTCGAAATGTTCGTTGGTGTTGGCGCGAGTCGTGTACGTGACCTGTTCGACCAGGCAAAACGGAACGCACCCTGCATCGTCTTTATCGACGAGATCGACGCGGTCGGACGTCAGCGTGGCGCGGGCCTCGGTGGAAGCCACGATGAGCGGGAGCAAACTCTCAACCAGATACTGGTCGAGATGGACGGTTTCGACAGCACGACAAATGTGATTATCATCGCGGCAACGAACCGACCGGACGTGCTCGATCCAGCGCTTCTGCGCCCTGGTCGATTCGACCGGCAGGTTGTTCTCGACCGTCCGGACATTTCCGGCCGTCTTGCGATCCTAACGGTGCATGCTCGTGGAAAGCCGCTCGAGACGGAAGTTGACCTCCAAATCTTGGCCCGCCAGACGCCAGGATTCTCTGGCGCCGATCTCGAAAATCTGGTCAACGAGGCGGCAATTCTCGCGGCTCGACGTAACAAAAAGACGATCGGTAATCGCGAACTCACGGAGGCGATCGATCGGGTTATCGCCGGGCCTGAGCGTAAGAGCCGGGTCATTAGCGAGCGCGAGCGGTTGATGACCGCCTATCACGAAGCTGGTCACGCGCTCGTTGCTCGTATGCTTCCGTACTCCGATCCTGTCCACAAAGTGTCGATCGTTGCGCGTGGAATGATGGGTGGTTACACGCGTGTCCTTCCCGAAGAAGATCGCTTCTTCTGGACCAAGAAGCAGTTTGAAGATCAATTGGCTGTCTTCATGGGAGGGCATGTTGCCGAGGAGTTGATCTTCCAGGAGATCTCTACCGGTGCGGCCAATGATATCGAGCGTATGACGAATCTCGCTCGTCGCATGGTGACCGAGTACGGCATGAGCAAGAAACTCGGACCACTCGCGTTTGGACGCAAAGAAGAGTTGGTGTTCCTTGGCCGCGAGATTAGCGAGCAGCGTAACTACAGCGATCCAGTGGCATATGAGATCGACAAAGAGATCCACGATCTTATCGATGACGCCTATTTGCGCGCCAAAGAGGTCTTGACCTCCAACATGGACAAGCTTGAGGCCATCACGATGCTGCTGCTCGAGAACGAGACGATTGATGGATCCGAAATCGAAGCACTGTTCGATCAGCCTCGTCCGAAGCCTACGTTGCACGGACCTTCGTTGTTACTGAGTCCTCGGGGCGAACAGGCCGTTACTCAGCCAAACGGTGAGCAAGAGGTTGACCCTCGATCAGAGCCGTCATCGCCACCTCGCATGCGCCCGCAGCCCGCGTCGTAGCTCTCCGCCAAATAAGACAAGAAATCTGCCCTGGTGGAATGCCGGGGCAGTGTGCTATCTAGCTGGTTTCATGCAAAAACCGAGAGAGGTGGCAGTGTGTCTAGGTCAGTTCTCCAGCTGCCATATCAGACTCGAATGGAACAGGCAGCGGGCACTCAAGCGCCGTAGCCTCCGTCTCGTTCCGCCACGACCCATCAAGTACCGAGTTATAGGCATACTGTCGCATGATCCGTTGCGCATCACTTGTAGTAATGCGAATGAGTCTTGCCCCGCATGACGGACGAATGAAGTGGCGTCCCTTGCGGTCGCGGAAGAGGAGCGTGTCACGACGATCCGCACGTCTTCCGATAAGTTGGTATTTTGGATTTTCCATGCGATGCTTCCTCTTCAGCCTTGCGGATTCGCCGAAACGCCTCATAAGAGCCAAGATACAGACATCAATGGCGACGGTCCCATCGATGAACGCTGACGAAAACACAGACGACAGACATAAGACTAACAAGTGTGAACGAGACTCTTCAAAGCTACGGGCGTAGCAAGTCCGAATTCAGTATAGCCGTGGTGGAGGCAGGGGGACTCGAACCCCCGACCTCTACAGTGCGATTGTAGCGCTCTCCCAGCTGAGCTATGCCCCCACGGTTGTTGAGGAAGGCCTGCAGCCGCGAACGCTGGAATTCTGCCTGGCCAATTCCTTCGCTGAGTATAGCGATCTCAGGAATGTCAGTCAACTCAACGGCCACGCGCTTGTGGTGAAAACACTCTATCATTCTCCAGGGAAACTCCAAGTCGACAATCCGATGGAGAGGCCTTTGTCTACATCCGTCCACGACGGTGGGAAGAGTCTGCGTTGGAAGCTCGTTAGCCGCGATCGAGATCTTGCAATACCCGGCCCAGTTGCTCAATGGCCTCTGGTGTGTTCGGCCGCAGCATGATTTGTAAATGGGTGATCCCTTCGCGTGCGAACTCTCGAATCGTGTCAGCAATCTGTTCGGGATTTCCGGTAAGCGATTCTTTGCCCTCTTGTGGGTCTTTCGTGCCTTTGAAATCGATCTGAACCGACGCGGTTCGTTCGAGGCTCTCCGGGGCGCGGCCCTCCGCCAGGCAGGCGTCGTCGACCTTTTTTCGCGCTTCGGGGATCTGGTCGGGGTGACTTCGTGAATAGACGAGCCATCGGTTCCAGGAATCAGCGAAACGTGCCGTAAGACGCAGCATGCGTTCGCCTGAAGATCCGATCATGATGGGCAACTTTCCGGGACGTGGTCCGCGTGGACGCATTTCGCACTCGCGTACCTCGTAGTACTTGCCCTGAAAATCGACATAGCCCTCATGTAGTAAGCCGTGGATGATCGTCAAGGCTTCTTCGAAACGGCTTACCCGATGATCGTACGGATAGCCGAAGGCGCGGTATTCATATTCGTTCCATCCGGCACCAATCCCCAGAATAACCCGTCCGCCGCTTATCTCATCCGCCGTTGCGGCGATTTTCGCCATCAGTGCGGGATTCCGGAATCCAGTACAGGTCACTAGCGTGCCAAGCTCGACGTGCTTTGTCGTCGCAGCCAACGCTGGGAGTACCGTCCAGCTATCCCAGAATCCCTGCACCTTGTCCTCGCCTCGATACTGATAGGGAACGAGGAAATGATCGACGAGCCAGAGTGAGTCAAATCCAATATCCTCGGCAAGTCGCGCCATTTCAGTGATGTCCGACCATCCCGGCGTCTGGCCGCTCATCCCGGCTTCCCAATGCGGCAGAATTAGTCCGACTTTGAGCGGACGCTTTCGGCTCGCCGATTCAAGACTATGCTCTTTCAAGATAAGCGCTCCTTCCCCGAGTATCGGGAGGTTTTCGACCAGCGTGCTGATTCAGACCTCATGCGGGATGACTGCCGACCGCACCAGATTCGACAAGATTGCCAACGACAAGACGATAATACGGCATAACTATGTTGGACGGTTGCCGGTCTCTTGCGTAGACGGAACCAGGAATTCGCGTGACGCGCATGTAGATGCCATACGTTTTGCAGTTGCGCTTTCGTGGGTGGGCGCGGAATTGTAAGGAAATCACGACTGCGATCCCGCGGGTTTTGGCGTATTCTCAACAAAGGACGGCGGAACGCACCAGACACAATCATTAGCCATCCAATTGCATTTCTGACGAGTTGGAGGATCTGTTTTATGCGTCTTGTTCCCTCGACAATGAGCACGGCCAGCGCGTGCGCACGCCATCCATGGCGCGTCCTCAGCATTTGGGCGGTGGCAGTGTTCTTGGCCGTGTTTGCCACGTTCACTGGACTTTCCAGCGCGCTTACTACGGATGTCTCGTTCACAAACAATCCCGAGTCGCTCAAAGGGGCAAATCTGCTTACCGAACGGCTTCGTGGCGTATCACCGGTCAGCGAAACCGTCGTCGTCCACTCCGATACGCTAGCCATTACTGACCCGCAGTTTCAGAGCGTGGTTCAGAAGACGACTCAACAACTAGCAGGTATGACCAGCGTAGTGCAATCCGTATCGAACTACTACCAAGCAAAGGCGGCGAACTCCCCCCAGGCGGCGGCTCTCGTGTCTGCCGATAAGCATTCCACCATCATTCCAGTGACGTTGGTTGGCACGCTGAACGAGGCCAAGAAGAATGCTGATCAGTTCATGTCAGCCGTCGAGCAGAACAGTCAGGGAGACATTCAGGTCGTCACCGTCGGGCAGGTCAGTATTGACAACACCTTCACGCAGATCTCCGCGACCGATCTGCACAAGGCTGAGTACTTTGGGCTTCCGGCCGCCGTAGTCGTACTAATCCTTGTTTTCGGTGCCCTGGTGGCTGCCGGAATCCCGCTGGCCCTGGCAGGCGTTTCGATCGTGGTTGCGTTGGGTTTGACGACGTTGCTTGGGCACGTGACCGACCTGTCGTTCTACGTCATTAACATGATCACGATGATCGGATTAGCAGTCGGCATCGACTACGCTCTCTTTTTGATCTCTCGATTTCGGGAGGAGAGAACAGCAGGCAAGTCGAGGCACGATGCGATTGCGATCACCGGAGGAACAGCTGGAAAGGCAGTGCTGTTTTCCGGTGCCACGGTTGCTCTGGCGTTGTCGGGCATCATTCTTATCCCGACAACTATCTTCCGCAGTCTCGGAGCCGGTGCGGTGATGGTCGTTCTGGTGGCGATGGTCGCGGTGATGACGCTTGTTCCGGTTGCGCTCGGATTGTTCGGGCAATGGATCAACTGGCCGCGTCGTCAGCAGCGTCCTTCCGCGCAGGTCAGTCAACCACACGAGCGATGGACCGACACGGAACTCTATTCAGGCTTTTGGGGCCGTATATCGCATGCCATCATGACTCATCCAGTAATCAGTCTCGTGCTGGCAACGACGCTCCTGGTCGTTCTGGCGCTGCCACTCGTCGATCTTCAGAGGGGTATGGAAGGCGCTTCGACCTTACCCCCGGGAAATGTTCGTACGGCCTACAACATTCTGAACCGCGACTTTTCGGCTGGTCTTCTGGCGCCGGTTGAGATCGTGGTTGATGCGCCTCGCTCAACCCAGACGGAGCAGGCCATCAGCACGTTGGAATCGACCTTGACGAAGGACGCTCAGTTCGTGCCCAGTCCGAGTATCGAGTGGAACAAGACCGGGGATCTGGCGCTCGTCACCATCCCGCTAAAGAGCGATCCGAATAGCCCGCCGGCTTATTCGGCGGTAAAGCAGCTCCGTGGCTCATTCATTCCTGCGGCGTTTTCGGGCACCGGGGCAAAGGTCTACGTGACTGGTCAGACCGCTTTCAACGCCGACTTCATCAATCTGGTCGATGGATACACGCCCACCATCTTTGCCTATGTGTTGAGTCTGAGCTTCATTCTGCTCATGCTCGCGTTCCGCTCCATTGTTGTCCCGACGAAGGCCATTGTAATGAACCTGCTCTCCGTCGGCGCTGCCTACGGACTGATGGTCCTCGTATTTCAGAAGGGGTATCTCCACAATCTGTTTCGATTTGAAAAGACGCCGACGATCGAGGCGTGGGTGCCGATATTTCTTTTCAGCGTGCTCTTTGGACTGAGTATGGACTACCAGGTCTTTCTACTCAGTCGCATCCGGGAGCACTTCGACATGACGCGAAACAACCGGGAAGCAGTGGCGGTCGGGTTGAAGACGACCGGACGTCTCATCACGGGAGCTGCTGCGATCATGGTGGTGGTCTTCGCGTCCTTCGCCACCGGCCGACTGGTTGTGTTCCAGCAGTTAGGCTTCGGCCTGGCAGTGGCGATTGCGCTTGACGCGACCGTGGTTCGGATGGTCCTCGTGCCATCGGCGATGACTCTCCTTGGCGACATCAACTGGTATTTGCCGAAATGGCTGGAATGGCTGCCTGACCTGCGGATCGAAGGGGAGCCCGGTACACGACATGAGCCGCGGCGCGAAACCGTCGGCGTCCGTGTTCCGGAGTTTGACCACCCAGATTGACGTGTCCGGTATCGACGCATGATCGTGACAGGACGCCGGACAGAATCGTCTGGCGCCCTGTGCCCCGCACTCAATCGCGAATATTATCTTCGGCGCGCACCGGAAGTGTGAGCGTCAGCACCTCAGGCATGAAGCATTCTCGATCGCTGCACGTCTGATAGCCAACTCGTAACGCGAGTTGGACGTCACCAACGTTATGTGTCAGAACAACCGGCAGTCGCCCCCGCACTCTCCCTTCGAAGACGTGGAATGTTTCATCAAGCGTCTCGAGATGAAACTGTTGAGGCTCGGGGAGTTTGATCTCACCTATTTGCATACCTTGCACCGGTTCGATCTCGATCGAGAGTGGAACGTAGCCATCTGGAATTGGATCAGTATAGACGTGGAGGCCAGCCGCAATATTAAGTTCAACATTGAGACTAAGCCGCTGGTGCGGATGGTAGGTAGAACCGCCGAGCCAGACAGAGGCGCGCACACGGTCACTCTGCGAGGTGGCTCGGACTCCAGCGCGCAGGTTTTCGATATGAAAACTCTCTTCAAGGAACGTCACGGCCGTAGGGCGAACTCGATAGCTCTGCTCGAACCAACGCTCACGCACGACTCCGGCTTCGTCGAGCACGAAGGTTCCTGGATACGGAACTCCGAGATGTCGCTCGCTCACGCGAACACCGAAGGCGTTTTGCTGTTGTGCAATGTGAACGTTGAGGAGTCCGAGCTCGCGGATGACCTTGCTCCCAACGTCAGACATGAGGGTATAACCGATTGCCCGCTTCTCTGAGAAATTCGCCAACACCTCCTGAGAATCGTAGCTGATTGCAAAGACAGCGATGCCTTCACGTTCATAGTCGGGCAGGCTTCGTTGCAGCTCAACGAGCTGCGTCTTACAGAACGGTCACCAGCTGGCGCTGCGATGAAAGACCACGATCGCTCGGCGTCCGTCACGATTCCGATGTAGGTCGACAAGCTGTCCGTGCTGATCGGGCAACATTACGTCGGGGAATCGCGAACCGACTCGAGGCCCAATATGGTCAAAATCGACAACTGGGTATTCCGGTGTGGTGGTTTTCGACAAGAACTTCTCCCTCTTCAGCTGGCTGTTCGTCGGGTCGCGAATTCAGGGCTTCCGATAGCTCACTCAACGGTAGATGCTGCTGTTAAATTCCTGACATGACCAGATTGAAACACAGCCGAGTTCCCACGATTGCCGAGTCGTGTCTTGGGAGATCGTACGCTTGGTGCAGAGTCCTAATTCGTTCGTTTGGCTGGCTCCGTCGGTTCAGAAGTCGCCTAGAACACGTGACATTTGGGCCATTCGACATGCCCATAAGCCATTCTAGATTTGATATCGAAAGTAATTCGTCGTAGTTGGAGGCATCTACCGTGTTCGATCGAATCAGGAGGCGTGTGAGAAGCGCGAAGGCGTCACGCGGCCAAATCCTCATCATGGTTGCTGCTTTCGCGGTCGTGTTGACGGGTATGGTTGGTCTCTCGATCGATCTTGGCTACGCTTTCGCGCAACGCCGAACCGTTCAGAACGCAGCTGATTCGGCCTCCATGGCCGGGGCACACGTGCTGGCCGAGTGGAGCCTGAGTAACCCAACTCTGTCGGCGAAATCTGACGTAGCTGCGATGGTGAGCGCAAACAAGATGGGTTCTTCGACAAATCAGACTTTCCGGTGCAATTACGTCGACGATGCCGGAACCAATCAAGGTAGCTGCTTCCTTCCCGTTCCACCAACTGCGACAGGCGTCCACGTTGAAGTCACAGAGACCCACAACACCTTCTTCATTCGCGTTATACCGGGTGCCCCCACGACTGTTACGACGTCTGCAAGCGCCACGGCGCATATCCAAGAGGTCCTCACGGGTGCGGATAGTCCTTTTGTCGCTTGCGGTTTCGATACCACCCTTGCCAGCGGCGGGACAACGTCAATTCTCACGAACGGTACGGCCAACGCTCCTGCTAACGAACTGTCAACAGGTCAAGTACTCACCTATCCGATCAACTCAGGTTCAAACTATCGGGTTGAGTTCTTGAACAAACCTTCGACTCCGACACCAAGCCCGGGCGCTGGAAACGGGACGTCGGATTACACGATCAATCCGGCCGCTGTTGGAAAGACGTTCTTGCTCCACGGCCCCAAAGACGTCGCAAAATGCGGGATGACAAGTAGCAAGTTCAAAGGCGTCTCAATCCAAAACGACAACGCGTCCAAGTCTATACCCGGGTGGTTTAGCGTCGACCCGGGCGATAGAGCAGGCCCGGTCCGCACGAGAGTCACCGGCGTCAACGGGTGTCGCGCCGGCGATGCGAACCCGGATGGATGCGTGCTGATTGTCCCGATAGCCACGAACAATCCTTCGCCCAGCGGAACTGAGATGTACGTGGTTGCCGCGGCTGCTTTTGAAGTTTCGAGCTGTAGTCCATCGGGTAACTGTCATGTCGGAACCTTGCTTGACCGATACCAGATCGGAACTCCAAGCGGTCTGGGGCAGTGGTCGGGTTCCAATGGGTGGTTTCCGGGCCACAGTGGCATCATCGTCGATCGTTTGACGAAATAGGTCTGAGGGCTTCGTGAGATCACAGAGAGTTGTGGCGCGGGCGCCGATGCAACTCACTTGGTGCCCCCGGGAACGCTGGCGGCCACGCCACACAAGCCCTGGACCATGCCGATGATACGTAGCAAAATCCCCGTCTCCAACCGGAAACGGGGATTCGTTGAGCGGGTGATGGGACTCGAACCCACGACATTCTGCTTGGGAAGCAGACACTCTACCAGCTGAGTTACACCCGCGCTCTTTTGTCTGACCGACAGTATATCAGTGGCCCCAGGGCACGGTCCAGAACCCTGTCTCCCATTCTTCATCCAACGGTGTTGCTTACCAACATCCCATTGCACGAGCGTAGCAAACGAGTTCAGGCAACAAATGGGCTACAATCGTGGTCAGCGCGAGCGACCGGCCACGCTAATAGAGCAGAGACGAGCAGGAGTTGCTGTGTACAGCTATTTGACCCACCTCGAGTGCACAAATTGTGGAGAGACCTACCCGACCGACCAGCTTATTACGACGTGTCCGGCTTGCGGCAAAGTCCTCTACGCACGCTACGATCTGGCGGCGGCTGCCAAGGTGATGACCAAGGAAGCCCTGGTCACACGACCGTGGAATCTGTGGCGCTACCACGAGATCATGCCGGTGCAGGAACCAATCAATGCACTCACGTTAGGAGAAGGCGGCACCGCGATCCTCGATGCGCCACGACTCGGCAGCGCCTACGGCTTCGACCAACTTAAGGTGAAGGACGAAGGGCGCAACCCGACCGGCAGCTTCAAGTCTCGCGGCCTTTCCGCGGCCGTTTCGCGCGCTAAGGAGCTTGGCGCCACGGCCGTTTCGATCCCTTCCGCCGGCAATGCCGCGGCCGCCATGTCGGCCTATGCCGCAAACGGTGGGCTCGATGCCTACGTCTTCATGCCGGAGGATGCGCCGTCGGTCATGAAGGCAGAATGTACGGTCTACGGAGCCAAAGTCTTTTTGGTCAAGGGGCTCATCAATGACGCAGGCAAGATCGGCAAGATCGGCTGTGACGCCCGAGGCTGGTTCGACGTGTCGACGTTGAAGGAGCCGTATCGTGCCGAGGGGAAGAAGACGATGGGGCTGGAGCTGGCCGAGCAGCTTGGCTGGCGTGTTCCGGACGCGATCATCTACCCCACCGGCGGCGGAACCGGGATTGTCGGGATGTGGAAGGCGTTCGACGAATTAGAGCAGATGGGCTTGATCGGGTCCAAACGACCGAAAATGATCGTCGTCCAATCTGTGGGCTGCGCCCCCATCGTGCGTGCATTCGACAACGGCGAGCGACATGCTGATCCGTGGCAGGGCGCGGCGACGGTGGCGCCAGGTATCCGCGTGCCCGGTGCGATCGGTGATTATCTCATTCTGGATGCCGTGCGAGAGAGTGGCGGCACCTGTATTGCCGTGACCGATGACGACATCATGGCTGGCGTGCACGATCTCGCGAAAAACGAGGGCATCTTCGCCTCCCCCGAGGTCGGCGCAGTGGTGGCCGCGGCCAAACAGCTGCGCGCGAACGGCTTCCTGAAGCAGGGAGACGAGACGATCATGTTTTCAACCGGTGCCGGCATCAAGCATACGGAGCTGATCGAGGCGGAGTATCCGCTGCTTGATCCGACCGATCCGGACGTTCTGAGCGCTATTGACCGGGCGTACAGCTAAGACGACGTGGGTTGACAGCGCGGGCAGAATCTTGTGCCGCGCTGTCCAACGACGATACGGTGTATTTCCGTGCCACAACGGGGGCAGGGATCTCCTTCCTCCAGTTGATAGATCTGGAGGTACTCCTGGTTGCCGCCGGGTTCGCCGAGCCCGTTGCGATAATCGCGTATCGTCGTCCCGCCTCGGTCGATGGCGTGGGTGAATGCCGCACGGATGGTTTTCAACAGGGTTGATGCCTCCCGGCGCGAAAGAGAATTTGCGGGTCGCAGTGGGTGGATTCGAGCGGCAAAGAGGGCTTCGTCGGCGTAGATATTGCCGACGCCGGCAAGAAAACGCTTGATCCATGATCAGCGGCTTGATGGCCCTACTGCGGGTTTGAAGTCGCTCATAGAACTTGTTGGCGGTAAGGATGCGATCGAGAGGCTCGGGGCCGATGGTCGCACTGAATTGTTCGAATTCAGCCGGATTCAGCAACCGTAAACGGCCGAACTTACGAGTGTCCGAAAATCTCAGCTCTCGGCCATCGTCCAGGACAAACGTCAAATGGTGGTGCTTTCCGCGCGATTCATCGGACCGCACGACCTGAAGGTCGCCCGTCATGCGAAGATGGATGGCGATGATTTCGCCGGAATCGAGCCTTATCAGCAAATTCTTGCCGCGACGAGCGGTTCCGGTGATGCGCCGCCCGCGAACTCTATCGGCAAATTCGGATGGCGAGGGATGAGCGATGCATCCGGTGAAAACGGTGAACTGGACGTCGCCGATTGTCGCGCCGGTGACCAAGCGATCTAGATTGCGGCGCACCGTTTCTACTTCTGGAAGCTCTGGCATTGGGCTCACTCTCGTATTGACCGCGAGTATACCTTCACCTGCTCACGCGAAAGGATAGATTGTGGCATCTGACTGTATTTTCTGCCGTATCGTCGCTCGTCAATCTCCGGCCGACATTGTCTACGCTGATGACGAGGTTACCGCGTTTCGAGATATTGGTCCTCAGGCGAAGGTTCATATACTGGTGATTCCAAATCAACACTTTGTCTCGCTCAACGATGCGATGGATGCGGTCCCCGAGTTGGCTAATCGTCTCATACAGGCAGCCGTAACGGTCGCGCGGCAAGAAGGGATTGCCGATAGCGGGTACCGCGTGGTGACGAACACTGGGAAAGATGCGCGCCAATCGGTTGATCATCTTCACTTCCATGTACTGGGAGGTGAGCGAATGAGTGTACGTTTAGCATAGTCGATGGGAGCCATGTTCTATCGTCGAAAGTGTGTTATCAGAGTACACTTAGGCACGCGCGCTGTGCGGTTGGTGGGCACTTTCGTCCTGAACTGGTGGGGAAATGCTTTTCAGATTTCTTTCCGGTGACTTCCCTCTTACGATCATGTTCATGCTCGTGCTTGGCGTCTTTGCCCGACGGCACTGGTCAGGCGTGCGCAGCTATTGGACTGAGAGAGATCCTTTCTGGCGTATTGTTGGCCGAGCCACGCTGCTACTGACAGTAATATTGCCTCTTTGGGTGGCTCTGTTTGACAACTGGCGACAGTTGCTTGGTTACAGCCTGAGCGCGAGCTCGCGCTACAAGTCCGACGTGTTCGATACCTCTCCGACTCCGGATGCCATTCGCGTGATCACCCTGGTGATGATCGCGGTTTCGCTGGTGGGAGTCGCGCTCATCTATTCTCGACGGCAACACGGCATCGCCATGCTCTCGGTGATATTCGTATTCGCGGCGGCCTATTTCTACTTCATGAATGGGTTGCGCATGAGAGCGGACGTCTTCCTGGCGACAACCAGGGATAGTTTGAGCCATCCATCGATCCTGGATCTCAGTTTCATTCTTTTTTGGTCGATCGGAATGTACACCGTTATCTGTTCAGTGATCGCGGCTGCATATGCGTGGTTGTTTTCGGTTCTCACCATCCCTATGCACATCATTTATGGCATTGCGACACGTAACAAGTCAGCCGTCGATCCCGAATCGTTGATCGTGTACCACAGACTCAGTCCGCTCTCCTCAGATCGTAAGCGTGTGGATCGTCACGATGATCACGAAGGGTCTCCCCCGATCGATTCGAAGAGCGTCGCGCACTAGATTCAGGTTCTGCTAAAGCGATCTCTGCCGATGTGTCCGTGCGGCCGTTGTATATGAAACGGTTGCTCCTCGAAACGTGCGCACGACGCCTGGGTGGCTGGCATGACAGTCTAGCAATATTGCCCTCGTCTTCGTCTTCACTCAAGGCTCGTCCAAACTATGGCGACAAACCAATCCCGTCAATTACGGCGCAGCGCCCGAAAATCGTTGGGTATTCCAATTCGGGACATGAACACGGCCGCACCGGATCGCATGTCTCGCCGTGCAACATGTAGCTCGTCTTGATCCGCCGTCCTCAATGACACAAAAATGGCGGAGAGCAAGCGAGCTCTCCGCCATTGGTGCGTCGCAATCACTTCGACCGGGATCAGCCCACTGGTGGCATCGGCGTCTCCTGGACGAGTCGATTGAACTGCGAGAGATCGTTTTCGATCAGAGTGCGCAGTGCTTCAAGTTGTTTGTCTGCCTTCGACGAGAGTACCTCGAAGACTTCGTATTCCTGCTTGGTCGGAGCGGCATCGGCGCTCGCCACGTTGCTCGCCAATGCCGTGAGTTGGTTGTTGAGCTTGAGTGGATAGTGGAGCGGATCCTTAGAGACCTGCAAACGGCTCTCAATCAAGCCACTCTCGATGTCGTTCAACGATTTCTTGATCGCTTCGGCAGCTTCATGGACTGGAACGGCGTCGTCTCTGTCGGCTGATCTCTTCTCCCATGCCTCAACCTGCGACCGAATATCGCGTATCTGGTTCACACCCGAATGTGCATTCGAGAGCGTCTGCTGGATCTTGCGCAGCAGTTCGAATTGAGCATCGAAGTCCTGCTGTGTTGCTGGGACGCGCGGATCCTTCAAGATCTCGAAGGGCTGAGTCATTGACTTGTCGCCGATCGCGAGCTTCACCATGTATTGACCAGGAGGTGCGATCGGACCGGTGATCCCACCACTGCGGAAGATCGCTCCCTCGACGTTGACAGCGTCGGGATAGCGCATGTCCCACACGAACCGGTTGATACCAGCCTTGGCCGGCACTGTCTTTTCGTTGTCCGTTTTCCCGCTGTTACTGGGGTCCACCTTCTTACTCGAGAAGCTGCGTATTTCGTTTCCTTGTACATCGGTGAACGTGAGCGTCACGTCGCTATCCAGTGTCTTCGGCAGGAAATAATGAACCATCACACCGTCGGGCGGGTTCTCACCAGCGTCCATCAACTTCTGAGTCTTTTCGCCGACCGCTCCGCCCACCATCTGGAAGGTCACCAACGATGCGGCAACACCCTGGTAGTTGTTTCCCTTGCCCGCGCCGCCACCGAAGCCACGGATTGTTGCATAGCGAACGGTCGGGCGAAGCGGGAAGAGTGTCGCATCGGTTCCGTCACCCGTTTGGACTGTTCGGAGGGGCGTGAGGTCGTCGAACACCCAGAAGGAACGGCCATGGGTCGCCAGAATCAGGTCGGCGTCCTTCACAACCAGGTCGTGAATCGGCACCACCGGTAGGTTCCCTTGGAATCGCTGCCAGTGACCCCCATCGTCGAACGAGATATACAGTCCAGTCTCAGTTCCAGCATAGAGCAATCCCCTGCGCTCCGGATCCTCACGAACCACCCGGGTGAAGTCATCCTCCGGAATTCCGTTGACGATCTTTGTCCAAGTCTTGCCGAAGTCGGTGGTCTTGTAGACGTAAGGCGCGAAATCGTCGAGTTTGTATCGAGTCGCCGCCACGTATGCGGTGGCCGCGTCATGCGGCGACGCCTCGACGATGGAGATAAGTGCCCATTCAGGTAGGTCCGGCGGAGTCACGTTTTGCCAGGTTTCCCCACCATCTTGGGAGACGTGAACCAGCCCGTCATCGGAGCCTGCCCAGAGCACGCCTTTCACCAGCGGCGACTCGGCAAAGGCGAATATGGTCCCGTAATACTCGGCACCTGTGTTATCGCGTGTAACGACTCCCCCGGACGGTTCCATCTTGGTCACATCGTTACGCGTGAGATCGGGGCTGATATTTTCCCAGCTCTGTCCTTCGTCGCGCGTTCGGTGAACGATGTTCGATGTGATGTAGAGCGTGTCGGGATCGTGGGGCGACAGCATGATTGGGTAGGTCCATTGGAAACGATACTTGACGTCCTTGGCACCATACCCGGTCATCGCTTCAGGCCAGACATTGATTGCGCGGCGCTGGCCGGTACGTTGATCGAGGCGCGAGATTACACCACCGTAGCTGCCTGCGAAGATGATATTCGGATCGTCGGGACGCACGGCAATGTAGCCACTCTCGCCGCCTCCGACCTCGGTCCATTCCGCCTGGGTGATGGCGGCGTAATTCGAGCGGCTGGGGACACTTATCGTCGTGTTGTCCTGCTGCGCTCCATAAATTCGGTACGGCGTCTGCATGTCGGTGGTGACGTGGTAGAACTCGACCGTTGGTTGGTTGAGGATGTTCGACCAGGTTTCTCCGCCGTTGAGCGAAACGCTGGCGCCACCGTCGTGGCCGATGATGATGCGGCGAGGATTCTTCGGATCTATCCACAGGTCATGATTGTCGGCGTGTGGCGTCGGCACTTGATCGAACGTCTTTCCGCCATCGGTCGACTTCCAGGTATAGAAGTTCAGCACCCAGACCGTGTCGCCGTCAGTTGGATCGGCAAAGATGTGGTTGAAGTACCATGGTCTCTGGCGGAACTCGCGACTCTCGTTCATACGCTGCCATGTGTCGCCCCTGTCGGTCGACTTGAAGATGGCACCATCCTCGGCCTCGATCAGCGCGTAAACGCAGCCAGCCTGGGCTGGTGATGCTGAGATGCCGATCTTTCCGAGAGTGCCGGCCGGCAGACCAGGGTTGCGAGTGATCTCGGTCCAGCTATCGCCGCCGTCGACGCTGCGGAAAATACCGCATTCCTCGCCACCACTCTCAAGCGAATAGGGGGTGCGTTTCGCCTGCCAGAATGCGGCATAGATAACGCGCGGATTGTGAACATCGATGGTGAGATCGATCGCGCCGGTTTGCTCGCTTCGGAAGAGAACGTGATCCCAGGTCTTTCCCCCATCTTTCGATCGAAACACGCCCCGCTCGCGGTTGGGCCCGTGGGCGTGCCCCAGTGCGGCGACATAGACCAGGTCAGGATTCGTCGGGTGAACTCGAACGCGACCAATGTTGCGTGTCTCGGAGAGCCCAACGTTGGCCCACGTTGATCCCCCGTCAGTCGACTTGTAGACACCGTCACCGTGTGAAACGTTACCCCGAATCGTTGCCTCGCCCATACCGGCGTAGATCACATTCGGGTCGGATTCACAGACGGCAATCCCGCCGACCGAAGCCCGCTTGAAGAACCCGTCGGAAATGTTGGACCAGGTTCGTCCAACGTCTGTCGTCTGCCAGACGCCCCCACCAGTCGACCCAAAATAGAAGGTTGCCTGGTCAGTCGGATGCCCGGCGACCGCAACGACGCGACCAGCCCGAAATGGGCCAACCAGCCGCCATCTGAGATCGTTCCATCCGGCTGGGTCAGTTTGTACCAATGTCTGTGTGCTATCGGTTGCCATCCAAAGAACTCCCTGATTGCTCTCGATCGGATACCTGATTCATTGCGGTCATCAATCATGGCCGCGAGCGATCCCGGCGAACACGCCGCAACAACGACCGCTCTAACGCATAGTACCGTAGATCAGGAATTTGAGAAGAATGAGATTCCGCACTGGGTGTGGAGAGGTTTGATGCCGGGGAGCATTACCATGTTACGGGCTTGCACCGTTCGAGCCGTAATCGAGAGACTACTCGTCATCCTCGTCGATACTGAACTGAGATTCGGTCGGAGACTGGCGGCGACTTGCACCTTTGGAGACGCTCGCCGAGAGCTCGGAAATGCGAATCTCGGCGTTGTCGAGCAGGTCATTGCACTGACGCACAAGGGCAACACCGCGCTCGTAAGCGTCAAGCGCACCCTCGAGCGGAAGATCGCCCCGCTCGAGCAGCACAAGCACGTCATCCAGTTGCTTCGAAAGTTCCTCGAAGGTTGGTTGAGTATCGTTCTGCTCGCCCATGTCGCTCCCTTGTCTCAGTCGATGTCGTCATTTTGAGGTTGATCAATATCAGTTACGGTCGCGGTCGCCGCTCCATCGTGAAATCGGAGCAGTACATCTTGATTTGGATGAAGTGCCGTGACCGATTGAGCACGCGTGCCTGTTGCTCGATCGATTACCATAGCGTAGCCCCGTTCCATCACCTGTTGCGGATGCAGCAGGGCGAGCTCCCGGGTAGTCGAGGCAACCTTTCCCCGTTCCGCCACGACACGACTTTCCATTCTGTGGCGCATAGTATCTAGCAGCGCGTCGAGCCGCTGACGCTCCTGGCGAACCGCGGATTCAGGGCTGATTCGACTCAATCGGAACAGGCTTTGGTCCACCGAGGCCCGTGTGTCTCGAAACGTCGCCAGAACGGCATCGTGCGCCCGGTCGAGGAGGTCGGATATCCCCTGTGCCATTTCGCGCACATGCGGCGCGACGAGCTCGGCGGCTGCCGAGGGTGTCGGCGCCCTGAGATCGGCAACGAAGTCAGCGATGGTGAAATCGGTTTCATGCCCGACGGCCGAGATGACGGGAACTGAAGCAGCAAAGATTGCTCTGGCCAGTTTCTCGTCATTGAAGCAGGCGAGATCCTCGGCGGAGCCACCACCGCGTCCAACGATGATTACCTCGGCGCGGCCGTCTTCCTGCAGGGCCTCGATCGATGCGATGATGCTGGCCGCCGCATCGGCGCCCTGGACCTGCGAGGGACAGAGAATGAGCTCACATAGCGGGTATCTCCGGGTCAACACGTTCTGAATGTCGTGCCACACCGCGCCAGTCGAGGAGGTGACGACGCCAATAAAGCGGGGATAGCGCGGCAACGGTCGTTTCCGGGAGACGTCGAACAGTCCTTCACGTTCCAGCCGTTGGCGCAGCTCCTCAAACTGTAGCTGCAGCAACCCGGTTCCCTCGGGCTGAAGTAGGTCAACATAGAGCTGATATTGACCTGAGACTTCATAGATTGAGATGTTGCCGTGAGCGAGAACAGCGTCGCCATTCGCTGGATTGAAGCTAACGAAACGCGCGTTGCCTCGGAACAGGACACAGCGAAGCTGAGAGTTCTCAGACTTGAGTGTGAAATAAATGTGCCCGGCGGTGGATCGCGTGAAATTCGAAATCTCGCCACGCACCCAGACATCCGACAATATCGGATCTGACTGGAGCAAGTCCTTAAGATAGGCTGTGAGCTCTGAGACTTCTAGAACACGCATGCGACGCCGGCCGATACTCACATACTGAGACGCATGAGGCGGTGCCCGTACTCAACAGATTCGCCATTCTTGACAAATATCTCGGCGACAGTTCCCGATCGTTCCGATACGATCTCGTTCATGATCTTCATGGCCTCGATGATCGCGACCGTTTGGCCCGCCTCAACCTGATCACCAACCTCGACGAATGGGCGCTCGTTTGGTCCGGCTGCCGAGTAATAGGTTCCAATCATCGGCGAGGTCACGATATGCCCCGCTTCGATGTGATCGCCGGGAGGATCGGCGGTGTCCGTAGGTCGGACATGCACTGGCTCGTCGTATTCTTTTTCGGAATCCATGAACCTTGCCGACTTCAGCGAGATGCGTAGACCGCCCTGGCGAACGTCAAGATGGCCGATGCCGCCTTCGCGCATCACCTTCACGAGGTCTTGAACCGCCTTGGTCAGCTCACCATATGGCTGTGAAGTTGATTCGTTTTCCGAGGAGTCGGTTGCCACAGGTCCAGATGACGTCGTCACAGTGGTGCCCACCTAACTCACGCGCTCGAGGTATTCTCCGGTTCGAGTGTCGATTTTGACGGTGTCTCCAATGTTGATGAACAACGGTACGGTTACCGTGACGCCGGTCTGGAGCGTGGCCGGCTTTGTCCCGCCAGTGGCCGTGTCACCCTTAAACCCTGGATCTGTCTCGGTGACTTCGAGATTTACGGTAATCGGTGCCTCAACGTCAACTGGTTGGTCCTGGTAGGTAAGAAGGTCAATAACTTCATTCTCGACGAGATAGTTGACCGTGTCCCCGAGTGTCTCCTTGTTGAGTGGAAACTGTTCGAAGGTGTCCACATCCATGAAGTGATATTGGCTATCTTCAGAGTAAAGGTACTGGATCCGGCTTCGTTCGAGACGGGCAGTCTGAAACTTTGATCCGGACTGAAAAGTCTGCTGGGTCGTCGACCCGGTGCGCAGATTTCGAAGCGTTAAGCGCACAAAGGCACTGCCACGCCCTTGCTTCACGTGCTGGTAGTCGACCACCTTCACCAAGTCGCCCTCATAGTCGAGCGTCAATCCCTTGCGAAGCCCGCCTGTATCAATCATCGGCTCTCCGTTCTTTGCTCAATCCTATTTGAAACTTCGGCGCCCTGGTAAGGACGCGGATGCCGGCCTCTTCGACGACGGCAACGTCTTCGATGCGAACGCCGCCCTTGCCTGGAAGATAGATCCCCGGTTCGATAGTAATGATGTGACCGGGCGTAAGCTGATCCTCGGTGCGAGGCGACAAGCTCGGGCTTTCATGAACGCGAACGCCAAGACCATGGCCGAGCGAATGCGGGAAGAAATCTCCGTATCCCGCGCCTGCGATCACCTCGCGCGCAATTCCGTCGCCTTCACGTCCCGTCATTCCCGGACGCAGTTCTGCTTCGGCCTCTTCCAACGCTCGCTGGACGACTGGATAGATGTCGCGAATGGTCGCGTCCGGCTCCCCGACCCAGACCGTGCGGGTCAGGTCAGCACAATAACCTTCGAGTGCCGCGCCCATGTCGATGACGATCGGCTCTCCTTCAGAGATGATCCGATCGCTCGGCTCATGATGCGGGCGAGCCGCGTTCGGTCCAGAGGCGACGATAGTCGGGAAGGCTGAACCACTGGCACCAAGCTCACGCATCGCAATATCCAGACGTAGAGCGATCGTCTTCTCGCTATCGCCTGTTTTGATGCTAGCGGCTACCTTAGTGAACGCCTCGTCGGTGATACGGATAGCGCGTTCGATTATCTCAATCTCTTCCGGCAACTTGATCGCGCGGATATCGTTGACCATCTCTCCAACAGGAATGAGGTCGGCTGAGTCGCCTAGTTCATCAGTTAGTGTGACATAATCCTGATGGATCATTGCGTCGGCCTCAAACCCAACGCGTTTGGCGCCGGTTTCCTTAACAAGGATCGCATCAGCTCGGGCAAGTGGACGAACTCTACTGAAGATTTCGAACCCGGCGGCTTGCTCGTTCGCACGTTGCGCTTCGAGGGGGCTGACAACCAGAATCGCTCGGTCCGCGCTGATAACCACGTGTCCCGAAGATTCGTTGGGTGGAGTGTCGTCGCCTTCGAAGCCGGTGAGGTAGCGGCGATTGGTTGGATGGGTGATGACCATCGCGTCCAGATCGTTGTCTCGTAGTCGTTCGCGCAGCCGGGCGATTCTCGTCTGCAACGTCGCTCTTCTCTAGGCTTCTGCCTGCTCAATAAAATATCGAAGTGCCAACAGGTAGCTCTCCGCGCCAAATCCAGCGATTTGTCCGGTCGCGACTGGCGCGATGACCGAATGGTGACGGAATGGCTCACGCGCGTAAATGTTGCTCAGATGAACTTCAATAGCTGGGGCCTGAACCGCGGCCAGTGCATCACGCAGGGCGATGCTGTAATGCGTAAACGCCCCCGGGTTCACGATGATACCACAGGCAACTGAACCATAACGTTGGATCTGATCTATCAGCGCGCCCTCGTAGTTTGACTGCGCGATCACCACTTGAAACCCAGCCTCGTCGGCAGCGGCTCTCAATCGATCGTCAATTTCTTCGAGCGTGATGTGCCCATAAACATGCGGTTCCCGCTGCCCAAGCATATTGAGGTTTGGTCCATGCAGTACGAGCACCAGTTTCTGGGCTACAGGAGATGCTTGGCTCACTGGATCCATCCCTTCGCGCGTACAGTGTTTGTTCCGAGCAACCCAAGGAGGACATCGTAAGGGGTTCCGGCATTCTCTGGATGATACTCGAACTTCGCCCGTTCGAAGTATTGGGTCGTTAGCCCCGTGCTTGGATCGACGAACGGCTCACTGATCGGATATCCGAACAGTGCCAGTGACTCGCGATAGCTGATTCCCGGATCACCGAACGAGAGACCGTGGCTCTGCCAGTATTGAAGAAATGCCCCGCAAGCGGTGTGACCGGTTGGCGCAAAGTACTCGCAACCGTTCGCCAACTTGGCATTGGCAGGCAGGGACTTGAAGGCCGGAGTGTCGATGAGTCCGCGTTCTTGAGCATCAGTGACTCCGAGTCGTCCGAGCAGCACCTCGTACGGCGTTCCCTGGTTCTCCGGGTGGTACTCAAATCGCTGTCGCTCGAAATACTGAACCGTATATGTCTTGCCGGTATCGACGTTGAGTTCGCTGAATTCCTCAGTGAGCGGGTACCCGAACACCGGCAATCCACCGCTGTTCTCCCAGAAGTTCTTGAAACCGAATGCAAGGGAATGGCCAGTCTCGACAAAGTAGAGCTTTCCTGTACCGGCCGTTGCAAACGGCGGTATTCGCGTCGCAGGCGTATTGAGCGTGTTGATCACATTCCAGATGCCCGGGTCTTCCTGCCCGAGTCGCCACATCCCAAACCCGGCAACTTGATCATCGAGCATCAGTTGAATCTTGGCGTTGAAGCTTTGCGCGTTTTCGTACCAGATCTCGTGCTGATGCTGCTGATCGTCGGTGTATTTAATCCACGGGGCTTGATCCTTCGCGTCATAACCACTGGTTGCGCCTGGTTTCGACAAATACGTAAGGGCTTGATCGTACCGGACTGCAGTTGCCGTGGACTTGGCAATCGTATCCCAGTTATAGCCGTACATGCCGATGCCAAGGAGCGTTCGTGATGCCGGGAACCGGCTCTTGGCATAGGCCAGCACATCTTCAATCCAGCCAATCGGCGCGACCGCACCGGCCGAACCACCGGCGGAGTGAAAGTCGTAGGCCATGATGAGCATGTAATCGTCGTAGTTTGCCAGCGCGGCGTAGTCGTAGGCACCGCCCCAGACCGAGGGCGTGTCCGACACTCGCGCAATCACGGCTTGGGTAACGAGCTTACCGAGCGGCTTGAACCGGGCCGATATTCGCGCCATCAGGTCGGTCAGAAGAGCGGCATCTGAGGCGTTGACTGCCTCGAAATCGATATTGATACCGTCGTAGTTGTTTTGCACCACGAGGTTGGTCAGCCGCTTGGCTATGTCATCTCGTTGTTTGTCGGTCGCGATCGTGTCGTGGAAGTTGTCCCAACGTGAGACGTTCTTGATCATGGGGACGACCTTGACCCGTGCGTTCCGCATAATCGCTAGCGCGTCAGGCTGCACGTAGCTGTCGTTGATCGTACCGTCGGGCTCAAGTTGATAGAAATAAGGGGCGACGATATCAAGCTGGGTCACATGCTGCTTGAGGGTGTTCAGCGAGGTCGTGTCGTAGCCGACGTAGTAACCCCAGCGGACATTGGTGGTCATCGCATTCGCTTCATGCCGCGAAAACGGCGCCAGAATCACAGCGCATAGAAGTGCGACTAGCGCACCGCGTATGAAGCGCGAATTGGCGGACATCACGATTACCTTTCGTTGCGGAGTGGCACCGCGTCTGCATTATGGATGAATCAGATGAGCGACTTGCAGACTGTCGGATTCTCCAGATGCTACCTTTAGCGAGCTTGGGTCACCCTCGCGGAGCCGCCTGAGCGCCAACCGCGGGAACGTAGATCTTGACTGGAATCGGAGTGTCCACTCCGGCTACGGTCGCCTGCCCCTCAAAGACAACGAGAGGAACGAGATATTGTTTCGTTTCCAGGGCTCCTGCCGTCGTGTAGGCGATCGATGTTGCAGTGATCGTCACTTGCCCAGGCAATGACCCTGAGCCGGACGGCAACAACGAATCGTCGATTTCGACGTAGCCGAGTCCCGCGGTGGCAGTGGCCCAAAGGTCGGCAGCGGAACGCAGTCCGTATGTCGATCGAGGCATCGCAGCCGGCCATCGAACGTACGCCTCACGGACGTTCCCAGAACCATCCAAGGTGAGATTTGCCGATGGAATTGCAGAGAGAAGCTGATTTGGCTCAATCGGCTTTACCTGGACCTGGGCGATGTTCTGTTTCTCGTCACGACTAACGACCGTGCCCGGGCCGATGGCTGCTCCAAGGAGGTTCTGTTGGATCAACCAGCCGCGCGCGGTTTGTACCAGCGCATCATTGCTGGGGAGTGGCTGACTGGCGGTCGGAGTACCGTTCGAGGTACCTCCTCGTGGTGCGATGAACTGGACCAAGCTGTTCGAAATATACAGATCGCCGTTTCCGGTGGCACGGAAACTACCGTTGCCTTGATCCTCAACTGCCCCAGTAATGCCTAACGATTTCGCAAGCTTTTCGGCATCGGTCTTGGTCCACTCCCGGGGTTGGAGGAGGTAGACAGCCGCTGTCTGAGGGATCTGCTGCAAGCTTAGATTGAGGTGATATTCGAGCTGCAACCGTCGCGAACCAGCCGTTCCGGAAGGAATGTCGGCCGATGGTAGCTCGCCGTAGTCTCCAACGATCGGCGTCGGAGTCGGCGCTTCCGTGGCCGTTGGGGTAGCCGCTGGGGTTTCAATTGGAGTGGCCTCCGGCGATGACGCTGTGGTCGGTACGATCGTCGTCTCTGGCGTCACGGTTGAAGTGGAAGAATCGACAGTTGCTGCTGCCGAAGCCACCGCCACTACAGGCGAAGTGCTGGGCACAGGGGTGGTCTGTCCTGCTCCCTTGTATCCGAAGATAAGCCATCCCACGATCGCCGCAACGACAATCAGGAGGATCGAAGCAACGACGATTGCAATTGGAGAATTACTTTGTGTTTCTCGCCGAGGTCGGTTGCCTCGCTGCGTCATAATTCAGATGCCTCTTTCAACTACTTAAAGTGCCAGACGCGGCCACGGCACACACTTGCCACGGGGATCCCGTCGAGGAGATCTTCAGCAGCCTAGTTGTTCCAACGGCTTACATGACCTCTTGGATGCGTCGTAGCTCAACGATCTGATCGCGTAGTAGAGCGGCCCGTTCGAACTCGAGGAGTTTTGAGGCTTCTTTCATCTGGCGTTCGAGATCCTTAATCAGCTTGGCCATCTCATTGGGAGGAATCTGGGAAATTACCCCAGGTTTCGAATCCGCACGATACTCGCTGTGTTCCTCCGCGACGGCGCGAACTCTGTCTGTAATGTCGCGAATCTGCTTGACGATACCGCGCGGAGTGATTCCGTGTTCCACATTGTGGGCGACCTGGATCGCACGACGCCGGTATGTTTCGTCGATGGCTCGCCGCATAGAATCGGTGATGATGTCAGCGTACATGACCACGAGCCCGTCGACATGCCGGGATGCTCGACCTACGGTCTGAATAAGCGCGCTCGTGGAACGGAGATATCCCTCCTTGTCGGCGTCGAGGATCGCAACCAACGATACTTCAGGCAGATCGAGTCCTTCTCGGAGCAGATTGATGCCCACCACCACGTCGTAAACGCCGAGTCGCAAATCTCGCAAGATCTCCACTCGTTCGAGGGTATCGATGTCACTGTGCAGATAATGGGTTCGAATGCCGACTTCCTTGAGATAATCGGATAGATCCTCGGCCATCTTCTTGGTGAGTGTCGTGATGAGCGCTCGCTCGCCCCGGGAGACCCGGCGGTTAACCTCTTCCAAGAGATCGTCAATCTGACGCTTGGTCGGCCGCACGCTGATTTCGGGATCGACCAGACCGGTCGGACGAATGACTTGTTGAACGACAGTTTCGCTGTGCTCTAACTCGTACGGTCCCGGCGTTGCCGAAACGTAAATGGCTTGCCGCACGTGCTGCTGAAATTCATCGAAGGTAAGCGGGCGATTATCTCGTGCCGACGGCAACCGGAAACCGAAGTCGACAAGCACGTCCTTGCGTGATCGATCGCCGGCAAACATTCCGCGGACCTGCGGAATCGACATGTGCGACTCATCGATAAACATAACGAAGTCGTCTGGGAAGTAGTCGAGAAGGGTCCATGGTGGATCACCCGGGCCACGGCGCGAAAGATGACGTGAATAGTTTTCAATGCCGGAACAATAACCCGCCTCCTGGAGCATCTCGAGATCGTACATCGTGCGTTGCTTCAGTCGAGCCGCTTCGAGAATTTTGCCCTCGCCATCGAGTTCCTTAAGTCGTAGTTCGAGTTCGTCCTCGATGTCGCGCACCGCGAGTTGCAGCTTCTCCTGGGTGGTTACAAAGTGCTTCGCCGGGTAAATATCGATCTCGTTCCGTTCGGCAAGAACCTCGCCCGTGAGTGGATCGATCTCAATGATGCGTTCGATCTCGTCGCCCCAGAATTCGGCTCGGATGGCGATCTCTTCATATGCGGGGAAAATATCGAGCGTGTCACCACGAACGCGGAAGGTGCCACGCACCAGCGTCAGGTCGTTGCGGTCATATTGAATGTCGACCAGATGCCGCAAAATGCGATCACGGCGCACGGTGGCCCCACGTCGGAGTGACACGACCGTCTTGCCGTACTCTTCAGGCGAGCCGAGGCCGTAAATGCATGAGACACTGGCCACAATGACGACATCGCGCCGTGTCAGCAGCGCACGCGTCGCCGCATGACGAAGCTTGTCGATCTCATCGTTGATCTGCGCGTCTTTCTCAATATAAGTGTCAGTTCGCGGAACGTATGCTTCAGGCTGGTAATAGTCGTAGTAGCTCACAAAGTACTCGACCGCGTTGTTCGGGAAGAATTCCTTGAACTCACTGTAGAGTTGAGCTGCAAGCGTCTTGTTCGGTGCGAGAACCAAAGCCGGTCGTTGGATTCTCTGAATGACGTTTGCCATGGTGAATGTCTTGCCGGAACCCGTGACGCCCAGCAGAGTCTGATGTCGCGCATCGGATTCGAGGCTCGTAACAAGCTCTTCGATCGCCTTGGGCTGGTCGCCGGTGGGATGGAGATCGGTCGCTAGCTGGAATTCCGGCACGAAATGCTCCCGTCTTCGCCTTGATGTCAGTGCCCGAATCGCAACCCCTGAATTATACCCAACCCGGTCGGACTCGACCGCTGGATCCAACCTTTTGACCAGAGGGAATCGTGACATCGGCAGAGAGCCGATACGTGATTCATTTGAGGAATTCGGGTGCGAATTCTGCGTACCGGTTGGTCAGCTTGAGATCCGTCAGGTGAGCGCGTAAAAATCGGCTTCGTCGCCACCGACACCAATGACATCATAGATGTGCCGAACAGCCCACCGCTGACCCGACCAGGGTAGGCGGGCCACCGTTTCCTCGAGATCGCACCACGCGTAATCGCTGTACTCATGGGAAATACGCACGCTGTTGCGCCCGTCAACCATTGCCGCGAAGGCGGGGGCAAGCACAATGGTGTCGCTTGCGTGGTCGTAAAATTGATTGATGTAGTCGGCGGAATAAAGCGTGTTTGGAACGAAGCCGGTTCGTTCCTCTACTTCGCGCAAAGCCGCCTCGACCGCTCGTTCACCCGGCTCAATCTTTCCGTGAATTGACTGCCAGGTGTCTCCAAGAACGAGGTCGGGACGACGACGGAGGAGTAGGAACTGGACTTGATTTCGGGCATGCCGAAACACGTAGACATCCACAATGTCACTAACAATATGCGGCATTTTGGACCTTTACTGGGTGATGCTGACGGCTCAGCGCTATCCCCTCCCCGTGCCCCAGCGGCACACGCCATGATTTCAGAATAGCATATGCTTTGCTCGATCAGCCAGACAGCACATCTCGACTTGAATTTGACTGAAGTTCGAATGAGGAGCATGCGAGTGACTGCAAATGCTCGAAGATCGACGCCAGGAGATCGAATCTACCAACGACGGTCGCGGTCCCGGTGTCGCAATTCCCATACTCGATAGCGAATCTTCCCAGACACGCTGTTCTGCGATGGGGGGAGATCCATGCTGCGACCACGCCATTCCTTGGCTGGGCGATGAAGTCCGGTGTTTCGGCGGGAGAACACCATCGGGCTGAGAAATACGAGGATGCAGACTATGGCAAGAATGACAGCCAGTAGATGAGACCGTCCTGACACCATGATGGCGGCGAGTGCGATGCCAAACGTCGCCACGAGCCAGGTCAGCCCACTTGCCGCCCCAAGACGACCTGGAACAGATAAGCGTGGACGTGGCATGCGCGGACGCCACCGTCTACGGCTCACCCGACGCCACGCCGGCTCGCGGTCCTTGGCATCGAGAATCTGGATAATCTCTTCTTCGACTTTCGTGTAGCGTTTCTTCGCCATCAATGGCCTCAGTTCAAGAGAATCGGAGTGCGGCTCGCGCGAGCTCAGCTACGGCGTTGATCGACTGATCGATTTCATCCATCGTCGTGTAGAAGCCCGGACTGAAACGAATAGTGCCATACGGGAGACCACCGAGCGCAGCGCAGGCTTCAGGGGCGCAGTGTAGTCCAGTCCGACAGGCGATTTCAAAGCTGCTGTCCAGTGCCGCGCCAATGTCAGTCGGTTCCCACCCGTCTACCGTGAAGGAAACCACGGCGGCACGTCGATTCTCATCTTCAGGCGACAGGACGCGCACGCCTGGGATTTCAGCCAAGCCGTCGATAAGACGAGTCGTGATGGCCTTCTCGCGCTCGTAGATTGCGTCGACACCTTCAGCCGCCACGACATCAAGCGCAGCTCCGAGGGCTGCGATGCCGACGGTGTTCAGCGTCCCTGCTTCGTATCGCGTGGGTAGTTCCTGAGGTTGAACCTCCTCTTCAGAGTTCCCTCCGGTGCCTCCCTCTCGAACGGTTGACAGGTCATCAATAGTCATCCTCGGGCCCAGTATCAATCCTCCCGTACCAGGAGGGCCCATCAACCCCTTGTGACCGGGAAACGCCAGAAGATCGGCGCCGATTTCTTCCATCGTGAACGGAAGTGAACCAACCGTTTGGGCCGCGTCGACAAGGAGGAGTACACCACGCTCGCGTGCGATCCGTGCCACGTCGCTTACTGGTTGGATCGCTCCGTTCACGTTCGATGCGTGGGTCATTGCGATCATGCGTGTAGTTGGCTGGATCGCTCGCTCCACGTCTTCCGGCGAGACGAAACCTTCTCGATCTGCCTGCACCTTCGTAACGTGCACCCCGATTGACTGCAACGAGTGCAACGGACGCCGTACCGAATTGTGTTCCATGACGGTTGTTACGACGTGATCACCTGGTTTGAGAACGCCCTTGATGGCCAGATTAAGTGCGTCGGTGGCGTTCGACGAGAAGATCACTCTCTTCGGGTCTGAAGCACCGAGTAATCGCGCGATCTTAACCCGCGTCTCGTTGATCGCGGCGGCGGCTCGGTTCGCCATAACATGGCTGCCACGGCTTGGATTGGCACCTGCAGTCCGCAGGAAATTCGCGAGGGTCTCGTAGACTATCTCGGGTTTCGGCCAACTCGTCGCGCCATTGTCCAGATATATCATCGAGCCCTCACATGCCGATGTAGCGGGCATAGATCGTTCGAGCCACAGCGGGATCCGTCGTTCCTTTGATGATCGCCCGCCCGTCGGGGAATACCGTCAGTTCGTATTCATCGACCTCGCAGCGCAGCAGGTAATCGTTGAATCCGACTTTACCAACGGCCTTCAATCGCTCGGCCAGCGTCGGCAAAGAGAGGTTCGCAGGTGGATAGACCGACACTTGCACCGCATCACGACCGCACAGATCGGTCGTTTGGCTGGGAGCGGTCTGCTCCAGGAACGTGTACTCATGAAGACCGCATGTCGGGCAATCCTTCGTGGGCGCCCCTAAGGGTATTTGATCGACGCTTACGTTCCAGACATCAATGGCGAGCAGGTCGCGATTCAGTTCCTCAATGGCTCCAACTGCCAGCTTCAGCGCTTCTGCTGATTGCACACCTGCCACCACGTTCACTGCAGGACCGATGACCCCAGCCGTGTCGCATGTGGGGGCTTCTCCCGGTGCCGGAGCCTCCGGGAAAACGCACCGTAAACAGGGAGTAATCCCCGGTCGGATCGTCATCGTCATCCCGTAGCTGCCGATGACTCCACCATATACCCACGGTTTGTTCAGTTTGACGCAAACGTCGTTGATCAAATAACGGATCTCAAAGTTGTCGCTGCCATCGACGACGAAATCGACATCGGCGATGAGCGGTTCAATATTGGTCGAGTTAACATCGAGCACGTGCGGTTCGATCGTGACTTCACTGTTGACTGCACGCAGACGCCTGGTCGCCGCGATCACTTTCGGAATTGCGTCGACGACGTCTTGTTCGTCGAAGAGCGACTGACGCTGAAGGTTGCTTTGGACTGGAAAATCGCGATCAACCAGCCTCAAAAAGCCGACCCCCGCGCGGACGAGCGTGTCGGCAATGTGCGTGCCAAGAGCGCCGCAGCCAATAAGGCAAACACGACTCGAGAGGAGACGATTCTGTCCGGATTCGCCAATTGCCGGAAAGATAGTCTGGCGCGCATATCGTTCTGATATCAGTATCGATCCTGTTACTGCCATTGATCTTCCGCTCCTGAAACGTCGAGGAGATTCGGGTTCGAGCTGTGGTAAGGTTTTGCCGCTATGAACCCGCCTGGTCGCCTTCGGCGTCTCCCGTTCAATTCCATTTTTCCGCGGCGCGTCGTAAGTGTTCTGACAACGGCACCCGATCGTCGCGGAACTCGGATGCGGGTACTATGTTGCGATGAACTACCGCATTTTGAAGGGGCTGACTCGCGTGAATGTCATCCGTTTTACCATCGTCGATGACCGAGGAACATCCAGTTTTGTTGGACCGTGTCATGCGATTAAGATGCTCGCCGCCGCTTGCGGCCGTCATCCTCGACGGATTAATCAGTTGCTCGAATACACGCGGCCCTACGACGAAGCGTTCTCTCGTTCCATCGAGAGCGGGCTCGCGATTTTCGATGAACACAACACCCGAGAGAATTATGCGGCATTTCTGGAACTAACAAAATCCACACCCGCAGCCGATCTTCCGCCATTTCGTGTCTTCGACGAACAAACTCGTCAGATCAGTCTGAAGCCGGTAGCGACTGGTCTCATACTTTATAACCTGATCGCTCGACGAATCATCCAGGTTCAAAACAGCTACGCTGAGGTTCTACGCGCCGACCGTGGTAGGGTTCGCCAGGATGGCCGCCCAACTCGCATGCTCTACTATTACGAGCTCCCCGAGGAGTGGAATATCGTTCCGTAGTCCCTCGCGGACGCTATCGTCTCGGACGCGATGTGCCGGAACGGCCGTTCTGATCCTCTTTCCCGGTCTTTGGTCTGCGACGGAACAGACTGCCGAAGAACATTTGTTGCACCTGATCGCCAACGCTCATGGTGCTGAGCTCGCCTTCGTTGTCCTGGACCGAAACGCCACCTTGTCGTTCAGCGGTGATCCACTCTGCCCGAGCGTCTCGCGCCTCATTGAAAATCTGCTCGAGGGTCTCGAGCGTCTCATCCGTTCCCGCATCGACGAGATCGCGCATATGCTGGAGCTGGGATATGGACGAGTCTAGCCAGCGTACGATGTTCACGCGGTTCGTGGCGCAAATCGAGCGGTACATTTCTGGGCTTCCGGCCGCCAAACGAGAGGCATCACGGAAACCGCTGGAGCTCAGCTTTCGCATATCGCGCCAGAGCGAGTCTTTACTGACAACGTGAGTCATGGCGGTTGACATGATGAACGGAAGGTGACTGATACCACCAACGTACCCATCGTGCTCATGCGGATCAACGAAGAGCGGTTCTGCGTCGAGCGCCGAAACTAATCCGAGCACAGTCTGCACGGCGTCATCTCCAGCGTTCACGGTCGGGCAAACACACCAGGTCGCGTTCTTGAACATGTCAGCGTCAGCACCTTCGACTCCACGGGTATCGCCGGCCATCGGATGCCCGCCGACGAAGTGAATGTGGTCGGGAAGGATCTCTCGAGCCCAGTCGAGCACCTCGGTTTTGGTGCTGCATGTATCTGTCACGACGAGCCCTTGCCTGCCCTGATCTGCAATGACTTCAAAGACGTCCCTCACAGCGGAGACAGGGGTGGCTATGATCACGACGTCGGCCTTGGAAATGGCGTTCACCATGTTCCATTCGGTTCGATCGACGGCTTTCAATTTCTTGGCATAGTTTTGAACATCCAGGCTCACGTCGAACCCGGATATCTCCAAGACGGATTGTCGTTTGCCGTCTTTGGTCGCCCAGCGTTTCAGGCCCAAACCGATCGATGAACCAATCAGCCCGAGTCCGATGATCGAGACTCTCTGCATGCTACGTCCTTCGCCTGATTGAGATGAGAACGAAAACTTGATTACGCCAAGTATATCAAAGCAATTTGCGCAACTCGGGGATTAGGGGACGATCGGATCGACGTCTACGGTGCGCACCCAGCCTTCTGTTCCGTCCTTGAGCTGGAACTGCATCCAGGTGACACCGCTCGTCTTTTGCTGCTGTCCTACAAATTTGAGTTGTGTGCCGGGCTGAAGAACGTCGACAATGTCTGAGACTGTGGAGGGACCAGCGCGGAAATTCACCGTTTCCCCAGCGACGATCTTGTGGGTCGCTTCCCATACTGCGGTAGGCGAGGCAACAACGGTCGGCAGCCGCGTAGGTGTCGGTGTCGGCGACGTCAACGCGATACCGGCAACCGGAGTCCCGGATCCTGGAGTCGCCGCGTTACCCAGGAGGGACGTCACGGGAGTAAGAGCGATTGACTTTGCCGGAATGAAATCGCTGAATATGGGGCCTACGCGAACGTAAATCCAAATGAACCCAATAATGCAGATGCCTATCGCAACCGCCATGCTGAGCCCGACGAGCATCCCGGACCGCCGTGAATGCTGGCGCAGTCTCGATGTTAATCCTGGCTCGACCATGATCCTCCGACTAAGGCAACACTGGTAGGCATACTCAAATATACTGAACGAAGGCAACGGGCGCGATTATACTACGCATCCGCAACGCTAAGACCTCGTCCTTCGGTTCGGCTACCTCGCCGCCTGCCTACTATCAATCGGATGCGATCATCCGAATTGCGCAGGGTTGTCGATGGTGAAGAGATGCGAAGGTCTGTACTTGTGTGCTCTGGCAGGGCATTATGGCCTGGAAATGATGGCACCGAGTCTGTATCGTCCCGGTACGCCTCGACGAGCGTTTCGGGTTCTAACGGAGAACGAAACTAATGGGTGAACGAGCGAGAAATTTCGAACTTATGCGTGAGTTGATGGAGATTCCTGGACCGACGGGCCAGGAACAGCGGGTAATGGACTGGCTTCGCCAGCGCTGGAACGGGAAAGCCAAACGAGTCTGGACCGCAAAGGGAGGAAATCTCTTCGCGCATGTCGGCGGCAATGGACCAAGACTGCTTGTCGAAGGTCACGCCGATGAAATCGGTTTTGTCGTTCGCAGCATTGACGCGAACGGATTCATCTGGCTAACGAGCGGTCAGGTTCCTCGTAGTGATGTCGCGAAACGCTATCCTATTGGACAGCCCGCGCTAATCGTTGGACGCCATGACCTCATCGAAGGGGTCTTCGCAAGCACGACCGGGCACATCCTCGCTGAGCGGCAACGTCGTAAGGAGCAACTCGACTACTACGACGTCTTCGTCGACATAGCGGCTTCCTCTCGTGAAGAAGTGTTGAAACGCGGGGTCCATCCTGGCGCTGGAGTTATCTGGAACCCGCCAACGCGGCGAATTGGCGACCGTGTCATCGGTAAGGCCGTCGATGATCGATTCGCCTTGGCCCTCATGACTCTCCTCCTCGACGAGCTCGATCCAACAAAACTGCCGTATGATCTCTACTTTGCTGCGACGATCCAGGAGGAGATTGGACTCGTCGGTGCGAGCTCCCTCCGGAGTGAGGTTGATGCCGATTTCGCAATAGCGTTGGACAACGGTCCGGTGGGTGATATCCCGACGGTCGATCGACGGGATCTACCGACCCGGCTCGGCGCTGGGCCCGCGCTTGTACACAAGGACGGACGTGCACACTACAACGAGGATCTGACCTGGCGTATCGCTGATGTGGCGGAGGGTGCCGGAATTCCGATTCAGCATTGTGTCTGGGAGTTTTTTGGCAGTGACGGCGACTCACTCATTCAGCAGGGGATTCCGACCGCCCTAATTGGTCTGTCGACCCGATATACGCACTCGCCGTTCGAAATGTTCGATCTGACCGACTTCGACCTCGCGTTAGACCTCGTTCGTGCGTTCATCACAACGCCGATGAACCAGTAGAGAGTTCTCGAATTGCGGCTGTTGAGTGGGACTGGGTGTACCGCCCAGTCCCTTCGTCGTGATCGCTCTTTGAGCGCAAGTACTGCACGGATGCGTCGGTTCGATTCAATCGACCTGTTTGCCTGATGAACTGATTCATTGAGATTGTGCCTCTGCTACACTCGCCATATGAGCACCGGCGCCGAGAAGGCGAGATGGGCCGCCGTGTCCGGCGGCCTGCGACGCGGAGGGAGTCCGAGATGCCAGATTACATGAACTACATTAACGGGAAGTGGGTCGGAGCTAAATCCGGCGAACAGTTTGAACGCTTCAATCCTGCCACCGGTGATCTCGTCGGAACGTTTGCCAGGAGCAACGCCGACGATGTCAACGCTGCAGTGGAATCCGCCAGTGAGGCGTTCAAGATGTGGCGCCTATTCCCGGCTCCGAAAAGAGGCGAGATCCTTTACAGAATCGGTCAGCTCCTCATGGACAATAAGGAGCGCATCGCTCGTGAGATGACCGAGGAGATGGGCAAAGTCCTCACTGAAGCGCGTGGGGACGTGCAAGAAGGTATCGATATGGCCTTCTACATGGCGGGCGAGGGTCGCCGCATGTGGGGGCAGACGACGCCTTCCGAGCTTCCCAACAAATGGAACATGTCGACGCGCAAACCGCTCGGCGTTGTTGGAATCATTACGCCGTGGAACTTCCCGATGGCAATCCCGACCTGGAAGATGATGCCGGCGCTTGTCACCGGTAATACGGTCGTCTTTAAGCCGGCCAGCTTCAGTCCCCGGACCGCTGTGCGATTGGTCGAGCTCTTCGAGGAGGCCGGCTTGCCTCCGGGAGTCCTCAATCTCGTGCTTGGAGGCGGTGAACAGGTTGGCGATGCGATCCTGAAGCACCCGGACGTGGCGATGATCTCGTTCACTGGCTCGACGGACGTGGGTCGCGAGGTTTCCATCGAATGTGCCAGAAACATGAAACGAGTCTCGCTCGAAATGGGTGGCAAGAATGCCGTGATGGTGATGGACGACGCCGATCTCGATCTCGCTGTCGACGGCATTCTCTGGAGCGCGTTCGGCACGTCCGGTCAACGCTGCACCGCCGCCAGCCGGGTGATTGCACATCGTGCCATTCACCGAGAGCTGGTTGAGCGGCTTGCTGCCCGGGCCGGCGGAATGCGCCTGGGCTATGGTCTGGAAGATACGACCGATATCGGACCAGTCGTCAGTGGCGGCCAGCTCGAGCGTGTCCATTCGTATGTTGAAATCGGTTCCAACGAGGGGGCATCCCTCGTCGTCGGGGGCTCCATCGCACGAGACGGCGCGCTAAGTAAGGGCTTCTATCACCAGCCCACGATCTTTGACAATGTCACTCCAAGGATGAGGATCGCTCAGGAGGAAATCTTCGGACCGGTGATGTCGATCATCCCTGTGGACAGCCTCGACGAAGCTATCAGTGTGTCGAACGGCGTCCAGTACGGTCTTTCGGCATCGATCTTTACTCAGGACGTCAACAAGGCGTTCCAGGCGATGCAAGACATTTTCACCGGCATCATCTACATCAATGCAGGGACTATCGGTGCCGAAATTCATCTCCCGTTCGGTGGTACGAAGGCGACTGGCAACGGTCACCGGGAGGCCGGGCAGGCCGGGCTCGATGTCTTCACCGAGTGGCAGAGCATCTACGTCGACTACAGCGGCAAGCTGCAGCGAGCGCAGATCGACTGATCGACCGGTTCGCCAAATCTTTGCGCCGGGGCGTTTGCGTCCCGGCGCGTTCTGTTGTGCGTCCTGGTGAGGTGAACGACCGGCGGTTGTCAGGTGACAAATGTTGGTGGGTCAAGACGCGTCCCTCACGGTAAGATCAAGCCATGTCGAATGCAACAGTGACAACCTGGCTACACGGAACGGCGGGACTCAACCCCGCAATTCAGGGTCAGCTGCTTCGATCCGTGCTGCTCATCGCGTTCTTGTGGCTCCTGTGGTGGATCGCTGTGCGTTTCGGGATCAATCGAATTGACGAAACGACACTGCGTTATCGTACGCAGAAGAGTCTCAACTATCTGATTTTCATACTAGGGTTCCTACTGATAGGACGAATCTGGTTTGTCGGCATTGAGTCGCTCGCGACATTTCTCGGCCTCCTTAGCGCCGGTCTCGCAATTTCGCTCAAAGACGCCATCGTCAGTGTTGTTGCCTGGCTCTTCATCCTGTCGCGCAGACCATTCGAGGTCGGGGACCGAATACAGATTGGCCAGTTCGCGGGCGACGTGATCGACCAACGAATCTTTCAGTTCACACTCATGGAAATCGGCAATTGGGTCGATGCTGATCAGACAACCGGCCGCATCATCCACATACCGAACTCGATCGTCTTCACTGAGCCTCAGGCGAACTATAGTAAGGGGACTCGATACATCTGGAACGAGATTCCGGTCCTCCTGACGTTCGAGAGTGACTGGCAGTCAGCCAAGAAGATCCTTCAAGAGATCGTGAGCAAGCGCACCCAACAGCTCGAAGAATCAGCCCAGCAGGACTTGCGTCGAGCGAGCAGTCGATTCATGTTGCGTCACATCGACTTTGAGCCGAGGGTCTACACAAACGTCAAGGACAGCGGAGTCCTGCTGACCTTGCGCTATCTTTGCGAGCCGCGCCGGCGACGGCTATCGGCAGAAGTTATCTGGGAGGATATTCTTCATGCTTTCGCCGATCACGATAACATCGACTTCGCTTACCCGACCCTTCGATACTATGACAACACGGTCGAGGGTAAAGAAGGTGCTCGCGCTGCCCGTCCGGGCCCCACAGCTTAGTCGAGAGGTCGCGGCGATCGAGATCCGTTTGCGCCGGGCAACAAGAATGTTAGGCATCCAGATTCGCGACGGTTTGGCGTCTGCATTGTTCTTCGATGAGAAGCTTCGTCACTTCGTCTGGTCCAACTGGTGGTGACAGGTGAAACCCTTGAGCGATGTCGCAGCCGAGTCGTCTCAGACTCTCTAGCTGCTCCGGGATCTCAATCCCCTCTCCGACTATTTGCATTGACATCGCGTGTCCAAGCTGCACCATACTCGAGACGAGAATTGACTTCGAGTCGAGACTGCGCAGCGCCTCAACGAACGACCGATCCATTTTCATGTAGTCGAAGGGAAAGCGCGTGAGGTGCGCGAGCGACGAGTAGCCAGTGCCGAAGTCGTCGATCGCGAGCTGCACCCCCAGATCATGGATACGTCTTAATGTCAGTTGCGCATGTTCAGGGTCATCCATGATCGTCGATTCGGTCATCTCGAGTGTCAGATGTCTTGGCATTAACGCGGTTTCGTGGAGTATCCGTATCACATCATCGACAAGTGTGGGATCACGGAACTGGCGGGTCGATAGATTAACGCTGATCGAAACATCGTCCGGTAAGTGGCCCTGCTCCTGCCATCGCTTTGCCTGTGAACAGGCTTCGAAGAGAACCCAGCGTCCCAACGGAACGATCAACCCGGTCTCCTCGGCGATGCTAATGAATTCGACGGGTGAAATCAGCCCTTTGTCGGGATGCTGCCAGCGCACAAGAGCTTCGAGACCAATGATCTCATGTGAGCTAATACTGTATTGAGGCTGGTAATGGAGACGCAGACCGCTGGATTCGATGGCCAGTCGCAGATCTTGTTCGATTTCAAGTCGTCTCAGAGTCTGTGCATGCATTTCGGGATCGAAGACAGCATGCTGGGCCCGTCCGTTGTGCTTGGCGCGGTACATTGCCGTATCGGCATCGCGAATGATCTCCTCCGGCAGCGATCCTTCTGGCCGGCTCAGAGCCACTCCGATCGACGCTGTGACGCGCACGATGCGTCCATCCAGATCGAACGGCTCGGAAAGAAGAGATTCGATCTTCTTGACCGCTCCCAATGCTCCTGCGACGTCCGCGACGTCTTCCACCAGGACGACAAATTCGTCGCCACCGAGACGCGCCACCGTATCGCTCTTCCGCAGTCCACTTCTGAGCCGTTTCCCAATCTCTTTGATGAGTGTATCGCCCTGTCCGTGACCGAGTGAATCGTTGATTACCTTCAGGTTATCGAGATCGAAAAACAGGACCGACAACGGGGATCCAATACGCGCGGACCGGTTCAAAGCGTGCTCCAGGCGATCAAGAAATAGCTGACGATTGGGCAATCCGGTCAACGAATCGTGTAATGCCTGATCCACGAGTTGATGTTCGAGCATCTTCCGGTCGCTGATGTCGAGATTTACGACGACCGCCCCGGCCACTCGACTATCGGGGCGTCTAATCGGAACAGCGGAGTGCAGTATTGTCTTGCGGATACCGTTGAACGACTCAATCTCGATCTCTTCGTTGATCGAGACTTCTCCCTGCCTGATGGCTCTCGCCATACCCCAATCGTCGCTGGTGAGTTGCCTCCCGGTGTCGCTCCGCCACCCTTTGTACTCCTGATATCGATCCGTACCAACGAGTTTGGCATCTCCCCAGATTCCCAGACCCGCGGAGTTGACCATCGTTATCTTTCCCTCTGAATCGGCGAACCAGACCCCGACCGGCAGCGCCTCGAGGACCAGTTGCAAGAGTCGTTCGTTCTCACGTTGTTCTTCCTCCAATCGATGATGGTGGATGGCCAGGTAGGCGAGACCCGCGCCCTCACGCAAGATCCGCACTTCGTCCGGGTCTGCGTGTGTCTCCTGGTCGAAGAAAATCATCAATGCCGCCCAGAGTGCGTGTGTCCTCGTATCGACGATCGGGACCGACCAGCAATACGTGAGGTCTCGTTCGATCATCTTTCCTTCGGTGCCAGGCACAGGCTCGGAGAGCGATATTTCGTGGATTCGGGGTCCATCAATGGTGTTCTGTTCGTTACCGCTGGTGATTTCTTCGAGAGAGACTCCGTGCGTTTCAAGGAACTCGAGTAAGACCGCCTAGACGTGGTGAAGTGGTAGGAGATTTCTCATCATCTTCCGGTTGTGCAAACAGCACAGTCGCGGAACCACCTTTGATTTGCTGATCAATTGTCTGGCAAATTGTTTGCAGAATTTCTGGTAACTCCCGGCCCTCAACCAGCAGTCGGAGCGTTTCATTTTGCATGGCCAGCGTGTCATTGGTTCGATGGCGATCAGTGTTATCACGGGAATTGAGGACAATTCCTGCAACGGACGGATCATCAAGGAGATTTCGCGCCGTGGATTCAATCCACCGCCAGTTTCCGCTTCGGTCGCGGCTGCGGAACTCAACCTCGACTGTTTTTGACGGATCACACGCAAGCTCTTCCAATGCGCTGTTGACGCTGTCGACATCGGACGGATGCACAGAAGACAAGAAATGTGTACCGACGACGTCGTCGGACGTGTAGCCTACAATGGCTTCCGCGGAGGGGCTCTGATAAAGAACGACGCCGTCTCTGTCCAGAATCGACACGATATCGGTCGATTTTTCAACGAGCCGGCGAAACCGCGTTTCGCTCTTGGCTAGCGCTTCCTCGGCCAGCTTCTGCTCGGTGACATCTTGAATTTGCCCGAGAACGTAAATGCTCTGGTCATCAAATGCACGGGTCGATGAAGCGTTGATAATTCCCCATGCGACAGTTCCATCGCCTCGCAGGTAGCGACGTTCAAATTTCGCCGAGAGAACTTCACCGTCGGTGATGTTTCGCCGTTGCCGAACCGAGTCACCTCTGTCGTCTGGATGCGTCAGAAGAGAGAGATCCGTGCCAATTAGCTCACTCTCCGAGTAACCCATCATAGTGCAGAATGGCTCGTTGACTCGAACGAGGGTACCGTCTGGTTTGGCAACTGCCATGGGGATGGCGGCGTCGACAAAGGACCTCCGAAATTCATCCTCACTACGGCGAAGCGTTTCCTCTGCACGTTTTTGCGGGGTGATGTCGACAATGATTCCCTGCCAGTAGGGTTCGTCACTCGAGCGAAATACGGCATCGTTTCGCACCCAGACAGTTGTTCCGTCAGGTCGAATGTAACGATACTCAATGCTGATGGACTCCATCGAAATCCGATGCGTTTCGAAAACATCCGTCACTCGTTGAAGATCGTCAGGATGGACTATTCTCCGGTGAAAATTCTGGTCGCTTTGCCAGCGTTCACGAGGGTACCCGCTAATCTTTTCAATCTGTGGACTGATGTAGTTCGTGTTCGAGAATTTGGGGTCCTCGAAATGGATGTAGATCGCTGCTGGGAGAGTTTCGACGAGTGATCGGTATCGGTCCCAAGTTTGACGGAATTCACCATGAACTGCGTCCACGGCGCCCGCGTCATAGACACTCAAAACCAAACGCATGTTGCTGGAATCATTACCGGGAATGGGAGTTGCCGACACGTCTGCCAGAAAGACTGACCCATCGCTGCGCGCCAACTCGATTTGACACGATTGCTCGATTTCATTCCGAACTTGATCGAAAACGTCGAGGTCTTGTGTCGCATGTTCGGACAGTCCGACAATGTCGCTCAATTTGCGCCCAACGGCGTCGACGGCGGATCGTCCGAATAGACGAACGGCTTCGTCGCCCCAGCCGATGACGATGCCGTCATCGCTTGTGACGATCAGTGCGACATGCAACGACTTCGCCATCTCAGAATCGGATTTTGCAGAGAACGAAGGAGTCATGTGGATGCGTCCGCTCTTGATACCAGAGTCAAGCAAGCAACACGTCGCGATACTCGCAGTTGGCGCGTTTCGCCGGTGTACAACGAAGCGCTCTATGATGCTATCGCACGACTATGAATATTGCTTGTGACTTTGGTCATCATTTCTAATGGGTCTATTGGCGAATCTGGCAAGTACGGACGCCATTTTGTTGGTTACATTGCAATTGTGGCCTTGAACAGGGTGTGAAGTGCGAGAAAGAAAAAGGCGCCCGCAAGTAGCTCGGACGCCGCACTGGGGGCGGGAAGGGAGGGATTCGAACCCTCGGAGGACTTATTTCGCCCTCAACCGCTTAGCAGGCGGCCCCATTCGACCACTCTGGCACCTTCCCAGTGGTCAGTTTTGGCGGAGAGGGAGGGATTCGAACCCCCGGACCTTTCGGTCAACTGTTTTCAAGACAGTCGCCTTAAGCCGCTCGGCCACCTCTCCACGTGTGGCCCACGAGCGGTTGGTCACCCCGGAACGACCTTGTTCGCCATCAGCGATGGGAGTCTGGGTCATCACGGTGCGCTCAGTTCCGCGCGTTCGCTCCGGTGATTATACCGACTCGACTGAAGGGCTTCAACGATGATGAAACGGACGTCGGCTACTCCGGCTGTACTCCAATGATCTCCTGCCCACCCATATACGGCCGAATCACTTTCGGAATTTCGATCGAGCCATCTTCTCGCTGGTAATTCTCCATGATCGCGATTAGCGTTCTCGGTAATGCGAGGCCCGAACCGTTCAGCGTATTGACGAACTGTGGGCGGGCGCCTTCGGATGGACGGTAGCGGATGTTCGCGCGCCGAGCCTGGAAATCGCGGAAGTTGGAACAGGAGGAAACTTCGAGCCACTCCTCTGATCCAGGTGCCCACAGTTCCAGGTCGATCTTTCGCGCGGCGACGAATGAGAGATCACCCGTGCAGATCTCGACAACACGATATGGAATCTCAAGTTGCTGGAGAATGTCTTCTGAATCGGCGACCAGGCGCACCAATTCATCGTCGGACGTTTCCGGCTCGACAAACTTGACCATCTCGACCTTCTCGAATTGATGCACGCGCTTGATGCCGCGTACGTCACGACCAGCTGACGTCTGCTCACGTCGGAAACAGGCCGAGTGCGCTACGCGATAGATCGGCAGCCGGCCCGGATCGATAATTTCGTCGCGATAGAGGTTCGTGACCGAAACCTCTGCCGTTGGTATCAGCCAGAGATCAGACGCATCGTCCCGATACAGGGCGTCGCCGAACTTGGGCAGGTTGCCAGTGCCGGTCATCGAGTCCCGTCGTACCAGATACGGCGGATAAACCTCGAAGTAGCCGTGCTGCTGGGTGTGGACGTCGACCATCCACGTGATCAGCGCACGTTGCAGTCGAGCCATGTCGCCGCGCAAGAAATAGAAGCGGGATCCCGACACTTTCACACCGCGAGTGAAGTCGATCAGCCTCATTTCTTCTGCGACTTCCCAGTGCGGGCGTACCGGGAAATCAAACTCCTTCGGCACGCCCCACGTGCGGGTCACAAGGTTGCCGGACTCGTCCGCTCCGTCTGGCACCCCTGGGTCCGGCAGATTCGGCACCTCGAGCAGCAACGCATTAAGCCGCTCATCGACTTCGGTTACTTTCGCGTCAAGCTGCTGGATCTCGTCACCGAGCGTGCGCATGGCAGCGATGCGTTCGTCCCGCTCGGGCCCAGGCTTCAGCTTGCTGATCTCCTTCGACCCGGCATTGCGAGTGGCCTTTAGCTGCTCGACTTCGTTCAGAAGATCTCTTCGTGACGCGTCAAGCTCCAGAATGTCGTCGATTGGCGCGTCAGCGTGTAGTCGGGCCATGCCGTGACGCACGACCTCGGGTTGCTCGCGGATCAGTCGAATGTCGATCATGCCACTTCCTTTACACTCGTCTTTCGGCAACGCGCATGCTGCGGGGCACGTGCGGAACGTGCCCGAGTCGGCGACCAGACTGGCCGCCAGAGTACTAACTCAGACCGTTGTGGAAAGTCTCGAACCCGGGAATGAACTTAAGCCACGCTTCGTCGACCGTTGAGTTTACCGCACGCTGTATGGAGTAGTAGCGACCCGCACGAGGTTCCGCAGGGTCACAGTGGAGCCGGAGTCTGGCCTCGACCAGCGTTTTGCCGCCCTTTCGGTGGTTGCATGATCGACAAGCACTGACCAGATTATCCCACGAGTGGACGCCGCCACGGGACCTGGGAATGATGTGGTCAATAGTGAGTTCACGAGTTCGCACACCGCAGTATTGGCAAGTGAAGTTATCACGAATGAAGATCTCACGCCGGCAAAGTTTAACACGGGGGCGTGGACGGCGAATCATGTACGCGAGACGGATTACCGAGGGCGCATCATAGCGATACCGGGTTGTAGGCACGCTGACATCGTACGCCTCGAGGATTTCCGCTTTACCGGTAATCACGAGGACGATCGCCCGCCGAATGTTGCAGACATTGAGCGGCTCGTAATTATGGTTCAGAACGAGAACCGGATGATGACCGTTGAGGTGCTGGTGACCATTGCTGAATTGAGCAGGTTCGGCGTCGTCCAAGCTGGGCCTCTGTCCGCGATTGAATGATAACCTTATCGCCCACGTTTGCCAGAAAATCATAGCAATCACAGCGTGCGACATCAATGCGGGCACGACTCCACGAGATCAGGTGTTTGTCAGACGATGCCCGATCACGGAGAAACCAACTGATTTCATCTATTGCTCAGTCCTGATTGGTCGAACCAAACTGGTCCGCAGTTGGCTCCGCTCAGCAGAACCAAGATTCAGTCAGGCGAGGAGGGCGTCTCCACGCTCGGGTAGGTCGAAGATCGACCGAAGGTGGCGCTAAACCAGCCAGACCCCATGCCAGTTGCTTGATTTGTCCGAACGTTTCTCGAGACTCGCGCCCGTCGCGTTCGGCCCGCTCGACCTCGCGCGACACCGCACGCTGCAACTCATCCACTCGTGGGTCTGGGTTCTCCCAACGATAGGTGTAGGCTGCTTCGTCCAGGTCACCAAGCCACTCGGCGCTCTCCGGGCGGTCGAGCAAAGCCGAACCCGGTGGCACCAGTAATCTGATCGATAGATGCACCGGGTCGACGTTCTCGATCAGGTCATGCTCTTCAATGAATGTGAGCAGGTCCAGATAGTCGTCGAGTGTCGTCCAGGGAGTGAACGGGAGGAGCGACGGGCGCATCGCGATGCCTGCGTCCTCCAGTACCTGCAACGCCTCGGCCACATCATCTTTCGTGTGACCCTTTTCGATGTGTTCGAGAATCGTCTCACTTACGGATTCAACTGCTGACACGACAAACACACAGCCAAGCGTTGCGAACTCGGACATCAAATCGCGGTGCTGCAGAATGTGTTCGATGCGCGTGGTCATGTCGAAGGTTACGTGCGGGAATTCAGCGTGGAGTTCGCGGCAGATGCGCAGGGAATGGGTCGGTCCGTTAAGAAAGTCCGGATCGCCGAACGTGATGTGGCCCGCCCCTTGTTTCACCTGTTGGCGAATGTCGTCAAGGACAACCGACCGGGGAATCGCGAAGAATCGCCCGCGATAGATTGGCACGACAGGGCAGTGCAGACAGGTGTGGTGACAGCCACGCGTCGCCTCGGTGTATCCGGCCCGGATTGCCTCGTCGCCGCGCAGGAGATGCGCGTAGCTTTGCAAGTTCGGAAGTGTGTCACGAACCGGCATCGGGAAATCGATCCGCTTTGTCGCGGGAGTAACGCGGTGCTCGGAACTGCTGACTCCGTCGATTGCCGAGTCCTGCGTGTCCTGTTCGATCGCGGCACATAAGTTGGCCAGTGGTTGTTCATATTCGCCGCCGATCACAAAATCGGCGTGCTCGCGTAAAAGGTATTTGGCATTGAGCCAAGCGTAGAGGCCGTAGAAGCAGATAGTGGCGCTCGGATTGACCCGCCGCACACGTTCGGCGATTTGCGTGCCCAAGCGCAACGCTGTGTGCATCGGCACCGAGATGGCAACGAGCCGTGCTCCGCGGATGGCGTCGTCATCGATTGAATCGACCGACGTGTCGACCGCGACCGGCGAGTAACCCTGCCGTCGCAAATATGCGAGAGGAAAGGCGAGGCTCAGTGGTTGGTGTCCAAGCTCGTAACAGGAGACCAGCAGAATCGCGCCAGGACGACGAATATCCAACGCCTGCTTGTCATCGCTGATTGTCTCTCGTGGTATGACGCCGACCAAATTTCCTCCGCGCTAGCATTCACGATTCAAGGGCCAAGCCTAACCAAGACATAGCAGGATGGCAACGTCGTTTCATGCCTGCGTGGCGTTGCCCTATCGTATTACTACTCTTGGCTCGCACTCATGCTCAGGGTAGCGCCCGAGGTGAACCGATCGGGACGATACGCGGCAAGTTCGGTCGGCTCGGCTCCCATCAGGTCCTCTGTTACGAGTAGACCCATGGCGGCAGAGAGGGTAATGCCACTGTGCATCACGAGCTCGTATAGGCCTGGCGTACCGGACTCGAAACCGACGATCGGGTGACCGTCCTTCGGCATCGGACGAACACCAAGCCGGGTCCCTTCCGCGCGTAATCCCTTGAGGCCTGGAAGTACCTCTGATGCGTTCGAAATAGCCTTTTGGCAGAGCGGGTCGGACACGTCGACCGGTTCCTCCGACTCGGCGCGTTCGTCGTAGTCGTCGCGGTGCAGAATCAAACGCGAGCCGCCGTCGGCATGAACGTTGGTTTCCGGCGAGTGAACCACCGCTCTAAGTGCGATCGGTGCCGGTTCCGTCGTTATAAGGAACCCTGGCTGCCTTCGGATCGGAAGATCAACACCGGCCATCGTCGCAATTTTGGCTGCGTCCGGCCCGGCAGCATTAATGACGACATCGGCCGGCAGCGTCTCGCCGCTCGCCAGCATGACCGTATCAACGGCTCCACCTGGGCCATCCAAACCGACGACTTCATCTCGAACAAGCCGCGCTGAATATTGACGAATCGCGGCACTGACCGTGCCATGTGCCAGCCCAATTCCGTTGACCCAGCCTTCGTAGGGAGTGTAGAAGACTTCGTTCACTTTGTCCGGATTGATGAAGAGGTCTGGCTCAAGTTCCTTCATCACCCGTTCAGGCGACAGCGTCTCCACACGATAGCCCCAGGATCGCAGCCGACTCACAGTCTCACGCAGCAGCGTTGAGTGATCGATGTCGTCGGCATGCGTCCACTGCAATCCGCCGTCGAAATGGAACCAGTCGCCATCGAGTTCGCGCACAAGATCCTGGTGATCACGGATGGATCGGGAATTCAAGCGATGGTAATCACGTGGAGTCTTGCCGAAGGAGTTGGTCCAGGCGAAGGAGTTTCGCGACGTGCCCGATCCGGCAAATTGCCGTTCAACGATGGTCACGCTGGCGCCGGCCTGTGCCAACCGGTATGCCGTCACTGAGCCGACCGCGCCCGCGCCGATTACCACGATCCGTGCGTCACGCAGGAATTCTGACTCCACGCTCATTCGGGAATCCCTTCCGTCTCCGTCACTATCACTTATTGCCTGTTTTGCTGGCTAATCGGCAGCTACGGCGATTTCAGGAAGAACCGCTCGCAGGGCAAGCCCCGTATACGAGCTATCCATACTTGCCACCTGCTCCGGAGTGCCAGTCGCGATTACCTGGCCGCCGCCGTCGCCTCCCTCTGGTCCAAGGTCGATCAGCCAATCGGCACACTTGATCACGTCGAGATTGTGCTCGATCACGAGCACCGTGTTTCCGGCGTCAGTCAGTCGCTGCAACACCCCCAGGAGCCGGTCGATGTCGGCAAAGTGCAGTCCGGTCGTCGGTTCGTCGAGGATATAGAGCGTTTTGCCGGTAGCCCGGCGGCTCAGCTCTGAACTGAGCTTGATGCGCTGCGCCTCTCCACCCGACAGAGTGGTTGCCGGCTGCCCAAGATGAATGTAGCCGAGTCCGACGTCATACAGCGTCTGCATCTTGTTGCGAACAGACGGAATATTCTCGAAGAATCCTAACGCCTCTTCCACGGTCATGTTGAGGACGTCCGAGATGTTCTTGCCCCGGTATTGGATTTCAAGCGCCTCCAGATTGTAGCGCTTGCCATGGCAAACCTCGCAGGGGACATACACATCTGGCAGGAATTGCATCTCGATGGCAATGATGCCTTCACCTTGGCAGGCTTCGCATCGACCGCCCTTGACATTGAAGGAGAATCGACCCGGCTTGTAGCCTCGCGCACGTGCCTCCGGCATCGATGCGAACAGCTCGCGAATCGGCGTGAACGCGCCCGTGTATGTTGCGGGATTCGATCTCGGGGTTCGGCCGATGGGGCTCTGATCGATCTCGATCACCTTGTCGAGATGCTCAACTCCGTCGATGCCGTCATGGCGGCCGGCTCGCGCCTTGGCCCGATGAAGAATTTGCGCGAGGCGGGGATGCAGCGTGTCGGTCACAAGCGAACTCTTGCCAGAGCCAGATACACCTGTTACGCAGATGAATTCGCCCAGCGGAATCTCGACATCAATATTCTTCAAATTGTTCTCACGGGCTCCACGTATGACGAGCTGATTTCCGTTCCCACGACGGCGCTCCGCCGGCGCCGAAATTTGCCGCGTGCCGCTGAGGAACTGACCCGTGATCGACTCATGGACCGATTCGATCGTCTCGATAGTTCCCTCGGCGACGACGTAGCCGCCATGCTCTCCCGCACCAGGGCCGATGTCGATCAGCCAGTCGGCCGCGCGCATGGTTTCTTCGTCATGCTCGACCACGATAAGCGTGTTTCCCAGTTCGCGGAGCCGCTCAAGGGTGCGAATGAGGCGGTCATTGTCACGATGGTGCAATCCGATGCTCGGCTCGTCCAGGATGTAGAGGACGCCCATGAGGCGGCTGCCGATCTGAGTCGCCAAACGAATACGCTGTGCCTCTCCGCCCGAGAGCGTCGCCGCGCCACGGTCGAGCGTGAGATAGTCCAGACCAACATCGACCAGAAAGCTCAGCCGTTCGCGGACCTCTTTGAGAATTTGCCGGGCAATCATGAACTCGCGCTCGGTGAGCAATGCCTCACCTTCCGCCTCGTTCGAAAGATCCCGGATGAACTTCAACGCGTCGGATATCGAGCGGTTCGTGACGTCGACGACCGAACGGCCACCGACGGTGACGGCCCGACTCTCAGGTTTGAGTCGCGCACCGCCGCACGTCGGGCATGCCCGCGCGGCCATGTACTGTTCAATCTCGTTACGGACGTAGTCGGACGAGGTGCTCTGATAGCGGCGGCGGAGATTCGTGGTGACTCCCTCATATGCCACTTCATACGATCGCATGCGACCCTGCCGCGAGCGGTATTCGACGCGTACTTTCTCTTTGCTTCCCCGCTTTTTGCCGGCGTTGAGGACGTATTCGATAACATCGTCAGGTAGCTCACGCACCGGCACGCTAACCGAGAACTCACGTTTCTTTGATAGCGCCAGGAGCAACGCATCGTACCAGGCAGTACTATCGCGTCCAGCTTTCGACCACGGAGCTATTGCGCCCTGGGCGAGTGACAGATCTTTGTCAGGGATGATCAAGTCCGGGTCGAGCTCCATGCGCATTCCCAAACCGTCGCATTCCGGGCAAGCACCGTGTGGGCTATTGAATGAAAAGCTTCGAGGTTCGAGTTCGCTAAAACTGATTCCGCAGTGGGCGCAGGCGTAGTTCTCGGAGAAGATCATCTCTTCACCGTCGATGATTGAGGCCGTGGCCACACCGCCGCCGATCTTGAGCGCCGTCTCGAGCGAGTCGATTATGCGAATTCGGGTGGCGTGCATTTCGTCAGAGTCGTCGTGACGAATAACCAGCCGGTCGATTACCGCCTCGACAGTGTGTCGCTTGTACCTTGCCATGGAGAACGAGTCTTCAATGTCATGTATCTCGCCATCGACCCGCACCCGAGAGAATCCCGCACGCCGGATCTCGTCGAGGACAGACTGATGCTCGCCCTTACGATCTTTGATCAAGGACCCGAGGATCATCAGTCGAGTGCCGTCTGGGAGCGCCTGAATGATCTCGGCCATCTGCTGGACGGACTGCTGGGTGATCGGCCGGCCACACTGGGGGCAATGGGGATGCCCGATTCGGGCGTAAAGCAGCCGAAGATGGTCGTAGATCTCGGTGACGGTACCGACCGTCGACCGGGGGTTCCGGCTAGCACTTTTCTGATCGATCGAGATTGCCGGCGAGAGTCCGTCAATTTGGTCGACGTCCGGCTTCTCCATCAGGCCGAGAAATTGTCGCGCGTAGGCCGACAGCGATTCGACGTAGCGTCGCTGACCTTCGGCGTAGATGGTATCGAACGCCAGACTCGATTTACCGGAGCCCGATAGCCCAGTAATGATGACCAGTTTGTCGCGAGGAATTTCTACATCAATATCTTTAAGGTTGTGCTCTCGTGCACCCCGAATAACGATCTTGTCGCTTGCCATACTGTCCCGTGCCTACGCCATCCGAAATGCGAACATACGATCGTAAGCACCTATTGTACGGCGCATTCGACGAATATGCACTCAATGGCGGTTGGCAGTTCCGATGTGTTTCGGTAGTCTCCACGGTTGATTCCAGCGACCGCAAGAGTCAGCCTGGTCACAGCGAACGTTAGTCGTCGCTGTGATGATGAGCCGCGGCATGTTCGCGAGCCGTCGGAGGAGCAGACCGCTGCCAGCTGACGCGATCCCACAATTTGTTTGCGCTGCCGCCTATCCAGCCGATCGACCAGCGGCGGTCCGGCAGACGTTTGATCCAGACTAGCCCGATGACTGCGCCAGTAAATGCGCCGAGCAAGTGTGCAATATTTGCCGACAGTCCCGGCGTTGGGAGCAGATAGACCAATATGGCGAAGAGCGTGCCCAGAAAAGCAACCCGCCATCGTCCGGGCAAGAACATCATTGCGGCTGCGACAGCGCCGAGGGCGGCCGCTGATGAACCGGTATCGGGCCGATACAGCACGACATAGGCTCGATGCAGCCCGAGATGGGCCAGCGGCCAAGCAGCAAGAATTGTGAGCGGTGCGCTGATCCAGTCAGCAAGGAAAAACGTGATGACTGCCCGGGCGCTACCTGCGATGTATTCAATAGAGGCCAGGCCAATAACGATTAGGATCGCGAGCTTGGGGCCGATTCCGGGATTCGATTGAATCACCGTGGACGCCGGTAGTGTCCACAGTTGCCAGTTGAGGACCTTGCTGAGATCGAGACCGATATCGTCTATCAGGAGACGGTAGGAGGTGAGGCTCGTCCCGGCCGTGAGGTAGGCGATCAGAAGGATTAACGACATAATCGCGATGGTCGCTGGAAACCTCGTGAGGAACCAGTGAATCCTTCTGGGTACTGCCGATGCCGGGCGGTTCATCGAGTGACCTTCTTCATGAGTTACTACAGTGCCATGCGTTCGAAAGTTCAGTGGATGCGGACTACTCGATCGAGAACTGATCGTGTCAACGATGCCGTTCCAAGTATCGCCCATTCAGGTTAACGCCGCGTGAACTCGTTGACGGTTTGCACCGTGGCCTGATTTTCTCATCTCAATCAGTACTTCTGTGGAAGCTTGGACTGTTACAATCGGAAGACCGGTCTCACCCGTGGGCAACCTCTCGAGATTCGAACCGGAAGGCATTTCTATTTGATCCCTAGTTCCAATACAGCAGAGAGCGATGGAAGCGCGGGCAGTGATATTGTGCTGAGCCTGGTGATACCGTGCTACAACGAAGAGTCGCGTCTCCCTGGCACACTCGAGTCAGGTTCTCCAGTACCTTTCGACACGTGACTACGTTTGGGAAGTGATCATCGCGGATGATGGGAGTGATGACCGCACGCCGATCATCGCTCACGATGCATCAAACACTGCGAACGTACGATGCCTTCATCTACCACATCGAGGTAAGGCGGCTGCGGTCCGTGCCGGTATTGAGGCGGCTCAGGGCAGATTCGTAGTATTCACCGATGCTGATCTCTCCACGCCGGTCGAGTACATCGACGATGTCGTTGGACTTCTCCTGAATGATTGGGACATGGTCATCGGAACGCGTGAGGGAAAAGGTGCTCGCCGCCTAAACGAACCATTTTATCGTCACCTGATGGGCAGACTTTTCAACTATCTTGTACAGGTCTTGGCGGTGCCGGGAGTTCAGGACACGCAATGTGGCTTTAAGGGATTCCGCGCGGAGGTTGCGCGCGATCTCTTCGAACGCGCGTTACTGTATCGCGACCAAACCGTCGACGTAGCCGGCCCCTTGGTCACTGGATTTGATGTCGAGCTCGTCTTTCTCGCTCATCGGTATTCCTATCGGCTCTTTCAGTTACCGGTGACCTGGACCCACGTTCACGGAAGCAAGGTTCGTCCGGGTGTCGATAGCCTACTGATGCTACGTGACATTTTGCGGGTACGTCTCAACGACATACGGCACCACTACGATCGCGTTCCTGCGGGTGACATCGTCTCCCATCTTGAATCGAGTGAGCCTTAACCTCAAACTCCGGTCGACGTCAATTCCTCGACGATTCGTCCGACCAGCCGATTTGCCAGGATAGTCGGCAGCCTGGATGCCTTTGCGACGGTTCGTTTCATCTCGCCGTCGAATCCCATGCAATCCATCACGATCATCTGCGCACCTCGATCGCGGAGTTCGCCAGCGTCTCGCGCAAGCTCATCACTCGCTGAGTATGGTGATACTGCAATACCCTCGAACGTACGCATCGACGATGACCATTTTCGGCACATTGAATCCATCTGTCCGGCATGTGGAAGCATGACACCAAGAATTCCTTGAGGTAGCACTGCCTCCACACTGTGCGCCAGCACACGATCGGGATAGATGACCGGAATTGGTATCGACAACTGCGTGAACTCCCCAGTGCAGAGAATCACCGCGAGCGTCGCTCCACATTGAACCGCTTCGTCGACGGCCGTCTGCATGTGCGGCATGAGCCGTTCTTTGGCAATCACGACCTCGCTTCCGTCGCTCAGCCGGCTCACGAGAGGATGCTCTCCGTCTCGAGGTTCCAACTGGCGGACTTCGTTGCGAGAGAGCTGGTCCAATGCTCCGCGTTGAACGAGTCGCGAAGGAGGACCATCGGGAAACATTGAATTGACGATATCGTCGCGTGGTGATTGGCCAATAGTGATCAGCGCGATGGTCTGCATCTTTGCCTCCGTTTGTTCGCGGCCAAGGGGTATACGTACACCTATTAAATCTGGTAAAGTAAGGTCGTGCTATACTGAAGCGGATTTGTTCGGTATTTGCTCCGCTTCATCGTTTTTACACCAATTGCAATGGACCAAAACGGAAAGCTGCAACGATCTGAACTGATAGGAGCATACATTGTCAGGCAGAGGGCCTGAATCTTTCGAAGATATCGTCGATGACATCTACGACGCCATCGCTTCGGTTGAGGGTCGTCTTGGCGCCACCGTCATCGAATTAAACTCGATGTTGGCCATGATCGGCAACGCGAGATCGGCAATTCAAGGGACGATTGAGGAGCACAACCTCGAGCGTCTGATGGCGAGCCCAAGCGGAACCGTACCTGACGATGACGATGACGATGAGGACAAAGAACTCAAAGATCGCGACAATGAGCTACTCGCGACGTATGCTCGCGTTTCCGCAGTCTATCGTCAGCTCAATGGATTTGTTCATTTACTGACTACGAGCCGGCAGCAATTCCGCAGTGATGAAGAGCTTCCCGGAATTGATGACGCGCAACGGCTCGCCTTGCGTCAATCTTCTATTCAGGCCCAGGAAGATGAGCGCCGGCGACTGGCGCGCGAAATCCATGATGGACCAGCACAGGTGCTCGCCAATGCCATCATTGGTCTAGAGTTCGTCGGCCGTTCCCTTTCGAATCCGGGAGATGGGCGACGAAGCAGCATTGAAGAAATTGACCGCGTCAAGTTGGCGATGAGAGAAGGACTGACCGAAATCCGCCGCTTCATGTTCGACCTGCGTCCAACGATGCTGGGTCAGCGTGGTCTTGCGGCGACCATTGAGCACTACATTCAGACCTATAAGCATCTTTTCCCTGGTGAAATTGAGCTCAGCGTGGCCGATGATCTTCCGAAGCTAACACCCGATCAGGAGATGACAGCGTTCCGGGTTATTCGCGAATCTTTGCAGAACGTTCATCGACATTCGCGCGCGACTAGGACTTGGGTATCAATTCTTGCGTCTGATGTTGGATTGGAGATTGCGATACGAGACAATGGTGTTGGGTTCCGACCGAGTGCGACCGTATCGGACGCCACGAGTGGATTTGGCCTGGTGGGGATGCGCGAACGCGCCGAAGTAATTGGCGCGGACTTGACAGTCGTGAGCGAACCTAGTTCCGGGACTGCGGTGAGACTGACCATTCCAGTTAGTACTCAAGCAGCGGTTAGGTCTCTGAGCAACGCAAGGGCCGTCAGAAAACCAGCGCGAGGAGGCAGCAATGAACCAGATTGAGATTCTCATCATCGACGACCATCCTCTGTTTCGGCGTGGGATTCGGTGGAGCCTCGAAGAAGAATCCGACTTGCTGGTGGTAGGCGAAGCAGATTCGGGCCAGGAAGCGATCCGATTGTCAGATGTGCATGTCCCGGACGTCGTGCTGCTCGATTTGAATCTGCCGGACATGACTGGCCTCGAAGTCGCCCGTATTCTCAAACGCCGGCACCCGCAAGCAGGTGTTATCGTGCTGACCATGCACGAAGACGACGAGCAGCTCTTCAGTGCGATTCGCGCCGGTGCCAACGCGTATTCGACCAAAGACATCGACCCGGCCTCGTTGGTTTCTCTCATCCGGCGAGTTGGTCGTGGTGAGTACTTGATTAATGAGAATGTGCTATCTCGCCCGTTCGTCGCCTCAAAGGTTCTCGATCAGTTCCGTGAGTTGGCTCAGGTTGACGAGGTTTCGAGCGCCGTATTCTCTCCACTGACTCCGCGCGAGGTCGAGATACTTGACAGCGTGGCCCATGGGAACAGCAATAAAGAAATCGCGCGCTTGCTCAACATCAGCGATCAGACTGTCAAGAACCATATAACCTCGATCTTGCGGAAATTGGCCGTGAACGATCGTACCCAGGCCGTCATCTACGCGCTTCGTCATGGCTGGATCAAGCTTGGCGACGACAATCAGCATGAGGGAATGGACTCCGCAGTCCCTGCGCCTGCTGATTCGTAGTACGCGGCTCACGACGATCCCGATTGCAGCATGCTCATTCGCCTTCACGACGAGTCGTGATGGCGGCTTCACGTAGCGCGATAAGTTCTCTTGAGTCGCCGAATCCGGCGATAGTTATCCCCTCCGGTGCCGAGCGGTCCTGACGTAGTTGGTTGAAAAGCTTGGATCGGCCCCGCTCACATCGACACCCAATTGAATTCCACCACACGCAATGTTGAGATCGTCGGTTCCGGTACGACGTCACATGGGAACATGTCCGGACAAAATGTACGTACAGTACTCTCATTTCCCCGATGCGTTAAGTACAAATGCAGCCCCACCTGTCGCAGACGCTGCCCGCAGTGCCCGACCGGCTACCTACAATGCTGGTGTCAGACAGGGGAAACGCCCGTGTCGCTTCCGTTCGCGTTCGCGCACCACGCTGTGGACTCAACTCCCAAGTAGTGTCGAAACGCCATTTCCAAGGCTGGCCTGCGGCCCTTTGAAGATAATCACGAATGAGTCTTGGTGTGATCGATGGCTCTGTATGTTACGGCTCCGTCATGCCAACCGGTACGAACGGAAGCACTCAGCCCCACAGCTTTTTGGATATTTGTAGACAGTTCTCAAACGTAGCCTCGTTGGCGAAAGTCCTGTTAGAATGACCGGTTCCGCCCGAGGTGTTGGCCAGCGAAGTGGTGAGACGCCGCGACATTCTTTAGAGGACGCACAAGAGAGGGAGCGGATGGGCAGCTACGTGGTGAGTTTTCAGGAGATCGACCAGACATGGGTCGCGGTCGTTGGTGGCAAAGGGGCGTGCCTGGGGGAGCTTTCTCGGATCGAAGGTCTCCACGTGCCGGCTGGCTTCTGCGTGACGACCGACGCCTTCCAGCAGATCATGACGGAAGCTCCACGGATCGACGAACGGCTCGATCAACTGTCGTGTCTGGATCCGGATGACCGGGAGGCGATCCGTGCGCTGAGCTCGGAGGTGCGTCGGGCCATCGAAGGTATCGCCATCCCCGACGATATGGCGGCGGCAATTACTTCCTCGCTGGTTCGGCTCGGCGAGCATGCTGCCTACGCGGTTCGATCCAGTGCGACAGCGGAGGATTTGCCGACGGCCTCCTTCGCAGGCCAACAGGATACGTACCTGAACGTCGCGGGATCGGCGGCGATCCTTCAGCACATCAGTCGTTGCTGGGCCTCACTTTTCAGCGAGCGAGCGGTGACCTATCGCCTGCGGAACGGCTTCAGCCACGGGAAGGTCCAGATGGCCGTCGTCGTGCAGCAGATGGTCTTCCCGCAGGCGTCCGGCATCCTGTTCACGGCCGACCCCGTTACATCTAACAGGAAGATTTCCTCCGTGGAGGCCATCTTCGGCCTCGGCGAGGCATTGGTCTCTGGATTGGTGAACGCGGACGTCTACAAGGTGCGAGGCGGCGAGGTCATCGCAAAGGCGGTCGCCGCCAAGCAACTTGCCATCTACGCCTCACCGTCAGGCGGAACTCGGGAACAAGCGATCGAGGCGGAGAGGCAGGGGCAGCCGGTGGTGACTGATGCGCAGGTCATGCGGCTCGCCCAGCTGGGCCGGCTGATCGAAGCGCATTTCAGCCGCCCCCAGGACATCGAATGGTGCCTGGTCGACGGGGAATTCCAGATTCTCCAGAGCCGACCGATCACCACGCTATTCCCCATCCCGGTGGCCACCGACCGAGAGAACCACGTATACGTCTCCGTCGGTCATCAGCAGATGATGACTGAAGCCATGAAGCCACTGGGGATCTCCATGTGGCAGCTGACGGCTGCAAGGCCCATGTACGAGGCTGGGGGGAGGCTGTTCGTTGACGTGACACAAGGCCTGGCCTCTCCGGCGAGCCGCGCGGGTCTGTTGGAGGTCCTGGGGAAAGGAGATCCGCTGATAAGGGACGCGCTGGAGACCATTCTCGAACGCGGCGACTTCATCCAGTTGTTGCCGGACGAGGTTCCAAGCACGCCGCCGGTTGGCGTGCCGCCAGCGCCGATTGAGACCGATCCGGCCATCGTCGCCGAGCTGATCGGGAGCAGCCAGGCCTCTATCAATGCCTTGAAGAACGGCATCCGGATGAAGTCGGGACAAGAGCTGCTCGAGTTCATCCTGACGGACATCCGAGAGTTGAAGCGGATCTTGTTCGATCCACGGAGTCATCAGGCGATCATGGCGGGGATGGAGGCTACCTGGTGGCTCAACGAGCAACTGCAGGCGTGGTTGGGCGAAAAGAACGCGGCCGACGCGGTCACGCAATCCGTCCCCCACAACGTCACGTCGGAGATGGGACTGGCGCTCCTCGACGTCGCGGATGTTGTCCGCCAGCATCCGGACGTGGTGGCGTTCCTGCAAGACGTCACCGACGATGGCTTCCTGAGCGAGATGGCCTCCTTCGAGGGAGGACAGGACGCGCGAGACGCCATCTTGGCCTACCTCGACAAGTACGGCATGCGCTGCGTCGGCGAGATCGACATCACGAGGCCGCGTTGGAGCGAATGCCCGACCGTGCTCGTGCCCATCATCCTCGGCAACATCAAGAACTTCGAGCCGGGCGCCGGCAAGCGGCGTTTTGAACAGGGCCGACACGAGGCATGGAAGAAGGAACAGGAGCTACTGGAGCGCCTGCGGACCTTGCCTGACGGCGAGCAGAAGGCCGGAGAGACCAAACGGATGATCGACCGGGTCCGCACCTTCATCGGGTACCGGGAGTATCCAAAGTACGATATGGTCAGTCGCTACTTCGTGTACAAGCAGGCCCTGTTGGAAGAGGCCGAGCGCCTCGCGCAGGCCCACGTTCTTCGTGAGAAAGAGGACATCTTCTACCTCACGTTCCAGGAACTCCAGAACGTCGTGCGCACCAACGTGGTGGACAACGATCTCATCCGCCAGCGCAAAGACGCGTTTAGGTCGTATCAGGCGCTCACGCCACCTAGGGTGCTCACGTCGGATGGCGAGTCTGTCGCCGGGGCGTACCGCCGCGACGATTTGCCGGCCGGCGCTCTGGTCGGCTTGCCGGTCTCCGCCGGGAACATCGAGGGACGAGCCCGCGTCATCCTGGACATGGCGGAGGCCGATCTCGAAGCGGGCGACATCCTGGTCACCGCCTACACGGACCCCAGCTGGACACCCCTGTTCGTCGCGATCAAGGGCCTCGTCACGGAGGTCGGGGGCCTGATGACCCACGGCGCAGTGATCGCACGGGAATACGGTTTGCCGGCCGTCGTGGGTGTGGAGCATGCCACCCGGCTGATACGGGACGGACAGCGGATCCGCGTGAATGGAACAGACGGTTACGTCGAGATCCTGCCCTAGCGGAGTGACGGAAAGGCAGTCAAGGTCAGGTCCATGCGGTGAGTCGCGGTCCAGAACGCGTTCACCTCAAACTCGCGCTACCGACGGGAAAACTGGCGCTCCAGCTCGTCCTGGCTGAGATGGAGAATCGTCGGACGACCGTGTGCGCAGGCTCGTGGGGCGGTGCAGCCTTCGAGTTGCGTCAACAGTTCGCGCATCTCTCCGACGGAGAGGCTTTGCCCTGCTCGAATCGCTGAGTGGCAAGCGGTACTCATGGCGACTGATTCGAACTTCGATCGACCGTTACCCCCGCGTGAGATTTCGTCCAAAATCGAGAGCAACGTGCGTGCCGGATCACGTCGTGTCATGATGGCCGGTACTGCCCGTAAGGCCATCGAGCCCGCGCCGAAGGAGTCTATTTCGAACCCAAGCTGCTGCAGTTCTTCGGCCGCATCGGTCGCGGCGTCCATTTGTTCCGGGCTGAGTTCCACAACCAACGGCTCGAGCATTTGCTGCTTTTCTGGAGCGTGCCGCTCGAACTGGACCAGAAGTCGTTCGAGAAGAATTCTCTCGTGCGCGGCATGCTGATCTACCAGATACATTCCATCTGGGCCTTCGGCGATGATGTAGGTGCCGCTGACCTGTCCCAACACGCGTAGAATCGGAACCTCAGGCTCGAGCGGATCCGGCATTTGCACCCGATCGTTATCTTCGGACAGCGCATTCCTTTGCGCTATCAAAGGTCGTTGCGGCTGCTGGACGCGTTCCGGATTAGCGAGCGTCATTCGACGTTGAACGCTTTCGGCCGAGAGTGGGTTCTCGATTACCTGAGGAATCGACTGTGCCGGAGTATGGCTCATTAGGGTGCCGCGAACTGCACGCTGGACCGATGAAAATACGAGTCGCTCGTCGCTGAAACGTACTTCGCGCTTGGTCGGATGAACGTTGACGTCAACTCGATCCGTCGGAACTGAAATGTTTACCACGGCGATGGGGTAGCGCCCCACCATTATCAACGTGTGATAGCTCTGTTCGATGGCGAATGAGAGCGATCGATGTTCAATCCAGCGGCGATTGACCAACAGGACCAGTTGCTGGCGGTTGCCGCGAGTAATCGTTGGCAATCCGATGAGACCGGTCACCTGAACTGCTGGTCGACTATCGTCCGTATCGTGCGATTCCTCGTCGATCGGCATGTCGATCGGCACCATCTGACCAGCGATATCGGATCCGAAAACCCCGACGGCTGCATCCGTCAGATCTCCGGATCCATCCGTCGCGAGTGTCAGTTTGTCATCGATGTTGAGCTCGAAGCGGACTTCAGGAAATGCCAGCGCGTAAGCCGCGACCACACGCTGAATGTAACCGCTCTCGGTAGAATCCTGTTTCAAGAACTTGCGTCGGGCTGGCACGTTGGCGAACAAATCTTGCACCGTGATAGTCGTCCCAGCCGCGGAACCGACTCTGGACGGTGCCGAATTGCGGCCGAATTCGGAGCGGAGCAACCACCCTGTGCGACTCTCCGGCGGGCGGCTGAGAATTTGAAGATCGGCCACTGAAGAAATGCTGGCGAGTGCTTCACCGCGAAAGCCGAATGAGGTGAGATGGTCCAGATCTTCAAACGCGCGTAATTTCGACGTCGTGTGTCGCTTCACCGCAAGGAACAGGTCGTCTGGCGTGATCCCGCCGCCGTCGTCGCGCACCCGGATCAGGTCTTTACCGCCGGATGCGATGTCGATCAGAATCGAACGCGCGTGCGCGTCGAGCGAGTTCTCGACCAGTTCTTTGACTACCGACGCCGGGCGTTCAATCACCTCGCCAGCGGCGATTTTCCCGATGGTAGCGTCGTCAAGGATGGCGATCGGCATTACCTTCTCCTGCCATATGAGTATAGCAGTGAGCCCTCGTGTTGATTGGAGGACCGGCGTCAGGACTTGCCGAAAGGTTTGGACAGTGACGGATGGCTGGCGATTCCGAATCGCCATCTTTCGTCCGTGCCGCGAGTGATTCCGATTCTTGGAGCGGTCACGATCGCGGTGGGATGCTCGCCTGGTTGAATCCAGACCGGCCATGCTTGAAGCCGGATCCCGTTGTGAGATACGTCAATGCCAAGAGCGCGACCCGTCAGTCCGGGGCCGCTCGCGACACGAGCGTTCGCGGTGCGCCCGGTGCGCTCCGCCATCACGTCGAGATTGACTGCGGGGCTGATTGCCCGAACCAGGACTGCCGACGGACGAGAGTCCGGGCCGGCGACCACATTGAAGCACGGGTACACGCCGTACGCCCGGTAGACGTACAGGGAGCCGCGAGGTCCCCACATCGCCTGAACGAGACCGTTGCGTCGGAAGGACGCATGAGAAGCGGGGTCATCCTCGCCGTCGTAAGCTTCCGTCTCCACGATGACTCCGGCCACAAGCGTGTCGCCGGTTGCTGAGACGATCAGACAGCCGAGAAGATCCCGAGCGACGTCAACGACCGGTCGGACATACCAGTCAGGTGCAAGAGCCAGAGACGGATCAAGCTGCAACTCGGAAGCAGTAGGGTCCAATTCACTGGTCACTCGTTGAGTTCGCCAAGCCGGGCCTGGAGCAACGCGAGTCGGTCCTGCGATGAGGACAGCCGATCGCGCTGCTTGTTGACGACATCGGCTGGAGCGCGGCTGATGAACTGATGTCTGTACGTGGCATCTTGGATCTCGAGTGGTCAGCGATCAAGTCACGGTCACAACCGAAATGTTCGGAGGCTCGCGGACCTGCCATTGTGTGGCCTTATTGTGCAACTGCAGGTCACCGTGCGTTGAATCCGCTGCCGCAATCCGAGATGCGGACAGCGCATCTTCGCCAGGCGACTCGACGACGTTGCTCATGCCTTCGCGCGACGCACCCCCCTCCTCCGAGCTTCATCGGCACTGGAACTGATTGGCTCGTCCATCGACCGTAAATCGGGAGTGCGTTTGGCCAGCAAGCTCGCGATTGGCTCCAGACCGGAGACTCCGCTGCAGTTCATGCGGAGAATGCCCCGGGTCCGACCGAACTCTCCCTCGTCATTCGTAGTGTTCACCGTCGTGTTCCTTAGCGCCGGGCATGTCAAAGTGGTTCCCGGACGCGAGACAGATGTCCGCGATATCGAGTTGCTGCTCGAACTGATGCAGCACGGACTCATCCAACGGAGCTTCATTCCCGAGGTGCGCATCCACGCTCTGCGGAATCTCACCCGTTTTCGGACTAATCTCATCGAAGAACGGGCGCGTGCCATCAATCGCATTCAGAAGATGCTGGAGTACGCTAACGTCAAACTTGCCTCGGTGGTGACCGAGGTTCTGGGGGTCAGCGGCCGGGCGATGCTGGAGGCGATGATTGCCGGAGAGGAGGACCCGGAGACTCTGGCCAATCTGGCGCGCGGCACCTCGTGTCGGAAGCATGTCGCCTTGGTTGAAGCGCTGAATGGTCGAGTTCGCGATCATCATCGGCTGTATCGCGAAGAAGGGCTAATGATCCGGAGATCATCTCCGGGGCCGTGGACGTCTGGGACTATCAGAACCAGGAAACCTTGGGGATGAACTCTGGGCAAGCCAATGGACAACGCGTTCGTCGAATCGTTCAATGGCCATTTCCGAGAGGAATGTCTGAATCAGCACTGGTTCGAGAACCTCGCCGAGGCACAGGAGGTGATCGAAGCCTGGCGAGTGGAGTACAACGAAGACCGGCCTCCTCGGGCTCCGCAGCGGCAAACTCCGCAGGCCATTCTGGCCAGCTGGGAGCAGCTCGAGAAGGCGGCGGACTAACCAATCAGGTGGACCCATCTAGGGGTTCGGTCACTGGGCCGTGGTGAGCAGGTCGAGGTGCGGGTGCTCGGCACAGGCATAGTTCAGGCTCTCCCAGACCAACCCGATGACCTACTCGACCTCCAGGCCATGGGTCTGGCTCCATCGGTTCGTCGCTGGTCGGCGCGCCAGACTCGGTTGATTGAGCAGCCGAACCAGACGCTTGCGATGCAGGTGTGTCACGGCCTCCATCTCCATCAGCAGGCGTCTTTTCTCGGCCCGCTGATACTGCGTTCGTTGCGTGCTGAGGTAATTCCGTCGTATGTCGATGGTCATCACGTCATCGGCCCCCATCGTCCGTCCCCTGGAAACATCCGGATCTGAAGGAACCTTACCGGCTTCGGCAACAATCTAGGCGAGGGGGCACGCGTCCTTCCGACGACCATGTTCGAGCGCCTATATTCTGGTACGATCCTCGGGAGATCAAGACAAGCGTCATGTGGCAACGGCACGCGCCCGAGGGAAGTACCGGCAACTGCGGAAAGCCGGAACTCGTCGTTCTGGTCGGGTGAATCGGATCGGAGGATCGGTGGTCCAGGATCAACGTTGCGTACAGCCTCACGGACGAACCGGCGCGCGCCGGTTCCTGATAACATGTTGGCCATTCATCGGACATATCTATCCGCAGATGAGTATCGCAACGGCTCTCCGCGCGCGTGGACATTCGGTGGCCTTTTACACTGGAGAAAACGCGCGGGCACTGGTCGAGAATGAAGGATTCACGTTCTTCCCACTTCGTAAAGTTGCTGAAGAGCGTGTCTATAAGCTGATTAGAGATTTCGAGATCGCGGCGGGAGACGGGCGGCGCGCTCCCCGGCTGGTCGCGCGCACGTTCCGTGAATGGCTCGTAAATACGGTGCCTGGGCAGGTGGATGATCTCCAGCCGATTATCGCTGAATGGAAACCCGATGCACTGGTCACTGATCTCTCGATGTGGGGCCCAATTCTGGTCCTTTGGGAGACCAAGCGTATCCCCGTTGCGCTGTCTTCCACATTCATGGGGCCGCTGATTCCCGGACCTGATGCGCCACCACCCGGATTGGGACTGCCGCCGCCGCAATCCCCGCGGACTCGTGTCCAAGCCCGTGCCATCTCTCTCGTAGCTGATCTGCTGAGCACTGGCATGCGTCGGAGGGTGACTCAGTTGCGGGCGCAGTATGACCTGCCCCCGCTCGATTGCTCGATCAACGCCTTTACGGGTCGTCTGCCGCTCTACCTTGTTCCCAACGTGGCCGCCCTCGACTATGATCGTCACGATCTGCCGCCAAGTGTTCACTATGTTGGGCCATGCGTTTGGAACAAGCCGTCCCAAGACCCTACCCCGTCCTGGCTCGACGAATTGCCCACCGAACTGCCGTGGGTCCACGTCACCGAGAGCACCCTCCGATATGCAGACCCGTTTCTCCTGAGAGCCGCGGCGCAGGGGATGGCGAACCGTCCAGTGGAACTCATCTTGACGACCGGACCACAGCGAGACCCGAACTCGCTCGACATCGGACCTCGTGCCTCTAACGTGCGCGTTGAGCAGTGGGTCAGTCACGCCGATCTCCTGCCAAGGTGTGCGGTAGTCGTCACCACTGGTGGACCTGCGACGATCATGGCTTCACTTCAGGTCGGGGTCCCGCTGGTAGTAGTACCCACGACTTTTGACAAGCCGGATAACGCGCAACGGGTGGTTCAGGCAGGGGTCGGCGTTCGGTTGGCGCCAAGAGCATGTACGCCCGATCGCTTGCGCGCAGCAGTTGAAGCGGTGCTCGCCGACCCGGGTTATCGGGAACGGGCTCAGCAAATGGCGCGACGCCTAGCTGGCGCACCCGGTCCACTGGGAGCTGCCAATCTTCTAGAGGACCTGGTCGCAACTCATCGGACCGGCATTTGATGTGGAGAGTGAAGGTCGCGGGCAGGTAGCGGGACGTTCAATTCGGTGACGAACCGTGAAGCCGGACCAATTGTGGCAGATCCCGGCTCTCGTGGACCATTCAGCGTTTATCCTGGGGCCGGTGTAACCACCGGAATGCGAGTGCTTCGCCGCGAAAGCCGAATGAGGTGAGATGGTCCAGATCTTCAAACGCGCGTAATTTCGACGTCGTGTGTCGCTTCACCGCAAGGAACAGGTCGTCTGGCGTGATCCCGCCACCGTCGTCGCGCACCCGGATCAGGTCTTTACCGCCGGATGCGATGTCGATCAGAATCGAACGCGCGTGCGCGTCGAGCGAGTTCTCGACCAGTTCTTTGACTACCGACGCCGGGCGTTCAATCACCTCGCCAGCGGCGATTTTCCCGATGGTAGCGTCGTCAAGGATGGCGATCGGCATTACATTCTCCTGCCATATGAGTATAGCAGTGAGCCCTCGTGTTGATTGGAGGACCGGCGTCAGGACTTGCCGAAAGGTTTGGACAGTGACGGATGGCTGGCGATTCCGAATCGCCATCTTTCGTCCGTGCCGCGAGTGATTCCGATTCTTGGAGCGGTCACGATCGCGGTGGGATGCTCGCCTGGTTGAATCCAGACCGGCCATGCTTGAAGCCGGATCCCGTTGTGAGATACGTCAATGCCAAGAGCGCGACCCGTCAGCCCGGGGCCGCTCGCGACACGAGCGTTCGCGGTGCGCCCGGTGCGCTCCGCCATCACGTCGAGATTGACTGCGGGGCTGATTGCCCGAACCAGGACTGCCGACGGACGGGAGTCCGGGCCGGCGACCACATTGAAGCACGGGATACACGCCGTACGCCCGGTAGACGTACAGGGAGCCGCGAGGTCCCCACATCGCCTGAACGAGACCGTTGCGTCGGAAGGACGCATGAGAAGCGGGGTCATCCTCGCCGTCGTAAGCTTCCGTCTCCACGATGACTCCGGCCACAAGCGTGTCGCCGGTTGCTGAGACGATCAGACAGCCGAGAAGATCCCGAGCGACGTCAACGACCGGTCGGACATACCAGTCAGGTGCAAGAGCCAGAGACGGATCAAGCTGCAACTCGGAAGCACTAGGGTCCAATTCACCGGTCACCCGTTGAGTTCGCCAAGCCGGGCCTGGAGCAACGCGAGTCGGTCCTGCGATGAGGACAGCCGATCGCGCTGCTTGTTGACGACATCGGCTGGAGCGCGGCTGATGAACTGATCGTTGCCCAACAACTGGCCGATGCGGGCAATTTCTTCATCGACCTGCTCGATCTCCTTGGCAAGGCGTCCCCGTTCGGCGTCGAGGTCGACCATTCCGGCCAGCGGCAAGTAGATGACCGCATCATCGATAACCAGCGTTACGACCGCTTTGGCCGCTTCCAGCGGCTCACCCCGATATTCGAGTCGCTCTTTTCCCACACGCGCCAGGAAGGAGAAGACATCTTCGAGACTCCGGAAGGTGTCGGAGTGTGACCCCGGATAGATCATCGCACTTATCCAGAAGGATGCCTCAACGCCCGACTCCGCCCGGGCGTTACGCACCGAACGCACAGCCTCAATCATAAACGCGTATTCGGTGACTGCTCTTTCGTCGATGCGTGTCTGATCCGCCACCGGCCACGGCGCCACCATGATGCTATCGCCCGAGTGTGGCAGATGCTGCCAAAGCTCTTCGGTCACGAAGGGCATGAAGGGATGCAGAAGGCGCAGCGATCGCTCAAGGACGTAGACCAACGTCTGCTGAGCAGCCTGTTTGGCATCTGTATCGTCGGCGTTGAGCACCACCTTGGTCGACTCAATGTACCAGTCACAGTATTCCGACCAGAGGAATTCGTAGATGCGGCGGCCCGCCTCACCGAGTTGATAGTTGATCATCAAATCCTGAATGTCAGCCGTCAGTTGCTCTAGCCGGCTCATGATCCATCGATCGGCCAGGGTCATGTTGGTGGCGATCGGGGCGGTCGGCGCCCCGTTTGAGTCTTGCGTGATATCGGCTGTTTCGATCGACCGGAGCACGTAGCGGGTCGCGTTCCAGATCTTCGTGCCAAAGTTTCGATTCGATTCGACCCGTTGGGTGCTGAGCTTCATATCAGCGCCTGGCGCTCCAGCCGTGATCAGCGTAAAGCGGAGGGCATCGCTACCAAATTCCTTGGTCAGTTCGGTGGGGTCGATCACGTTCCCTTTCGTCTTGCTCATGCGCTGACCCTGCTCATCCCGAACCGTGCCGTGCAGGTAAACCGTGTGATACGGAACCTCACCCATGAATTCGATGCCAAAGAAGATCATCCGCGCGACCCAAAAGAAGAGAATGTCGTAACCGGTTTCCATCACCGAACCAGGATAGAAATAGCGCAGATTCTCGGTGTCATCGGGCCAGCCGAGCGTGCTGAATGGCCATAGCCCCGAACTGAACCAGGTGTCCAGCACATCCGGGTCCTGAGTCAGGTTCGTTCCACCACAATGAGGACAGGTCTCGACTTTCTCCTGATCGGTGACAACGATCTCACCGCAATCGCAGTACCAGACCGGGATGCGGTGGCCCCACCAGAGCTGACGCGAGATGCACCAATCATGGATGTTCTCCATCCAGTGCAGATAGGTGCCCTTGAACCGATCAGGTACGAAGCGGACCGTGCCGTCTTTGGCTACCGCAATCGCGGGATCCGCAAGTGGTTGCATCTCGACGAACCATTGTTTGCTGATAATCGGCTCGACCACGGTGTCACAGCGCTGGCAGCGACCAACGGCATGGATATGATCTTTGACTTCCACCAGGAAGCCCTCCTCGTCGAGACGAGCAACGATATTCCGACGGGCATCCTGCATTGTTTGCCCGTTGAATGGCCCGGCATTCTCGTTCATTGTGCCGTCAAGGTTCATGATATTGATGGCTGGCAGATGGTGCCGCTGCCCAATCTCGAAGTCGTTCGGGTCGTGGGCGGGCGTCACTTTCACCGCGCCGGTGCCGAACTCTGGATCGACGGCATCATCCGCGATAATCGGAAGCTCACGGCCCATTAGCGGCAGCGTTGCGCTGCGTCCAATCAGGTGCCGATAGCGCTGGTCGTCCGGATGAACCGCGACCGCGGTGTCGCCGAGCATCGTCTCCGGACGCGTTGTCGCGACTTCTATAAATTCGTCGCTATCGAGAACTGGATAGCGTAACGTCCAGATCGAGGACGGGATCTCTTCGTGATTCACCTCGAGCTCGGAGAGCGCGGTCATGCAGCGTGGGCACCAGTTGATCAGACGCTCACCCCGGTAGATCAAACCTTTGTCGTAGAGACGCTTGAACGCCGTTCTTACTGCTCGAGACGGCTGCGGATCCATGGTGAAGTGGAAGCGGGTCCAATCGCAGGAAGCTCCGAGGGTTCGCAGTTGGCTAAGGATGCGGCTGCGGTACCGATCCATCCACTCCCAGACCTGATCGACAAACTGCTCGCGACCGAGGTCGTGCCGGCTCAATCCTTTCGCCGCCAACTCCCGTTCGACCACCCATTGTCCGGCGATTCCGGCGTGATCAGCCCCAGGTAGCCACAAGGTTGGCGTTCCCTGCATCCGGTGCCAGCGTGAAAGAATGTCCTCTACGGCCACGAACAGGGCGTGCCCCATGTGGAGTTCCCCGGTGACGTTCGGCGGCGGCATGATGATGACGAACGGCTCTTGATCGCGATCAATCTCGGGGGTGAAATACCCCTTGTCGAACCAGCGATCGTACCACGAACCTTCGATACTGCTTGGATCGTAGTTCTTGGCGAGCTCGTCCGGTTTCGCTGTTGATGTCAATTTTCTGTCCTCCTGCGCCGTCGTGCCCACAGATACCGGATTGCTCTATTCGACGCAAACAAAAAACCGCCCTTGAAGGCAAGGACGGCTAAATACCGCGGTACCACCTTGATTCGGCCCGCGTCTGGAACGCTGGGGCCGCTCTCGGACGCTGTAACGGGCGTACCCGCGGGGATCTACTCGATATCGGTTTCGATCTCCGGCCTCGCGGGCGACTTCAACCACTCACCCCTGTTGGGACTCTCAGTCGATGATCCCATTTTCCTGTCGAGGTTATACGTGGCCTACTGCTCCCGGTCACGGGCTTGAATGTCAAGGGCCAGATTACCATCCTGCCCTGAAATCGTCAAACACTGGTGAGATCACGCTCGTTCGTGCCCGGCGCAGCGGGCGACACTTCCATATGCTGCGACGATTTCTCAACACACTGCGTGACCGTCACGAAATGCGTGGACGCCGACCCTTGTCACTGGCGAAAAAACAAGTATGCTATATCGATATTCAAGTCAGAACAATGAGTCTCCGTAATCAGCGCGGAATTTTCAGAACGCAGGATACGCCGCGCGACGGTTGGCGGCACAGATGCCAACACAAATTGGACACAGTCATGTATTCGGGTTCTCTTCAATCCGACGTCGTTCGCTCTATCCCCGGTCCGCGTGACCGGGCCAGCTTTTTTGACGAACAGCAACGAAATCGTCGGGCAACCTGGCGTATGACCTTCTTTTGCGGAGTGACGATTGCCGCGATGGGCATGATCATCAGTGCGATCGCCACGCCTGCTATCGTGTTCGAGTTTGCAATCCTCACGGGGATCGCAGCTGTTTTTCTTCCGGTCTCCGCGATAGGCTCATTCGTTCTCGATGGCTACGGTTCAGTCTTCAATAACCTGGGAGCCGGTACGGCGCACCCTCTTCAATATGCCGTCGGATTGATTGAGCTGTTATTGCCCGGAATGGTATTCACCTATCTGTTATCGCGTTGGCTGCATCGGATTTTCATCCGGTATGGAGTTGGCAGTGTTCTCCTCACTCTGGGTGCTAGGCTCCCCCGCTCTGATGACCTTGAAGAACAGCAGTTGGTCAACATTGTGCAGGAAATGGCTATTGCCGACGGGATTGTCGCTCCAAGGGTGATGTTGCTTGATAGCACCGCGTCAAACGCGGCCATGATCGGGTCGTCCCCTGAGACGGCGACGATGGTCGTTTCCCGTCGTATGCTCGATGATCTCGACCGCGAAGAAACGCAGGGAGTGCTCGCCCAACTTATCGGCTCGGCCGGCAACGGAGATCTTGCGATCGCCATGAGGATCGTCTCGGTTTTTCAGACCTATGGACTGCTGATGACGATCATGATGCTTCCCATGAGTAGGAACTCGCGACGAGCCGTTTGGGGGTTGCTGAAGCTCACATTCGGTACGACGAAATCTGATGCCGAGACTGCCGACGTCGTCAGTCAGTTGCTCCTTCGCGCGTCTACTCCGGATGGAATGGATGATATCAACGAGTTCCTCGATTTCGACGGCGTTGGTATTAGCAGAGCGAGAAAGATTTTCATGCTCGCTCGCGCGATGATCTTTTTCCCGTTGGCGATCGGCTTGGTTTTTTCCTACATCGTTCTGCTAATGGTTGTCCTATTTCTCCTGGGTCCGCTACTCGCGTTCACCTGGCGCAGCCGGTGCTATCTTGCGGACTCGACCGCGGTTCAGTTGACGCGCGATCCAGATGGCTTGGCTCGCGCGCTCAAACACCTTCTCAACACTGGCGCCTTGATTCCGGGTAGCCAGGGCGTGTCGCATCTGTTTATCGTCGGCGCGGAAGCCGCACAGGCCCGGAGTTTCGGGAATATGACGGCGCAACTAACGACCATGCGGCAGGGAGCTGCAGCCGGATCCAGTATCGGAGAAAAGATCGCTTCGGGCCAGGAGATGACCAAGGTAATCATGGCTAACTCGCAAACCAACTCGGAGCTCGAGAAGGACACGTTTGAAGAGAAGCAGGGGATTATCGTCTCGTTCCATCCGCCGTTGCATCGTCGTCTCAAGCGCCTCGCGAAATTGGGTGCAACGTTGTAGCCGGGCATAACGAAGAGATTCATAACGTATTCGCCGTACCGTCAAGCCCGTCTGGAAGGAGCCCAATACATGTCTTTTATGGTGGTGATTCTGATTCTGGTGGCGCTGCTAGCATTGGTCGTCGTCATGATGGTGTCCACGTATAACCGGCTCGTCTCGCTTCGAAATCGAGTGCAGAATGGCTGGGCGCAGATTGACGTTCAGTTGAAGCGCCGTCATGACCTGATACCGAATTTGGTCAACGCCGTGAAAGGCTATATGGAGCACGAGCGCGGCGTCCTTCAGAGCGTTACGGATGCGCGAGCACAGGCAATAGCGGCAGGTGATGATGTGGCGCGCCGAAGTGAGGCCGAGGGTGAACTATCGAAGTCCCTTCGATCGCTTTTCGCGGTAGCCGAGGCGTATCCCGCTCTTCGTGCGAGCGAGAACGTGAGAGCGCTCCAGGAGGAGTTGGCATCAACTGAAAACCGGATCGCGTTCGCCCGGCAGTTCTATAATGATGCCGTTCTTTCATACAACACTGCTCGTAGCCAACTGCCAGGCGTTTTGATCGCCAATCAGTTCGGCTTCCACTCGTCAGATTCGTACTCGATTGACGACGCGACGGAACGCGACGTCCCCCAGGTGGACTTGTCCGCCCAAACGGGCTAGGTTGAATCGCCTGATCCAGTAGAATGGCAAGGCAGCAGAAGTTCGATTCTTCCGCTTCTCGACGGGGCTGGCAGGTGACTCATACGTGGCGCTCAACAGTACGCTCATCATGATGAACACGGATGAAGCGGTCTATGGTCGTGCGATGGGTGTATACATGGTTTCTCAGTCAATTCGGCCGATAACCGTTTGGCCAATTAGCGCGATCGCGGACGCGATCGGCACGCGGCTGATGTTAGTGTTCTCGGGAATCACCTGTCTCTCGTTTGTCGGGTCGCTGTCTGTGCTGTTACCCAGCTACCGTCGAATTGGAGAAAAGCCATAAGGAAGCGATTGCGCCGGCCGATTGAATTCTGGGATTGGCGGATGACTTACGGTACGAGCAGTCGACTCAAATCGTCCAGGCCGGCGACGCGATGTTGCTGGATGCGTGCTCGTTTCCTAATCATGTGCGGAATCATAGGTAGAGCGGCGAGTGTGCCTCGGATCTGGGCTCTCGCGGCCGTCTCGCGAAGATGTGGCAGAGCGCCGAGTAAAGCGCGGGTCTGGTCGGCTAAGATTCGCCCGCAGTTCCTCCACAGCAGCTGAGATGGCAGATCCTTAACGATGACACAAATCGTGTTGCGCGCGACATAATAGGACGCCAGTGTTCCGCCTCCGGTGGCCGATAACCGGTGGTAGACAATCGCGCTCGGCACGTAGAGGATGTGGTGCCCGCGTAACCGCAGACGCCAGCTGAGATCGACGTCCTCGCAATACATGAAGAAGTCGGGATCGAGTACGGAACCGTCGATCTCCGCTACTTCGTTCAGCGCTTCACGACGGTAGAGTGCGGCACCAGCGCAGGCTCCAAAGACTTCCACTTCCTGGTCATATTGTCCGCTGTCGCGTTGCCAGACGCCACGGTTACCGGGCCGGCCCCGTCGCGAGAAGGTGTCTCCCGCTGAGTGGATGTGGTCGCGCTTGTCGAACAGCAGCAACTTGCTGGTGACTGCGGCGGTCTCAGGATTCCGCTCGAGGCATTCAATTAGTGCCCCCAGCCACCCGGGCTCGACCTCGGTGTCGTTGTTCAGCAACGCCACGAATTCTGATGTTGACATGTCCAGCGCCTGGTTGATTGCGGCGGCCAATCCAACATTACGCGGCAGCGCCAGGACCTTGACAGTTGGCCATTGATCTCGAAGATGTTCCTCGGTTCCATCAGTCGATCCATCGTCGACGACGATGATTTGAAAGTCGCGGTAGGTTTGTTGTTGGAGGGCGGTCAGACACCCGTCCAGGTACTCCCGGCCGTTGTACGTTGGGATGATGATGTCTGCGTGTGCGCTCATCCGTCGACGAGTATTTTGGTTCGGTTCGTCAGACATCGGGACAGCGCATCCCGCCACGACGGCAACGTGATGCCGAGGGAGGCGGCGGACAGATTGGCGAGGACGCCGTTGCGAGGTGGAGTAGCGGCGCGTGGGTAGTCGGACGCCGGAATCGGCTGGACGTCGATTTGCCTATCTGCCACGTGAAAGATTTCGACTGCCCAGTCGTGCCAACTCGCGATGCCCTCGTTGGTCAGGTGATACGTGCCAAAGCACGGTCGTTCTACGAGTCGCCATATCGACTCTGCTAGGTCGCCTGCGTAGGTCGGATTACCGAACTGATCGTCGACGACGCGCAGTGAACTGCGCCCATCCGCCAACCGGAGCATCGTGTTAACGAAATTTCGACCAGTTTCGTCATAGACCATGGAGGTGCGTACAACGTAGTGTCGAGGGCAGAGGGCCCTGACGGCGTCCTCACCGGCGAGCTTCGATGACCCGTAAACGCTGATTGGGTTTGGCTGCGCAAACTCGTGGTACGGTTGTTCCTGTTCGCCGGCGAATACAAAATTGGTGGAGATGTAAACGAGTGCCGCGCCAACATCATTGGCGACGGCCGCGACATTCTGACTGCCAAGGGCGTTGGCACGCCAGGCAGACTCTGGTTCACGTTCGCATCCATCGACATCGGTCATCGCGCCCGCGTGGATAATCAAATTGGGATCAAATTCATCGACCGCAGACCGAACCGAGTCAAAATCGGCTACATCTAGCTCGGCTCTCGTAAGGGCCCGGCAATCTACTCGCGCCGACTTCACAAGCGCACGACCGAGTTGTCCATTTCCACCAGTGACAAGTACTCTCACTCAATGGCCTCCGGTCGGGAGTGTACAACGTGGTCGGGTGGGTTGAGAATCGGTGAGATTCGATTTGATGCGACAGATTCAGCCAGAGAAGGGGAAGAATGGCCGTCAACGACGATTCAGATCTGGACGTTGCCGTCGTCGGTGCGGGAACCATGGGATGGAAGATCGCGCTGCAACTTGCTTCCTATGGGGCACGTGTCCGTCTCTACGACCGAGATTCCGCTGTTCTCGAGACGGCACAAAAGAACATCCGCGAGCAGGGCGTTGCGCTCGCAGGATCGGGCACGCTCCCTCCGCTCGCCGCCGATCTTGGTGAGCATGTTCGAATAGTGACATCGCTTTCCGGTGCGGTCGAGGGTTGCTGGTATGTTGTTGAGGCGGTTCCTGAACGAATGGAGTTGAAGCGGGATTTGTTCCGGGAACTGTCTCGCGTAACCGGTGCCTCAACCATACTGGCGACAAATAGTTCCTCGTTCATGAGCCGCCACCTTGTCGACGTAACCGAGCATCCACAGCGGTTGATGAACACTCATTTCTATAATTATCCGTGGCGACGATCCGGCGTCGAGTTGATGAGTTGCGGTCAGACGGATCCGGTGTTGATCGATCGAGTCTCCATATTTCTGCGCGACTCTGGATTGACTCCCGTCGTCGCTAGAGCGGAGAGCACCGGATTCATATTCAACCGGGTATGGCACGCGGTGAAACAGGAGAGCCTCAAGGTCGTTGCGGAAGGAATAGCCGAGCCGGAGGATGTTGATCGGCTTTGGTGCCTCTCGATGGAGGCCGAGTTAGGTCCATTCGCGATGATGGATCGGGTCGGTCTCGACGTCGTCCTCGACATTGAGCGTCATTACGCCGAGCAGAGTGGGAACGCGGAGGATAGGCCGCCCCAGTTCCTGATCGAGATGGTGAAACGAGGGGAGCTTGGCCGTAAGAGCGGTCGAGGATTCTATCAGTACCCGAATCCCGCCTGGGAGAGACCTGGCTGGCCACGGAACTGAATACCTTTCGACTCCCTTCCGCGACCGGAACATTAGACATCAGTTTGATGGCAGGAAGATACGTACGGCCCGACCGGCTTGGTCGGACATCAGGTTGTGAAGAATATACGAACGTACGCTATCATTTGCGCAGTCAGACGGAAATCGTGGACAAGTCATGGCATTGTACGTACAGTCTACGAGGGCTATAATGTGAAAGACACGGAAACTGTACGGAAATGTTAGATCCACGGCGCGACCGGGTCCTTGGTATCGGTGGCAATAGTCCAATAGGAACCGATCGGGGCTGGCACGAAGAGTTTAGTCCGGTCAGACCACCGTATTGTTAAGCAAGAGAACGGCGGAGCAGCATGGAAATCTACGTTCATCCAACATGAACATCGTGTAAGAAGGCCGAGGAGTTCCTTGGCGCACATGGAATCGAATACGAGCGTCGTGACTATTTCAAGCAGCGATTCACGCGCGAGGAGCTTGGTGCGATCCTTGAACGCGCGCGGCTCCGTCCAAGCGAGGTATTGTCGACACGCAGTCGCGCCTATCGATCTTTGGGACTGGCTGATAAAGAACTGAACGACGAAGACTTGCTTGATCTCATGATTCAGGAGCCGACACTGCTGCGTCGTCCGATCGTCATTGGACCGAGTGGTTCGGTTGTGGGGTACAAACAGAAGGAATTGCAGGCTCTTGCCGACGCCTCCGGCGAGAGCAGTTAGGCGGGGAGAGCAATGATGCGATTTGGCGCGCACATGTCGATTGCGGGAGGCTTCAGCAAGGCCGTGGATAGGGCAGAGCAAGCCGGCTGCGATTCGGTGCAGATCTTCACCAAGAACAACAATCAGTGGCGTGCAAAGCCCATTGAGGATGACCAGGTCGAGCAGTTTGCAGCGCGACTTTCAGAGACAGGCATTGGGCCAGTTGTCGCTCACGATTCTTATCTAATCAACCTGGCGTCGCCTGTCGATGAGCTGTGGGAGAAATCGATCAACGCCTTTCGCATCGAGCTCGAGCGTTGCGAGCAACTCGGCATCCCATTCCTCGTCACACATCCGGGATCGTTCGTGAAATCTACTGAAGAGGAGGGCATTCAGCGCATCGCCCAGGCGCTCAATCGCGTTCATACTGATTTGCCCGGCGTTAGGGTCATGACCCTGTTGGAGACGACAGCCGGTCAGGGCTCTGCGATCGGCCACAAGTTCGAGCAATTGGCTCGGATCATTGAGAAGGTCTCAACTCCGGAACGAGTCGCCTATTGTCTCGATACCTGTCACATCTTTGCGGCTGGCTATGAAATCCGCACGGATGATGGTTATCAGGAGACGATGGATTCATTCGATTCGATTCTCGGTCTGGACAACATCAAGGCGTTTCACTTCAACGACTCCAAGCGAGAGCTTGGCTCGCGCGTTGACCGCCACGATCACATCGGTGCTGGGGAGATTGGCCTGGAAGGCTTCCGCCATTTCGTCAATGATAAGCGGTTCGATGACCGCCCGGCACTCTTGGAAACGCCGAAGAGCGACGATCTACATGAAGACGTAGAAAACTTGGAGCGACTGCGATCTCTTATCGAGTCGTAGAAGTCTGAATAGCGGGCGACTCCGTTCAGCACTCGCCCGCTACCAGATCCAGCTTTACGGAACCCGATTGATTACCATCAGGCGCGGCTCGGTCATATCTTCGATCGAATAGCGCAGGCCCTCGCGACTCAGTCCCGAATCCTTCACTCCGCCATATGGCATGTGGTCGATACGATAGGTCGGTATGTCGTTGATAACGACACCACCAACTTCGAGCGTCTCAAACGCGTGCAACGCGTGCTCGAGGTCGGAGGTGAACACTCCGGCCTGGAGCCCATAGACCGAATCGTTCACTTCCGCGAGCGCCTCTTCAAAATCGTCGAAAGAGAAGAGGTTCACGAGTGGAGCGAATGCTTCCCGGCTGCAAACGAAGCTCGATCGTTTGGAATCGACCAGCACAGTTGGCTCGAAGAATCGACCGTTCGCCTTTCCTCCGACCACCACCCTGGCGCCCTCGCGAACGGCATCTGCGATCCACTCTTCGGAACGCTGTGCAGCTTTGTCGTCGATCATTGGCCCGAGGTCAGTGGCTTCGTCCAACGGATTCCCGATCTTCATCGAGCGGATCTGATCGACCAGCTTCGTAGAGAACTCTTCAAGTCGATCGCTATGCACGTAGACCCGTTGCACCGAGATGCAGACCTGTCCGGCATAGGCAAAGGCCCCAACGCGGACACGCGCCGCGGCCAGGTCAATGTTCGCATCTTTGTCGACAATAACGCCGGCATTCCCGCCAAGCTCGAGGACGACTTTCTTCTTGCCGGCCCGACTCTTCATGTCCCAGCCGACTAGCGGAGATCCGGTGAAGCTCAAGAGCTTGAACCGGTCATCCGTCACGAGGCGATCGCCGAGATTTCGATCCATCGGCATGATGCTGACGGCGCCTTTCGGGAGGCCCGAATCCGCCACAATTTCGGCAAACGTGAGCATGGTCAACGGGTCACGAGTCGGCGGCTTGAGGACGATTGTGTTGCCCGAGGCAATGGCGGGAGCGACCTTGTGTAACGCCAGATTGAGCGGAAAATTGAAGGGCGAGATACCCGCGATTGGGCCGATTGGGAAACGCCTTGTCATGCCGAAGCGGCCAGCCGAGGAGGACATCAAGTCGAGCGGTATGACCTCACCGCCGATCCGTTTCGACTCTTCGATCGCGATTTGCAGCGTGAACACACCACGCGCCGACTCTACTCGAGCGTCACGGATTGGCTTTCCCGCTTCCATAGCGATGATCTGAGCGATCTCTTCCTGCCGCTCAGCCATTCCGTCCGCCATGCGCTGGAGAATCTGGACGCGCTCGTACGTGCCGAGTTTCCGTGTCTGCTCGAAGGCTTTCTCCGCCGCGTCGACGGCATCCTCGTAGTCTTGCTCTCCCGCGTACCAGGTTGTTCCGATTGATTCGTTGTTATACGGATTCTTGATCTCAAGAGGCTGGTCGGACGTCCGCCATTCGCCAGCGCAGAAAAATGGAAACTCCTTGGCCATGGGGTTATCCCTCCATTCAGTTGTGCGGCGGCTCGAATTGATGGCCGCAGTTCGATCTTACAGCAACTGTACTGAAATAGGAGATCCGGCCTCCGCATTCGGCTTCGACAGTCACCGGTCGAAAGCAGAGTTCTCGAGGAACGAAAAGGGGCTCGATCGAGCCCCTCAGTCAACATCTTATCTTGGCTGATTTGCTAAGACTGTGACGGCAGCGGTTCCGAACCTGCGTCCCACCATGTCTCGTTCTGCGCACCAATGCTGGCGAGTTCGGTCTTGGTGTAGATCAACCCCTCGCGTTCCATGGTCGCGAGTTCGAATTCCCCACTCATAGTAATAGCGTCAACCGGGCAGACCTGGGCGCAAAAGCCACAGAACAGGCATCGACCGGAGCGAAGGATAAACTCTCCGAGCTCACGATCGCCTTCTTCAGAAGCCACGACATTCATCTCAAGGCAGCTCGTCGGGCAAATACGTGCACAGAGCCCACAGGCAACGCAGAGAGCTTCGCCTGTTTCCGGATCGGCTCGCAACGAGGGTAGCCCACGGAATCGAGGCGACATAATGCGCTTTTCGTCCGGATATTGAACCGTCCTGTTTGGAACCGTCACGCGACGGAGTGTTACGAGAAAGCCTTTGACTTCATCAAGCATTAGAGTGAATCCTTCGATTCAAGCGTTTGCCTTACGCAAATTATCGTGACATCGCTCAGTCGGCAATGAACCGAACGGAGTCGGGAGCCAGACCGGAATCCACGCTGAGATATGCTTTCTGGCCTTGTCCGAATGGCTGCGTCGGCCACTGCATGGGACCGCGCTCCAACCTCGGAAATGACGTTCCCTGATATGATGGAACGAGCTTAGCGATCTCCTCAAGAATTGAAGTCGGGTGCCGATGATCCAGGTTGTAGCCGAGACGCTGCGCGATTTCCTGCACGTACCACCAGCCGGAGTGGACATCACCTTGACCGGCGAGCGTGAACCGCACTCGCTGTACGGTTCGATCAGCATTGGTGAACGTGCCGTCTTTCTCTAAATACATCGCCCCCGGAAGAACTACATGAGCTAGTTCGGTAAGCGCACTCGGGAAAGTATCCTCGATCACCAAGAACTCGAGCTTCGAAAGCACTGCCAGCAATCGGTCGTCGAAACCGTAGTTGCTCGGAAAGCTGCTGTTGGCAATGTACATCGCTTTGATATGACCGGCGTCGATGGCGTCGATCATCTGGTCGAACGACATTCCTGCCGTGCCCGGCAGCGACCGAACAGTCTTAAAGCCGTTCTGCTTCACAGCCGAATCGTTCCAGCGCGGTAACCAGGCTGCTTCGAATGTGCGACGTGCATCCCCGTCTGAAACTTGCCGATATCCGGGAAGAGCGTCAGGCATGCAGCCGACGTCGCTCGATCCCTGAAAATTGCTCGGGCCGCGAAAAGCGATGACGCCTCCCCCGGCACGTCCGACGTTCCCAGTCAACAGTGCGAGGTTGTTGAGGGCAATTGACGCGGGATAGGCGATATCGGCCGAGTCGTTGGCCAGCGTCTGATAGATTGCACTTGGACGACGGTCGCTGGTTGACCCGTCCTCTGAACCGCCCGTCGCGTACAAGACAGCAGCTCTCTTGATGTCCGCTGCCGGGATTCCCGTATCGCGCGATACTCGCTCGGGCGTGAAATCCGCGAGTGAATCCACCCAGGCCCTGAATCCGGCGTCCAACCCGGTCGCCGGGTGCCCCACTTTCGTCGAGACGATCTCGTGAGCGATCGCATTGATAACCGCCACCTCGGAGCCAATTGGTGGTTTTATCCAGACGTCGGCGCGATCGCACATTGTGAAATGGTCGCGACTAATCACGACCGACTTGCTCTCGCGATAGACGCGCGCCCAGTTGATCCAGTAGCTTCCAACTGGAGCCTTGTCGACGATGCTCGGTCCAACAACTAGGGCGCAGCCCGTGTCGGTGAACATTTCCTGCATCGAGTTCGTACTTGATGGTCGGCCCAGTGAGTCACGGAGAGCGCGATCGACAGCCTGCTGTCCAGCGGTCATCATACGATCAATGTTGTTGGTTCCCATGACCGCGCGTGTGAACTGCTGAAGAACGTAGTTTTCTTCGTTGGTGTTGCTCGGCGAAGCGAGCGCCGCGAATTGGTCGCCCTGGTAGTGGCGAAGCTTCTCGGCCGTGAAATCGAGTGCTTCCTCGACGTCGACGGTTCGAGTCGATTCACCATCACGAATCTGTGCCGAGACGAGACGATCTGGGTGTTGCACTTCTTGGTAACCCCATTTGCCCCGCTCGCAGGTATAACCGTGGTTGACTCCCCGGTCCCATAGGTGAGAGACACGACGGACCAATCCGCGGTTGTGTTCGACGTTCAACGTGCACCCGACGTCGCACATGCCACAGATCGTCTCGGTTGCGTCGAGTTCCCATGGATGACTGCCAAATTTGCGGTCGGTTAGTGCCCCGACCGGGCAAACCGCGATGCACATACCGCAGTTAATGCAGGTCGTATCCCGGAGATCGATGCCGTAGGCTGTACCAATCGATGCCTCAAGACCGCGCGACAGTACCTCGATGGCCGTGACGCCGATGACTTCATCGCAGACGCGCGTGCAGCGGGCACAGATGATGCAACGATCCCATTTGTAGTCGATCAGGTTGCTGAGATGCGTATAGGGCTGCGCCAGTTTTGGACGCTGATAGGGGCTAATCTGAACGTTGTGCAGGTAGGTGTTGTCCTGCAAGTAGCACTCACCCGATTTGTCGCACGTCGGGCAATCGAGCGCATGGTCAACCAGATACATCTGGAGGACGAATTGTCGAGACTCAAGGGCAGATGGGGAATGGGTCAGAACTTCCATGCCCTCGCGGACCTGGGCTGCACAAGATTCAACCAGACCACCGCGACGTCCAAGCACTTCAACGGTGCAGATGCGGCAAGATCCCCAAGGACGGAGCATCGGTTGAAAGCAAAGATTTGGAATCTCAATGCCAATCAACTGGCATGCTTCCAGGATCGTAGTGCCGTCAGGTACGGTGACATCTTGATTATTGATCTTGAGCGTTACGAGTTTCGTCTCAGCCTTTACCGTCATGATATCGGTCCGGCCTCCTCGTTGATCAACACTTCAGAAGATCCCGTTCATCGCTTCGAGTTCGACCGTACGGGATCTTCCGGACCACATGTCTCAGATCACGATGCGACAAGGAACGCACCCGTTATTGCTCGGGTAGAAGATGCACGTGTGGAGCACGGCGCTAACGGCGCATTTCCATTGGCCCGGGCTGAAAAAACGACCGCCCAGGACCGTCTGATCTTATCATAGCGTCTTTTCGGCTTCATACATATTCGCTGGCGAAGACGGGGACCATTGATAAGGCTAGCCCAAAAGGTTGAGATCCTATGATTATGATGGTACCGATGTCACGTGGTGGGAGAAGAAGAGCCAGTCTAAGATTCAGTCATGATTATGAGTGAGAAGATGCAGCCAGCCGAAATGAATAGAGTGGTCTTTCGCCAGCTGAGCGTGGCGACGGGTTATTCCGGTGGCTCAGCGACACGCAGGTCGATCGGCCAGCCACTTCCGCGCGTTCCGCTGGGCCGCGTAGTTCATCTTGCTGGGCAGACAATTCATCTTCCCAATTGGATCCTCGTCGCTGGCTGCGCGGCTGCGCTGGGGGTCTCAATGACATTGACTGCCGGACTGACCGAACAGCAAACATCTTCGGTTGCACCCCCTATTGTTCGGAGTCAGAACGTCGTGCTCGCTCAGGGTCTGGTTTGGTCCGGCTCATCGCTGCCGGCTGAAACGACCGTGCAATTTTCGTTGGCTCGGAATGGGCAAACGGCCGTGATAGAGAGCCAGATTCAATCGATGAATTCGGAGCTCCAGCAACTGCAGCGTGACAATGACACACTGCGCAACCTCACTCAGCAGCAAGCCGGCGATCTGACTACGGCGCGAACCGACCTCGCCACTTCACAGGACACGTTGAACGGCGAATCCCAGGACCTTGGCTCACGGCTTCAGGCGGTGCAGCAGGATCTCGACGGTCGAGTGTCGGATTTGCAGACATCGGTGAAATCGGCCGACGAAACCGTCAACGAGGTTCGAAAGCTGCTTGGGATGCCGGCGGTTTCAAAGTAGTTCATCGTCGGGTTCTATCACTTAAGTCCGTTGCGACCCATTCCCCGGGTCGGACAGCGCCACTCCAATACGATTCCTCCCTCGATTCATTTGACGACAACGAAGTTCACACGACCCTGGCGCGCCAGCGACAATTGCGTCACGGATTCAGGTGCTCGTAGCCACGAACCGGGACGAGTTGCATTTCTGCGCAACGGAACAACGGTTTGTGAAGAGATGCACAGTCTAGCGGTCGTGAATGCCTCAGGTTGTGGACAGGAATAGTCTTTTCGCGGTCATGCCCCCGGCTACGCGAATCACAACAGCAGACAGATTGACACACCGGAACCCGTGCTATAATCGCCCAAGCCTCTTTCGAAGAAGGGGTGGAATATGGGATGACGAAGTTGGAATTCGAAACCGTAATCGGGCTGGAAGTCCACACACAGCTATTAACTCGATCAAAGATGTACTGCGGCTGCTCAGCGGCATACGCCTCGGCTGAGCCGAATTCGCATGTTTGCCCGGTGTGCCTAGGATTGCCGGGCGCACTTCCGGTCATTAATCGGGAAGCTGTGAATTTCACGATGATGACGGGACTCGCGCTTGGCTGCTCCATCCCAGATTTCAGCAAATTCGACCGCAAGAACTACATTTACCCCGATTTGATGAAGGGGTATCAAATCTCACAGTACGATCTGCCATTCTGCGTAGATGGCCACCTCGATGTTGAGGTGGACGGAGAGATTCGTCGTGTTGGAATTCGGCGTGTACATCTCGAAGAGGACACGGCACGCCTGGTTCATCGTTCGGCGGGTGACAAGGCTTACAGTCTCGTTGATGTCAATCGATCTGGCGTCCCACTAATGGAGATCGTCGGCGATCCCGATCTGCGGTCGCCATCTGAGGCTCGCCAATATTTGGTGTCTCTGCGGCAGATCCTTCGCTACATTGGTGTCTCGACGGCCAACATGGAAGAGGGCGCGTTCCGTTGCGACGCAAATATCTCCCAGCGAAGCACCGACGGAACCGTCGAGGGCGCCAAGGTCGAGATCAAAAATATGAACAGCTTTCGCGCAGTCGAGCGCGCGCTGCTCTTTGAGGTCGATCGGCAGCGAGAGATGCTGCGTCACGGAGAAAGAATCGAACAGGAAACTCGAGGATGGGTAGAGGACAGAGGCGTTACGGTCTCGCAGCGAACAAAGGAGTTCGCTCACGACTACCGGTATTTCCCTGAGCCGGACTTGCCCCCGCTGGTGCTGGATGCGGCTGAAGCAGAGCAAATTCGCCATCGAATGCCGGAGCTCCCCGGAGCCCGAGCTGCCCGGTTCGAGGAGATATTCGAACTCAGCAAACCCGACGCACTACTCCTCACCGTTGAGAAGCCCGTTGCGGATTACTTCGAGGCGGCGACGAACGGTGACGCACGTTACGCGCGTCATCTTTCCAACTGGGTGACTGGCGAGATTTTTGCCTTGATGCGCGAACGCGGTCTGGAGATCGACCAAGTCAACGTATCACCGCGACAGTTGATGCAACTTGTGGAACTGGTTGAGGCCGGTAAGATAAACGCGCGCACGGCCAAGGAGGTGTTGATCGCGGTTCATGAGACCGGTTCTGACCCTGCGGCAGTCGTCGATGAGCGAGGCTTGTCCCAGGTGAGCGATGAAGCTCAGCTCGAAGCGGTCGTGCAGTCAACGATCGACGATAATCCATCCGCAGTCGCAGACTATCAAAGTGGCAAAGCGGCGGCTATAGGGTTTCTCATCGGTCAGGTGATGAGGCAGATGCGGGGAACCGCAAACCCCGCCATCGTGAGGAAAATCCTGGTCGAAACGCTTGAAGCAAGACAGAAGAGTTGAATGGGAGGACGTGACAACGTGACCTCCCATTGTTTTGTGCTGGAACAGATAGTGGCACTCCCGCTGGACGGTGGTAAATCGCGCCCACAAGGTGTCACAACGTGCCAGTAATTGGAGGGATCCGGTAATGGCAGTACAGACTCCCATCAAGGACAAGCATCAGCAGAGCTTGTTCGATATTGCTGTGGAGCAGTTCAACATCGCCGCTGACGTGATCGGCCTCGATGACGACATGAGGCGTATGCTCAGCGTTTGCAAGCGTGAGCTTTCGGTGAACTTCCCGGTCGAGATGGATGACGGTTCGGTTCGGGTATTCCGCGGCCACCGCGTCCAGCACAACCTGGGACCCGGCCCGTCCAAGGGTGGTATTCGCTATCACCAGGACGTGACGCTTGACGAAGTCAAGGCCCTCGCGATGTGGATGACATGGAAATGTGCGGTGGTTGGCCTGCCGTATGGTGGCGGCAAGGGCGGCGTTTCTGTGAATCCCAAGTTGCTCTCTCAGAGCGAGCTTCAGAATTTGACACGGCGCTACACCACCGAGATTTCGGTCATTATCGGACCTCAGAGTGACATTCCGGCCCCTGATGTAAACACCAATCCACAGATCATGGCTTGGATTCTTGATACCTATAGCATGCACCACGGCGGCGTGATGGTTCCAGCCGTTGTCACGGGCAAGCCGCTGTTACTCGGTGGTTCGCTGGGTCGGTTCGAGGCTACTGGTCGTGGTTGTGTCTTTGCGATCGAAGAGGCCTGCAAGACACACAGCCTGGACTTGCTGAAATCCCGTGTTGTGGTTCAAGGCTTCGGCAACGCAGGAGCAACAGCGGCGGCAATTCTCCATGAGATGGGCTGCAAGGTCGTTGGTGTGAGCGATTCCCGTGGCGGCATCTACAATGCAAATGGACTTGACATTCCGGCAGTTCAGGATCACAAGCGGCACAATGAGTCGGTGGTAGGATTCCCAGGTTCCGAGGCAGTATCGAACGAAGAACTGCTTGAACTTGATTGTGACATCTTGATCCCAGCGGCTCTTGAGGAGCAGATCACTGAGGACAACGCACCGCGTATCAAAGCAAAACTCATCGCCGAGGCTGCCAACGGGCCGACGACCCCGGAAGCGGACCGCATTCTTTACGATCGCGGCGTGATCGTTCTCCCTGACATTTTCGCGAACGCCGGTGGTGTCACGGTCTCATACTTCGAGTGGGTCCAGGGTATTCAGGCCTTCCCGTGGACAGAGTCGGAGGTCAACGGCAAGTTGAAGCGGATGATGGTGGATGCCTTTGCAGCGATCAACGGCACTGCCGAGCAGTATCACGTACACATGCGTACTGCGGCGCTGGCTCGTGCGATCCAGCGTGTGGCGGAGTTCACCCGCGTGCGTGGTATCTACCCGTAATAACTGCGCCCGATAACGAGGAATATGGGCCGGGATCGGAACACTTCCGATCCCGGCCCATATGTGATCAGGCGGATTTGTCGCGGTTATATCCCGAGGAGTTCTTGGAGAGCGTCCTCTCGTTCGCGTTTGGTGACGCAAATAAGTTCATCTCCGGCTCGTACCACGGTCTGACCGGTCGGAATAATGAGGTCACCATGCCGCAATATTGCGGAGACCAGCACCTGTGGCGGAAATTCAATCCGTTCGATCGGAAGATCGAGCACCGGTGATTGTTCAGAGACTTTCGCCTCGACAATCGCCAGGTCGGCGTGGCGTAAGCTCATCAGGTGGACAAACGGCAGGTTTGGGATCTGCTGCTCAATCAGGCTCAAAATGACGTTCGTCTGGCTGACCGTGACGTCGATACCCAAGCGGCGAAAGAGTTCTTCATTCTTTGGATTGTTGACGCGTGCGATGGTTCTCCCGACCTTGAATTTCTCCTTGGCCATCTGGCAGATCACCAGATTATCCTCGTCTTCGCCGGTGACCGCGATAATGACATCAGCACGAGAAGCGCCCGCCGCAGATAGCGTCGCCGCTTCCGCACCGTCACCCTGCATAATCACTGATCCAAAGCGCTCACTATAGGTGCTGCACTTGACCGGGTTCTTCTCGATCAGAAAGACCTCGTAACCCTCGTTGATGAGGGTCTTGGTGAGGTAGTAGCCGACCTTGCCTCCGCCGACCAGGATGATATACATCGAATAGACTCCCGAAATCTACGACAGGCGGACGCCGGCCGCGCTTGTTCTGAGTACCTCGTCTTCGATCATTCCGGCGACCGTCGTCGTCGGACAAATGACCATCAGGCCGAGCTGTCGGTATACATCGGCGCGTGCCTGATCGTAAATGCGCAGCACGACTCGATCAATGTTGAAGACATCGCGCGCGATTTGCGCCGCCATGATATTGGTATTGTCGTCGTGGGTTACCGCAACGAACACATCGGCATGCTCGATCCCGGCGGTCCTCAGCACGTCTTCGTCGATGCCGGTACCAAGCACAACTCTTCCTGGAAAGCGCTCCGGGAGCCTGCGGAAGGACCGAGAGTCGCCATCAACGACCGAGACGTCATTTCCGGAGCCGGACAAGCGTCCAGCCAGGAGTCCTCCGACTCGGCCGCATCCGACAATCAAGACTCTCATCAGAGTTCACCGTCCTCTGGCAACGTGCGGATCAGGATGACCTCGCACGGCGCGTTCTTCAACACGTACGGAACCGTCTCTCCCTGTGTGATCACTCCGTGTTCGCGGTGGTTCTCAACAGCGAGGACGACGGCATCTGCGCCCCGCTCGATGGCCTCGTCGACGATCGCGGCCGACGCCGAACGCGCCTGCAAGAGCTCAGTCGTGACACGTTGCCAATCGACGTCGCTGCCCGAACGGGCATAGTTCGACGTGCGTTCCAGGATCGATTCACCGCGTTCAACTTCGTCAGGTAGATCCGCATCCAAAGGCAGGTGCTGAGGAACTTCGGCTACGTAGACGATCGTTAGCTCGCAACCACCAAACCGGCCCGCTACGGCTGTCGCGAGATCAATTGCACGCGTGTCCAGTTCGCTTCCCTGAACCGGAACAACAATTCTCCGGTACACCGACTCCACATCCTCCAAGTTATCGTGACAAATTCGCGCAGTTAGCTCGGGTAAGTATGCCGCTAGGGTCAACCGTGGGCAACGGGCGGTCCAAAGGTCAACGACTCAGGCGTGAGATCAGATTCCGTGAGAGAGCCTGTTGATCAGTGATTCGGGCAATCCCTGCACTCGCATTTGTTCTTGCGTCTCTTCGACCGGATAGGCGATCCGTCTGAATGTCAGCCGGAACGTGTCGGTGTCAAAGACCGCAAACGCAGCGCGACTGTCGCCGTCTCTCGGCTGCCCAACTGACCCCGGATTGATCATAAACCGTCCTTCTGTGAGATCAATGGTTTCTCCATCGACGGTGTGACGAGGCGTGATGTTGGCCATGGCCTCTTCTTCGCGAATATAGAGCTGAACGTGCGTATGACCAACAAAGCAGAGCCGAGTGTCGAACAGCGGAAAATTGAGTGCGGCAATGCGGGCGTTGTAGACGTACTCCCATATGGGGTGGCGAGGACTCCCATGAACCACTGTCCAGTGCTGATCGATCATGCGGTTGGGTAAGGACTCAAGGTAGCGTAGGTGGTCCGCGCCGAGCTGCATCGTCGTCCAGTAGCTTGCAAACCTGGCAACCGGATTGAAATCTTCAAGCGACAATCGTCCGATGGCCGCCCAATCGTGGTTCCCGATGATACTTATCGTGGGAGCGATAGTTCGTACGACTTCGACGCTTTCACGAGGGTTGGGACCATAGCCAACGATATCCCCGAGCGACCACACATCGTCAACGTCACCCACTTCTTCGAGGACTCTTTCAAGTGCCGGTAGGTTCGCATGGACATCGGAGATAATCAGAATGCGCATTTCGTTCCCTTTCTCGCGTCTGGCTTCTGAGTTTACGCGATCGGTTTGGTGGTCGAAACACGCTCCAGATGAACCATAAGTACTGCAATGTCGCCCGGAGTCACCCCAGCAATGCGGCTGGCCTGTCCGAGAGTCGACGGTCGAAAGGCGGCGAGCTTTTCACGGGCTTCATTGCGGAGACTTGGCAGCAAATCATAGTCGACATCTCGTGGAATGGCGCGCTGCTCAAGCTTCCTGGCACGTTCGACCTGGCGCATCTCCTTCTTGATGTACGCACCATACAGTACCTCAACCTCAACGCGCGATGCCATTCTCGACTCAATCTCCCACTGGGGAAGAGGAGCGCTGCTGAAGTGCCCGCACGTAAGAGCCGCGGCGAGCGCCGCATAGGACGCGTCCGGGCGGCGCAAATACTCGAGTGCGGTCAGACTGCGCGACGAAGACTCGAGCGACTGATCTTCTAGAAGAGCTCGAACGCGCTCATTGTCCGTCAGAAAATGCTGGCCAAGGGCTTCGATGGCCATGCTGATGATAGATTCATCTTGCTCGATCTGATCGAGCCGGGCCCGGTCGATCAATCCGAAGCGATATCCAATTCTGCTGAGACGGGACTCGGCGTTGTCAGAGCGGAGCAGCAGACGATACTCGGCACGTGAGGTAAGCATGCGATACGGTTCGATAAACTCCCGTGTCGTTAGATCGTCGATCATAACCCCGATATAAGACTCATCTCGACGGAGCACCAACGGTTCAGATCCGTGTGCGAAGCAGGTCGCGTTCAGGCCGGCGATGATTCCCTGCCCGGCCGCCTCCTCGTAACCTGACGTACCACATACTTGACCAGCGAGGAACAGCCCGCGAACCTTCTTGGCTTCCATCGTCAGCATGAGCTCAGTCGAGTCGATCGCGTCGTACTCGACAGCATAGCCATATCGCGTGATCGAGACATTATGGAGCGCCGGGATCGTACGTAGGAATTCGAGCTGGACATCGTGTGGAAGACTCGTGTTTGCTCCCTGAACGTAGAGTTCGGTCGTGCGCCAGCCTTCTGGCTCGAGAAATAGTCCATGGGCAGGTTTGTCTCGGAACCGGACAATCTTATCTTCGATCGACGGGCAATACCGCGGACCGGTTCCCGTGATCGAACCGTTGTACATTGGGGCACGGTCGATATTCGCCGCGATGATCTCGTGTGTTGCCGGATTTGTATGCACGAGATAACAGGGCATCTGCGGTCGCCAACCGTCCCTGCTAACGTCCGGGTATACGCCGAGTGCGGGCAGTTCCAGCCGTTGCAGGTTCGCGTTCAGACCGTCAAAGCTAAACCAGAGTGGCTCATCGCTCCCGGATTGCAGCTTTGTTTGATCGAATGCGACGGTTCGCGCGTCGATGCGAGGGGGCGTACCGGTCTTCAAGCGGCGGAGTTTGATGTCGATGTCGCGGAGTGACGAGGAAAGCTCTACTGAAGCGATGTCGCCAGCCCTTCCACCGGCAGCGCGCCATTCTCCCGCGATCATGTTGCCGCGGAAAAACGTCCCGGCAGTCACGACTACCGCGCCCGCGAGATATCGGTTACCGCGGTCAGTCGATACAGACTTAACTTGTCTGTCACCGTTGCCTGTTTGAATCTCGATGTCTTTGACCAGTTCCTGGCGCACTGTCAAACGATCCTGAAGCTCCAGTGCCTCTTTCATGGCGATCTGATAGAGCGTTTTGTCTGCTTGAGCCCGTAACGCTTGAACGGCTGGGCCCTTGCCGGTGTTTAGCATTCGAATCTGGATCGCGGTGCGATCAATGGCACGTCCCATCTCGCCACCGAGGGCATCAAGGTCGCGGACAATGTGTCCCTTGGCAGGACCACCGATCGACGGATTGCACGGCATGAACCCAATGCGGTCTAGATTTGGGGTGAGGATAAGGGTCGTTGAACCCGATCGTGCCGCGGCGAGTGCCGCTTCAATCCCGGCGTGGCCGGCACCAATAACTACGACGTCGAAACTTTCTGTGTATCTCATCATAACGCGCGAAAGTATAGGGGGCTTGGTGCCGAAGTCGCAACCAGCTTTGACAGTGAAGTCGATGAGCCCATAATGAGGATGAGAACGCGAACCGGTCGCACGCGTCTTGCGATAGATGACGTGTAACCGCAAGTTTGGTTTGTTCGGGCGTGGGTGTAGCTCGCGGTCGAGCGATTTGAAGGCGACCTGACCTTGCGATGGTTGGACTTGTACCAGCATTAATTGGACCGAACGATTCAAGCAGATCCCGTGTGGTACGACGGCATCGGATGACTACTCAAATCGAGTGAACAGATATGCTATAGCCATGTTGGCTGAAAGGGGGATTGATGGAGAGACGAGATACGTCCTCTCGACGAGGACTGGTCGCGTTTGTGTGGGCACCGCTTGTGGCGACCGTGGCCATCGGGGGCGTCACGACAATGATCGGGCGCCCGAAAGTGCATCGACGAGGTGTTCGACCGTCGGACGTCACCAAAGGATTAAATGATCCAAGAGTGACTAAGGCAGTCGAGGCAGCGCAGCACGCGCTAGATGAGGCTAAGGCACAACTCGCTTCCTATGACGGACGGCAAATTCAACAAGAGGTGACACGCCGTGCCGGAGAGGCGATTGACTCCACGCGTGACAACGTGTCCCCAACACTGAAGGACGCGGGCGATCGTGCACGTGAACTGGCGGAACGGTTCCGGGTGGAAGGACAATCTCGATCTGCTGAGTTGGGTCAGCTAATTCGCGACGAGGTTGCTCCAAAGGCGAGGAACTACGCCCAGGATGCATTGGGCGAAGCTGAAGACATCTTGTCGACAGCGAGAGAACGCGCAACCGAATTCTCGAAATCGGCTCGTAAGGAATATGGCCCAGACGTCTCCCACAAAGCGAATGCTTTGGCCGGGATTTTGGCCGCTGGATCTGCCACAGGCGTGCATATGTTGCGAGAGCGCGCACAGGAAATGGGTCGCGACACCAGAGGGAAGCGAGGCCGAACGCTTACGACTCGCGGAAAGCAGAAAGCCTCCTCCGCGATGCAGGCGGCAGGCAGCCAGGCGAAATACGTGGCAGGTGAATCGATGATGCTCGGATTCTGGGCCGGCATGCTTGGGGCTACGATCTACTTCGCGCTCCTATCTCGCGAGCAACGCCAGCGGGTGAAGGGCTTCTTCAGCAACGCCTGTTCGCAGATCCTAGATGTGATCGGCGGTTTTCAAAGCGGGGATGACGAATTTCAGAGCTCCACGCGATAAAGCAGCAGAGGACGTCAGGTTCACATTGAACGACATGGCCCGTCATATGACGGGCCATGTTTGTGCTTTCAATTCGGGTAATCACTGTCCGGATTAGAGCGTCGCCAACAGTTCCGTCAGTAGCGCAGTACGTTCAACGAATCCATCAAGCGAGATGTGCTCGTGCTCGGCATGTGCGCCGTCACCGGTACACCCGAGTCCATCGATGGTCGTCGCGCCGATGGCCGCAGTGAAGTTCCCGTCGCTGCCGCCTCCGGTTGATGCCTCGGTCAGTGCAATACCGAGGCTGTGGCCGAGGCTCTGCACGTGTTTGAACGCATCAGCGATCTTCTCGGTTCTCTCCATTGGAGGGCGGTTGAGTCCGCCTTCTACACTCACTCGTGCTCCGTGTAACCGTGGTTGCGCCGACAGAATTGCCTTTACTACCCGGTCGCCCTCCGACATCGTCGAAACCCGGAGATCGATCAGCGCCGTTGACTCGGCCGCAACGACGTTGCGTGCTGTCCCCCCAGAAACGACACCGACATTGACCGTGGTACCGAGCGCGTAGTCCGTCAGACCGTGCAGATACTGTATCTGGTTTGCCAGTTCTTGAATTGCGCTGACGCCCTTCTCCGGGTCGGCCCCTGCGTGAGCGGCTCGCCCGCTAATATGCATCGTGAACATGCCGACGCCTTTGCGAGCAGTCTTGAGGGCGCCATCCGGCGCGACCGGCGGTTCCAACACAAGTACATAGGAGCTTTCCCTCGCGAGACGCTCGATGTGGGGTCGTGAAACCGGGCTGCCAATCTCCTCTTCAGTGTTGATCAGCCAGGTGATGGCCCGGTGATTGGTGTTGCGCTCGATCAAGAATTGGAGCGCTTGGAACATCATCGCCACGCTGGCCTTCATGTCGTAGACGCCGGGTCCACGCGCTTCGTTCTCGTCGACTTCAAACGGTTTGCGCTCGATGGTCCCGAGTGGCCAGACCGTATCTATGTGGGTCATCACGAGAATCGGGTCGTCGCCGGACGTGCCGCTCCATCGTGCAATGGTGAGATCGCCGAATTCGTCCTGCGGAACGACCTCGACGTCTCCTCCGAGTTCGGCACAACGCTGTTGCAGATACGCTGCCAATCGATCGACCGCCGCTTTGTCTCGACTTGGTGATTCAAGTTTAACGATCTCTTCGAGCGAGCGCAGCATCTCTTCACGTTTGGCTTTAACCGCATCAATAGTGATCAACGCAATCTCCCTTTTCCGTTATCAAACGCCGAGTAAGGACAGATCATCACGCTCGCGGATTGCGCCATAACCTGCGGAGCATGGACTAATGAGATCGATGTGGGTCACCTTCGATCTCCATGACTTCCGGCGATGGCTCATGAACCAGATCATCATCATGGTTGCCTCGCTCAAGGGCGAACGTAGAAAGATTCGACTCTAGATCAACGAAGCGATCCGCAATTTCGAGCAATTCAATTGCTGTGTAGCGCGGCGTTGACGCAATCTCAACCCGTAGGCCGAGACGTTGCGCTCGGTCGACGAGATAGGTGAAGTCACCATCCCCACTAACGATCACGGCGACATCGATGTATGGAGCCTGGCTGAGCAGATCAACCGCAAGCTCCATATCGAGATCGCCCTTAGTCGTTCCATCGCTGAATCGCTTTAGCGGTTTGGTAATGACGCGAAAACCGTTTCTCCGAAGCCATGTGAGAAACGGAATGGCCGAGCTCTCATCAGGAGAGATCGCCATGTATGCGTAGGCGCGATGAAGCCTACGCCCATTCGCCAGAAACTCAAGCAATCGGGCGTAGTCGATTCGTACGCCAAGGTCCCGCGCAGCAAAATAGAGATTAGACATATCAAAAAAGACGGCAACTTTATCGTATTGATCGGGACGAAGCATCGTTTGTTGCCCTATCGACAGCCGTCGGAGAGTCCCCGACGGCGCTATGACGACGGAAATTGTCGTGGGATCGACGCCCGACAGCACCTCCGCCAAGGTCGAGAATCTCTTGGCTAGGTGCCGCCAGAGGACCGGACTCGTGAAGCCGACTGGAACGAACGGGAGAGAGTCCGATGTTTGAAACTGAGCGTCGATCTCCCGAACTACCGGCCGGCGATGACCAGCGGTAGATCCTTCATCGTGACCAGCCCAGGCGCATGATCGACGACGCGAGAAACGGCATTCACAGCGATGGCCGTGGTTGCACGGTCACCCTGAAGGCCGCCTGGAATAATCATCTCCAGTCGAGTTGGTCCTTCGAGCACAATCTTGTCGTGTGCTGGGTCCGCATCCAGGTACATGCGAAGGTGAAGAACGATCTTCGCTTCGCCGTTGACATAACCGCGACCGAATTGATCAACTCCACAGACAATACCCGGCTGAACGTCGAAGTAATCAGTTTTGATGTGGTGGTCGGCGATCACCGCATCGGTGGTCTCCTCGTAGCCATCCAGTGTCCATCCGAGCCCTGCCGCGACCATGTAGACCGATTCCTGGAGACCGACGTGCCGCACCTTGCCGGCCGACACGAGTTGTGTGAATTCCTCGACCGTCTTGCCGGAGCCGATTTTTGCCTGCAATGGTTGGCGACGTGTTGAAGCGTTCTGATTTCGTTCAACATGGACCGCAGTAACTTCTTGAGCTATGCCGCTGAGCGCAAGTGCGAGTGTGTCCATTACAAAACCAGGATTGACGCCGGTTCCGAGAATCGTCACACCGTTTGCACGCGCCATCTCGTCCAGCTTCTGAGCCAAATCCGGAAATTGCGCGGCAGGATAGGACAGTTCTTCGCACGTCGAAACGACATTTAAACCAGCGTTTATGATTCCTTCAAGTTGCGACCAAACTTGCTTCAAGTACGAGCCGGTGGTGTGCAGCACGGCATCGGCAGCCGTCTCATTGAAGAGCGCGTCAGCGTCGCCTCGGACCTTGATCCCGAGCTCGCGGCCGAGCCCGATGACCTCTCCAACGTCCTTGCCGATCTTGGCCGGATCAATATCTACCGCACCGACGATCTCAATGCTCTCGCGAGATGCCGCCAAACGGGCGAGCTCTTGCCCAATCGGCCCAAGTCCGTAATGAATCGTCCGTATCTTCTTCAACTCTTTGGCCTCAACTTTCGCTTCGATTTGCTGCGGTCGATTGCCGCACCGATTCTCTCGAACTGTGCTGGAGGTTGGTCGAATCTAAGGATGCAAAATGTCGACATCAATCACACTGATATGGGATTGCTACTTCTTTCGATCCTCCTTTTCGCGCAATAGACGGTAGTATTTCTTTGATTTCGGCATTGGGCGACTCTCAATCGCTTCACGTTCCGCGTTTGCCTGTGCGCTAGCCTCGACAAGCTGCTCTTCGAGGACTGCGAGGTCGTCATAGACACCCACGTCCGCGTTCGCAACGGGCGTACGCATCAAGCGCCGTACCAACTCAACCAGTGAACGTACCTGAGCCTGCTCAGCACCTGGTCGATTCGCCGTTTTTCTGATCGCGTCTACGAGCTTGAAGGTCCCCGCACGCGCCTTATTCTCAACCAACCGTTCCTCGATACGCTCCAGACCATATAACAAGTTCATTTCACTGCCTTCCTGGCAAGCATGCACTGCAGGTTTTTCTCCCGCGAGTATCGGCCATTCGCATGTGTTTCGCAACCACGCTCAGGTTGGCGTAACTGCTGAACTGGGGTGAACGTGCTTTAATCGGCAAGTGAATGGCAACGAGCGTGACATCGTTTGAGTTAGCGATGATTTAGGGATCCATAGTTGAGCAGCGAAACCACAAAGTCTCGCAAGGATCGGTTTCTTGGTTGTCTCCTCGGACAGGCAATTGGGGACGCCCTGGGCATGCCAGTTGAGGGCTGGACGCCGGAACGAATTCGCCACAAATTCGGTTGGCTCGATCACTACATTGGTCGTAGCGCATCGGATGGCGAAGAAGAGATGAGGCCCGGTGAAATCACCGGAGATACTGAAATGAGTCTTTGCCTGGTTGAAGGATTGATTTCTGCCAATGGGTTTGTCGATCCCGAAGCCGTCGGCATTCGGTTGATCAAGATGCTCGACGGTCCTGTTCGCCATCGGCTCGGTCAGACGACGTTATCGGCCATCCTACGTATGGACGAGACTGGTGACTACCAGCACGGCGCAAGTGGAAGTTGGCCCGCGGGAAACGGCGCAGCTGCACGCATTGTGCCCCTCGGCTTACTCCATTCGGTTGGGAGTTTCAACCCAGAGGTATTCTCGCGCGAGGTGATGCGCGCCGGGTTGATCACGCACAGCGATCCCGAGTCGCTGAACGGAGCGTTGGCGATCGCCTATGCGGTGAAGCTGCTCGCGACCGAGGAAATTCCGCCCGAAATGCTTGCGGCCGAGGTTGCCGCGTTCATCGACGAAGATAATGTTGCCCGAAATATACGCCTGGCCGGTCAACTCATTCCAGCTGGAGGTGATCGCGAATCCGATCTGGCGCATTTGAGGCAGATCGGTACGTCATCCTATGTGGCCGAGTCGGTCGCGGCGGCCGTCTATTGTTTTGCCTGTCACCCAAATGAGTTCGACACCGCAGTGCTGACGGCAGTAAATGCCGGACATGATTGCGACACGGTTGCGTCCATGACCGGGGCATTGAGTGGCGTTCACCTGGGAGCTCGACGCCTGCCTGAAGCTCTGGTCGATGGCCTTGAGGCGCGTATGTATATTCTGGTGGCGGCGCCGGGCCTCTATCGCATGGCACAACACCGAGCTGGGATGTTTCTTAGGCTATTGGAGCGGGAGTGAGCCGACTCGACATTCACGCCGTTGTGTTCGATCTCGACGGATTACTCGTTGATAGCGAGCCGGTCCAAATTGAAGCCTGGGACAGATTCTTGGCGCTTCATGGGAAGGCGCTCACGCCTCAATTGCTTCAGACGCTCTACGGGCTAAGGGTATGGGACACTGCCCGGGTGCTGATCGACCAATTGGGTCTACAAATGGATGTTGATGAGGTCGTGCGCGATCGAGACAGGCTCTTCTTTCAGATGCTGCCCGGCCGTCTTGACTCGATGCCCAGCGCCAGAGAGACCGTCCAATCCTTGAAAGATGCGGGAGTCCGGCTCGCGCTAGCCACGTCCGGACACCGCAGATATGTTGATGTTGTACTTGGCGTACTTCATCTGTCAGGTGCTTTCGAAGCAGAAGTGACCGGAGATATGGTGACGCACGGAAAGCCGGCACCGGACATCTATATTGCTGCCGCGGGCCGACTGAGATTATCGCCATCATTGTGCGTTGCCCTTGAAGATGCGCCCAACGGCATCGCTTCAGCGAAAGACGCGGGGATGATTTGTCTTGCCGTGCCGAATCAGATGACCGCGAACATATCAGGCTTCGATCGAGCCAATGCGATTCTCGGCAGCTTGAGCGACGTACTTCCATGGCTTGAGAAGAACACTTGTCTGCGTCGGACGATACCGTGAAGCTATGCAGATGATGTAGCGGATTGGAATCCTGGCACTCTCGGTTCGGGAGTGCTACCCGGAGTTGATGCGATCGGTCGAGGTGTTATACTCAAACGTACATATCGCCCGGGTCTTCACCCGGGCGAAGTCGCGTGCAAGATGCGCTGTTGGCTCAAGAACCACAGCGTTCGCCCGTTTCTGGTGAATTCATGAGCGCAAAACGAGACTACTATGAAGTCCTTGGGGTTGGCCGTACGGCGACGAACGACGAGATCCGTCGTGCATATCGCCGGATGGCTCGACAGTATCATCCAGACGTCAACAAGGAAGAGACCGCTGAAGAGCAGTTCAAAGAGATTAACGAAGCGTACGAAGTGCTCAACGACGGTGAGCGTCGTGCAGCCTACGATCGCTTCGGCCACGCTGGGCTAGGCGGTTTCAACGGCGGCGCTGGAGCCGGAGACCCGTTTGGTTTCGGCAGTTCTCCATTCACCGACATTTTCGAGACCTTTTTTGGTGGTGGTGCAACGTCTCGCGGCCAACGCGGGCCGACGCGTGGCGCTGACCTGGAGACAACCGTCGATCTGACGTTTGAAGAGGCGATCTTTGGCGCAGAGAAGGAAGTCGAAATCAACCGGCTTGAACTCTGCGACGATTGTCACGGAACTCGGATGAAGGGCGGCGCGGAGCCGCGAGTTTGCACCGTCTGCTCCGGTACGGGTGAGGTTCGGCGGGTCCAGAATACGATTCTCGGCCAATTTGTGACTGCTTCAGCCTGTGCCAACTGCCACGGCGAAGGGCACGTTATCTCTGATCCCTGCCCGACGTGCCGAGGTCGAGGACGGGTGTCGCGCCGCAGGACGATCGCGGTCTCGACTCCGGCTGGCGTCGACAGCGATTCCACGCTTCGTTTGAGCTCGCAAGGTGAGCAATCTCCGGGCGGTCCCGCTGGAAATCTTTACGTTCGGATTCGAGTCAAGCCCCACGACTTCTTCGTTCGCCAGGGGAAACAAATCCATCTCGACTTGCCGATCAACATGGTGCAGGCTGCACTCGGTGCCGATATCGAGATTCCGACGGTTGATGGCGACGTCATGCTGAAGGTTCCGCACGGAACACAGTCAGGGCAGCAGTTCCGGCTTCGCGATCGAGGTGTACCTGACCTTCGCGGTGGCTCTCGCGGCGATCAGATCGTGACTGTCCGGGTCATGACTCCCACCGATCTCACTCCAGACCAGCAAGACTTGCTTGAGAGCCTCGGGAACGACCCTGAAGTCTCCGGTCATTCACGAGACCGCTCGTCGTGGGTTCTTCGACAAGATCAAGGATGCGTTGGGGGTTTAGCGCCTGGCGCAAAAAGAAACACCGCCACGGTGTGACGGCGGTGCTCTTGGAATGCTCAGGCGCTAGACTTATCAGGACGGGAAACTGTTCACTGCTAATCCAATGAACCCTACTATGGCGGGTCCGAGCAGAAACAACGTGCTGAACACAGCCAAGGCCACGAGAAGCAGCATGACGCTGTACTCTACTAGTCCCTGGCCTGGACTTCCTTTACGCCATCGACGTTTGTGCACGTACAGCTCCTTCCGTCGATGAGCTTTGCGAAAACGCCGGTCCCGCTCGATGCGAAACCGGCGTTTGACTTCTGTTGACTATCCAGCGGGCGTGAGAGCAGTAACGACGCTAGGGAATACTGTCTTGATCTGGCCACCGAGAGTAGTCAGAATGATAATTGCGACGACGGAAACGAGCGCCAAGATCAGGGCGTACTCAACCATGCCCTGTCCTTTAGACTTGCCCTCAGAAACATAAAGGCCATAGAGAGCGGTCATATAATTCAAACATTGGTGGGTCCTCCTAGATAGAATAAAATACAACTGCCGAATGATGTTATTCCGTACACCGTGTTAGCGACTTCGTGACTCCCTGAGCATCCCTCCTTTCGTGAACTGCGGGACGTTGTCCCTTGACCTTGTCCCGTTTCGGTTCACGAGAACCTCATGTCTTATGTGTATATGATAGGCAGATACAAGGTTTGGCTCAATGAGTAAGAGGTCCGCATCGCGCAGTTCGCAAGTACCGAGAATGGGCTTATCCGAGAGGTATAACGACTGTCAATCGCGAGGTCTTTTGTCCTACGACTTCCGACTGTAGGTCGGCCCCAAGTCGTTCGAGGCGGCGACGCACAGTCTCGTCAGAAAGAAAGCGCTGGATCTCCTGGCTCCGATCGACGCCGTCGCCGTGGGCCTCAACTCGACCGATGATTTGAGCATCTTCATAACGAACGTCGACGTCGATGCTTGTTACGTCGAGATCGGCCGCCGCTGCTGAGATCATCTGCTGTACCAGCCGATAGAGTGCGATCCTCAGGACCTCGGGCAGTTTCTCGTCGGTCTCAGGTCCCACGATGTTAGCCTCAATGCCCCGCAACCGAATGATTTCCGTCACATAGCGCCGGAGAGTTGGAACCACTCCGATTTCCGACAGGGTCACTGGTCGAAGCTCGAAGAGCAAGCGTCGCGTATCCCGCAGCGCGGTCGACGCCGCAGACGTGAGACTGACGAGCTCTGCCTTTGCCCGCTCCGGGTCACGCTCGATACTTTGTTGACAGATCTCGGCACGAAGCAGAACATTCGCCAGTATCTGTGCCGGTCCATCAAGCACCTGACGAGATACGCGCAGCCGCTCGTCTTCCTCGGCTCGCACGATGTCTTCAAATGGAACACCGGAGCCAGCGGACTGCGAGCGACGCAGCAATCGGGTTCGATTGTCGGGCGCCGTTTGCTTAATCTCTTCGGCCTTCAACTGGGATTCGGATAGTTCGAGAAGAATACGCAGCTTCTCCTGGTAGGAGCGAATACTCTTCTCCCGCTCTTGAAGCTGCTCGACCTGACTCCGCATCATCATGAGACGCAGTTCGACCTCGTGGGCCGCGTGATACATGTCGCGGATGTCTTTTCGCGCGAACGACTCAAGGTTAGCTTCCATCTCACGCACGCGGTTCGTGAGTGACATCTCGCGTTGTGTGAGTCGTTCAACTTCGCTATTCGACTGGTTGACAAGGAGTCCGATCTCTTGCAGAGATTGAGAAGATTCGGCCAGATCACTGCGGCACTCGTCAGCGAGCGCCGACAATCGGTCGACGAATTCTTTAGTCTGTGGAAGTGGGAGTACCATCAATTCGTCTCCTGAATTTAGCCGCCTAATCTCTTCCGTTGGAGCGTAAAGTCTTGATGTCCCGACCGCAACGGTACCGTAGTCCCAAAGAATCGATTCAGCATAGTGGCGGTGCGTGCAGTGGCAGACGGCCCACTCTATCTTCTCGGCAAAGTAGAGCGGTTAGAAACTTCCCCCGGCTCCTCCGCCACCGGATGAAGCACCTCCACCGCTCGAACCTCCGCTCGAACTCGGTGTCACCGCTGAGTGGAAGCCTGTCCACCAGATGTATGCATTGCCTGAAGTTCCGTTGCGATAATCGGAAGGTCCGAGCCAAACTGGCATATACCCGTCCTCGGTGGCTTTCTTGAGCCGCTTGCTAAGCGCTGACGTCACGCCTGCCGCTACCGCGTACGGCATTGCCTCATCCAACTCCAGATTGACATCCAGTGTGCGATCCGACTTTGAGCGCTTGATTCCAGCTATGTAAGAGCCCCAGATCGCCGCGAGCTCTGCACCGGCGCCCGACGTATCCGGATATGAGGACATCGCCACCAGGCCGACAACCACCGCGATCCCGAGCAGTGCGGCTCCGCCGTACGCCCACAGTTGTTTGCCAATAATTCCAATGGCGAACTCTGCTGCAGCCACAAGAAATATCACGAAGCTGGCAAGGTACACGGGGCGTCTGCGAGCCTTTGCGTTCGGGTCGTAAAGTCCGTTGTCAATGAGGTGCGTACGGAGTGACTCGCGAGCATCGGACCAGGACGACCGCGCCATGGCCAAATTTGTTTTCGACACTACTCCATCGCTATCGGAACGCGTCTCCAGTGAATGCCACACCTCACGTTCGATCTCGTTGTTCGGAACTGAGGAATCGAGTAGCCGAACTTGCGCTTCGTTCTTCTTGGTGCCGGACTCGATGACGAGCGCGCCGCGGTTCGCAAGATCAAGAATTGCCGCCTCGAGTTGCTGGTCTTTTACCCGACCCGTTACTACCGCGCCCACTACCGAAGGAGACGTGCTATCCGGTGGCGAGGTCGTCGCTGCGATCGGCGCCTGGGATCGAGGTCGCGTTCGCCAAACACCCAGCGTGAACCGGGCGAATATGGCGGTGACGACAATAGAAAAAATGGTGACGAAGCTAATCGGGCCTCTGCTGATGTCAGCCGCAAGACGTTCAGCGGCACTCGGTTCCGGCGGGGGCGGTGGACCGTTCCTCAGACTATTCGCCGCAGCGTCGAGACCCGCGGCGATCCCTTGGGCCAGATCACCATTGGCGAGATCTGGCTTCATTACCTTGCTGAAAATACGCTGCAATTCATGCTCGGGCAGATTGCCGCCGTCGTAATGCTTCGCGCCGGCGAAGAGCGCGGCCTCACCATGATGAAGATCATTTGGTTTGAGGTTGAAGAAGAAGACCAGACCATCATGGGCGTCCGGAGCAGATTGCACGTTCCATTGATCCATGAGATCGCGAGCATCCTGCTCAGTTTGGCTGTAGTTCGCACTCTTTGCCTGAAGGTAAACGACGACCGGTGCACCCGCGGCCTCAACCTGTCGCGCATGTTGTTCCAGCATGCTTTTCTGGTCAATGGTGAGGACGCCGGCCTGGTCGTAAATGTGCTGTCCGGGAACCGGTTGCCCGAAGTTGCTGACGCCCAGCGCTGACTGGCCGGTGATTAGCGCCAGAAAGGTAAGCGTGACGAAAACTAAGAACATGCGCGAGACCCGTGTCGCACGACTCACGTCACACCGCCTTTACTGCTGCGCGATTTATCAAGTGCATGGCGAGATTCGATCCGTGATCGAGAGTAATGTCGCGTGCACTTCAAATTATCAAATCGAGCTCGATCGAATGTTTGGCCATAGGACCTGTCCGTACATGTTCGGAACGCCTCCGAGCAAGGACAGTATCGGGGCAGACGTTTCTTGACACCTTTCCCGCACAATCAGTAAGATTCGGTCGCGCAGATCCCGATGGCGGGTGGTGAAATGGTATCACAAGGGTCTTTGGAACCTTTATTCCAGGTTCGAATCCTGGCCCGCCAGCCTGGTGACGTGCCAGATCTGATTTTCCCCCAGCGTATTTGAACGACGGGCGGCAGTGAGCTCCGACAAAATGTTACATGGATCCGGCGATGTCGCGGCGGTCATTCTTGCCGCCGGGCTTGGCACGCGCATGCGTTCGACGACGCCGAAGGAGCTTCACACCGTCTGCGGGCGGTCGCTCCTGAACCATGTCGTCCGGGCGACTTCTTCGGCCAGCCCTGGTCAGATTATCGTGGTGCTGAGCCCTGCCAAATCTGCGCTTGCAGAATCGCTTCCAAACGGCTGCGAAGTCGCGTGGCAGACTGAACCTCTTGGAACTGGGCACGCGGCGGCTCAGGCGTTGCCATTACTCAAGCCATCAATTCGTCATGTCGCAATTCTCTTTGGTGATCATCCATTGCTCACGGGAGAGGCGGTTGTTGACCTCATCAATGCGTCCCGTAACACTGGTGCACTTGTCACATTGTTGACGGCAGTTCTTCCAGATCCCGGTGCATATGGGCGACTGCTGCGCGATCGAGATCGGATTGTCGGTATCGTTGAGGCGAAAGAGGACTCTCGTCTCTATTCCGGCCCGGTTGAAATCAATAGCGGAATCTCGTGCTATGACCGGGACTGGTTGGAGCGAAGCCTTCCCGATCTTCCGCGGAGTAGCGTCGGCGAGTATTTCCTGACATCGTTAGTACAGCGGGCTGCGGTCGAATTGAAACCGGAGCGGCCAGTCATTTCGGTGGTCGCCGTGCCGGAGATCGCGTATGGAGTGAATGATCGCGTCGACCTGTCTGTCGCAGAACGATTGATGCGTCGACGAATTAATGAGCGCTTGATGCGGAACGGGGTCACGATCGTCGATCCCGAATCAACCTTCATCGATGACACCGTGGAGATTGCCCAGGATGTTCGAATCGAACCGTTTACGATGATTTCTGGTGCCAGTCGTGTCGGAGAGCTGTCGACGATCGGCCCTGGCGCGAACATTGATGATTCGACGATCGGGCGAGAATGCGTGATCATCGCGTCAACGCTCGAATCGTCGGTGGTCGGAGATCACGTGCACGTCGGCCCGTATTCGCACTTTCGATCCGGAACGCGAATCGATTCCGATGTCCATGTCGGGAACTACGTCGAGATTAAGAACTCAACAATCGGCTCAGGAACTCACCTCGGCCACTTCAGCTACGTTGGTGACGCGACGATTGGCCGCAACGTGAACATTGCCGCGGGCACAATCACTGCCAACTTTGATGGCGTAAACAAACATCGGACGGTAATCGAGGATAATGCCTTTATCGGCTGCGATACGATTCTGCGCGCCCCAGTGACGGTCGGTTCCGCCGGTCGAACCGGTGCGGGAAGTGTCGTGACGAGGGACGTCTCGCCTGGTTCGACAGTCGTCGGTCTTCCGGCGCGCCCCATTGCGTCGAAACGTGGTACACCTCGGGACGAGAGAAAAGAGACGAAAGACTAAATGGATGGTAGACTGCAAATTTTCGCCGGAAATGCCAATCCTAAACTAGCCGATTCCATCGCGATGTCATTGGAAATTCCACTCGGACGGCGTTTTGTTGGGTCGTGGAGCGACGGCGAATCGCGCGTCGAGCTCGAGGAAAACGTCCGCGGGTCCGACGTGTTCGTGATTCAGCCAATGTGTAACCCGGTGAATCAGAACATTGTCGAGTTTCTCTTAATGTTGGACGCGGCCAAGCGCGCTTCGGCCGCGCGAGTTACCGCCGTGGTCCCCTACTTTGCGTATGCACGGCAAGAGAAGAAGACGCGCGGACGAGAGCCAATCAGCGCGAAGCTCGTCGCCAATCTGCTCGTCACTGCCGGTACGGAGCGAGTGTTGACGCTCGACATGCATGCCCCGGCGATCGAGGGGTTTTTTGATATACCCGTCGATCATCTTCGTTCGACGCCGATTCTCGCGGCACACTTCCACCGCATGCACATGAATGACCTTGTGGTCGTGAGTCCTGACTCCGGGGGTGTTGGGCGGGCCGACGAATTCCGTCAAAGAACCAATGGGTCGCTTGCGATCATCTCGAAGAAGCATCCCGGACCGGAACGAACTGAAATGCTGGAGATGGTTGGAGACGTGCAGGATCGGGATGCACTTATCGTCGACGATGTCATTTCGACTGGGGACACCCTTGTCAAAGCTTCGGAGACCCTGAAGGCGCGTGGCGCAAGGTCGGTGAGCGCCACAGCTGTGCATGGTGCGTTTGCCGATGGTGCATTGCAACGTATCAATGACTCGATTATCGATAAGGTGTATGTTACTGACAGCATTCCGCTGCCAGAGGAAGGGCCGCGCGACAAGATTGAGGTGCTGACGGTGGCGCCGTTGCTCGCGGAAGCGATCATGCGGATTCACAAAGATTTGAGTATCAGCGCCCTTTTCACGTAGTACGTCGTGCAACGGCCATATGGAGTACCTACTGCCACCGGCGAACGCGTCGCTCGGATCGACGGATCTGTCGCCACGGAATCCGCGGAGAGTAGGGATCCAGGAGTTTGGAGGATTTGAGTACCGACGGCTGGATACAAATCGGCGCGGTAGTGATTTCATTTGCAGTCCTGTCAATTGCAGCCACCATCGAACTTGGACTGGCAGTGGTCAACCGCGTCACGATTCGCGCACTTATTGAAGAGCGTGCCGCATCACACCGGATGCATTCCCTTGTCGACCGACCACAAGCAATTCGCTCGTCCATAGTTCTGCTCGAGCTTGTCTCAGCGGTTATTGCCGTTGCGGCGATCACGGGTCTGCTCGCCCCCCACTTCATTCACTATCACGTGGTGGTTTCAATTTTGGTCAGCTCGGTCATTCTATTGGTCGCCGGGCGCATCATTCCGAGCATCATCGTGGCCTCACGCCGTTCGCCTGACACCCAACAGTTTGAACGTGTTGGTGTAGCACTTGCCTTGATCGTCAGACCGGCGATGGTGTTAACCGACGGCCTGACCCGACTGCTCGCTCCTGGCGATCGAGAGAGCGATCGAGGTGGGGATGACGATCTCATCGTACCCGTTGCGGAAAGTGGCGATACCAACGGTCACGACAATAGTGACGAGATCGAAGAAGAAGAGCACGAGATGATTTCAGGAATCCTTCATCTCGACCAAGCAGTTGCTCGCGAGATCATGGTTCCGAGGACCGACATTCGCGCCGTTTCAGTGGATGCACCGGTGATGAAGGTCGTTGAACTCGCCCGGCAGATGGGACACTCCCGAATACCGGTCTATCGTGAGTCCATCGACACGGTCATCGGCGTTGTGTACGCAAAAGATTTCTTGCGGTTTGTCCATGAGGATATTGCCAGTGTCGAGTTGGTGGATCTCCTCCGTCCTGCCTATTTTGTGCCGGAATCAAAGCGCGTTGGTGAATTGTTGCAGGATCTCCGACGTGAAAAAGTGCATCTGGCGGTCGTCGTAGACGAGTACGGCGGCACAGCAGGGATTGTGACGATCGAGGACATCCTTGAGGAGATTGTCGGAGAGATTCAAGATGAATACGATCGTGAGTTGCCGCTGGTCGAACGAATTGGACCAGATGAGGTAATTGTCGACGGGCGCATCCCGATGGACGAACTGGCCGAGATCTTCGATACGGATTTCTCTGATGGTGACTTCGACACGATTGGTGGCTTCGTTCAGAAGCAGCTCGGGCGGATTCCCGAAGCCGGCGAGGTGGTCGAGTCGTCTGGCCTTCACATCGAGGTAAGGGCAGTCGAGCACCGCCGGATCCGAAAGCTGCACATTACCCGAAGTGAGCAGATCTCAACTGCCGTCGGCGAACGGCCATGAACCAGAGGTGGATGAATCTACTTGATTGGCGCGTGATTCGGCTCGCGGAGGTTGGATCTACGATGGATGAAGCGGCGGCTCTCGCACGGCAGGGAGCGCCAGCCGGTACCGTCGTGGTGGCGGATCACCAGACTAAAGGGCGAGGCCAGCGTGGTCACGTCTGGGTTGAGCCGCCGGGTACTTGCCTTCTGATCACGGCCATCTTGAGACCTTCGTTACGGTTGGCATCAAGTCCAGAACTCTCTCGCACCATCGCCGAGAAGGTTTCGATCGCCATTTCGGATATCACTGGGCTAACCCCCACCATCAAAGAGCCAAACGACGTGTTGCTTGACGGCCGGAAAGTGTCGGGAATCCTGTGTCAGTCGAGCATTCGTGGTGACCAGTTAGAATACGTTCTTGTAGGAATCGGACTGAACGTCAACATCATGCAACAGGATATGCCTCTAGAGTCGGCTACCAGCTTGTTGGTTGAGACTGGACAGAAACACGACATGGACGCCATTCTCATGGAGATTCTCGATCAGCTGGCGACGATCTCGGGATTGTGTGAGGGAGTGCCGGTTCGTGCGGTCGCCTGAAGGCATTCGGGATCTCCATCCGATGAGTCCAGATAGTCACGAAGGCGAAGAGTGTTGCAATGATCATCTCGTCTTCGATTCCGGTTCATTTGCCGTTATCAGACCGACCGATTCCGTGAAGTAATCCGCCAGCGAAGGGCGTTTTGCTATACTCGCCTCGATGCGTGAAATCGGACCGCGAGAGTGATTCCCGCGCGTACAACGCAATAGTGACAGTGGGAGGCGCCGATGGATTTCCAATATACCGACGAACAGATCCAGGTTCGTGACATGGTGCGCGATTTCGCAAATCGAGAGGTCGCACCCCACATTCAAGAATGGGATGCCAGCGGGGAATACCACCCCGAAGTCCTCTACCGAATGGGTGAGGAAGGGATCCTCGGACTTCCAATTCCAGAGCGCTACGGTGGCGGCGGGTTCGACTACGTAAGCTTTGCGCTTGCTTGCGAAGAGCTTGAGGCGGTCGATACGTTCTTGCGCGTGGTGATGAGTGTGCACGTTGGATTGAATAGTCTTACGTTGCATCAATGGGCGACGGAGGACCAGAAGCAGCGCTGGCTCGTTCCGCAAGCAAAGGGCGAGAAGCTGGGCACGTTCGGGTTGACCGAACCGGGTGCCGGATCCGATGCCGGGAACATCCAGACCAAAGCCGTACGTGATGGCGATCACTACATATTGAATGGCGAGAAAATGTGGATCTCGCTGGCCGATACCGCCGACCATTTCCTCGTCTTCGCGACGGTCGATCCATCCCAGAAACACCGCGGTTTGGTCGCGTTTATGTTGGAGCGCGGCATGGCGGGACTGACGAGTGGCTCGCTCCATGGCAAGCTCGGCGTTCGCGCGGGCGACACCGGCTGGCTGAATTTCAGCAACGTCCGGGTACCTGTTGAAAATCGCATCGGTGAAGAAGGCGAAGGCTTCAAGATCGCGATGAGCGCGATCGATCAGGGTCGCTTTACCGTCGCCGCTGGGGCCGTTGGACTTATTTCCGCCTCGCTAAACGCCAGCCTGAAATACTGCCACGAGCGCGAGGCGTTTGGACAGGAAATCGGCAAATTTGAGCTTGTTCAGCAGATGATTGCCAAGATGGTGGCTGGATATGAGTCGTCCCGCCTGCTCGTTCTGCAGGCATCCGAACTGAAGAATCGTGGCATCCGCAACACGAAGGAGACCTCGCTCGCCAAGTGGGTTGCTTGCGACCACGCGTTCAACGCTGCGAACGACGCGATTCAGATTCACGGAGCATACGGATACTCGAGTGAATATCCAGTCGAGCGTTATATGAGGAACTCGCGTGGCGCGGTGATTTATGAAGGCACGCGCGAGGTGCACCAAATGGTCCAGGGCGGGTACGCACTCGGCTATCGAGTCGATCGGCCATTGCGGTGCCCACAGCCGCCTGCGCAAGCATGGGAGAAAGAGACGGCTGGAGCCTAGGTCGAATGAAATCTCTGTTGAAATCGTCCTCCGCTCGTCGAGGAACGCGTACGAGCTCATTTCGCCTGGGGACGAATGATCTGAGTACGGCGCGATGGCGCTGATCATTCCGTTTGACGGGAAATCACCACGTATTGCGGAGGATGCGTTCGTCGCGCCGACAGCCGTTGTCATCGGCGATGTCGAAATTGAATCGGGCGCCAGTATTTGGTTCGGCGTCGTCCTCCGTGGTGACGTCGCCCCGATTCGGATCGGCAGGCGCTCGAACGTTCAAGATAACACGGTGATTCACGTCGATCAGGATGCTCCCTTGACGCTCGGGGAACACGTTACGGTTGGCCACGGTGCCATCGTCCACGGTTGCACTGTGGGCGATGGCGCGCAGATCGGAATGGGCGCCGTCGTGCTGTCACACGCCGTTATCGGAGCCGGTAGCATGATCGCTGCTGGCGCCGTGGTTCCCGAGGGGACTGAGGTTCCTCCAGGAAGCGTCGTTATGGGGATACCGGGTCGGGTGAGACGAGATGTGAGCGAGGAAGAACGGGTTGCCCTGCTCAACCGTGCACGCGCGTACTCGGACCGAGGATCGATCTATCGCGGAATTCTGACGGACTTACACCCAACCCAAGCTAAGTGAAAGTGAGAGCGCATGCCTATCGATGTTGAGCGCTCAGATCACGTTGCGACAATTACACTCAACCGCCCTGACGTGCTGAATGCTTTTGATACCGAACACCTGAACAATCTTCGCGAACAGATCCAGGAACTGTCGAATGACCACGATATTCGAGCGGTCATACTTACCGGAGCTGGTGAGCGGGCGTTTGCCGCTGGCGCCGACATCGCCGAAATGCGGACCAAGAGCCCATCGCAGGCGTACGAGTTTTCCGCGTTGGGGCATTCAGTTTGTCTGGCGATCGAGGCCGCACCTCAGCCGTACATCGCTGCGGTCAACGGATATGCGTTGGGCGGAGGGTGTGAGATTGCGCTCGCTTGTGACATTCGCATCGCTTCCGAGAATGCAGCGCTGGGACAGCCAGAAGTCACGCTCGGCATACTGCCAGGTTGGGGTGGAACCCAGCGATTAACGCGTCTTGTCGGTCCGGGTATCGCGCGTGAATTGATCTACACCGGTCGTCGTGTGAGGGCCGACGAGGCAGCCCAGTTGGGCCTGGTGAACGCGGTCTATCCGCTAACAGAGCTGATGGACAAAGCTCGTGATATGGCCACCCAGATTGCATCCAACGCACCGATAGCGGTGCGACGCAGTAAGGATGCGATTTCGCGGGCCCTCGACGTCGAGCTCGATACGGGGCTGGCCTACGAGGCGAACGTGTTTGCGCTCTCGTTCGACACGAGTGATCAGAAAGAGGGAATGGGCGCGTTCCTTGAACGACGCAAGCCGGACTTCAAGGGTGAATAGCTGCCGGCCGCCGCGCGGCGATAATTCGAACTGGAGGACTTCGATTGAAGATTGCTGTACTCGTAAAACAAGTGCCAGATCCGAATGCGATCCGATTTGACGCGCGTGCGGGGGATATCGTACCTGGGACTTCGCAAGTTCCGAACGAGTACGACCTGGCCGCCGCCGAGGCAGCGGTTCGATTAGCCGAAACGTTCGACGATGTTGAAGTGGTGGTGGCGAGCGTTGGCAGTGCGCGTGATTCGTTGAATCGTTGCCTGGCCATGGGTGCCGATCGGTCGGTGGCCATCGAATCGCCGGTCGCTTCTCTCGATAGCCTGGCCACGGCTCGCGTGCTTGCGTCCTGGCTCAGAACCGACGAATTCGATCTTGTTTTGACTGGGCAAGAGGCGAGCGACGGCGGCACTGGAAACGTCGCGCCGCAGCTTGCAGCCTTACTCGATCTGCCGATCGTGAGTAATGTGATCGGCCTCGAGTACCAGAATAGTAAACTCACATTGAAGCGCGAAATCGAGGATGGGCACCAGGTCGTGACGGTAGGCACGCCTGTCGTGCTGTCAGTACTGACCGCCCTGAATGAGCCTCGTCACCCGACGTTAAAGGGCATCATGGCAGCGAGACGCAAGCCGAACGAGACGTTGAAATCTGACGTTTCGGCCGAGTCGTTGGCTCCGGTCGAATCTTGGGGCTCGCTTTTCGCGGAAGAACAGACAGTGGCCGGTATCATGGTTCGAGACGAAGAGCCGGAGGTCGCCGTTGAAAAGCTGCTGGCGTTTCTCAGCGAGCACAAGCTGATCGAACCGGAGTAGCCGTCAAGTCGAGGGGAGCGCTAACAGCACGTGAATACGAATGTATTGATCTTCACAGAGTTGGCTGATGACGGCGACCTGCGTGCGTCTACAGCCGAATTGTTCGGAATTGCACGAACTCTGGCCGACGAGCTTGGCGGCGCGGTCGTGGCCGCCATCTTTGGTGGAGAGACGGACAAAGCGGAGGCGCGTGTTTCCGATCTCGGAGCCGATCGAGTTCTCGTTGGGTCCGACTCGGCTCTCGCCGAAATAACGGTTGACGGCTATTCACGAGCGCTCGAAGCGGCAATAGAAAAGTCCGAGGCCGCAATCGTTTTGCTGTCCGGCACGACCGCGGGGCGAGATATCGCAGCGTATGTTGCCGCTCGACGCGGGGCTGCTCACCTGGTCGACGCGGTTCAGCTTTCGATCGACAGTGGCGAGATGGTGGTGCGACGACCAGTCTTTCAAGGCAAGCTGCAAACCGAAGTCCGCGCGAAGATGGATAGGACGGTCTTTGTGACAGTCCGTTCAGGTTCCTTTCCTATTCTTGAATCGCAGCAAGGAAGACATATTGAGGCAGAACAACTTTCGATTCAATTGAGCCCTGACGATCTACGGGTGACGGTGGTTGAGTTGCTGGAATCGAAGGCTGGATCTGCCAATCTCGAGGCGGCTGACGTTGTGGTCATCGGTGGACGCGGCTTCGGCGACGCTGAGAATTTCTCGCTCGCCGACAAGCTGGCAGACGCATTTGGCGGCGCAGTTGGTGCCACGCGCGCCGTGAGCGATCTCGGCTGGCGGCCGCACTCCGATCAGGTTGGCCAGACCGGTCGAACCATTGCGCCGAAGCTCTATATTGGTGTTGGCGTATCTGGCGCGGTGCAGCATACCGTCGGGATGCGCGGTTCCGAGTTGGTTGTTGCTATCAATCGTGATCCGGATGCACCCATCTTCAAGTTGGCCGATTTCGGGATCGTCGCCGATCTGTTTGAGATCGTTCCGTTGCTTACCGATCGGGTTCGTGAGGCTCGATCGAATTAGGTCTGTCTTGACCGAGGTGCGGGCACGGCGCGAACAGAATCTGTTGTTGCACAATCGGGGGACCAGATGCAGGAAGAGCGAGTAGACGCAATCGTCGTCGGAGCCGGACCGGCCGGAGTGGCGGCGGCATTGACGCTCGCTCGTGCCGGACTTGAGGTCGTTGTTATCGAGCGTGGTGCGTACCCAGGTTCCAAGAACGTGATGGGCGGCATCCTTTATCGGCAACCAACCGAGCTACTTGTTCCGGGGTTCGCCGAGTCTGCGCCAGTCGAACGAGCAATCATTGAACAGCGTTACGTGATCCTCACGAATGACAGCGCATTCTCCGGGACATATCGCACACAATCGTTTGCAGAGCCGCCATACAACGCCTTTAGCGTTATGCGGGCTGATTGGGACCAATGGTTTGCTCAGCAAGCGGAAGAAGCCGGCGCTTTCCTGATTCCTCAGATGACCGTGGTTGACCTCATTTGGAAAGATGGCAAGATCGACGGCGTGCGAACTGGCGATGAAGAGGGGGATCTTCGAGCCGATGTCGTGGTGATTGCGGATGGCGCGAACTCCCTTCTTTCTCAGAAAGCTGGCCTACACACGGAGTGGCGACCCGATGAGCAGGCACTGGTCGCGAAGGAACTCGTCCAACTGTCGGAGCAGACGATCAACGATCGTTTCAACGTCGCTGATGGCCAGGGAGTCGCAATGGAAATCTTTGGTCAGTCGACGGCCGGATTGCTTGGATACGGGTTCATCTACACAAACCGGGAGAGCATTTCGATCGGAACCGGAGCGCTGCTTTCCGATCTGATGACGTCTGGTCTGAACGTGAATGACATGCTGAACGACTTCAAACAACATCCAGCGATTGTTCCACTGCTGGCTGGCGGCGAAACGACTGAATACTCGGCTCACCTGATTCCCGAAGGCGGTTGGAACTCGTTACCAGGACTCTACACTGACGGGGCGGTTGTGGTCGGCGACGCAGCCGGTTTGGTGAATCCAATGAACCGCGAAGGCTCGAATTTCGCGATGGTTTCAGGCAAGATCGCAGCACAGACGATTATTGAGGCCAAAGAGGCGGGAGATTTCTCCGCGATGACGCTCAGTCGATATCGAGAGCGTCTGGAAGAGACTTTTGTGCTCAAGGATCTGCACAAGATTCGAAACATGGCTGGATTCGCACACGCGAGACCGCATTTGTTCAATGAATTGCCTGAGCTTCTGTCATCGGCGGCGCGCGAGTATCTGACTGTCGACAGCGTGCCCAAGTCGATCAAGCAGAAGCGAATAATCAAGATGCTTCGATCAGGTCTTCAGGCAAAAACGGTGCTGAACGACATCACTGGGCTCGTTCGTGCAATGCGCTGATCGCCTGATGGAAGTGTTTCTGACGTCAAGCGAGCGAAGAGCCGCGTCACGTGACGCGGCTCTGGCTTTCGATCGATTTCTCAGTGAATCAGTCAGTCCGATGCCGCGGATTTCTCCGCGACATGCTCGAGAGCAACTTTCCACTCGGCGGGCATGCCGGTGTCAGTGACACCATAGAAGACACGAACGACGCCATTTTCTCGAACAGCGAGATCGTACCGGCTGGTTCCGTTTCGCTGTTTCTGCACCCGGACCACACCGAAAGAACCATCCCACTTTATGATATCGTCGGACGGCTCTCCGGACTCGCGCTGCTTAATTGCGTAGCGCCACAGCCTGCGTGCCGAATCGTGTGTGACATTTTCGACGATCTTCTGATTCCGAAGATCACGCATCGTGTGGTAGACGACCCCGTCGCGATCCTCGGACGACACTATCTCAACGCCGGTTTTCGGTAGCACAGCATCGGACGTTGCCGAACTCTTGCCGTTTGGGGCAACGATTGCCTTCGAATCAGGTTGTGCGATGGCCTTTGCAGGCTCCACTGGGGGCCGCTCGACCGTCGCTGTCGCAATCGTGCTTCGGACCATGTCTACGATTTGGTCTCGATTGGCAATGCTGGTGGTCGGTCCTTCACGAACGTAAATCTCCCCTGACGTTAGTGCGTATGGCTTTTCACTTCCGTCGGCGACTGATATCACCAGGAGGTCACGGTCGTGCGCGTTTAGCATCTCGACGGTAACCGGCGGAACCGGCGTGACGAAACGCGTGACGTCTTCACGAAGCTGTTCCATTGCGGTTTTGACTCGTGGGACTCCGATGATTTCTGCGTTCGACTCGGCGCCTAAGCCGACAAACACTTCGCCACCGTCTGTATTCGCCAACGCCACGATATCTTTGAAGATCGTGTTCGTTCGGCGACGGCTCTTGCTGAGTCGTTCGTGGAATGACTGTGTCTGAGAGTCACCCTCTTCGCGGGCGCTCAGCACCTGGGCAAGCTTACTCTCGATCGCCTGATACGGTCGCACCTTGTTGAAGTCGTTGCCCTCAAATACTGCTTTGATGGCCGCGAAACTAACTTCCGGCAAGAGAATCTCAGTAATCCGATCACCGAGACCCAAGTCCTTCGATTTCTCAGATTCCCGAACGAGCCGGTGTGCGTCAGAACCCTGAATGCAGAACATGCGACGGGGGTACTCAGGCTTGCTACCGTTGAAGAATCGAGCCGTTGTCCGAGGACCGGCGTTCTCCAGATCGGTTGCTTCGAGAGCGTGCAGGTGAGGACTCTGTGTGTAAGCGATCTTTGTTTGCCCGCCGAACGGGAATCCCTGCATCGCGATCCCGTGAGTTGAATTAACGTGCGCACCGATAACAATGGCCCCGGCGTCGTGCATGAGTTCGAAGGCGCGGAGCACATCTGTGGTAGCTCCCACCTCGCTGGACCCCTGGTCGAGCTTGTCATCCGGAATATGGAGCGCCAATAGCGTGTGCTCCAGTTTTCGGATCGACGTAACTTCCGGGAATATGGCGAGAATGTGGAAACCAAATGTGGCCGTAAATTCAAATCCTGGGAGGAGAAGAATACGGTTCAATAGACGGCGATATTCACCAAGAAGCTTCGCCTCGTCCGGCTTAATCCGGTCGAGAGCTTCGAGAAGTTCGAGATCTTCAATCTCACGCCACATGCGAGCGTAACCACGAACACTGTTGTGATCCGTAAACGCGAGGATGTCAATGCCACGCTCTTCGGCTTGCTGGAGCATCTGAACAAAGCTTACGTCGCGTTGTTGGTAATCCGCTGAGGCCGGAGTATGGATGTGAAGATCCATCTTCCGCCACTGAAGGTCCAATTGATCGGGTTGTTCCGCGGCACGTGGGCGAGAACGTCTACTCCTAACCACGGTTGGTACTGGTCACCTCCTCTCAAATTTCGAATTGTAGATATAGATAAAGCCGCACGCGAGAAATGCCCGCGCCACGGCCTTTCCTCATAAAAATATACCATAATTGCGGGAAAATTCCGATCCTCGCGACTAGCGACCGTTCCCACTCATGCTAGAATGAACTGGCATTGAACCTCAGTTTGTCATCGATATCGGGTCGCGTTGTGCACACCTGATCAGTTCTTCTGCCATTTGACATAGTGAGCCTGATTGGCTGCAAAAGGACATACATTGAGCGTTTTCATCTTGCTAGACATTCTGCTTCTGATTCTGATCGCTCTCTTCATTCCGATCGGATTCTGGCGCGGAGTTCACCGAGAGATTCTCGTTTCGTTGGGGGTCTTGCTGGGAGCGTCGCTCGCCGAGTGGTGGGCGCGGCCATGGGGCACAGACCTTGCCAATCTCACGAGCCTTCGTGATTCCGGTGGGGCATTCATGGTGGCAGTCCTGTTCCTCATCGGCAGTACGTTTCTGCTTGGATACGGAGCAGGAGCAGCGTTGCCGATTCCTCCGCCCGGCATATTGTCGCGCGTGTTTGGAGCGATCGTCGCCGCAGGAAATGGCGCGCTTCTTCTCAGTTTTGCGTTGCGTGATATCCGTGTGTACTTGCTGCCAAATTCGGACTCTGGCTTTCTCGATCGGGCTGTAGTCGCACATTTCCTATCGACAGGGGTGGGCTGGATCCTACTGGTGGCCGCGGTCGCGTTCCTTCCCATCATCTTGGTGATGGCTGTCTTTGGTCAAAACGTCATCATCAATGAGTACATTGACGATGAAGATGAACAGTACGAACCCGCATATGCGACCACTCAGCGGCCGTATCCCCCGCGCAGCCCCGGCTATCCCGTGGCGAATGAAAACAACCCAACGTATAAGGCGGAGCCGCCGCGAACTTTATTCCGATCGGCTGCCGAAGAGACGCGGCAGATCTCACTTCAACCAAGTACTTCACCGGGAGGTGAGCACCGGAGCAGTCTAAACGACACGCAGACGATCGCAACGCGCATTCCTGATGGAGCGGCTGAATCAACCCAGACGATGGAAATCCAACCTTCCGCGCCCGACGATCCCGAGGCGCTTAAGGAAGGAAGGTGTCCGAACTGCCATGCCGACGTACGCGAGGCGGAAGTCTATTGCCCACGTTGCGGACGTGTCCTCTAGTTCGTCGCCCATTCATCGCGCTGTGCTTCGTAGTCAGAGGGCTTGTAGCGATCGTCCAACGGCTTTCGCATCATGACTTCGACTCGATCTTCGCGGAATCCCTCACGATGGTAAAAGGAATGCGGGATAGGGTTCGTCACGTCTACGCTTAGCTCGATGAATGAACAGCCAGCCTCCCGTGCCCGTTCCGTTGCCGCATCCATGAGACGCCGTCCGATCCCCTGCGACCGATAATCCTTGTGGATTACGAATCTCCGGATGACAGCGAATCTTCCGTAGGTTGATTTCCATGCCTGGTAGAGTTCTATTTTTCCGACTACTCGTCCGTCGATCTCAGCCACGAGAACGCTTGACGGCTCGTAGGAGTCGTCGTGGTATTCGGCGACCATGTTGGCCTCGTCATAACACCATTCAACCTCGTGATTCATCTCGGTTTCCGCCGGAATATCACTAAGCCGTCCGGGCCGCACAGTAATCGTTGGTTCGACCATCGATAGATCCCTTTCTCACGTCACATCAGCAATTCGAACGCTGGAGGATACCACGACTAATCGAGGCCCTTCACCCAGCAGCGTCCGATTGTCGTTTCAAGGAGCACCAGTGGGGGAGGAGCTGAACCTGCCGGATGTCGCCGGGCCAGTTCCGCGCAGCGCATCAAAGGGGAAGCGGAGTTCGCTTTCGGCTAAGCGAATGGAGATTCGTTGACCTGATTTGATTTCTCCGACGTAGGCAGCCGTGGGTGCGGATAGTTCCGAACCTGTGCGTGCTGAAGTCTGCAGCAATACGTCGGTCGGTGATGGGAGCGTCGCCAACGGTCGCATCTCGGCGAGTACGTGCGAGCGGTCTATGGCAATATTGCGCGCGTTCATTGCACGAATGCCGTCAGTCGAAGCATCGATGAACGTAAGCATCGAATGATGATAGAGAAGCGAAACCGTTGTGAATTCGGCGGTGACACCAGCATTCGGTTCGTCGGCGAGCAGATCAACTTGTATCTCGTCACTCACGCGAATTCGATTGTGACCGCTCGCGACCGTAACTGGTATCCCATCATGTGCAGCCGCCTGCTCGAGGGCGTTCCACGCCGGATTGTCCGCAGGTTGACCAAGAATCACTACCTGGGCAACACCACCACGCTCGATGAGCCCGAGCGCTCCGATCGGCTGTTGACTGTCCCACCCGGGAATGATGAGAACGGCAATATGACGTTGCCATGGCAGGGTCGATCTACCGACCAGATCTGCGAGATCGGTACGCGCATTGCCACCACCTACGACAATTGTCGTGCCGTTGACCTGTACAACACCACTCAGCGTTCCACCGGTGTTGCCGACGACAACGTGATCTCCGCTTCCTGACCGGGCTAGAAGCAAGCCGGAAAAAGTACCGAGAAGTATCGAAGCGACGATCGTGATGAAGAGCGGGTTTCGAAGAATTCGGCGAACTGAGAGGTGCGTGCCCAGAAACCGGACTAGCGTCTCAGCTCGCCGCGCTATCACGGCTTTGACGCGTCGTAATAGGCAATGTCGATGACTGTCCCGCGCGGGACCCAGCTGTTCCATTGTTTCGTCGCGCTGACCACCCCGCCATTCGGGAAAGACGAGCAGTCGAAGCTCGCGTCCTGTGACTTGATGTACGAGCAGGACTGGGCATTCCGGGACCCAATGACGAGCCCGGCGTTTTCCAGCTGCGGGAGCGCCTGCTGGTACGGCACGCGGAAGACATCCGGAACTTGAATCTTATCGCCTACACTTACGAAGAGCGTCACGGTACCGCCGTTTTTGACCTGGCCCGTCGGGTCTGAGCTGATGACTACGCCTTCTGCAACGGTTTTGCTTCCTTGCTCCACAATGTTTACCTTCAAGCCCTTGGCTTCAAGCAATCCCTTGGCCTGGCCAACAGACTGACCGCTCAACGATGGGTAGGTAATGAATTCAGGACCGAGACTGATCTTGACAGTGATCGTCGATCCCTTTTGTGCGGTGGCTTCAGGGGCTGGTGATTGATCGATGATCACGCCCGCTGGAAAGACCTGGCTGAATACCTTCTGCTGCTGGATCTGGAAGTTACCCGGTATGACTGCAGTCTGAGCCTGATCCAACGTACTGTTGATCAGATTCGGAACGTTCGCGGTTTCCGGTGTCGGTGACGCGGTTGGGGTCGGCGTGGCGGTTTCGGTCGGTGACGCCGACGGGGTCCCGGTTGTCGTTGGGGTTGAGGTCAGAGTCGAAGTCGGAGTCGATTCGGCCGTGAGAGTCGCGCCGACCGCTGCGGTTGGCGTGATTGTTGGCTTCAGCACAATACCGTTCTGACCCGTAGGAGACGATGTTCCTGCCGAGCCAGATGGATCGAGGAACGAGAAGTCGCCCAGTTTGAAGGCCAGAACGATGAGACCAACGAGACCGATCAAGATCGCCGAACCGATCAGCCAAGTTACGCAGCCAATATCGTCGCGGAACGTCTGCTCCCGCGCGTACGGTCGCGCCGGCGGGCGTCCGGCTCCCCTGATAACGCGCCCACCGGGGGTCGCTGCTCGTGGCCGAGCAGACCTCAAATGCGCGGAGCCGCCGCCGGTCGGCCATGGCGCGCGTTGCTTGTGACGCGCCCGGCCCCTCTTCCCAGTGTTCCAGAGCGACCGCGAGCGCCATAGCTGTCGGGAAGCGGTCCTCTGGATTCTTCGCAAGGGCGCGCAGAACGATTGCGTCGACCTCGGGAGGAATCGAGGGATTGAACTCGATTGGAGATGGCGGGGGGGCGCTTACATGCTGCATCGCCACACCGACTGGCGTGTCCGCATCGAACGGTAGTTCTTTGGTTAGCATCTCGTAAAGTACGACACCGGTGGAGTAGATATCCGACGCCGGGGTCGCCCGCTCGCCGCGCGCTTGCTCCGGCGACACGTAGTGGACCGTTCCCATTCCGGTCCCGGCCTCGGTCAAATTGGCGTCGCTGAGGCCCTTGGCGATTCCGAAATCAACAACTTTCACCTGACCGGCTTCGTCCACCAGGATATTCTGTGGTTTGATGTCTCGGTGAACTAGACCGTGTCGATGAGCGGTATCGAGTGCCTCGGCCATCTGTCGCAGTATGAACGCCGCACCGTCTACGGTGAACGGGCCCTGGCGACGGATAAGGTCCTTGAGATTGGGGCCGTTCACGTTCTCCATGACAATGTAGTGCGTATCGCCATCGTGGCCGACGTCGTAGACGTTGGCAATGTGTGGGTGTGACAATTTGGCCGCTGATTGCGCCTCTCGGGTGAAGCGGAGCAGGAAATTCTCGTCAGAGACGAATTGAGCGCGTAGGAGCTTGACGGCGACAACCCGGCCCAAGATGAGGTCATAGCCGCGATACACGACGGCCATGCCCCCCTCTCCGATCAAGTCGTCGAGGCGATAGCGCCCGTTCAGAGTTCTCGGTTGCACCGAATGGGTCCTCCTGGTCAATGAGTCACAGCAATTTTAGTGATTGTCGATTTCGCCTGTCAAACATTGCATCAGAATGTGGCGATTGGCGAGACGCTAAACTGGCATTGACGCGACGTATAGGCGGACACTGATGATCATTCATCCGCGCTCACCTCAGCTTGACGGCTTGATCACATGAAAAGAATCAGCCATTTTTGTGAGTACCGTCTCAGTAATGGCGTTGCTGGTCGTACCCCTCATGCGACACATAATGTTCAGACAATGCCATTGCAGGGTGACTTCCGATTGTCCTCCCGCGGCGGGTTTTGCAATACGAGCAAACTGCATCCGACCCTGAATTACAGTTGACACACTTCCACTCAATGATTCGAACGTGGGCGCCTCGGATATCACGATAGTTGAACTTGAAGCATCAGCACACTCGGCGGACGCTACCGCCGTAAGTCTTACTTGCAAGGATATTCCGTTAGCGGCACTCGGATCGTCCTTGATTCCTGTTCCGTTGGCGGAGTAGTCGAGACAGTTGGGTTTCAACGTTGGAAGCAAAATGTCGTAACTCCACTGGTTTCGGATGGCGTTGACGGACGACGGCGCGATGGGCCTGCTGATTTTTGCGGCAGACAACACGAACATATTCAGAAGTACAGCGACGATAATCACAATCGCGATGATCAGCAGTCCCGATACGATCCTGGCGCGTGTCAGCTGCAAGTTCTTTTGATCCCTCTGATGCCGGGTGTCCACTAACCCTTCAACAATCGCATCCATGTGATTCAACCAAATTCTGGAGACCTGCGAAATGCGAGCGTCCAGCCGGCGGGTACCTCAGCGAGCGATAGCGGCCGCCCGATTGCTCGTGAGGGCCATCTACAAGGGTGTGCTATGCTCGCGAGTCATTCGAAGGGAGTTAGATGGATCAAGAGAATCTCGTCAACACGACCGCGGATCATGGTTGCTTTGGGTGTGGTGATCGCAACCCTATCGGACTGAATCTGAAGTTTTATCGGCGTAACGGTGCAGTCGAGGCAGAGTTCACTCCTGGTGCGGCGTATCAGGGATACGTTCACATGGTTCACGGGGGAATTGTAGCAACGCTGCTCGACGAAGCGATGAGCTGGGCGGTGATTGATGGCGGTCATCTCGCCGTGACCGCGAAGATGGAAATCCAGTTTCGCGAACCGGTTCAAGTTGGCGAGCCGGTGATCGTCGTCGGGCGCGTGGATCGCGACCGGCGACGCGCTATTGAGGCAAGCGGCGAGGTGCGGAGACGCGATGGCAAGACACTGGCGTCGTCCCACGGCATGTTTGTGCGGGTGTCCGAGAAACAACAACGCGACTGGGAAGCCATTTACCTTGGCACTGACCGCAAGTGACCGGAGCTTGACTCTGACGGCGATATTTTACTGCTCATGCTGATGTCTACGGGAAAACGGACGGCGCTAGTCTCTCAGCGATTGTAGTCGGTCTGCATTGATGTCGGCGGAAATGTTCGTTGCTGCCACGGCGGCGAGGCCCGCCCGACGAAGATCCCGTGCCATGTTTCGAGCTTGATCCCAGGTGTCCGTCGTGGTGAAGAGGCTGGGGCCCGCACCGCTGGGAAGTACAAAGAGGGCACCGGCAGCAAGCATTAGATTTCTGGCCCGACCTACTTCTGGGATTCGAAAGATCGATCGGGCGAACGCATTGCACATCAGATTTCGACTATCGCGCTTGTCTGTATTGAGCTTTGCGGCAACTTCTCGCGTCACCGTTCCGTCCGAGAAATCATCTGGTCCCAGGCTTGAATAGAGGGTGGCCGTTTTCCGCGGAATACGGACGTTGGGTGTCACCAGCACGAACCACGTTCGCGCCAGTGCGGGGAGCGACTCAATCGTCGTGCCAGTCCCAGTCGCGAGCGCGGTACCGCCCCTGACGAAGAAGGGGACGTCACTGCCTAGCTCAGTTGCAAGAGCCTGGGTACCGGCGAGGTCGACACGAGCCATCGTGCAGAGGGCCGAAAGCAGCGTGGCCGCGTCGCTGCTGCCGCCGCCAAATCCGGCCGCGATCGGGATTCGCTTCTTCATCTTCACTTTGGCATTCAGTTGAATTCCGAGACGCTGATGTGCAAGTTGAATGGCGCGATAAGCGAGATCAGTCTCGTCGGGAATTCGTTGATCTCCCGCGAATTCGAAAGTGTCGGAGGGGCGCAGTTCGATTTCATCGAACAGACTGACTGTCTGCATGATGGTGACGATCTCGTGATAGCCGTCCGGGCGCCGTCCGACTACTTCGAGGCTCAGATTCACTTTGGCCGGGGCAAAGAGCCTCACTGGCCGCTTCAGTCCAAGCTTAATCATCTGTTTGCACTTGTTGGAACGCGCGAAAAAGTCGGACCCAATCGGATACATCAAGTGTCTCGGCCCGGCGACGTGGATCGATTGCCGCCGCCTTCAGCGTCTGTGCGACGAGTGTCTTGTCGACCTTCAGCGCTGATGAGACTGCGTTTAGCAGCTGTTTTCTCCGCTGGCTGAACCCGGCTCGTACGAGTCCGAAGAACGAAGGCCAGTCTCCTGGTTCCAGAGGTGGATGTTTATGCACGTCGATTCGTAGCACCGCTGACTCGATCTTAGGAGGCGGCACAAATGCACCCGGTCCGATGCGGAACATGATGCGTGGGCTGCCGAAGAACTGCACTGCTACCGACAAAATACTCATTCTTGGAGGTCTCGCGGCGATTCGCTCAGCAACCTCTCGTTGAACCATCACCACCACCCGGTCTGGGCGCGAGTCATTTTCAAGTATGTTTGCGATCGCGGCTGATGCGATCGAATACGGAAGATTTGCGACGACGACATAGGGCCGGCGCTCCGTCAGCGACGTCAGGTCCACCTTGAGAATGTCGCCTTCGATGACACGGGTATTCGGAAGATTCAGATCGCCGACGTACTCCGCGAGGCGGTGATCGAGTTCAATGGCGATCACGGTTCCGGCACGCTCTGCGAGCTCCCGAGTCAACACCCCAAGTCCGGGACCAATCTCAACCACCAGATCGGATGGAGATAGTTCAGCAGTATCGGCGATCCGCCGGACGATGCCAGAATCGTGCAAGAAATTCTGTCCAAGCGCTTTGCTTGGTTTGATCCCGAGACTATTTAGAATGGACCACCATGATGAAGGTGTTTCGGTTGAACGTGACTGGACCTCCGTCGCGTCATGTTCGACAGCATCAGCAGGCTCATCTGGCGGATAGTGTTCGTCGTTGCGGAGCATTGCGCTCAATCGCGGGCCACCACCAGCCCGAGTCCCGCTTCAACGTCGCCGATCTGCCAGAGCGGCTCATTCGCGGCAGCGAATACGTGCTCGAGCTGTGCTGCACGCTCGGAAGCCACTGAAATCAACAGACCACCTGACGTCTCCGGGTCGAACAAGAGGTCGAGTATCGACTGCGGAATCTCCGCGTCCAATTCAACCTTCGGTTCCGAACGCGTTGTGTAATAGGTGACGTTGCGGCCCGCGCCGCCAGGCAAACGTCCTTCGCTGGCATAACGCTCCGCGCCATCAAGTAACGGGATGCGATCGGCATAAAGTCGAATGCGAACACCACTTCGTTCCACGACTTCGATCGTGTGTCCGATCAGACCGTATCCTGTGATGTCGGTACAAGCGTTCACCCCCACCTCCCGCATCAGTTGAGAAGCTCTTCTGCTCAATCTGAGCATGGAGGCGACGGCTCCTTCTACGTGTGCGGCCTCCGCGGCCTCTGCTTTGAGTGCGGTCGTAATTACTCCAGTACCGATCGGTTTGGTGAGGTAGAGCTTGTCTCCTGGTTTTGCGCCGGCTTTTGTGAGGATTTTGTCTGGATGGATCGTGCCTGTCACGACGAGCCCGTACTTCGGCTCATCGTCCGTTACGGTGTGTCCGCCAGCAATGACGATCCCGGCTTCACCGGCTTTGTCTGCACCCCCCTCGAAGATGCGAGCGATCACTTCCGCAGGTAAGTCTTCCGGAAAGGCCGCGATATTCAACGCCATGAGAACATCACCGCCCATCGCGAAGACGTCGCTCATCGAGTTGGCTGCCGCGATGGCGCCGTAGGTGTAGGCGTCGTCGACGACAGGGGTGAAGAAATCGACAGTCTGAATCAACGCCTGTTCGTCACTTAGTCGATACACGGCGGCATCATCACTGGTCTGGAGACCAACCAGCACGTTCGGATCATGTCGTTGTGAGAGCGGACGCAGCACCTGCGCCAGAGCCCCAGGGCCCATCTTGGATGCTCAGCCGGCGCAGCTCGCCAACGTTGTAAGACGTATCTCGTCTCGCGTCTGCATCGTGTTGTTCCTTCCAGGAGTCCGCATTTGTCGCGCGGATCACCTGATCTTATTGAACACGCGCACCCTAGTCAAACTTCCTGGCTGTTCACTGGTCCGATGATTCCTCGTTCGGACTGCGTCTCGCTCGTGCTGAATCGCCTGTTCCATGCGAAGATACGGCACAACCGAAACGACCGCACAGTTAACCGTGGTCGTTGCCGTGCCGTTGAAATCGTTTGGAGGATTGATGCCTGGATTGGGAACAGACGAAATCATGAGTCTCGCGCTCGAGATGGCCGACATGCATCACCCTCCCGCTGATAGCGCGATTTACGTGAGCGGCACCGATCTGAAGAAGGTCATGTTCGGCATCGATATCGGCACCGCGGAGCTCATGTTGGCGAAGCAACTCGGTTGTGACGCCGTGATAGCGCACCATCCTGCCGGAGGAACGGCGAAGCTCAATTTCCCGGAGGTTCTGACTCGACACGTTGAACTGATGGTTGAGCACGGCGTGCCCACTCCGGCGGCACGAGATGCGATCCAGGCGATGCTTACCCGCTCGTTGTTGCGCTCGCAAACCGAGAACTTCGATCATGTTCCGTCGGTGGCCCGCCTGCTGGAAATGCCGTTTCTCAACGTGCATTTACCGCTCGATGAAGTCGGTCGTCGCATGATGGTTGAAGCTATCGACACCCATGTCGAAGCGCTAGATCATCAGCCACTCGTACAGGACGCCATCGACGCCTTGAATGGAATGCCTGAATTTGCTCAGGCACAGACGCGCATTATGGTGCCAGTGGGCGCGGTCGATCGGCCACTCGGCCGCATCGCGATCGTACACGGGGCAGGGACTAACGGAGGATACCCGGTGGCCAAGGCGTATTTCGATGCCGGGATCAACACCGTCCTCTACATCCATGTGGCGCCGGACGAAGCGCAGCGACTGCGAGCCGACACGTCAGGCAACCTGATTGTCTCTGGGCATATCGTTAGCGACATGGTTGGGATCAATCCGTTTGTGGCCAAGCTTGAAGAGGGCGGCGTCGAAGTCATCAGGATGAGCGGACTCTAGAAAACAAATCACGGCGCAGCCAAGGCAGCTGCGCCGTCTGATTCTCGCCTGGGTCAATCATGAGCCACCCACTGGCGGCACACAGATCAGGCGGCGAATGTCTTGCGAATGCGGTCTAAGGCCGACTCAATCGAGCTGTCCGAGTTGGCGAAGCTGAGTCGGATGTGGTTGCGCGTCACGTCACCAAACGCGTCCCCGGGAGTCACGCCCACACCTGACTCGTCGATAAGTCTCTTCGCGACCTCGGCGCCGCTCAAACCGGTTCCGGAGACGTCTGGTAGAGCGTAGAAAGCTCCCTCGGGCAACGAACAGTGAAATCCAGGCACGCTATTCAGGCCGGACGAGATTAAATGGCGCCGCCGATCCCACGCCTCGACCATCGAATCAATGAAGTCTTGCGGTCCATCGAGCGCCGCGACTGCTCCGACCTGACCAAATGACGTAGCGCACGTTACCGAGTGGCTGTGAATCTTTGCTACTTGCCGAATGATCTCGCGCGGTCCGGCAACGTAACCGAGTCTCCAACCGGTCATGGCATAAGCCTTTGAGAATCCGTTCACGGTCATGGTTCGTTCGGCCATGCCCGGCAGTGAGCCGATACTGATGTGAACGTTGCCGTCGTAATTGATCTTTTCGTAAATCTCGTCCGAGATGACAATGAGATCCCGTTCGATCGCGAGCGTGGCGATAGACTCAAGTTCTCCACGTGTGACCATTCGTCCCGTCGGGTTGCTGGGCGTATTCAGGATCATGATGCGGCTCTGAGGTGTGAGATGCGTCTCCACAATCTCACGAGTAATTGCGTAGTTGTTGTCAGGATCCAGCGGGATCCGCACGACTCCAGCGCCAGCGACCCTGGCCATAGGCTCATATGAGACCCAGCCCGGATCAAACATGACCACATCATCGCCCGGCTGTACTAGGGCGAGAACCGACGAAAACAAGGCAGATTTGGCGCCCGGAGTGACGATGATCGAGTCGATCTCGACACTAATATCGTTGTCTTCTTTCAGCTTGCGAGCGATGGCTGCTCGGAGCTGTGGTGTGCCGGCACTCGCGACGTAATGTGTATCTCCTGCTGCCATAGCGTCGGCGGCCGCTCGGCAGACATGCTCTGGTGTTGGGAAGTCCGGTTCACCACCTCCAAGGTCGATGACGTCGTGACCTTGCTGACGTAACGCACGTACACGGTCTGACACGGCAACAGTCGGTGACGGCTGCATATCGATTACACGGTCGGCGAAATGAATCTTCACTCATGCCCCCTTGAATTAGGTGAGGTTGTCAGATCACAATCAGACGCGACGCCTTTTGCGCGTACTCACCGGAATTATGCATGATATGATGGTCGATTTGATGACCACTTGACGAGTGAACGGACGAGGACAACCCAACTCCGGAGTCTCAATAGTCGGTAATTCCTCTCTTTTCCTGATTAACCCCTTGCAACTTGCGCTGTCGTTGGCTAAGATACGCAGTGTTAGCACTCTCACATCGAGAGTGCTAAATCAGGCCAGTTAGTGATTTGAGCAGTGGGAACGTCCTGCTGCGAGCAATAGGGGAGGTTCCTTCAGGATGTCAACCAGCAATGGAAATATCAGGCCACTCAGCGATCGCGTGCTGGTTCGGCCAACCCAGCGGGAAGAGACGACCAAGAGTGGGATCGTCCTGCCGGATACGGCCAAAGAAAAGCCCCAGCGCGGCGAGGTCATTGCGGTCGGCGCGGGCCGTCTGAACGACGATGGTAAGCGACAGCCGATGGACGTCAAGGCTGGCGATGTGGTCCTTTTCGCCAAGTACGCGGGCACCGAGCTCAAGGTGGAAGACGACGAGTATTTGATTCTTAGCGAGAAAGATATTCTCGCAATTGTCAGCGAGTAGATTCGCGATTTAGTCGTGAAAATTCTTGGGTGCCGATGGGCACGCCAAGAGGAGGGTTGGAGAAGTGCCGAAGATTCTCGAATTCAATGAGGAAGCGAGAAGGTCCCTTAAAGAGGGGATCGACGTTCTGGCCAATGCGGTCAAAACGACACTCGGCCCGAAGGGCCGTAACGTAGCGCTCGACAAGAAATTTGGCGCCCCGACGGTAACGCATGACGGCGTAACCGTTGCCAAAGAGATTGAGCTTGAAGATCCGTTTGCCAATATGGGCGCTCAGTTGCTCAAAGAAGCAGCTACCAAGACCAACGATGTTGCCGGTGACGGCACGACGACCGCGACTGTCCTCGCGCAGGCGGTTGTTCACGAAGGACTCCGTAACGTCGCTGCCGGTGCGAACCCGATGCTGTTGAAGCAGGGCATCGACTTGGGCAGCGACAAGGTTGTTGAGAAGCTCAAGAGCATGGCGAAGGAAGTCCGGGGCAAGGACGATATTGCTCAGGTCGCAGCCATCTCGGCAGCGGACAAAGAGATCGGCGACCTCATCGCGGACGTCATGGAGAAGGTTGGCAAAGACGGCGTTATCACCGTCGAAGAGTCGCGCGGACTGGCCTTTGAGACCGAGTTCACCGAAGGCATGCAGATCGACCGCGGATACATTTCCCCATATTTCGTCACCAATCCAGAGCGTATGGAAGCCGAGCTTGACGAACCCTATATTCTGATCACGGACAAAAAGGTCTCTGCCGTTTCCGACATTCTGCCTGTGCTGGAGAAGGTCCTTCAGGTCACGAAAAACTTCATGATCATTGCCGAGGATGTCGATGGCGAAGCGCTTGCAACGATGGTCGTCAACAAGCTTCGAGGCACGATTAATGTTGTCGGTGTGAAGGCTCCGGGCTTCGGCGATCGACGCAAGGAAATGCTTCGCGACATCGCCGTCTTGACCGGTGGTCAGGTCATCTCTGAAGAGGTTGGCCGCAAGCTCGACAGCGCGACCGTTGAGGACCTTGGCCGTGCTCGCCGAATCGTTTCGACGAAAGACGAGACGACGATCGTTGAGGGCTACGGCAAGGAAGAAGAGATCAAGGGCCGCATCGAGCAGATCAAAGCCCAGATCGAGCAAACGACGAGCGATTTTGATCGCGAGAAACTGCAGGAGCGGCTGGCAAAGCTCTCTGGCGGCGTTGCGGTGATCAAGGTTGGCGCGGCGACGGAGACTGAGCTCAAAGAGAAAAAGCATCGTGTCGAGGATGCGCTCAGCGCCACACGTGCCGCCGTCGAAGAGGGCATCGTCCCTGGTGGTGGTGTCTCGTTGATCAACGCCATCGACTCGCTCGACGAGATCAAGGTTGAAGGCGACGTTCTGACTGGTGTGCGGATTCTTCGCCGCGCGCTCGAAGAGCCACTGCGTGGCATCGCTGCTAACGCTGGTATGGACGGCGCGGTTGTGGTCGAGTCGATCCGCCGTCTCCAGAAGGAAAAGAACGACCCAGCGATCGGCTACGACGTTATTCGTGAAGAATACGGCAACATGGTCGAGTGGGGCATCATCGACCCGGTCAAGGTGACCCGGTCGGCGGTTGAAAATGCTACCTCGATTGCCGCGATGATCTTGACCACCGAGGCACTTATCTCGGACAAGCCGGAGGAAAACAAGGCGATGCCTCCGATGCCAGGTGGAATGGACTACTAGTCCCTCGAAATCTATCGAGCGGATCAGGGGCGTGGCTTCGGCCGCGCCCCTTTCTTGTCTCTCCAGGCCTCTGTCGCGTTTTCACTCACGACTAATTCATCGTGATCTTGGAGTCGAGCTGCAAACATTCGTCTCTGCCGTGCTCGTTGATCTCAGCAGAGCTCCGGCATCGAATCTGCGTTCCCATTCTTGACGGCAGGACTGATCGCCGAGTTGGATGACTGACTAGAGCCAAGCAACCTGACGCCACATCTTGATCGATCCGCACCTTCACGCGGTTCGAATCGTCCGGTATCAAGGACAGGACATAGCGATGAAGGAAGCATTTGAACGATTCGACGATGATGATCACGATCCACTTGATATTACTGCGAAAGAGGTCGTCAACCTGCTGGACGACGGCTTTTGTCCAACCGAGATAGATCGTATTCGATTCACGCGCTGGCGTCTGCGCTCCCACCAACTCGATGGCGATGGATGGCCTCGCTCCGGCGGCGACGAGGTAGAGGAGGAATCGAGTCAGGATTCGCGTACTGGCCAACATGCCTCACATTGATTCGTCGATAGTGACGGGGCGGCCCCCTGCTTCCGCGAATTCCCCCTCGTCTCTCGACATCGGCTTCTGAAACCGCTCCAAGCGTCACGACCCAGATCATCTGCGCGATACTCGTATAATCTTCAGGACGAAGAGAACCGGGCAACGAGGGGTCTGGGTGCAACGACCGAAACAGATCTTCTACATCGGAACCTATGAACGGGAATATCCGAGAAACGTGATAACCATCGCGGCGTTACGGCGTGCTGGTTTCGCGGTGCTGGAATTGCACGAGAAGGTTTGGCCTGAGGTAACAGACAAGTCTGGATTGGTGGACTCTCCCTTGGCGCTGATGGCTCTGGGCATCCGTCTCGTGTCTGCGTATACCCGTTTGCTGTTTCGCCTATTGCGGTTCAGCAGGCACGGAGATCTCTACGTCTTTGGATACATCGGGCAGATCGACGTTCTGTTCCTTGGCCCGTTGGTGCGTCTCTTTCGCAAACCGATCCTGTTCAATCCACTGATCACCCTTACCGATACGTTGATCGAGGATCGTCAAAGAGTTGGCATCCGTGGTGTCATGCCGCGGCTCATCAGTTTGGTCGACAGTCTGTCACTCAAGCTGTGTGACGCGATTCTGGTCGACACTCAAGCAAACGGACAATATCTCGTTTCAGTCTTTCAAGTCCCTCCTTCAGTTGTTCGAATTCTGCCGGTGGGTGCGGACGAAGCGGTCTTCAGCCCGACCCAGGTGGAAGCCTGCGACTCAGTTCAATCGATCGGCCAGACAGGCGTGTTGCGAATCCTGTTCTACGGGAAGATGATCCCATTGCAGGGTGTTGAGACCATCGTTCGCGCGGCAAAGCTACTTGAGAACCAGTTGGACATGCACTTTGATATCGTCGGTACGGGGCAGGTCTACTCAGCAGTCAGGTCGCTGGCCGAGGCTCTCGCGCTAACGAATATCAACTTCGTGGACCACGTCGACTATGATGCTTTGCCGAGAATTATTAGCGATTCAGACATTATTCTTGGTATTTTCGGAGCCACCGACAAGGCAGCACGAGTAGTCCCAAATAAGGTGTTTCAGGCCATGGCGATGGGAGCAGCGATTATTACCAGAGATTCTCCAGCCGCGCGAGATGTTCTGCGCGACGGGGAGTCAGCGCTTTTGATTCCACCGAATGATCCAGCCGCGCTGGCTCAGGCCATTCAGCGACTCCGCGTCCCATCATTGCGCCTAAGACTTGGCGCCGCCGCTCGGGCGCGTTTCCTCGCGGTCGCCTCACTCGACGTGCAATCCGCCTGCCTCGCGGAGGTAGTCGATTCGATGCTGTCGGGATCATCGGTCCCCCGTCGTGAAATCACAGCGTGATGATCGACAACGCCACGACGAGACATCGCTCGGTCGGGGCGCGCCGTTTCATGTCGTTCGTCGTCTGGGGATCGGTTGTGCTCGGCGTAGTGGTCCTGTATTTAACCGGCGAAGCACGCCGAATGCTCGACGCGCTATCGGGCGCCAACTGGTGGTTGGTAGCACCGCTTCTCTGCGTCGCGATGGGCCTTCCGGTCGTTCATGCACGCCGCTGGCAAGTAATGTTGCGATCACTCGGCCACGATCTGCCACTCACATCTGCTCTCGATCTGACAATTTCATCGACAATGATCAACTACGCGGCGCCAGGGTATCTCTGGTCTCCTGCGAAGGGGCTAATGGCGCGCCAAATGTACGGCATCGGCCTCGGTCGATCGGTGCCAACTCTGGCGATCGAGCAGGTGCTTGATGCGCTGGCACTCGTCATCGGAACTGTGGTGGGTTTGGTTCTGGCCGGAAGCGTCATCAGCAAATCTATTTTCGATCACATTCGAACTCCATCGACGGCCGCGATTCTGACCACGGTTGTGCTCGTGGTACTTGTTGGACTTGCCGGTCTGTATCTCGTGCGCCGGTTCGGGCTCAGGTTCGTATCGACGGTGATCGAAGCAGGCCGCTTGTTAGCCCGTGATCGCTCGCTCCGCGTACCGGTAATTGGCTTCACCGCTGCCCGCTGGGTACTCGACACCGCCGCAATCTGGCTTGCCGCTAAGGCAGTCGGCGTCTCACTTGGTGTGGCGGCCTTGATTCTGATCAGCAATTTGCCGCTTCTAATCGGCCTTATCTCCCCAATGCCGGGGGGCATAGGTTTCCGCGAGGGTGCGATGGCTGGCGTCGCGGGCGTTCTCGTGTTGCCGGTCGGGGCGATTCTGGCGGCTGCCATCCTCCACCGTGCTGTTTTGCTGTTAGCGCTGCCAATCGTGCTTGCATCGACTCGGTTTGGAGGACGGAAAGGCGAATGACGGCGACGGCATCGCGGAGAGTCAGGACGAAGTTATCTATGCTGGGCTGTCGCGTCAATGACGTGACCGGATCGGGTCTTGGCCTCGTTTTCGTTGTCGGAATCCTGATCCGAATTGCGCTGATGCCGTTTACCTTTCACTCCGATCTGTACTCCGTCTACTCTCGCTCATATGATGCCGTCTCAACCGGTCATTGGTTCACTTTCAGCAGTCAGATTGTCATTCAGCTGGTTCACAACGTCTGGTTTGTCCTGGTCCGGCCGCTTCTGCCCAATTCCGGGTCGATCTGGTCACCAAGCGCGGGAGTCATCGGCGTCGGCGTACAACCGGATGACCTTGCCCGCTTCCTGGCCTATCCGCACCTCGCCAGGGCGCTCTTCCTGTTGAAGCTGCCGTATCTTCTCTCCGATCTTGGCACGGGATACATCTTGACCCGGCTGGTTGAACCGTTCTGGCGACGGCGCGTTCTTGCGTTGTGGCTGCTCAACCCGATCGTTATCTTCGTGAGCGCTGTCTTTGGCCGGCATGACAGCCTGGCAATCTTCGTCGTCATGCTTTCAACGCTACTTGCGATTCGTGGACGGCGCTATCTTGGGATGGCACTCCTCGGAATCGGAGCCGCGGCGCGCTTCTTTCCGGCTTTCCTCGCGCCGTTCTACGCGTTTTCGTTCCGCCGGTCACGCCGGGAGCTCGCACTTCTGATCGGCGGACTGATCGGGTTCTGGTTGGCTGTCGAGTTGACAGTGTTGGTGGTCACCGGGAACAGCCCGACGCTCACCCTTATCAATCGTTATCCGCACATCGAGTATTTGTTTGTGATGGGCATCAACCCCGGTACGGGAGACAGTATCTTCTTCTTCCCACTTGGATACACCCTCTTGCTTCTCTGGTTCATCGACCGCGGTAGCGGGCAACCTGATGCCTATATTCCGGTCGCGGCGACGGTAATGCTGGTGATGTTTGCCCTCACCCACTTCAACCCGCAGTACTCGATCTGGATCGTTCCCTTCCTGGTCTTAGCCGTTTATCGGGACGTGTACCTCATAGCCTTACACGTGGCGCAGATTCTCCTGATCGTGCTGTTCACCTTTCAATGGGGCTCGGCCGTCACGTGGGATCTGTTCCAGCCGCTGGTCGGTAACGGAGTGAAGTCCGTTCCCGATCCGTTGAACATTATCGGCGCGCTTATGCCAGTGGATATCTACATCGGCGTGGTGCGCACGCTATTCACCACCGTCTCCCTGTGGATGGGCTACCGGATCATGCGCAACTGGAGAGCCTCCTGCTCGCTCGTCCCGCAATCGGAGCTATCGGATGCCTACGATTAAGGGGTGGCGTCATGCACTGGTGATGGTCGCTAGCATCGCTGTCATGCTGCTCGTGCTTGCCGGTTGCCGTGTGCCACAAGGGCTTTCGTCCGGATTGCCGGACCACGCGGGTAGCGTTTCTGTCGGGAAGATCCTCAGTCAGCCGTTTCTCTCTCCGTCGAACGGTTTGGACGGTCTCACGGTGGCCGCCATCCCACCATCCAACTCAGCCGGAGCGCTTTATCCGCAGCCCACCGGCGGCGCCACGGTATCAGTCCGATTTGCGCCGGAAGCTGACACCCGGTTTCCGGAACCGGCCTTTCACGACTGGCCTGCCACGAACAAATGGCTGGGCGAGCTTACGGGCAATCGTCGCGACGGTCAGAGTTTCCTGTCGCGCTATCCCGGTCTCAATGGCATCATTCTGCGCGTTGCGACGTACGGAGCTGATACGGGCACAGGTCCAGGTACGCTGATCTCGGGACCGAGCGTCGATGTGCTGGCATTCCCGATCGATGGGACGCGTGTCGGCAGCGTGCTGGGTGGCAGTATCGTGACGGTGGAGGGAGCGGCTGAAGGCTGGGCGCACGTGAAGACAGTGGACGGACTGGACGGCTTCGTTCCGTTGGCGAGTTTCGCGCAGCTTCCACCGCCGGACCGTAAGAACACGCACGACGTCACGTTGACGCTCTATAACGAGTCGGACATGACGGTAGTCCGAACGGTGACCATCAACGCGTCGGCTATGCACGACAACAGTCACCTGACGTTCGCGTTCGACCCGATCGCGGATTCCAACGGGCAGCACTACCGGTTTGTGCTCAGTTCTCCAGATTCGACGCCTGGGAATGCGGTCACATTTCGCTATCAGCCGACAACGACCTTCGCTGATGGACGTCGCTACGAAGGCAATCAGGAAGTTCCAGGGGCGCTGGTTTTCCGACCGAGCTTCGCCGAGTCAACCCCACTCTATAAGGCTGATCTCGACAGTTTCGCGTGGTCGTCACTGACCAACGCGTTTGTCGGCGCGTTTGCGGTGAAGGCGGAGACCGCTGATCGCTTCCTGAGCGTCGACCTGATGCCGGGCACGCGCACGCTGAACGTCTACTGGTCATTGATTCGGCCAGCTGGCGGCGACCCAATTATCGTCGACGGCAATTCGCAGTCGCCAGGTGGTGGATTGGTCTTCAACGTTCGGTATCGGGTTAACATCTCTATCACCGGCATGATGGTCGATTCGGCGCGCAACATCTGGCACCAGGCTCGTGTTGATCCGCTCTTCTTCGGTCTCTACCTGTTCGTGATAGCCGGCGTGGTGACCTGCGGCGGCTGGCTCGGAATTCGATGGTGGCTGAATGGTCGTTGATCGATCCGAGCGATCCTGTCTTCTCTGCGGACGACGGTTTCGCGGTCGAACCTTTTTGTGTCGTGAATGTGCCGATCGTTATCGTGGTCGCGAAGTCCCGGCGTCAGTTCGACAACACTTCTACGAACAGATCGATCGTGTCTATCCGACATGGTCGAACACATACGGTCAATACAATCCACCGCGTGGACTGCTGAAATTCATCGAGTCGTTGCCACGAACCTCATTGGTGCTTGAGATTGGCGCCGGCGGTGGGTTCACGCTGAATTCCTTGCGCGATTTGGGATTCACGGAGTTGTTCGGTTCGGATCTCACGCATACGACTTTGGCAGAGATGCGCAACCGTCTTGCCAAGATTGACTTGATTGCGGCTGACGCGGAATCGCTGCCCTTTCAGGACAATGCGTTTGACGTGCTGATCTCGAGCGACGTGGTCGAGCATCTCCCTGATCTGAATCGCCATATCTCGGAGGCGGCTCGGGTGCTCGCACCAGGAGGTCGGTATCTTTTCAAGACACCAAACCGCCTGGTTGCCGACCTGTATTACCGCCTGCGTGGTCTCTACGACAGCTTTTTCTGGCATCCATCAATGTCATCGCCAGGTGAGATTCGGTCGATCCTTCATCACCATGGTTTTGAGGTCAGGTTCTTACCGGTGCCACATCTTACTGAAGCGCAGCTGCGCAAGATCCCATTGAGACGCCTTCGTCCGGTAGCGCGAGTCGTTCCACTTTCTCGATTGCCACTCTGGTCGCGCCCCCATCTGGAGATTGTCGCCACATTGCGCGCAACGGAATGAAATCAGTTAGACTCGGTGTTGTGAGATTCACCGAATCGTAAGCCTGAGTAGAGAGGTTCTCGATCTGTGGTAAGAAACGGCACGACGCTTCGAGCCCTTGCCATGAGCAAGAATGGAATGGTGGCGACGGGACATCCGCTCGCGACCGCGGCAGGAATCGATGCCCTGCGACGTGGTGGGAACGCCATGGACGCAGCCATTGCGGCCGCATTGACGACGGGCGTCGTCATTCCCGCTATGAATGGGCTCGGCGGGGACGCCTTCATCCTGTATTACGAAGCCAAGACCGGCAAAGTAACTGCGATCAATGGCTCGGGTATCGCCCCGAGAAAGGCTGATCTCGAGTACTTCCAGGAACGCAACTACGAGAAGATGCCCTTCTTCGGTCCTCTGTCAATCGCGGTTCCCGGTGCTGTTGATGCCTACTTCACGGCCATGGACCGCTTCTGCAAATTGGATCGCGCCGATCTCTTCAGTAATGCGATCCGTTACGCCGATGAAGGATTCCCGTTGACACACGGGGGAAGCCGGATTATCGCTGGCAGTGCCGACCGGCTGGCAGAATTTGAGAGTTCAGCACAGGTCTTCTTGCGTGGCGGGAAAGCCCCGGTCCCTGGAACGCTGTTCCGGCAGACCAATCTTGCTCGCACCTTGCACACTGTCCAGGCGGGTGGTCCCGACGTGTTTTATCGGGGTGAGCTGGCGGAACGTATGGCGGCCTACGTCCAAAAGCTTGGCGGCCTGTTGACCAAAGAGGATTTCGCTGACCACGCTTCAGAGGTCTACGATCCAATCAATACAGATTACCGCGGATACACTGTGTACCAGACGACTCTGCCGTCGCAGGGTCACATCGTGCTGGAAGAGTTGAATATCATCTCCAACGCCGACGTGAGGAAGATGGGGGCGAATAGCGCCGACGCCGTGCATCTCATGGTTGAAGCCAAGAAGCTTGCTTTTGCCGACCGGCTTGCCTATTCGGGCGATCCTCGGTTCGTCAACGTCCCGCTCGACGAGATGCTGGGACAGACGTTTGGGAGAGCACGCTTTGCCGAGATCGACATGCGCCGCGCGAAGGATCAGGTCAATGCCGGCCTGATACCAGAGCACGTTGGTGACACGACCTATCTCTGCACCATGGACGGAGAAGGGAATGCCGTCTCGCTAATCACGAGCCTTTCCGCCGGGTTTGGGAGCCAGGTTGTGGCAGGAGACACCGGTGTGACGTTGAACAACAGAGCAGGGCGCGGTTTCGTGCTCGAAGAGGGACATCCGAACGTCATTGCGAGTGGCAAGCGGACGATGCACACGCTCAACTGCTACCTCATCACCCAGGGAGATCGCATCCGTTGGGTCGGAGGCACGCCCGGTGGCGACGGTCAGCCTCAATGGAACATGCAGGTCATCACCAACATGATCGATTTTGGGATGAATGAGCAAGAGGCGGTCGAGGCGCCCCGTTGGATGAGCTTCCCGGGAACCGATCCGATCAATCTGCCGAACGACTACTCGCTGCGCATTGAAAGTCGAGTCGGCGACGGTGTCATCGAAGAACTTGGTGCACGCGGCCACCGCGTCTCTGTCCTGGGCGCTTGGGCCAACGGAGGCGACGCGCAGGTGATCGGGATAGATCCCGAAACCGGAGTGATTTCAGGTGGTAGCGATGCCCGAGGAGAGGGTGTGGCGCTCGGTATCTGATCGTCGTCGGTTTGCACTACTTGGGAAACAACAACGCCCGACCGTGAGGTCGGGCGTTTAGCTTGGTAGCGCATACGGGATTCGAACCCGTGATCTCCGCCTTGAGAGGGCGGTGTCCTAGGCCGCTAGACGAATGCGCCCCGCGATCAGGCCGGAAGAATACCAACCTGACACCGGTCATGTCAATCTGCGTTGATGTACGTACAGTAAGCGTCTGAACTACTTCTGGTTGATTGCAACCACGCGAATCCGCCCGGCTCGGTGCATCAGAGCGGCCGCTGCTGAAACTGGCGTGAGCGCGAGTGTAAGGGCCGGATGGAGTGTGGCGAGCATCTTGTCGAGCCGGGCATTGGAGATGCGATCTCGCGCGATCAGACGTAATGCCCACGACCACTCCAGGGCAATCCATTCGTGAGTGATTGAATGGACCTGGAAACCGTGAAGGCGCAGTAACTGCGTGAGCGTGTCAGGAGTGAATCCATAGAAGTGACGTGGCGCGTCGTAGCCGATCCACCACTCCTCAAGCAGACGGGCGGCGAACGACTCCACATTCGGCAACCACAGGACGAGAGCGCCGCTCGGTGCAACTACACGTCGAAGTTCAGACAACGTCGTTGATGGCGACGGTAGGTGCTCGATGGTGTGCGAGAGGATCGCCACGTCGACCGAGTCGTCGGGCAAACTTGCTCGCTCGAGTGTGTTGTTGAGCACATCAATGCCCCAGCGTTGCCGGGCGCCGTTGGCAGCATGCGCGCTTGGCTCGATTCCCAGCACGTTCGGATTCCCATGAGCGCGCACGGCTTGCAGCAGGTCACCGGTGGCACATCCTACGTCGATTACCCTCGCCGGTGGCGCCAGGTAGTGCCAAAGCAGTTTCACGTCACGGTCGACGGATAGTTCTTTGACGCGTGCGGCGATGCCGTTCCGGGCGAATGGAGCGTAATCCTCCGGGTAGTACCCACCGATCTCATCGATCGTGGGGCGAGGATTGAGATAGTGGAGCCCGCAGTTCCGGCATCTGACCAGTTGAAAGACGCTCGACGTGGTACCGAACATCCGGTCGCGCAGTTCGATCACCGGTTGGGCGTCGTCCGCGCCACAGAGATCGCAGCAGACGCTCTCAAGCTTCCCGCGGATCAACTCATTCTCCAAGCGAGCCGTCAGGTGTGATGTCGCCAGGATCGAGGCGCGAGCGGCCGAGCGTGCGCCGGACGCTGTAATCGGTTTCCGTCTTAGTGCTCGCGATCATCTCGGCCAGGAGTCCGAAGACGACGAACTGTGCGCCCATGATCATGAGAAGGACGCCGAGCGTCAGAAGCGGTCGAGTGCCGATCGAATGGCCGAGAAACCAGATTGTCGCCAGGTAAGCATTGATGACAAGCCCCAGCATCAATGCGGCGATCCCGAACCAGCCGAAGAAGTGAAGGGGCCGCCGGGTATATTGCGCCAGGAACAGCACCGTGAGCAGATCGAAAAAACCCCGGGCGAATCGCGCGTTTCCGAACTTGGACGTTCCGTAGCGCCGTGGCCGATGACTCACCTTGACCTCAACCACGCGGAATCCGCGAAAATGCGCTAAAACCGGAATATACCGGTGAAGCTCGCCGTAGATCTTGATCTCCTTGACGACTTCATGGCGATAGGCTTTGAGACCGCAATTGAAATCGTGCAGCTCGACGCCGCTGAAGGCACGTACCACGGCATTGAACAGGGATGATGGAAGACGCTTGGTCAGTGGATCATGTCGCGGGAATTTCCAGCCGCTTACGAGGTCAGCGCCATTGTCGAGCTGTTCGATCAGACGCGGGATTTCCGACGGTGAATCCTGCAGGTCCGCGTCCATCGTAATAATCGCGTCGCCGGATGCCATCTGAAATCCCGCCGCTAGAGCCGCGGATTTGCCAAAATTGCGACGAAACTCGATGATCCGTATGCGCGGGTCACGCTCGTAGACATCGCGCAGTACCTTGGCGGATCCGTCGGTACTGCCGTCGTCGATGAAGATGATCTCAAAAGGGAGATTGAGTGGCCTGACAGCGTCGACGATCTCACGATAGAGCTCGGGAATGCTTTCGACCTCGTTGAGTATCGGAATCACGATCGAAAGGGAGTTGATGGAGTCATCCTCGACGTCAGTTGTCCACATGTTGGAGCCTACCGGCTGCGCCGACCGTTCATCCGCAACGGTGCTGAGATCTGGCTGGGTCCTCGTTTCGGCAGCCTGTGCATGACGTTCAGACATCGCTCGGTCTCATTTCGAAGGACCTCATGACGGTGAGAATTCAGAGCCAGTTTCGCCTGGCAGAGTGTAACACGTGTATTTCTCTGCGATGCTCGGGCGTATAACGATGGATGAATCGTTTGAACCCATCCGGTGGAGCGTGGTCGTTGTCAATTTCAACTCCAGTGACTTTCTCCAGGGTTGCCTGCGAGCAATCTACTCGAACCACCGACCGCCCAACGAAGTTGTGGTCGTCGATAACGCTTCAACCGACGACTCGCTTCGTGAACTCGTGGGGTGGCCGCAAGTAATCGTCGAGCAGAGTCCAACCAACCTTGGATTCGCTGGCGGCGCAAATCGCGGCATTTCGCTCACGGAATCCCCCGTGGTTCTCGTGCTTAACCCGGACGTCGAGATTGATCCGACTTTCGGAGACGCGCTAATTCGGCTCTTTGAATCCTCTCCACGACTCGGTATTGCTGGCGCCAAACTCCGCTATCCCGACAGCAACTTGTTGCAACATGCCGGTGGAGTGCTGCTCAGACCCTTGCTGACGACTGTTCACCGCGGATATCGGGAGCTCGACGACCAGCAGTGGGACGTGGCGGCGAACGTGGACTTCGTGACCGGCGGCGCCATGGCGCTGCGGCGGTCAGCATTTGACGACGTTCGGGGCTTTGACGAGAGCTTTTGGCCCGCCTACTACGAAGACGTGGATCTCTGCCTGAGGTTGCGTGAGACGGGATGGCAGGTTCGATACCAACCGGAACTGACAGCGACCCACGTCGAGAGCGTTACTCTTGGTCAGTCGCTGGATTATTATCGGTCATTTCACCGCAATCGCTTACGGCTTGCGCTCAAGATCTTTTCGCCAGAAGGCTGGTGGTCCCAGTTCATCCCGGCTGAGATCAGGAGGATCCGAGGCGAGTTGAGCGTCGTGAGTGACAGGGACTGGCCGGTCTCGTCGGGCGCCACAGCGCTTGAGGAGCTGTCACGCATTGGGGCTCCCGCGTACGCAGTTGATGATGCTCTGATCGATGGAGAACCGCTCTTGGCGATGATCCAGGCTCTTGATGATGTCCGATCTCGTCGTGAGGTCGTACTTCCCCCCGGCGTCGCTGGAGGCCAAGGGTTTCGCGCCGGCCTGCTTCGCCGGCTATTCGGCCGCCAGCAGGTGTTCAATGATGCGGTGGTGCGAGCATTGGAAGCACAAGATCGGGTTAACCGGGAGCTAACCACCCAGATCCTGCTTGCACTTCTCGATCTGTCATGGCGCGGTGCTCGTAATCGGCCCTCCTGACGGCTTCGTCGCACGCCGACCCCTCACTTGGTCTAGTGATACGTCCCAACCACCGATCTTCGGTATCGGCCTCAACGGACCGGGGACGCCCACAAATTGATTGCCCCGCGATTCAACAAGCGTCAGAGATTCGCGGATTCGAAGCCAAGGTTGACAGTTCATGGTACAAATGACTATTATTCGTAGGGCTGATTCGGAAGGATCAGGAATGCGACGAGAGTTGATGCTTACAACGGATATCGCGTGTTTCGCGCTGGTTGACCGGGAACTGCGCGTCTTATTGGTTCGTCGTCGGGAACCGCCGTTTGCCGGAGCATGGTCGCTCCCAAGCGGCGAAGTCGAAACGGACGAGCCTCTTGATGACGCTGCTCAGCGAGTGTTGAGCGAAACGACCGGGTTGTGGGGGTTGTACCTCGAACAACTCTATACATTCGGTGACCCAGGACGTGACGCGCGCGGGAGAGCCATTTCGGTGGCATACTACGCGATCTTGCCGTCGGGAGTCCCAGCGATGCGGCAACGCGCCGGTACGAAACTTGGCAGAAGCGTCGAAGAAGCGACTTGGTTCCCGATAGAGGAAGTGCCGGGTCCACTGGCCTTCGACCATGGACGAATTGCTTCCTACGCGCGCTGGCGGCTGGCGCAAAAGATTCTCTATACGCCGCTGGCCTTCTATCTGCTGCCGGAAAGCTTCACCATGGCGGATCTGAGATCAGTGCACGAGGCCGTGATCGGTGAACAGTACGATCCAAGTAACTTTTCGCGGCAGATGATGACCCGGTGGGACCTGGCTCCGGTGCCGGGAAGTCGTGACCGCCGAACTCGGCGACCCGCTCGGCTGTTCCACTACATTGGGCCGCGAGAAATCTCAGGTGGACCCGATGATATTGAGGGATTGTCCGCGTGACGACCGGGGACAGCACGTTTTCAGAACGACACCCGAAGGAAGTGTTTCGGTGCTTCGCGGACGGGCGCTATTCGATAGCCCAACGAGCTGCCCGGAATACGTATTTGTCAGTTGAAAGGGAATCTACATGACCGTGGTTTCGTCGCCGATTGTGACGATAGCGCGCAATGGGCGAGAATCGACGTCACCGGCTGATAAGCAGCAGATGATCGCAGAGATCAATCGATTGAAGGTCGAACGAAACGCCGTAATCCTGGCGCACTCATATCAGGTTCCGGAGATTCAGGACATCGCAGATTTCGTTGGAGATTCGTTGGGGCTCTCGCGTCAGGCTGCGCGTACTGACGCGGACGTGATTGTATTTTGCGGTGTTCATTTCATGGCGGAAACAGCGGCGATGCTATGTCCCGACAAGACGGTCCTGATCCCGGATCTCGATGCCGGATGTTCTCTGGCATCGAGCATCACCGCGGATCAGCTTCGTGCATGGAAGGCGGAACATCCTGGCGCGGTCGTTGTCTCGTACGTCAACACGACCGCCGAAGTCAAAGCAGAGTCGGACTACTGCTGCACTTCGGCGAACGCGGTCGAAATCGTTCGTTCAATACCGTCGGAACAGGAAGTACTCTTTCTGCCGGACCTGTTCCTGGGAGAGTTTGTGCGGCGTGAGACTGGGCGCACTAATCTGCACCTGTGGATGGGGGAGTGCCACGTACACGCCGGGATCATGGCCGAAGATGTCGAGCGAGCACGACGGGCCGATCCTGAAGCGGAGCTCCTGGTTCACCCGGAATGTGCCTGCGGTTCACGCTGCCTACTCGATATCCAGTCGGGGCGGCTCGACTCACACCGCACCCATGTCCTGTCGACCGAGGGGATGGTGCGGCACGCAGCGGCATCAGAATCCACCAGTTTCATCGTGGCGACCGAAACCGGGGTGCTGCACCGCTTGCAGTTGATGGCGCCTGGAAAGACATTCAAGCCGGTGCGGGAATCGGCGGTATGTGGCTACATGAAGATGATCACGCTGGAGAAGTTGCACCGGTCTCTGTCAGACATGACCTATCGGGTGAGCGTCGCTCCGGAAATTGCCGATCGGGCACGGGTGGCGATCGATCGAATGCTGGCGGTTGGCGTCTAATCAAGGGCGTTTGGCCCGCCGACTATAATTACACGAGGTGTCCGTTGAGTATGAGCGGGCCACGAGGATGAGATTGAGAGGCACAATGACCCAGCCAAGAGCCGAGCTTTCACCGCTCGACCGGGTCGATTTTCACATGCACACGCGTTCGAGCGATGGCGGTTGGATCCCGGCTCAGCTGGTCGACTACCTCGTTGAGAACGAGTTCCGGGTTGTATCGGTTTGCGATCATGACACGATGCGGTCGGTTCCCGAATTTATGGAACGAGGCACCCAGAAGGGACTGACCGTCATCCCAGGTGTCGAGTTCACGACCTGGTGGGATGAGCGCCAGTGGCATTTGCTGGTCTATGGCATCGAACCAGATCGACTCAAATCGACCGAATTCGGCACACTCCTCGCCAAGCAGCAGTCGAATTTGCAGTGCGGCCGCCGAGCGAGCCATCTCACTCTTGGAGCAGAACGGTCACAAACTTCCGTCGCTTGCCGAAGTGGTCGATGGTCGCCCGCTCTTGCCGGTGCACGTGCTGCTAACGGCGATCAAGGACGGACACGCGAGTAGCCTCATGACTGCCCATCAGTTGACGATCAAGCTCGGCGAGAATCTGCGCGTCGACACGCCGCTTGAACAGGTGGTTGACGCGGCGCATGCGGCTGGAGGAACGTGCATCGTCGCGCATCCAGGGCGTAACGACGGCGCGGGCATCATGTCCGCCGATCGGCTCACGCGTATGCTCGAATCGATTCCGATCGACGGGCTCGAGGGTCACTATCGGTCGTACACGACGTACGACACAGTGAAGTACCGTGGACTGGCCAGCGAGCATGGACTGCTCATCAGCAGCGGGTCTGATTCGCATGCTCCGGGAATGCCGGTCTATCCTCGGCAGCATCTGGCGCGCTGGGTGACACCCTTTCTGAATCGGATGGGGATCGAGGTCGAGCCCTTTGAGGGTGAGTCGTGGCGGCCGGATGAGACGCCAGTCGAGGCGAAAGAGCAGGTAGCGGCGGCAAAATCCTGAACTGAAAGCAGTTCGCTGCGATCTGGCATGCTCGAGTCGTGTTGAGTATAGTATGTCCGGTAAGTCGCCCACGTAGCTCAGTTGGCAGAGCACATTCTTGGTAAGAATGAGGTCCTGGGTTCGAATCCCAGCGTGGGCTCTGAACGAAACACGACATCATCCATACGCGTGAAGTCGCAAGCCCGCTCGATCCTGAGCGGGTTTCTCTGTGGTTGTTGTTTTCACGTGCTTCTGTCATGATCGCCAGGCTCACGGGCGTTTCTTTACGCGATTGAAACGCCGCGTTGAGCCTGAAACGTGTCGCAGCAATTGAGGGAATGGGGAATCATGGCAGATATCGAGTTCATTCGTCCGCCTGAGCCGGGAGCGAAGCGCCCGTTCGCGCGTGCCACCAAAGCAGCCGGATTGGTCTTCGTTTCTGGTATCTCAGGCGGGGTCTCCGGGACTGCAACCGAGGAAGCGCGCGCAGCCCTGAACAACATGAAAGACGTGTTGGAGGAAGCTGGAAGCTCGATGGAGCGCGTCATCCAGGTCACGTTCCTGATTACGAACTCCGCTGACTATGATGAGATCAATGCCGAGTATGTGAAGCACTTCCCCGGCGGGCTGCCGGCACGCCATACGGTTCGCTTCGGAGTACCGACTCAGGCAAAGTGCGGGTTTGCCTGCATCGCACTCGCCTGATTTCTGGTAACAACGAAATCGCGGGTTCGAACCTTGGTGTTAGCTTCTTGTTGCCGAGTGCCACACAGGGCCTCGAGGAGGCCCTGCTCGGTTCTTCCCAATTGATCAGCCGGTCGACCCGTGTTCATGCTTATCGGCCGGCTGAGTATGTGCTCCGCTGACAGAGGTTCATGGGCGCGACACGCGTTCTACCACGGGGATGTCGCGCATTTGCTCCGGCGCGACTTCGACCACCGGCGTGCCGTAAGAGTGGAAGCTTTCCGGAAGGCGCAGTCCCCAGGCCTGGCCTCGTGCCCGCTCCGCCTGAGTCCAGACGACCGGCTCCCAGTCCGGCGCAAAGATCAGATAACCGCCGCTGAAGATTTCGAAGCGATTTCCGCCCGGTTCGTAGCCATACAGGAAGAATGCCTGGGTGACGGCGTGCTTGGAGGGGCCGGTCTCGATGAAGATATCGTTCTCGAGTAACACGTCGGCCGCACGTAACACGTCCTCGCGGTTGTCAACCCAAAACGCGACGTGATGCAACCGGCCGCGCGTACGGGTGGCGTCGAGCGTGTAGGCGATATCGTGGACGAGCGGCGTGACACTGATCCAGGCAGCCGCCTCGGTCTCATCGTCGAGGATCACGTGCTCGCGCAGGCGAAAGCCGAGCTTCTCCTGCATGAATACGCGGTTCGGCGTCACTTCTTCGCACAGGAGGTTGACGTGATCGAGCCGGCGAATCCCCGCCCCGACGTGTGAATATCGCTGCGGCTGATTCTTCAACCGCGAACGTTGATCGTCGGCAGGTTTGTAGCGATCGGCAACGTAGTAAAGCTCCATTCGGTGCCCGTCGGGGTCGAAGAAGCGATAGGCGGGACCGTGGCCGAAATCTCCTTCGATCCATCCCTTCCCGTAGCCGCTCTCTTCAATGGCCGCGACGCGGCGTCTCAACGCTTGCGGACTAGCGGCGCGCCAGGCGATATGGCCGATTCCAGCTTGCGAGTGCTCGGTGAGTTTCAGGGTGTGACGCTCATAGTCGCCCGCTCCGCGCAAGAAAACGGACTGGCCTGCGCGTTCGGTGACGTTCATCCCGAGGATGTTTGTGAAGAACCACAGGCTCTCTTCGGGTTTCGGTGTCAGAAGCTCGACGTGCCCAAGATGCGCGACGTCCTGAATCGGTTCTGGAGTGTCATGGTTGCGGTCGGCCACTGTTCTTTACTCCTCGTTCGACTCGTCTTCGGCGATCTGTTGAATGATCTGGGCGCCGAGGTTGGCGGCCGGTAGACCGCGGAAGAGAAAGGCCAGATTGACTACCCCACTCATCTCTTCCCACGTTGCGCCAGCCCGGCGCGCCGCGATGGCATGGAGACGTGTAGCATCCGACAGTGTCATCAAGAGCATGCCAAAGAGCATGAGCTGAGCGGTTTTGACGTCGAAACAATCGGGGTACATCGCGTGCTTGCGGATCTCTTCCTGCATAGAGAGCAGCTTGGGGTCGACGCGAGCAAGCAGGTCGGTCCGGGCGACGATTCGCGGCGGCACAAACCCGATCAGTTCGCGATAGATCTCGCGGTAGGACTCGACTGCCGCGTCATCGATCTGCCGCTCAGGTACTGGTTCATGATCCATTTTTTCCTCCAACGGACGAACCCTATTCGGTCCATCCACGCACGGTCAAGCTAGCAACCGGTAAGAATGCTGTCAACGAACGCACCATCAGGATGATTACAATCGGTAGAGCCGGTGAAACCGAATTGACGTCTTGTGTGGACAACCCTAGGATGGACTCATAAACCTTATACCCAATAGTTCACGCTAGGACAGAGGAGGAGAGTTGGTGCGCACTCAGGTAGCGATCGTCGGTGCCGGACCGGCCGGTCTCGTGCTCGCTCACCTCCTGGCGCGGAGCGGAATCGAGTCTATTGTCCTCGAATCCCGCGATCGCGACTACGTAGAGCGGCGGATCCGGGCGGGAGTCCTCGAACAGGGAACGGTCGACCTGCTCCACCGGCTCGGTCTGGCCGATAGACTTCAGCGCGAAGGCATGGTGCATCACGGTATCGAGCTTCGCTTTGAAGGGCAGCGCCACCGCATACCGTTGAGCGACCTCACCGGTGGACGCGCCATCACTGTTTATGGCCAGCAAGAAGTGGTGAAAGACCTGATTGCAGCCCGTCTGGCGGACGGCGGCCAGATTCTCTTCGAGGCGGAGGCGATCGGAGTCGATGATCTGACATCGACACGACCGACGGTGCGCTTTAGACACGAAGGCGAAATTCATTCACTTGAATGTGATTTCGTCGCTGGCTGCGATGGCTCACACGGCGTCAGTCGTGCGGCGATCCCTGAAGGCGTCCTGCAAGTCTTTGAAAAAGAATATCCAGTTGCCTGGCTCGGCGTGCTCGCGGCCGTCGCCCCGTCGACCGAGGAGCTAATCTACGCTTACCATGAACGCGGCTTCGCCCTCCACAGCATGCGCTCCCCGCAGTTGAGCCGACTGTATCTCCAATGCCAGCCGGACGAATCTCTCGACGACTGGTCGAACGATCGCATTTGGGATGAGCTACATCTTCGTTTTGAGATGGAAGGCTGGAGTCTCACCGAGGGCCCGCTCGTCGACAAGAGCATCACCCCCATGCGTAGCGTAATCGCTGAGCCGATGCAGCACGGTCGACTCTTCCTGGCTGGCGACGCCGCGCACATCGTTCCGGCGACCGGTGCCAAGGGGCTGAACCTCGCCGTCGCCGACGTTCAGGTTCTCGCAGCGGCGTTGGTCGACTGGTATCAGACCGGACAGACTCAACGATTGAAGGAGTATTCCGTTACTTGTCTCCGCCGGGTCTGGCGCGTCGAACATTTCTCCTGGTGGATGACGTCGCTGGTTCACCGCTTCGAAGATGACGGACCTTTCGAGCATCGCCTCCACCTTTCCCAACTGCATTACGTGTGTAACTCGAAAGCGGCTGCGACGTCATTGGCGGAGAATTACGTGGGATTAGAGAATGTGTGAAGACGATCGCCGTGTCCGAGCATTCGACGGGCGAGATTCGCGTCATCAAGACTGAAGCAGGCGGAGTCGAACGTTATGGGAGGAAGACCGATGTTTCGAAGCGATGTCGTGGGCAGTTTGCTGCGGCCCGATTATCTGGTTCAGGCTCGAAAACAGCGTGAGGCTGGGGAACTTGGACCGGTCGATTTCAAAAAGGTTGAAGATCGCGCTGTCGATGAGGCGATTCAGCTTCAGGAGGACGCCGGACTTGACGTTCTGACCGATGGTGAGCAGCGCCGCTATGCGTTTTTCGGTCATCTGGTCGAAGCGCTCGAAGGTTTTGACAAAGAGGGTGGATGGGCGATTCCCTTTCATGACGACGAGGGCCATGAGCTGGTCTACTCCCGGCCCGTCGTGGTGGAAAAACTGGAATGGCACCGCTCGATGTGCGCCGAGGAGTTCACCTACGTTCGCGCACGAACCAAGGCTCAAGCCAAGGTGACGCTGCTAAGCACGCAGCAGGCTGCGGCCTACTACGATCCGGAACGTTCGTCCGGCGCTTACCCAACCCGTGATTCCTACCTGGCCGATCTGGTCGATCTGACCCGCCGGGAGATCGAGGAGTTGATCGCACTTGGCTGCAACTACATTCAGATCGATGCTCCCCAGTACGGCGCCCTGCTCGACCCCAAGATGCGGGAAGGCTACCGCCAGCGTGGCAACGACGTGGACGAGATGATCGATCGCACGATCGAACTGGATAACGCGGTGATCGACGGCTTCGCCCAACGCGGCGTGACCTTCGGAGTGCACATCTGCCGTGGCAACAATCAGAGCATGTTCTACGCGAGCGGTGGATACGATCCGATTGCCGAGCGTGTATTCCGCAACACCCGATTCCAGCGCTTCCTGCTCGAATACGACGATGCACGCTCGGGCGATTTTGCGCCGCTCCGCTTCGTCCCAGAGGACCGGGAGATCGTACTTGGTCTGGTCAGCACCAAGAATCCCCGCCTGGAGACCCAGAGCGAGCTCGAAGCTCGCATCGCGGAAGCGGGCAAGGTCGTACCGCTCGACCGGCTTGCACTTAGCCCCCAGTGCGGCTTTGCTTCGACCTGGGAAGGTAATCGGATCACGCCCGAAATCCAGCGTAAGAAGCTGGAGCTCGTCGCCCAGACGGCGCGGGCAGTATGGGGTGAGAAGAGCTAGAAGCGGGGCACATTCCCATCGTGTCAGTCCGATCCGCCACATCAACTCTTGGGGTGTCGCATAGCCCGCTTTGACCAGAGCGCGTGGTGTCGCTGACGTTTCTCGACGACTTGACGAGCCTTTGAGGCGTCCGGGCTTTGTGCTAGAATCGGGCACGTCGAGAGCGCAGGGTTGTTGTCGACATAACGGATTTGGCGGTTTGGGCCGAGAGTCCGTTCAGTGCCGATGTAGCTCAGCTGGTAGAGCAGCTGTTTCGTAAACAGCAGGTCGTGAGTTCGAGTCTCACCATCGGCTCCCTCCAAAAGCTTATGAATTCAACGAAACAGACCGCCCGCTCACGATCGAGCGGGCTTCTTCGTGCGATTTGACGTCAACTTTGACGGCAAGTGGGACTGATGACGAGTTGGAATCGATCTCTCGTGGGTGACCCGACGCGCGATGTCACCCAAATACGGAAACGGCAAACAGGATCAGGAACACGATGAGAAAGATCATTGCGACAAATACGTTCACATAAGAAGAACGGGAGAGGCGCGAAATGTCTCCTCTCAGCTTGTCTGCGGCGAGGAATGGGGAAGAATCCTTCGAGCCGAAGGAATTTTCAAACTTTCGACCGAGTTCTGTGTACGTGTCAACGAAACTGTTCGCTCTCCGTACAATGAAAATCCAAACAAAACTTAGGACGATGCCCGCACCCGAACACGTTCCAAGCAGCCAAGTTGCCGTAGAGCCAAGCGATAACCCAAACGGGCTAAAGTCGGAACTACCTGTAGCAGAAGAGTAGATCGCAGCCCACGCCAGCACGAGGATACTCGAGCCCATGAGGAAATTGTATAGGATTGTCCATCTCACTTGTTCGGCGTGGGACCAGTGTTCGGTGATAGCCTGGTATAGATCGGGATGAGCCACTTGCCTCTGATCCACGCTCTTGGGTGATTCTGGCGCAGGAGACCGTGTGCCCGATCCATCCTTGAAGACAATAAGTTTGATCGCGACAGCAGCGAACGGGATCACCGCCACCCACATAAGCATGGTCGCTCGAATCGCCTTCTCCATTTTCCCCGATTGGTTCATATCCGCCTCTCTAACCGAGCAGTAACGCGTCGATCTTTCTAGCGATGTCCCTCGCCGGTTCCGGTGCGACGTGCGAGTAGATCTCCATGGTGAGGCGAAATTCGGAGTTTGCCATCATTTCCATGGCGCCACGCGTTGACACTCCCTCTGCCGCCAAGACTGAGCCGAAGCCGTGACGCAACCCGTGGAATGTGAGCCACGGCAGTCCGGCCGCTTCACGGAGATTATAGAAGTCGCAGGCGATGTGGCGCGGCTCGAACGGCTACCGATCGACGTCGTGAAGACTAGGTCGTCTGGGTTCTGCCAGCATGATCCGGTCGCGATGCATACTTCGAGTTGATTTACGTGAAACGCCCACATAGTGTCGGCCATGAGGGACTGCCCCGATAACCTACGCCGTGAGCTTTATCGTTGTGGTTGTCGCCTCACACGGATGGCCAGCACGAACGTGAATCTCGCCCGCGGTCAAATCAACCACGACTGACCCTACTGTCTCCGCTCCTTGATTATGTATCTCGTCGTAATGCTTGCAAACGCTTCGAGGATAGTTGCTGTGATCACTCAAGATCTCAAACATTCGCTCGACCGTCAGGCGGCCTCGCATCTGATTCAGACGTCGCTCGACGCGCCTCTGCCGCATCGTTGAATTCAGAATATCGTCAGTAGACTCGACGCTCCGAAGTCGTGGATCTCGAATGTGATTGGCGTGGACGAAATAGTCATCAGCTGGAGCGAAAAGCGCCGAATCTCGACCACTGACCTCAACATCATAGATTTCACCGTACTCATTCGCGAGCAAATGGTTGTTGCCGTTGGCACGATGCTCCTTGTGTGTCCGCCGAATTGCATCTTCGAGATAGGTGGCAGCGAGCACATCTCGGTATGCCAACAGTTTCGGAGTTCCGGAGCGGATGTCCCGAACATACAATGCATTTCCTACGGATCCAATGCCACATTCGTTCATGCCCTGGTAGAGAAGGAGCGCCGAGTATGCGAACCCGACAAAGGCCGGCCCCTCGGTAGGTTTCGCGCGCACGACGTACGGCAACGCGCTTCGAATCGGACTGGCGTCCTCGTTGTGTCCCAGCAGGACGTGTCCGCTCTCTGACATTGCTCCGGTCACGGCAAGGCTCGTACACCCTTCTTCAGAGTCCGTCGGCTGCGCCGAAGAGTCAATGTCGTGTTGCGCGAGGAACATGGTTTCCTGCAATGCGTTCATTGAGAAGATCTCCGAAAACTCCAGGCCGCTCCCCTCGGCCATGCCACGGATCTCTTCAATGCAGTCCGGTAGATACGCTTCGGCCGACGGCATAAGCGCATGTGCTATCACCATTGCCTGATGCCATCCGATCGAGGCCTCCAGTCTTTCACGATAGTTGTCGGCAACGGCCTGAAAGCCCTCTCGTAGTGTCTCGCCGATCGCGCGGCCGATTTCAACGTGAGATCCGGCGACGTCAATTATTGGCAACTGAGGCGAGCGACTGTCTGCGGTCATCATGTCCTCTCTCACACGGGCCATGTAGCGAACCAGAGCTCCAATTGGAAGAGTGCTTCGATAGTGTGCGACCAGGAGGTGGAATCTCTCACCTTATATACGCGAACCATGCACGCGAACGCCAGACTTATATTCGGATTCGTCTTCATGAACGCTCGGTCATCGGGTCGAGTCCGTCCATCGGCTCACTCTTAACCCGTCGAGAATCAACGAACTGGGACGCACACCCACTATCGCGCGAGTCTCGTCGTGACGCAGCATTCGGCAGCAGCACTTGCGCTTAGTCATGGGTGTGCGTGATAATTACCGCTCAGCCTTTACAAGCTGATTTCAGATCAGGGTGATAGGTCGTTTTCGTATATACGACCGCTTGACGACAGCACTGCTCGTCGTAGCTGGTGAGCTGTGGCAAATCACCCTCTGATTCGAGTGGCTCGTGCGCTGTGGACTGGTGGCAGCAGCGCCCGAACGTTGATGCCGGATCGTCCGGCTCGATTCTCGCCAGAACGGCATCTTGTTGGACCGGCACGAACGTAGGAACGGGAGCATCTGATTTGTTCCGATTCAAACCATGGCTAGTATTGTCCACGCTCGTACTTCTCCTGGCCGCCTCAGTATCGCAGGCTGTCGCCGAACCGATCGCCGGAAACAATTTCCAGAAGACCTGGGCGCGTACCGATCAGCCAGTTACCGCCGGCCAGGTCAATCGCACCTGGATGTGGGGACCGTCCGCCAATACGCCGGCGCTGTATGAGCCATATGTGGAATCACCCGACGGCACGCGCGGCGTACAGTATTTCGACAAGACTCGCATGGAAATTACGCATCCCGATGGCGACCAATCGTCAATCTGGTACGTCACCAACGGCTTGCTGGCCAAAGAGCTCATCACCGGTAAGTTGCAGTTGGGCGATAACACCTTCGAGCAACACGATCCGGCGCACGTGAACGTGGCCGGCGACGCCAACGACCCGAACGGCCCGACGTATGCCACCTTCAATTCTTTGCTCGGTAACGGTGCGACCGCGGACGGGCTGAAGATTACTCAGACTGTCGACCGTGCTGGCAACGTGGGATCCGATCAGAACCTGGGCAGCTACAACGTGACAGCCAAGGATGTTGGGGCTCCGACTCATCACAACGTCGCGTCGGTTTTCTGGGACTTCATGAACAGCTCAGGTACTGTGTATGACAACGGTGCTTATCACTCGGCTGCTCTGTTTGAGAATCCGTTCTACGCCACCGGCTATCCCTTGACTGAAGCCTACTGGACCAACGTACTCGTGGCTGGTGTGCAGAAGCAGGTGCTGGTGCAGGTTTTCGAACGTCGCGTTCTGACCTATACGCCGTCCAATCCCTCTGGCTGGCAGGTCGAGGCCGGCAATGTCGGGCAGCACTATTATCAGTGGCGGTACGTGCAGTTGGGGAACACCCCAGCCACCGCAAACGCTCCCCACTTCGATCACGTGTACGTGATCATGATGGAAAATAAGGAGTACTCCTCAGTCATCGGCAATTCGGACGCTCCGTACATAAATCAGTTGGCTCAACAATACAATTTGGTCACCGGGTACACCGGTGTCAGCCACCCGTCCGAACCGAATTACGTCGCTCTCTGGTCCGGGTCGACCAATGGCGTCACGGACGACGGTGTCTACAACCTAAGCGGGCAAACGATCGCAGATCAGCTGGACGCGGCAAATAAGAGTTGGATGGTTTACGCGGAGAACTTCCCGGTGTCGGACAATGGTGCATCGTGTTACACAGCCGACACGGCACAGGATGGACCAGACGGAACGGGCACATACGTTCGTCGGCACAACCCGGCCATGATTTTCACCAGCGTGAACCAGAACGTCCAGCGTTGCATGGATCACGTGACGGACTTCAGCCATTTCAACGCGGCAACGGCCAATTTCAATTTCATCGTGCCAAATCTCTGTCACGACATGCATGATTGTCCGGTTGCGAGTGGTGATAGCTGGCTGCAAAGCTGGTTAGGGACCAACATCCTCAACACTGATACCTGGGCCCAGTCCGACAGTGCGATCTTCATCGTTTGGGATGAGGGAACTACGAGCATCGGCGGCGGCGGTCAGGTACCGATGATCTACATCTCGAAACATTCGCCGCAATCGTTTTCATATTCGACACCGGCGAATCATTACACGTTGCTGCGGACGATCGAGGATACGTTCGGCCTCGGTTGTTTGCACGAGAGCTGCAACAACGGAAGATTCTATTTGAGAGTCGGAAGGAGCTTCTAGTTACGCCTACCAGTCCTTGACGAGCATTGACGTGGCGTGGTTCCCATCGGTTGAGTCATCCTCGACCGACGCGGGACCAGCGCCACGGCCAGTAGGACGTGGACGGTGGTAGTGGACCTGATGCGTTAGCTCGACCGACGCAACATTTTGGAGTGTTTGCGCGAAGTAGTGCGGGTGGTGGGTGAGAATCTGGCGGAGTCGAACATCCATCGGCACCCCGCTGCCGCTCGATATCCAACGATGATGGTTGCTACCACCAACAGGACCGGAAGTACGCAGCCGCTTCCGCACCCGGCAAACGATTTCCGCTTCGTCTGATAGCTCATCCCCGAGCCCGGTAACCCAAATGTGTTCCGAGTGCCTTTTCGCGAGATATTCGTCGACGCTCCGCGTTTGCCAACGGTGATGCTGTTGACTCCACGTTTGCCGAGGTTGAGTGTGATTCCTTTCGCGATGCGGACGCGTCGTCGGAATCTCATTGGCACGACAATATCCGTTCATTTGCGATGAGGTCGTTCTAATACAAGATAGCCCGAATCGCGCACGCAGGACAGAGATACTAGGATCCGTCATCGTCGGTCAGCGGCGGCATCAGCCCCAAATCGCGGTCGAACATCTCTCCGTCAGGGTTGAGGCGTCGCGAATCGTGATTGTCACGATGCGGCGCCTGATGGTGGCGCATCTACGCGCTACGGAAGACCCTCACAGACAATTCCGTTGTGGTTGTTGTCGAGCCCATCGACGTTGTTCATCGGTGAGCCACCCATGCTGTCGAAGTACTGCTGTGCTTCCTGTTGCGTGCTGAAGTCACTGCAATTCTTATCGACATGCATCCCACCGTCATTTGGTGGAGTGACCTGCTTCGGCGGCGACCAATTGGCGGGAGGGTTGGGGTCGTTCATCACCTGCTTGCCAAGCTGCGTATAACGCCAGGTGTAGTAATGCTGTCCGACGTTCCCGGCTTCGACTCGCCAGCCACTTGAATTGCTGGGTGTATAGGTCAGGACGCGACGTTCGAAGACCTGTACCAGCACCCGTGTCTGGACGCCGCCCACGAGCACGTTGGTCCAGTAGGCTTCAGTCAAGGGATAGCCGGTGGCATAGAACGGGTTGGCGAACAGGTTGGCGTTCGAGTACGAACCGTTTCCGAACACAATGCCTGAACTGTTCATGAAGTTCCAAAAGACCGACGCGACGTTGTGATGTGTCGGTGCGCTGACGTCGACGGCGGTCACGTTGTAGCCAGCGAGACTATTTTCCGAGCCGACCATACCGGAGCGATCAACGGTCTGAGTAATCGTCCACCCATTGGGGATTGCGCTATATCCGATGAGCGAGTTGAAGGAGGCATATGTTGGTCCATTGGGGTCGTTCACGTCCCCGGCGACATTCACCTGTGCGGGGTCATGTTGCTCAAAGGTGTTGTCCCCGAGCTGTAGCCGACCGGTGATCAACTCTTCAGCCAGCAAGCCGTTCGTCACATACCAGATTGACGACGCGTCCCCGGCTGGGTGCGTGATCTCCATCCGAGTCTTGTCGAAATACTGAACCTGTCGCTGCCCATTGGGCGACTCTGCATATGGTTCGTCTAATAGAACGCTGTTGGCGGATGGACCCCACATCCACGTTCGATTGACCTGCCCGGCTACGATGGGCTGGTCGGTGTGAGCCCAGGTGTTCCCGAAATGGTTCCCGGCGACTGGTTCAGCCGCAATAGGTGAGATCGTCGCGAGCCATAGACCTGAGATAGCGATCACGCCAAGAAATAGCCGAAATCGACTCATCACATCCTCCTGGTTCTGGCCGTGGGCGTCAGCGTCGCGCAACCTTGATCACGTCTGAATTGGCGTTATTTTCAACATACTTGCTGAAACACGCTCTTATGTTTATGATGCATCTTTCGTGCCGCAGCTTTCGTAATTCGTTTCACCCGCTTGGTATGTGAAAGACAGCAGTCACTCCAACGTAGCGGTGGCCGCTTTCAACTTCATCGCGACTAATGTTTGTCGTGATATGCACCATTGCTAAGCGTCAGAAGGTGACACCCGGCTGATGGACTGGACAGGGTCCGACATCTTCCATTTACAATCCTGGGGACAGATCGACAGCACGGTCATCGTCATTTGGGATGAGGGAACGACCAACATCAGAGGCGACTGCCTGACGGTGCCGCCTTTACCTCCGCCGTCCCGATCACTAGAATATGGTGGAAATGTCAAGGTGGATTCGTAAACGATCATCTCAGTCAAATAGTTCGCAGGCTGAACGCTATGTGATCAATTCCGGTCAGGGCTCCGCGGCCGAAGTTGCTGATGATCAGTCAGAAACTGGCGACACTGCTGGCAATCAATCCTATGGATTGCTCGCCCTGTTGCTCTTCGTCGGTTACATGGCAATCGCAGTCGGTCTCTATGTCTGGCGTGGCGCCTATTTCACGCCCGACCGTTGGGCGATCCTCTTATTCATCACTGCGGTTGCCCTCGGTCAATGGAAGGCGTTTCTGCGGGACTGGATCCCGGTCGTTCTGTTGATCTTTGGCTATGAATTCATGCGGGGAATTGCCTATCAATTCATCCAGAATCGGAACAGTACCGTTCATCTCACCGAGCTCATTTCGGCTGATAAATCCATGTTCTTCGGGCATATTCCGACGCTCTGGCTGCAGCAGAAGCTTTACGTGCCCGGGACAGTTCACTGGTACGACGTGTTGGCGATGGTCATGTACATCATGCACTTCGTCTTCCCGTTGATCTTCGCCTTCATTCTTTGGATCGGCAATAAAGAGCGGTTCTGGCATTTCACGTTGAGCCTGCTTCTCTTGACCTACGTGGGATTCACAATCTACTTGCTCTATCCGGCCGCCCCGCCATGGCTGGCAGATCAGTGGGGTGTGATTCACGGAGTTCAATTGCCGTTCGATCAGGTCTATCATGCTCTCGTGCCGCACCGGTACGACAACCTCGACATGATTCAGATCTGGAACGAAGCCAGCGGTAATCCAGTGGCGGCGATGCCGTCGCTTCATGCGGCTTATCCCTGGCTGACAATGCTATTCGCAGTGAAATTCTTTGGAAAACGCGGCCTGATCTTTGTGCCATACAATGCGGCCTTGTGGTTCGCGGTTGTCTATCTGGGCCAGCATTGGGTTATCGATATCATCGCCGGAATCACGCTCGCGACCGTCATCTTCGTCGTGATGCAATTGGTCTGGCCATGGCTGCAACGCTCGCGCTTGCATCAACTGCCGGTCAAGACGTCCCTATGGGGCCGTCGTGCAATCGAGCGCCTGCGACCGGCTCCCGAGAGATGAACCCGGCCCGATGCAACTCCCACAATCGCGCCGGTTCACGTATCAAGTTGCAGTCCAAGCGGCGTCTAGGTACACTCGATTCAGTGCCACAGAACACTCGTTCGTTCCTGACGGTCGGCATCCTTGCGTCGGCTAGCAGCACGCTCGTCGTCAAACGCGATGATGTGAGCCCCCGCATTTTCCCATTCGATGATCGCGGGCGGTAATCATATTTCACGGGTGATGATGAGGTGGGCAGATATTCCTCATTGGTCGACTAAATCCCGAACGTGCGGACTCTCGTGACGCACACACGTTCGCGGGTACGGGAGGGTTTCTCATCGATGACGGAGGAAACCTACGCATTTCGAGAATTCCTTGAGCCGCTTATATCGCCGGTGGCGGTCTCGGTTATTGATCGTATGTCGGTCCAGATCAGCGAAATCTACAGCCTGCCGGAAGTATTGACTGCCCGCCTTCCCATCGACCAGCGCCTCGAGCACGAAGAGCGATTCACCGAACGATTGACTCGGATTGTGCGCATGCTTCCTGCCGACGTGAGCCCGATGGCAAACGAGATTTTCACGGCAATTGAGTTCCTCATATATGAAATTCACGGCGAACCGGTCAAGGTCGGCGTAGCATTGGCTCGACTTGAAGAGCTCGGTGATGAAATCCGATCCGACCCGCTGCTTCACGATCTGATCACTGGTCGGGCCAACTAGCTGAAGTTGCGCGTCACGCCGTCGCGAGATCATCAAGATGATGATTCAGTCTGGCATGTCGTCCTCGAATGAGAGCGTGATCGTCTCATGCTGGCGTCCGATTTCGGTTGCCGGGAAGATTGCTTGCGCGAAGTGAAGGTACGTTTCCGGATCCATCATTGATGGGCTGAAATGCGTGAGGATTAGTCGACCGACTCCGGCAGTCTTCGCGATCGACGCTGCTTCGTCGAACACCATATGGCCGCGCTGATCGGCCCGTTCGCGAAGATCAGGGTCGCCATAGGTCCCCTCACATACGAGGAGGTCAGCTCCACGAACAAATTCCGGGATGCTTGCGGTCGTTCGCGTGTCGGTGACGAAGCCAACTTTGAGCCCTTTCCGAGGCGGTCCCAGCACCTGGTCCGGCGAAAACTGCACTCCATCGACCTCGACTGTTTTCCCTGCCTGGAGGTGACTCCACAACGTGATCGGAATCCCGAGCCCTTTTGCGTGTTCCGACTCGAAACGGGGCGATCGGTTGCGGGTGAAGCTGTACGCGAGGCACTGGATTCTGTGGTCCACCTCCAGCGCATTGATTACGAGTCCGTCCGGCAGGGTGTACGAGTCGCCGTCCTTCATCTCAACTATCTGAACTGTGTACGGAAGCGCCGGAACGACAATTGTCAGCGCCTGGACGATCTTGTGTGTACCGGCTGGCCCGAGTATGGTCAGTGGCTCGGTTCGGCCGGAGTGGGCGATCATGAACAAGACGCCTGCGATTCCAGCAACATGATCGGCATGAAAATGGGTGAGCACGATCGCGTTGACCGGGCGGAAGCTCCAATTCGAGTAGCGCCACGAGATCTGTGTTCCTTCGCCGCAGTCGATCAACACGACGTCCTGTTGCGAACGGAGCAGCATCGAGGAAAGCCAGCGTTCGGGGAGCGGCATCATGCCCCCGGTCCCGAGTAGACAGATATCGATCACGAGGTTCTGAGCACCCTTTCGCGAAAATGACCGTAACGGATCCCGCACGAAATTGGGGCCCATTTGGCGGACCCCTCAGTCTAACCATATTTCGCAATGAGTGCGCGAGTCAGTGCCTGGACGGGTTCATCGGCGGACTAGGTCCGTTGACTCAACGTTCCTGTGGCTTCGAACTCGGTACGTCGGTCTCGCGTCTCACCGATGAGTTCACTTGGGATCGGCTTCGCTCCGCCAACAGCATCGGCTAGCAAGATCATCTCGGCGGCTTCTTCGAGGATGAATATGGAATGGACCACTTCGTCGATTGAACTGCCGAATGCCAGCAGACCATGGTTCTCCAACAGCACCGCTTTGGTGTTTGGTCCTACAACATCGACGATGTTGGAGACCGATCGAGCAGACCCGCGCGGGCCGTATTTCGCAACCGGAACGGCTTCGGTAAAGTCAAAGCGTACGAGAGCCTCGTAGGATGGCTCAATTGGCTTACTGGCGAGCGCAAACGCAGTGACATGCGTCGAGTGAGTGTGGATGACGCTACCGACGTCTCGACGCTTCTTGTACACCGCGGCATGCATGTTGATGATCTCGTTGGACGCGGGGCCAATCTGACCGTCCACCAAATTGCCGTCGAGGTCGAGCACTGCAAGGTTCTCAGGCTTGAGATTCTCGAGCGTTCCGCCACCCGTCAGCACGAAGTGGTTGCCGTCCGACAATCGAACGCTGATGTTGCCGTGCAACGAACGTGAAAGCACGCCGCCCGTGACGAGGCGATGACCCGCTTCGATGATCTGTTTGGCGGCGGTCTCGACCTCGGGAACCATCTTGGTATCGAGCATAGTTGGATTCTCCTCAGTTGACTGAAATGGACGCCTTGATAATGACTATTGAAACCATATTAGCGCGAAAGTCAGGCATTGCAAGCGTTCGCGCTCGACTCCAGAACGCTGTTCCTGATCGCAGGGTAACGTTATAGTGACGAGACTCGTACGTGTGGACTGCTCACTATTCGCTGAAAGGGGATTCGCTTGCAGGGTCGACCAACGACTCTGGCGACCGGAGGAATGGTCGCCTCACCGCATTACCTGGCCACTATGGCTGGCGTACAGGTTCTGAAAGAGGGCGGAAACGCGATGGATGCCGCCATCGCTACGAACGCTGTACTCACCGTCGTCTATCCGCATATGTGCGCCATCGGTGGCGACGCCTTCATGATGATTTGGGATCCGAAAGCAGAGAGACTGGTCGGTCTGAATGGTGCGGGAAGATCTGGAAGCGCCGCATCGATCGACGCACTGAACAGCCTCGGACTCAGCGCCATGCCAGAACGAGGCGCGCAGGTCGTGACCGTGCCCGGAGCCGTGCACGCGTGGCAGACCGCTCACGCCCGTTTCGGTTCCAGGCCGTTTGGCGCGCTGTTTGACCAGGCGATCCGTTATGCCGATGGTGGATTTCCGCTTTCACCTTCCGTCAGCGCGTCGATCACGGCTTCCCGTGCTTTGCTCGAACGACAAGCGGCGGCGGCCCGTCAATTCATGCCAGGTGGATCTCCGCCCAAACCGGGTGATTTGATGCGTTTCCCGGACCTGGCGAGTTCGTTCCGTTTGATCGCGGAGCAAGGGGCGAGCGCGCTTTACGGCGGTGAGCTTGGTCGTGCGATTTCCGCGACCATCAAAGCCGAAGGTGGTCTGGTTTCTGAAGAGGATATCGCTCAGCACGAGTCTGTGTGGGTTGACCCGTTGTCCACGACGTACCGCGGTCACGAACTGTTCGAGCTTCCACCGCCGACGCAAGGGATCGTGTCGTTGCAGTTGGCAAACATGGCTGAAGGCTTTGACATGTTGTCCCTTGGAAGGAACAGCGCCGAGCAGATCCACCTGCTGGTCGAGGCTAAGAAACTTGCCTTCTCCGATCGAGATCATTACGTCACGGATCCGACATTCGGCGACATTCCAGTCGATCGTCTCATCTCGAAGGAATATGGCGAGGCGCAGCGGGCCAAGATCGATCCAAAGCGAGCCGCCAACGATGATCCTGACCGGCCAGGACTCGGGGACACGATTTATCTGTGCGTCGTAGACCGTGACGGACTGTGTGTGTCGTTGATTCAATCGATCTTCAACGGTTTCGGAAGCGGATTGGTAGCCGAGGGAACTGGTATTCTCCTTCATAACCGGGGAGCATCTTTCACCCTGGATACGAGCGCCGCCAACCGTCTGGAACCAGGCAAACAGCCGATGCACACGCTGATTCCGTCAATGCTGCTGAGAGATGGTAGCCCGGAAGTCGTGCTCGGCACGATGGGTGCGCACGGACAAGCGCAGACGCACATTCAGTTGCTCTGCAATCTGGTCGACTTCGAGCTTGAACCTCAGGCCGCGATCGAGTCGCCGCGATGGGTCAGCGGACGAGGCGTGGCCGGTGACCCCCCACATGTGCTCTATCTGGAGGAGCCGATCGGGAGCGATGTCAAAGAGACGCTTCGTTCGATGGGTCACGAGGCACGGATGATCCAACCGTTCTCGTCGTTGCTGGGACATGCGCACATGATTCGAATCGATCGTGAGCGAGGCGTGCTGATGGGCGCATCTGACCCGAGGTCGGACGGAGCCGCACTCGGCTGGTAGAGACTGACATCAAGTCATGACGGGACGAACGACGAATCTCAGGCGCCTGTCCAGGGAAGGTGCCCATTGTTGTGCGGACAGACGTGGCCCTCGGGTCCAATCGGCGCTCCACAACGTGGGCATCTCGGCCGGCCGGCGGCGACTACCTTGGTAATCTTCTCGGCCAGCGCCTTCGCGCATTCAAGGGACGCGCGAGCGGTGAAGATCGGTTCGTCGTCGTCCTGCTCAATGTGATGAGCAATAATGGCGACGACTTGTCGCTCCTCGTCGTAGCCAATCATGATCTTACTCGCGATGTACTCCGGCACAGTTGGCGGAACAGGATTAGGAGCGTTGGCTGGTAGCGACTCAACGGCCTTCTTGATGAGACCAGAATCCGTCAGTTGCTCGAGAAGCTGATCGATCGCGTGGCCCAGAGCGTTGAGTTGTTCTTTTTCCATCCAAAAGGAGACGATGTCGTCCCCGATGCCGCCGATCAGCCTGAAACGGCGATGACCGGGTTCGCCGATCGCCTCCGCGTCGAGCACAGTTGCCAGGTCATATTCGTGATGTTCGAATGCCACCGATCCGTTTTCTCCTCGTCCTGCTGTTCCGGAACCTATTAGGAGGATACTATACCCGAAAATGTCTACGCATTTAGACAGTGAATTCATGCCTTCGCTTCGGGACCATGTGACGTCCCGTTCGTCATACTAGAGGGTGTTTTGCGGGCGCCGCGAAACGGCGGACCGTTCTGGCTGCAATCACACGGGGAAAGGTGCTTCTGACCATATGAGACGAATTTCGTTCCTGGTTGCGTTTGTTATCTTGCTGGGATTATTGGCCGCGTGCGGCGGTGGCTCGAGCGAGACAAGCACATCGTCAGCGACTGTTACTGGTTCTGACGCGACTCCGTCGTCTGCGACCACCGGTTCCACAACGGCCACTGTTGGATCCTCTCCGTCGAGCACGGCATCATCGACTACCAGTACCAGTTCGTCCTCCCCCACAACCGCCGCAGCCGCGACCAACGCTCCATCAGCGAGCGCTACAAGCGCGGCGACTACTGGCGAAAACAGCAAATTCGGGTACGGTTTCAACGTCTATTGGAGGGGTGATGCGAACGGCGCTGACTTCAACTCCAAGACGATCGACTCAGTTAAGGGAGCTGGTTTCAACTGGGTTCGCATTCAAATCCAATGGAAGTCAGTAGAACCAGCCAAGGATCAATGGAATCCGCTGCCGCTTGATCTTCTGGTTCAGCAATATCAAGGCTCAAATATTCAGATTCTTGCATCGGTGGTAAAGGCGCCGGATTGGGCCCTCGACCCAACCGGAAAGCAGTTGCTTACCAATTACGCCGACTGGGAAGGGTTCATGCATTTTCTGGCCGAGCGATACAAGGGCAAGATTCAGGCGTGGGAGATCTGGAACGAAGAGAATCTGGCCTCGGAGATGGGTGGTACCGTCCGGCTTGAGGATTATGCCCACTTGCTTGAAGGTGGGTACGACGGCGTGAAGCTGGCCGATCCGAACGCGATTGTTGTTTTCGGTGGGCTCACTCCCACGGGAGTCAACGATCCGAAAGTCGCTATCAACGATCTAAACTACCTGCGGCTCTTCTACCAATATAAACAGGGGTATTACACTAAGTTCTTCGATGTTCTTGGGATGCATGTAAGCGCAACCAACAACCCACCGGATACGATGTATCCGAGTGATCCGGGGCCGGGTGAGTGGTCGAACGACCCGAGCTTCTACTTCCGCCGTGCCGAGCAATTGCACCAGGTACAAGTTCAAAATCGTGACACGCGGCCGGTCTGGATAACCGAGTTTGGTTGGACGACCAAGAACGAAGCCAAAGGATACGAGTATGGTGCAGACGTCACTCCCCAGAACCAGGCCGACTATCTCGTTGGGGCGTTCAACCTTGCTCGATCGAAATGGCCATGGACCACTGCGATGTTTGTCTGGAATCTGAACTATTCGGTCGTATCGCCACCCAGCGATGAGAAATATCCGTGGTCGGTTGTCAACTCCGATTGGTCACCGCGACCAGCGTATACCGCGCTCAAGGACATGCCAAAAAGCTAGGCCAAGTGTGTTCTATTCAACGGAGTCGTGGGATTCCCCACGGCTCCGTTGTCGTATTAGCCTGAGGACGATCCGAAGAGTCGGGCGATCTCGTCCACCTCGTATGACGGGAGCTCGATTTCCTGTCCGTTTACGTTCATTCTCATGCGCTTTGGGTCGTCGAGCAACGTGCCGATTGGAACCGCCGAGATTCCCCCATCCTCGAGGACCGATAATGCAAGATCAACACTGGTTGGCTCCACAGCGGCCAGCAGCGCCCCAGACGCAATCAGGCCGAGCGGGTCCAGGTCGAGGAGGTCGCAGATTGCAGTGGTTTCTGGATAGATTGTGATCGACTCCCGATTCACGATAATACCGGTTCCGGCAGCGGTTGCGATCTCTCGCAATCCGGTCGCTAGGCCGCCTTCGGTCGGATCGTGCAACGCGTGAAGATCGTTACCAAGAGATTGTCGAAGTGCCGTCGCGGCCCGGACGACGCTGATTCCTGGTTCATGAAGAAATTTTTGGGCACGATCCACAAGGTCGTTGCCGAGCGCCTGGCCGAGTCGCTGGGGCATCTCTCGAGCGATGAGCGAGGTGCCTTCAATGGCGATACCGCGCGCCAGCAGAACGACGTCCCCTGGAACGGCCCGGCGCGGATCGATCAGATCTTCTTCGCGTGCTTCGCCGACCATCATGCCGACGAGAATCGTCCGATCGAGACCAGTTGTTATCTCGGTGTGTCCCCCGACAAGAAGTATGTTCAGTGCTTCACAGGCGTCTTGAAGTGAGCTGAAGATCCCACTGATCAAATCGGGTGTCGTCGATCCTTCCGGAAGCAGGGCAGTCACGAGCATCCAACGTGGAACCGCCCCCATGCAGGCGATATCGTTGGCATTTACGTTTGGTGCGTACCAACCGATTTCGTCGGTGGCGAAAGTTATCGGATCTGTTTTGAGCACGAGGATACGATCGCCATGACGAACCGCGGCGGCGTCGCGACCAATGCCAGCTCCGATGACAATGGACGGATCATCAGGGATCGCGGACAGCAACGTCTTAAGCAGATCAGGCGGGAGTTTACCGGCAGGCAGGATTGGGTTCATTGCCCCGCCTCCCGATGAACGGTTGCCGTCTCGCCCAATGAGATCCCAATATCCCGAGCGGAGATGATTCCCGGATGATCGAGCGGAACTCGTCGTGCCCCGCCTCCGACGACTGAGAGGGGAACCGGTACGATGGTGGGCAAGCCTGGACCGCCGGATTCGCCATTAACGCCAACCATTTGACCGGTCAATCCTTCGGCGATGAATCGCACGGCGGATGCTCCAAAAATGGTTCCGAGGAGTCGATCTCTTGGTGTCGGCCCACCGCCGCGCTGAAGATGCCCAAGCACGACACTCCGAACCTCTTGATCCAGATGCGTCCTGAGTTCGGTCACCAGTCGCTGTCCGATTCCGCCGTAGCGTCGTTCGTAATCCAGACTACCGATGACTTCATAGACAGCCTCACCACCAATCGGGACTGCCCCTTCAGCCGCCACGATGATCGTGAACGATCGACCAAGATCGATTCGCCTCGCGATGTGTTTCCGAACCGCCTCAAGATCAAACGGTATCTCCGGGAGCAAGATGACATCGGCGCCTCCTGCAATCCCTGAATAGAGCGCGATCCACCCCGAAGTGCGGCCCATGACCTCGACGATCATTACCCGGTGATGACTTTCGGCGGTGGTGTGGAGCTTATCGAGCGCCTCGGTTGCCGTGACAACCGCGCTGTCAAATCCGAACGTGACCTGGGTGCCGGGCACATCGTTGTCGATCGTCTTCGGCACGCCAACGACGGGTACGCCGAGCTCATCGAGCCTGCCAGCGATCGAGAGAGTCCCGTCGCCGCCGATCACGATCAATCCCTCGATTTCCAACGCTTTGAGCTGCCGCAACACCTCTGGACTGTGATCGCGCGGCTCGGTTTCGCCAGAGGAGCGGTCCGCAAATCGAAATGGATCACAGCGATTGGAAGTGCCGAGAATCGTCCCTCCAAGCGGCAGAATTCCGCGCACGTCATTGAAGTGGAGTTCGCGATATTGTCCTGAAATACAGCCTTCAAAGCCGTCCTCAAAGCCAAAGACCGACCATCCGTAGGTGCCAATGGCGGTCTTGGTCACGGCACGGATCACCGCGTTCAGACCTGGTGCATCGCCTCCTCCAGTGAGGAGCGCAATTCGTTTGGTTCTATTGCGAGACATCACAGTCCCTTCATCAATTGGATGGCTCCGGCTGCAGAGTTTGCCAGGCCGTGACTCGATGTGTAGATTGCCTCGGTCTGACGACTGATATAATCGGGAGCCATCTGCCGTCTAAGGGCGGGTGCGTTCTTCGCGTAGCTTCAAGCATTCTACACGGTGGTTCCCGGGACGCGAGGCGAACAATTCGATGCGAATAGATACTCGGAATATCATGCCGGGGAGCGCCTGATGAGATCATGGCTCGACGGATATGGACGTGGCGGGCTTCCCGCACCTTCTGGTCAGCGCCCGGAGTAATCCTTTGCGATTCCCGGCGCTGACATGGCCTGGCCGTGCTTGTGAATTTGATTTCCAAGGATCAGGAGGTAACTGTGACCGCCGAACGAAGGTTTGTCGAAGAACTTAGCGATGTGGAAGACGATTTTGACCAATGGTATGTCGACGTGGTGCGAAAGGCCGAACTAGCTGACGAAGCGCCGGTACGTGGCATGCGCGTCGTGATGCCGTACGGATTCGCACTCTGGGAAAACATGCAGGCTCAGCTCGATCGTCGCATCAAGGCGACCGGAGTTCAGAATGCATACTTCCCGATGTTTATCCCGCGCAGCATGCTTGAGCGTGAGGCCGAGCATATCGAGGGATTCGCGCCGGAAGTTGCCTGGGTCACGGCAGCGGGAAGCAAGCAACTCGAGGAACCGCTGGTGGTCCGTCCGACATCAGAAGCGATCATCTGCCCGATGTACGCTCGCTGGATGCAGTCCTATCGAGATCTGCCGATCCTCATCAATCAGTGGTGCAGTGTAGTACGTTGGGAGGACCGTCCGAGAGCCTTCCTGCGAACATCCGAGTTTCTCTGGCAGGAGGGCCATACGGCCCACGCAAATCCAGAGGAGGCCGAGGAGCGGACGCGTCTCATGCTCGAGGTTTACCGGGACTTTTGCGAGACGGAGCTCGCGCTGCCGGTGATTCCGGGACAAAAGTCGGAATCGGAGAAGTTCGCCGGAGCGCTTCGAACCTACACCATCGAGGCAATGATGGGTGGCAAGAAGTGGGCGCTGCAATCCGGAACGTCACATAACCTTGGCGACCATTTCGGTAAAGTCTTCGGCATGGAATTCTTGAACGCAGACGGGCAGCGCGAATTCGCCTTCAGTACGAGTTGGGGTCTTAGCTTCCGCACGCTCGGTGCGATCATCATGGTTCATGGTGACGAGCGCGGTCTCAAACTTCCGCCGCGAGTGGCTCCGATTCAGACGGTAATCGTCCCGATCTGGCGGAAGGATGCCGAGCGTAGCTCGGTTGAGGATGCGGTAGATACCGTTCGCGATTCGCTACGCGATGTCGCACGGGTCTTCGTTGATCGACGTGACGACAAAACGCCGGGCTGGAAATACAACGAGTGGGAGATGAAGGGCGTGCCGCTACGCCTGGAGATTGGTCCGCGCGACGTTGCAGCCGGTCACGCCGTGGTGGTGCGCCGGGACACGCATGAGAAGCAGACCGTCCCGTTCGATCAGCTCGCGGAGAGAATTCCGATGCTGCTGACCGAAATCCAGGAGAATCTCTATCAAACCGCCAAGCGCATGCTCGAAGAGAACACGGTGACCGTCGATAATTACTCAGTGCTCCAAGAGCGAGCAGCGACGAACGCTGGGTTCTCGCGAGTCTGGTGGTGCGGTAGCGAGGAGTGCGAGGCCAAGGTGAAGAACGACACCAAGGCGACAATCCGCTGCATCCCGTTCGAACAACCCGGCGGCTCTGGCAAGTGCATCGCCTGTGGTGGCCACGCTGACACCGAAGTGATCATGGCTAGAGCCTACTAGGCCGCACCGGCCGAACAACATAGGCTATGCTCGAGGGAGTCTCAATGCAGAGGCTCCCTTTTGTGCTGTTCCAGCTCTCACGGTCATCGTGACACTTCACAAACGTTTGATTTCGTACTATTCTGATGTTGAATCTATCGTGATGCATTCATTGTGGATATTCTGCACCGTCTTGTGGTGTTGTTGAGTTCAGCGAGGGCTCTATCGGCTAGTTGTCCTGATCCACGCCATGAAGGCATGTCAATCGTGAATACTCAGCGTCAATCAAGGCGCTCTCACACATCGCGTCGATTCTGGTTGACTGGCGTCGTCCTCGCGGCGACATTGCTGTTGGTTTTCCTCGTTCGCTGCTGGGTTGTTCTGGGCCAGCGCCGGAGGCTCGAGTGGAAGCAGTGGGCCATTGGCTCGTACTCCGGTTTCGGTGCCGGCTATCGTCCGACAGACGCAAAGTCCATAGCATCGAACGGCGTCTGCGATTCGAGCGGGAGTGACGGCATTCACTCCTGGTTGGTTTGCCCCGCGTCCCACGTTGTTGTGTCGATGCCGTCATCGAAAGAGAATTGGATGAGGCAATTCATTCATGGTTTCGCAAATCTCGGTGCATTTGCCGTGGTTTATCTCTTGCCGCCGGTTGTGGTGGAACTGGTCCGCTGGGCTATAACCGGCAGTACCCATCCGACTCCGAATGACCTCCTCTTCGTCGTCTTCGGCATCTGGACCATGCATTCGTTATTGAGACGGTGGTTCTCGAACCCAGAAGATCTACCGCTAGTTTGATGTCCGACGATTCTTCCGTAGCCAAACCAGTTCGGGAGCCACTTGGCGCTGAGGACGGCGTCGCCAAGGGCGTTCGCTATCAACGGCCGGCAAATCTTTCATAATCCGCAGCGACCAACTTGTCGCGTCAATGACAAGATGTGTCTGCCGTCTCGACTGAGGTTGGGGAGAGATTTGTCTCGCCGAGCAAGCGCCAACGTATATCGCCTCCACAGTCACCCAAGGGAAGAACGAATTGGCGCAGATGACACGGATCGACGGAGGAATGTGAATCGGTTGAAATTAGTGATTCGATAGGGATGGGGCGGAAGGGGAGGGATTCGAACCCTCGAGGCGCTCATCACGCCTACGCGATTTCCAGTCGCGCGCACTCGGCCAAACTATGCGACCCTTCCAAGGGGGCGGAGAGGGTGGGATTCGAACCCACGGAGGCTATGAACCTCACCGCTTTTCGAGAGCGGCACCTTCAACCACTCGGACACCTCTCCACGTATTCAGTTTTTCGTCACGTTCGGGCGGACAACTCTTTGCCTCAAACGTAATAGTGCAGGGCTTAATGCACTGGCCCTGCACCTGAACCGGTACGCCCGGAGGGACTTGAACCCCCGACCTTTTGGTCCGCAACCAAACGCTCTATCCGCTGAGCTACGGGCGCTTACCTTGCTCGCCTTCGCGGTCTCCTGACCAACTTCAGCACCGTGTAGCATAGCATAGTCTCAGCCCGCCCTTCAAGCAACGATCCTTGCGCGGAAATCGTGCTATTCCTGGCGTTCGGTGGACGCCGACGCAGCATTTTCATTTCCCAACTGCGCGTGAGTCAGCCGTCAGGAATGATTCAGTTTGGCTAACGGTTTACGATTTGCGGAAGCTCTATGAGCTGCCTGCTCACGCTGACTGTTCGGCAGAGTTTGTGGACAGTCCTTGTGAATTGAATCGGCACTGCGAAGGACACCCGATGAGCGAAGACCGAAACGATCGAAATGAAAACCCAGATAGTCCCCTGGATGTGAGAAACGGCGATCCCAACGACAGACCCGACCGGCGGCGATGGCTTGGTCTCGCATTGCTCAGTCTGGGCGTCGCCATGATTATTGTCGACGCGACGATCGTAAACGTCGCGATTCCGTCGATCATCGATCAGCTCCACATAAATCTCGCACGAGCCGAGTGGATTAACTCAATCTACTCGCTCGTGTTTGCGGCTCTACTGATCACCGTTGGGCGATTGGGAGACCGGTACGGACGCCGTTTGCTCTATCTGATCGGCCTATGCGTGTTCGTGGCCGGAAGTGTGTTCGCAGGGCTGGCTCCAAACGGCGACATTCTTATACTCGCTCGGTTAGTACAGGGCGTCGGCGCGTCGATGATTCTTCCTTCCACGTTGTCAACCGTCAACGCAACGTTTCAAGGTCGAGAGCGTGCCATTGCGTTTGGTATATGGGGCTCGGTAATTGGTGGAATGGCGGCGTTTGGTCCGCTGCTTGGTGGCTGGTTGACCACGAACTACTCCTGGAGATGGGCGTTCTACATCAACGTGCCTATCGGTATCGCAGCGTTCATTGGGTCTGTGCTCTACGTGCGTGAAACGAGGGAGGAACATACACGTACTGGCTGGGATATTCCGGGTTTTCTGCTGGTAACGTTTGGCTTGACGAGCCTCGTATTCGGTTTGATCGAGGGCCAGCGTTATGGGTGGTGGCGACCTGACCAGCCGTTCGGAATTGGCTCCTGGCATTGGCCGTTGTCGTCGATCTCAGTTGTTCCCATCACGTTTGTCGCCGGAATTCTCAGCTTGGTCGGCTTCACGTTGGTCGAAATGGGCCGAATTCGTCGTGATGCCATCGTGTTGGCGGACCTGCGACTGTTCAGGCTACGCAGCTTCCGCTACGGAAACATCACCGCGACCGTCGTAAGCCTTGGCGAGTTTGGGATGATCTTCATTCTGCCGTTGTTCGTGCAATCAGTTTTGGGGTACTCGGCATCGAAGACGGGGTTGCTGCTCATGGCCTTGGCTGCCGGTGCCTTCATTGGAGGGCCGGTGGCCGCGACTCTGGCGGGCATCATCGGTCCAAGACGTGTGGTGACGAGCGGAATGGGCTTAGAAGCCGTAGGAATCCTCTCGCTCGGTCTCTTACTGTCGCCGACCCACCACGGCTTGATACTGGCTCCATCCCTCTTTGTCTACGGAATTGGAGTTGGCCTCGCGACCGCCCAGCTCACCAGTGTCATCTTGATGGAGGTCCCACGTGCGGAATCTGGCCAAGCGAGCGGAATGCAGAGTACGTTTCGTCAGATCGGTTCGGCGCTGGGTATCGCGCTGCTTGGATCATTGCTCGCGACTGGACTGGCATCAGGTACACAAGATCGCCTGAACTCGTTGGGACTACCGCCTCAACAAGTGCACGGAATTTCCCAGAGCGTGAAATCTTCGGCTGGTCAAAGCCTTTCACAGATTCGACAGCAGCCGAACAGCTCCGCCATCGTAGCTGCCGTCGAATCGGCTTTCTCGCGGGCGGCAAGGAACGTCTCATTCGTCGCCACCGGCTTTGTCGTGGTCGGATTCGCGCTCAGCTGGCTCTTGCCCGAAACTCGCAATCGGTCAGAAGAAGACCCTAACGCAGTTGGAAGCGAAGGCCGTGACGACCAGTATGGGCAGGAGTCATTCCAGTAAATGACATCCGCTTCAGCCCGGGCTTCCGAGTCGACCGTGTGTTGTAGGTTGAAACGTTTCCGTTGATACAACCTCGTGCCGCCGCCATTGACGCTATGTTATGATCAGCATACGAGTCATAATGTGGTAATGGGAATCCGTAGCGGCGTAGCAACGGGAGGTCGGCGATGTCAAGCCTGACGTTATCTCAACACGTACCGAACCGGGATGCGGTGGACGATCGATTAGCGGGCGCTCGGTTTCAGATTGAGACGCTAAAGGGTTTGCTCGGTTCAAGCAGTTTATCAGTCCCTCATGCGGAATCATGTGTCAACGCTGCCATTGATCAGCTACTTCTGGCGATAACTGCAACGCTTGATGGTTTCAATTCGATGCTTCCCGATCCGCTTCCATCGCAGCATGTTAATCGCAAGAACATTCGAGAGCGGTTCTATGCTGTTGGTGCTGAGAGTATTGCATTGCAGAGCCTCGACGGAGCGGCTCATACCGGAGACGGCTGGCTCTGGAATTTAGAGCAAAAGCACGACGGGGCGGCGTTTGGCCATCTCTTGGTGAAGACGAAATCTTCCGAGTCGACATCGTTCGCGTTAGCAAAGGATCCACTCAACCCGGAAAGTGGAAACGAGGATGGTAGCCCAGTCGACTATCTCAATTACGCACTTGATCAGGTTGTACAGATCATCGGAGAAGTTGCAGATAAAGCCAGCGACGATGCCATGAACTATCGTGAGGCGGAGCGCCGCCAGGCAAGACGCCTGATCTAAAGGATTTCGTCAGCGCGTCATCGAATCTCAAAACCCATCCATATGGAAACTCGAGCCACGGCGATTGATGCCCTTGCGTCAGTCGCTATGGCTCGTTTTGCCCGTATTGGGTGGAATATTGTCACCGTATTCAGTGCCCAAACGTTGTACAGTACGTCGAGGAGTTCAATCGCCACACGGCAACTGACCCCGCGGCATTCAGCATCCCGGTTGCAAACGCTTTCTCTGAATTCAACGTCTGGCCCAGTGCGGTCGAGAACATCTGCGCCTTCACGTGGTTTTGCGCAGCTCGTGATGATCATGCGACGGAGGTTAGCCGGGCGAGTCGGGGACTGCTTATGGAGAAACCGCAGGAATTCTGGAACAAGCGCTCTTATTCTGATCGACCACCGGAATCGGAGCGTTTGATTGAATCGATCGGAGACGCCCACCGGCTCCGGTAACACTTTGAGTGAGCGGCAGTTTTCGCGTGTCGTCAATGGCCCCACGAGAGATTAAATGAGACACTCAAATGAAGGTCGGGAGATGGTCATTCAGGCAACTGTTTAGCGTTGACAGGGTCTGATCGCTCCACTAGCATGCGGCATGGATAAACAGTAGGCGCATCGATGACGTTCGTGTGACCAGAACACCAGATCGTAGCATTGGTTACGCTCGTATTTCACGAAGGGAATGGCAAGTCGAATGGCGCCTCATTTCAGCGGGACTGATTCTCCGACACTGCGACGCCGAACTCCTTCGCGACGACGATGTGCAACGTATCCGATTCGGATGTTGGCCGTGTTGGGGTTATTGTTTGCCATGCTCGCCATGCCATTTCAAGGAGATGCTGCACCTAGTGTGGTAGGTCCAGGGGCTTACTATCTGGCTCTTGGAGATTCGCTTGCGTTTGGTTATCAGCCGAACTTCGACTGGTATCACGGTTATTCGGATCAATGGTTCACCGACCTCCAGACTCACGGCGTCCGGTCGATGGTTAACTACGGGTGTCCAGGGGAGACAAGCTCGACGTTCATTTGGGGCGGTTGCGCTCACTGGTACCTCCAGCGAACTCCACACGGTGGATCACAGCTTTTGGCCGCCGTGAAGTTCATCAAGTCGCACCCTGGACAGGTGAGCCCGATTTCGCTTGATATTGGAGCGAACGACCTGCTCGGCGATGTTGATGTCGGGACCTGCTCTATTGATATGAATGCGTTCAATTCCCATCTCGCGACGCTGGACTTCAACCTGAATTGGATCATCTTGCCTGCGCTAACGAGCGCGTTGAAGGTCGGCGGCCGCCCGACGGGCGATTTGGTACTCATGCTTTACTACAACCCGTATGAGAACGCATGCCCGAACTCTCTCCCATTTGCTCAGACGCTGAACACTCACCTTCAAATCGATGCCGACAACTTCGGTTTGAGGACGGCAGATGCGTTCCTGGCAATCAACTCCGGCGTCGCGGCTCCGAATCCAAACATATGCACTGACACCTGGATGTGCGCGGCGAACGACATTCACCTTACTGGTGGTCATTGGAATGAGCCTGGTAACGGCTACGGAAAGGTCGCCCAAGCATTCATGAACGCGGTCGGATACTAGCCCAACGTTCGTCTGCTTGTCGTCTAGGTGACCACGGAGCTTGCCCGGCACCGTCACTGGCCGGGAAGCACCTTGGACGACCTTCATGTCACGACGATGCAGCTTGCGATCAAAGAGTGGAATCACAAATAGCACGAGTCTGCGAATCTAATTTCGGTTGCAGTGCCAGTGAATGCTCGTCCCAACACGCTCAGATATGAGATCTTGGGGAATCTGGCGCAGGTTGGACGAACTTTTTTCCGTCGTCGGAAGATCGACACGATGTCGCGCAATTCGTGACGTCTGTGACCGAACAGGCGTCATTCATCAGGTCCGAAGTGATGCAAATGATAGCGAATATGCCCGACTGGACGCAGCGCATTCTCCTTACTCTGATGTCTATTCTCGGGTCCGCAGTTTCGTTCTCGACAATCGCGACCAAGATCGGGCGAATCGACGATCCTTCAGACTCTGGATCCGGTGCACGTAAGACACGGAGAAATTGTGGTTTGCTCCCCGGTGAGGATGCCCACATGCATACGTATGTGAGCAGGCACATCAGCCGGCCGTCTCCATCTGGCGATTCGTTATCGGCATGCGCTGCGAGACGCTCGCGCGACCATCCTCGTTCCTTGATTTGTTCGTCGACGTTGTGCTTAACGTTTCCGGAATCGACTCGCCGTCCTCATTTGAAACCGGGATGTCAGCGCAAACAGCATCAGGCTAGGTATCTAGCATCTTTGCACCGCCTGACATTCACGAAAACAACCAATGCTGCGCGGCCAAATTGTCCCGGATTCGAATCTGAATCCGGCGTGCTGACGTTGAGGATGATTTGCGGGGTTGACACTCCCACCACGGCCAAGTATGATCCGTGAATCAAGTTAAGATTGTTCGATTTGCCTGAGGAACGTGCGCGTCGTGGTAACCAAAGCGACCAATTCATCGCGATCGAAGACCAATGCAGAGCTTTCGCTCTCATTGTTTCCACTACGTGCCGCGTCCAACCTTCTTAGCCTCATTATTATTGTAGGCCTTATTGTAGGCCGAATTGACATATGGGGCGAAGCGAGACGATAAGGCAAGACCAAGAAGAAAGAAATCGCTCGCGAGCCCCCGAAGAGGGGGCTCGATTCATTTTGGCGAATAAACGGTGACGGGTGCTCGGAAGTCGTTAGTTGGAAGGCGAAAGGGAAGCGTCATGACGGTGGAAGCCAAGCAGAAAACGAGGAAGCCCAGTACCGAGGTGGCACGCCCCATGACCGGCGCCCGGGTGCTGTGCCAGGCTCTGCAGAGAGAAGGTGTCGAGGTCGTCTTTGGATATCCCGGCGGGGCAGTCATACCACTGTATGACGTGCTGCCGGAATTTGATATGCATCATGTGCTCGTTCGTCACGAACAAGGCGCGTCGCACGCGGCTGACGGGTACGCCAGGGCCACCGGCAAGGTTGGAGTCTGTTTGGCAACGTCGGGTCCGGGTGCGACGAATCTGGTCACTGGAATCGCGACCGCAATGCTTGACTCCGTGCCCATGGTCGCGTTAACCGGTCAGGTTCCGCAGTCGGTTATTGGGAGCGACGCTTTTCAAGAGATCGATATCACCGGCATTACTCTTCCCATCACTAAGCACAATTTTGTCGTACGATCGGTCGAGGACATCGGTCCGACGATCCAGAAAGCCTTCCACCTTGCCGCCACCGGCCGACCTGGACCCGTTCTGGTCGACGTTCCCAAAGACGTGCTGCTCGCGCGCGGCGAGTTGACGCCAATCGAGCCATTGAACCTCCCGGGCTATCGGCCGACGATCGTGCCGCATCGGCGCCAGGTTCGGCGTGCGGCCGAGTTGCTGCGTTCCGCGGAACGGCCAATGATCTTGGCTGGGCACGGCATCCTGATCTCTGGAGCTACCGAGGAACTTGTGCGATTTGCCGAGCGCGCGCAGGTTCCAATCGGCCTGACATTACTTGGCATCGGCGGATTTCCCCGATCCCACCCGCTCTGTCTCGGGATGGTCGGAATGCATGGATTTACACATGGGAATCACGCGATCAATGAGTCCGACGTCCTGATGGCAATCGGCATGCGCTTCGATGACCGCGTTACAGGACGCCTGAGCGAGTTTGCGCCCAACGCGAAAGTCATTCATGTCGACGTTGATCCCGCCGAAATTGGCAAGAATGTGCCGACTGACGTTCCGGTCGTGGGGGACGCGCGTGAGACTCTGAAAGTGCTCAATGAAGTTCTGGAGCCGCAACATCATGATGAGTGGTTAGAGCAGATCTCGACCTGGCGAAGGCGCCCGCCGTCTCGGGAGGTTCATGTCAATGGTGCGTTGCTGCCGCAGCACGTCATCGAGCGCATACACGTTTGTACCGACGGCAAAGCCATTGTGACGACCGATGTCGGGCAGCATCAGATGTGGGCGGCTCAGTATTATGAGTGCGATCTTCCAAATCAATGGATTACCTCCGGCGGCTTGGGCACCATGGGGTTCGGCGTTCCGTCGGCGCTCGGTGCCGCGATGGGTTGTCCGGATCGCGTCGTATGGTCGATCGTTGGCGATGGTGGCGTGCAGATGACGATGTTCGAGTTCGCCACACTGGTGCAAGAGAACGCAAATGTGAAGGTCGCGATTGTCAATAATGGCTATCTCGGAATGGTGCGCCAGTGGCAGCAACTGTTTCACAACCGGAATTATTCGGAGACACCGATTAGCAGCCCTGATTTCATGCTGCTCGCCCAGGCGTACGGCATTCCGAGTCGCCGCGTGCTGCACCCATGTGACGTCGATGAGGCTATCGGATGGGCGCAATCCTTCACTGGTCCAGCCATCGTCGAGTTTGTGGTCAATCAGGAAGAGAATGTCTATCCAATGATTCCTTCGGGAGGATCGGTCAGCGAGATGATCGAAGAAGATCTGGAGTGGTGATTGTGGGAGCGCATACATTAGCGGTACTGGTTGAAGATCATCCTGGTGTAATGAACCGGATTATGAGTCTTTTTCGGCAGCGCGGTTTCAACGTCGATAGCATCGCGGTCGGACATAGCGAGATGCCGGGTCTATCGCGCATCACGCTCGGCGTCGGTGGCAATGACGGTGATATCGAGCAACTCACAAAACAGCTGTACAAGCTGTTTGAGGTGATAAAAGTCACCGACATCTCGGGCGAGAACCTAATTCACCGAGAGCTCGCTCTAGTAAAAGTGACCGCGTCCGAGCGGACTCGTGGTGATATCATGCGACTGGTATCGGAAGTCTACCGGGCGCGAATCGTTGATGCCGCCACGGATTCTCTGGTTATTGAAGTGACCGGTCCAAGCGAGAAAATTGAGAGCCTGATCTCACTGGTTCGCCCATATGGGATCAAGGAAATCGCCCGGACTGGATCGGTTGCGATGATTCGGGGCGGCGGTACTATTGCGGTGGTGCGAGACGAGGCCATCGCCTGACAAGTCGTTCCGGATAGTGGTTGAAATCCGTGCTTGGGCGCCTGCCAAGGATAACGCAGCGCTATACGGTAAACGTGATCAGTCTGACGGGTGAGAGGAGATACGCTCATGGCGCAAGTCTATTACGACAAGGATGCGGATCTTTCCCTATTGGAGGGTAAGCGTGTCGCGATCCTTGGATATGGTAGTCAAGGACACGCACATGCATTGAATCTGCATGATAGCGGTGTCGACGTGGTAGTTGGCTTGTACGAGGGCAGCAAGAGCTGGGACCTTGTCAAGGCCGATGGCCTGCCGGTGATGACCGTGCGGGAAGCGGCTCATCAGTCAGACATCATCATGATGCTGATGCCTGACCATACACAGAAGAGCGTTTACGACGAGAGCGTGGCTCCTGAGCTAGCGGCGGGAAAGACGCTGATGTTCGCCCACGGATTTAACATCCATTTCGGCCGTGTCGTTCCTCCGGATAACGTTGACGTATCGATGATTGCTCCGAAAAGTCCTGGCCACATCCTCCGGGACATGTACAAGGAGAAGATTGGCGTTCCGGCGCTCTTGGCCGTCCAGCAAGACGCGAGCGGTAAGGCCAAGGAAACGGCACTCGCGTACGGTCGTGCACTTGGCTGTACTCGCGCGGGCGTGCTCGAGACGACCTTCAAAGAAGAGACAGAAACCGATCTCTTCGGTGAGCAAGCGGTTCTCTGTGGTGGCGTCAGTGCACTCGTGCTGGCCGGATTCGAGACACTCGTCGATGCCGGCTACCAGCCGGAACTTGCTTATTTCGAGGTTCTAAACGAGCTTAAACTCATCGTTGACCTGATGTATCAGGGCGGTCTCAAGTTTATGCGCTACTCGGTTAGCGACACGGCAGAGTACGGTGACTACGTAAGCGGTCCGAGACTGATCGATGAGCGCGTGCGAGAATCGATGCATCAGATTCTGCAGGATATTCAGAGCGGCAAGTTCGCGGATAAGTGGATGTCCGAGAATGACGAAGGGCGCGAGAAGTTCCTGAAGATGCGCGCTGAGGCTCAGGGCCACATGATCGAGGAAGTAGGCGATCAGTTGCGCGGCATGATGCCGTGGCTCAACGCTCGAAGCGTTCCAACCGGCCGCTAACAACGCACGGGAACAGTGACGATCAAAGGCGGTCGTGTTGGAAGACGCGGCCGCTTTTCGATTGCCAGTTCTCGATGGTGGCGAATGATGCTCTATGCGCGAAATTGCTCGACGTCAGTGGCATCAATCGTGCGCGTGCATCAGAGTCATTCGGTTCCGCGCGAATCGTGATCGCGCGGCGATTGTCTGACGAACAGCACCTTGGTATACTGATATGGTGTTATTGTAGGGGTTTTAGGACAAAACCGAGAGGGAGGCGCCACGCGTATGGCGTTGTATAAGGCGCAGAAGGACGAGATTATCACCAGTTTCAGAACGCATGAAGAGGACACCGGTTCGCCGGAGGTCCAGATTGCGCTTCTGACTGAGCGGATCAACGGGTTGGTCGAGCATTTGCGAGAGCACTCGCACGACAATCACTCGCGCCGCGGCTTGTTGAAGTTGGTCGGTCGACGGCGTCGACTCCTTGCGTATTTGAGCGAAAAGGATGCTTCGCGTTACCGTGCAACCATCGAGCGGCTTGGTCTTCGCCGCTAGGAGTGGGCACATAGCTTACTACTCGACTCTGAGGTCTCTTCTCCGGATGTGGTTTGAATCGTCCGAAGCCCAGACGTGACTCATTTGTCGGCCCAGGGATGTCCCTGGGCCTTACGTTTATCGACGACCTTTGTGATTGTCTCATAGAGGATGGGTCGGTATTCAGTGTTATTTGTTCGCACGTGTTCGCAGGAAAGGGGTTAGGAATTGGAGCCCGGTGATGGCCATCACTGCTGTCATCGAACGCCAGTCCCTAACGCCTCCTGCATCACAATCTGTAGTCGGTTGACTCGTTGAACGCGGGTTAACTCGAGATGTGGGAGTTCACATATGCCCCCAATTATTCATGAGCGTTCAGTTGAAATCGGTGGGCGCGTCCTGACGATCGAAACTGGAAGGCTTGCACAGCAAGCCGGAGGTGCGGTTACGCTGCGCCTCGGCGACACTATGGTTCTCTGCACCGCGACGGGAGAGAAGTCACCCCGAGAAGGTCTCGACTTTTTCCCGCTGACGGTTGAGTTTGAAGAGAAAATGTACGCCGCGGGGAAGATCCCAGGTGGCTTCATCAAACGAGAGGGTCGTCCGACAGAGACGGCCATTCTGTCGGCGCGCCTCACTGACCGGCCTATTCGGCCGCTCTTCCCGAAGACCTATCGAAACGAAGTCCAGATCGTCAGCACGGTGATGTCTGCCGATCAAGAGAACCTTCCGGACGTCCTCTCGATCACTGGCGCTTCGACCGCGCTGATGCTGTCGGACATTCCGTGGAATGGGCCAATCGGCGCCGTTCGAATTGGCGATATTGATGGAGAATTGGTCGTCAATCCGACCAGCCACCAGTTGGTGGATAGCAAACTCGACATGATCGTTGCGGGCACCGCTGACGCCGTGATGATGGTTGAAGGTGAAGCACGTGAGATCAGTGAGGATCGCATGCTCGCGGCGGTCCAGCTCGCTCACGAACAGATTCGACAGCTCGTGAAGATTCAGTTGGAGCTGTGCGAGCTTGCCGGCAAGCCGAAGCGTGAGTTTGTTCCTCCTGAAGAGAACGTTGACCTGAAGACTCGAATTGCCGAGTTCGTCGGTGATCGCTTGCAGTCTGCAGTCTTCCATGCCGACAAAGATCAACGCGTAAGTGAGACCGCCGCGCTAAAAGACGAAGTGGTGAAACACTTCACGGCGGCGGACGATTCGGCGGAAGTACCAACGGCAAAAGAGGTGTCAGGAATCTTCGATGCTACGGTCAAGGCCTCGGTCCGAAGCAGCATTCTGGAAAAAGGCGAGCGCCCTGACGGTCGCAAAACCGACGAGATTCGTGAAATCTGGATGCAGGTCGGCTATTTACCCCGTACTCACGGGTCGGCAATCTTCACTCGAGGTCAGACGCAGGTAATGAGCGTCGCCACGATGGGTGCGACTTCAGAGAATCAGATGCTTGACGGCCTCGGTATCGAAGAATCTAAGCGCTACATCCACCACTACAACTTTCCACCGTACAGCGTCGGCGAAGTTCGATTCATGCGCGGCCCAAGTCGACGTGATATCGGGCACGGCGCATTGGCAGAGCGAGCTTTGCTGGCTGTTCTCCCGGATCAGGATGTATTCCCGTACACGATGCGAGTCGTGTCCGAGGTGGTCAGTTCGAATGGCTCAACATCGATGGCCAGTGTCTGCGGGAGTACCCTGGCTCTGATGGATGCCGGTGTTCCGATCACAAAGCCTGTCGCCGGAATCGCAATGGGTCTCATCACGGACAGTGATTCAGAGAGATTCCAGGTCTTGACCGACATTCAGGGTCTTGAAGACGCGCTTGGCGATATGGACTTCAAAGTCGCCGGTACCAAAGACGGCGTGACCGCGATCCAGATGGACATTAAAGTCCAGGGTATTACTGCCGAGATCATGCGCCTCGCGCTTGATCAGGCCAAGACTGCCCGACTCTACATTCTTGACAAGATGCACGAGTGTATTCAGACGCCTCGAGGAGAGATGTCGGCGTACGCTCCCCGCATCTACCGTATCCAGATTCAGCAGAAACAAATTGGTGAAGTCATCGGCCCGGGTGGCAAGGTCATTCGCGGGATTCAGGACGCGACCGGTGCCAAGCTGGACATCGAAGATGATGGTTCGGTCTTCATCAGCGCGGTCAACGAAGAGAGCGCGCGACGGGCAGTCGACATGGTCGAACGGATTACTCGAGTTCCCGAAGTTGGCGACATCTTCTTTGGTCGAGTCAAGACGATCATCCAGTCGGGTGCATTTGTCGAGATCCTGCCGGGCAAGGACGGCTTCGTCCATATTTCGGAACTGGAACCGCACCGAGTGAATTCAGTCGACGACGTGGTTTCTGTCGGACAGGAAGTGAACGTCGTCGTGACCGCGATCCGGCCTGACGGAAAGATCAATCTTTCCCGTAAAGCGTTGTTGACCGGCGACATGCCGGAGCCGGGCAGCGGAGGACCAACTGGCGGTGGTGGTCGTGGTGGTGACCGGCGTGGTGGAAGTGGTGGCGGCGGTCGTCCGCGCGGAGACAACCGTCAGACTTCCGAGGCTCCTGCCAGGACTGCTCCGCCCGTAGAATCTCGTGAAAAGCGCGAGAGTCCACCGGCGAACGATACTCGAGAGCCTGCTGCGTCAGAAGGTGGCGAGTCTGGTGGTCTGCTGCGACGTCCACGCGACAGTCGCACATTGCCAGGTCGCAACGGCAACAACGAGTAACTCAGGATCTCTGATAAGAGAACAAACGAGGGGGCCACTTTGGCCCCCTCGTTTGCATTTCGGGATCACAGTCGTCTGCTACGTCATTTCTCGAGACGTCAATGTGACCACTCTCGCCAGGTACCACTCACTCATCAATAGAGCCGCGAGCCCAATGACAATGCCGAACCAGAACGTGGCAAACCGAATCAACAGTGTCGCCGTCGCGGCTGTCTCATGATCGATTTGTGTACTTCCAATGAAGAGAATAAGCAGCCCGGTAACGCTGAGTTCGGCCGCACCAAGTCCTCCGGGCAGGAGCGAGATTGCCCCGATAAGTGTTGCGATGGCAAGACTCGACGTGGCAACGAAAAGCATGTGTTCACTGGCAGGAAAGCCGAGTCCATTAAGCACGAGGAAGAACGCCACACATTCTCCCGCCCACGACACGACGCTAATCGTCACGGCGATGAAGAGCCGACCGGGACGAAACATCTGCCACGTACTATCGTAGAGCGTCTCCAGTGTCTCTACATGTTTTCCTATCCGTGATATCTGCTCGAGCCGGCGAAGCACCGATCGAACGAAGGAACGTCGGTGCAGGACGACCGTGAAGATTACGAAAGACACACCGAGTGCGGCCAGAAGTATCCAGCCGTTCCTCACCCGCAAGAGCCCGACTGACGCGAGAATCAGCATTGCCGCGCCATCAGTGATCCGTTCGGACACGACGATAGGCGTAGTGACAGTAAGTGGCGTCCCGTTCGTTCGTCGAACGAGATAGGGCTTGAGGAACTCGCCGACCTTACCTGGCGTGATGGCCATCGACAGGCCGGAAAGAAAGATCACCAAACTAGCAGGCCTTGCCAACGGCGCGGCCTGGACCCAGCGCAGGTAACACTGCCATTTGACGAAACGCAGCAGATAATTGCTAAGCGACAGTAGCAGGATAACGGGTACAAGCCGCCAGTCGAATTCGCCGAGCGTTGTCAGCACTCGTTGACCGTCGTTGAGGAAGACGAACGCCGCTGTCACAAGCAACCCGAACGCGACACCCAAGACGAAGCGTCTGCGGACGAAGCCGCTGATGCCGAATTCTCTTGGCTTCGGCAAAGCACTCACTTCGTTCGGCGTGGGAGGCTCCTCAATCATGTTCTTAATCGTGGATCAAACGTGTTGCGAAGTTCATCCCCAACCAAACTGATTGCCGGCACCGTCAGGCAGATCACGTCCAAATAATTCCCATCCTGATACACCGGCCAACCGAGCAGATTCTACCCACTCGCGTCGTTTCAGAGCCATAACCTCAGCCCGCACCAAACGGACAGCCTCATCCAGCAGACACCGGTGACTGGGAACGCGAGAGACCAGGGTTCCAGCGGGCGATCACGAACGTGGACCCATGTGATCGTTCTTTGCTAGACTGCGATAGGCTTGGACCCCAGTTTCGATCTGAATTTCGCGTAAACCAAGGCCAGGGAGCAAATGAAAACCTCAACGCAAGAGAAATACAATGACCTTCAGAGAGTTATCGAGGGCTTTGGCTCAGTCGTGGTAGCTTACAGTGCCGGAGTCGATAGCACGCTGGTGCTTCGTGTCGCACATGATATTTTGGGTGCCCGTGTGCTTGCGGCGACCGGGTTGTCTGACACCTATCCTGAAGAAGAGATGGCGGAGGCTCGCGCCCTGTCGGCCGAAATTGGTGTCGAGCATGTCATGATGCGCACCGAAGAACTAACCGACCCGCGCTATGCGATGAACTCTCATCAACGCTGTTTCTTTTGCAAGAACGAACTGTACACCAAGCTGCGTGAGCTGGCAGACGAGCGTGGAATCGAGTACATCATCGACGGTACGAATGCGGACGACGTTGGGGATCATCGTCCTGGTCTGCGCGCTGCTCGACAGATCGGGGTGCGCAGCCCGTTGCAGGAAGTCGGCATGAACAAGGACGAGATCCGGGAGGTCTCGAACGAGCTTGGCTTGCGGACGTGGGACAAGCCAGCGTTTGCCTGCCTTTCATCTCGATTTCCGTATGGAACACCGATTACGGTCGAGAAGCTCAAGCAGGTGGCGACAGCGGAGCGTGCGATCCGGCAGCTCGGTTTCACAGGATTCCGTGTTCGGCATCACGATTCAGTCGCTCGGCTTGAAGTGGATCCCGACGATTTCCCACGGGTGATCGAACTTCACTCAGAAATTGTTGGGCGCTTGCGCGAAGCCGGATACCGTTTTGTCACCCTCGACCTACAAGGATTTCGCTCTGGCAGCCTAAACGAGGGACTCAGCCTGACTGTGCGTAGTACCACTCAGGGCGCGATGGAGCGAGAGACAGCGGCGTCAGGCGACTGAGCATCAGATCTGGGATTCGGCGCCAGATCGATCGCTTTGAATTAGGGCCTGACGAAATGCGCCCAGCACGAAGTGCTATTCGCCCTAGGCGTCGTTTCACGCGCTCGCTCTTGCAGGTCGACGAACCACCGGTTTACGATTTTCCTCGTGTCCGCTTAACCGACCATGCCGTTGGCGTGGAATAGCTCCGCATTGAGAATGGATGCTCCGGCCGCGCCCCGTATCGTGTTGTGGCCAAGCACCACGAATTTGATGTCAAAAATCGAGCAGCGACGTACCCGACCAACGACCGATGCCATCCCTTGCTCGACATTGCGATCCAGAATCGGCTGCGGACGATCCGGTTGACGCCTCACAACGATCGGATGTTTCGGCGCCGACGGCAAGTCGAGTCGCTGTGGCTCCCCCCGATACGACTCAAGGATCTCGATGATCTCTTCAGGTTCGACCGCACGGCCGAGTTTCAGGTTGACCGTCTCGGTATGGCCGTCTCGCACCGAAACGCGGTTACACTGCGCGCTTATCTCTAGGTTAGCGAACTCGAAACCTGATCCGGACCAGGCTCCCAGCAACTTGCGTGTCTCGATCTCCATCTTCTCTTCTTCGCCACCGATATAGGGAACGACGTTGTCGATCAGGTCCATCGACGAAACTCCAGGATAGCCCGCACCCGATGCGGCCTGCATGGTCGACACCAGTACCTTCTCGATGCCGACCGCGTCCCAGATCGGCTTGAGCGCGAGCACCAGGTGAATCGTCGAGCAGTTCGGATTGGTGACAACGAATCCATCTTGCCAACCGCGGTTCTGCTGCTGCACGCGAACGGCAGCGGCGTGATCTGCGTTTACCTCTGGAATCATGAGCGGGATATCCGTCTCCATGCGATTGTCGCGAGCATTGCTGAAGACTCGTTTCCCTTCAGCCGCGAGCTGCGTTTCAACCTCGCGCGCGAGGCCGCCTGGAAGAGCGGAAAAGACGAGTCTGCTCTGAACCGGTTCTTCGTGATGCTGAATGCGGATGCCGGCAGATGCCTCTGGCGGCGCGGCGCTGACTCTCCAGTCGCAGACTTCCCCGTATCGTTTCCCGGCGGACCGCTCGCTAGCGATAAGTTCCTTTACGCGGAACCACGGGTGATCCTCAAGCAATTGAACGAAACGCTGCCCCACGCTCCCAGTCGCTCCGAGAATGGCGACATCGACCTTCTCTCCCACGTTCCTGCCCCCTCTAGTACGCGTACTTTGACGCTCGATGACAAACAAAAAAGCAGAGGCCCAAAGCCTCTGCCGGACGACACTCGATCGGGACGCGACGTACTACGTCATCGCACCCGCCTGTGTGCCGGCGGACGCGGTAGTAGTCTCAATTGATTCGGTCGCGATCGCGCGAATCATCACTGCCTTCTCGTACAATCGGAGTAGCGTATCCTGATGCCCGCGTGTGCTTTCGTTGCTGACGGCAAGATAACAGCAAACCGGTCTCACGTCAAGGCCGCGGATGCGCGCGAACAGTGACGGTTCTAAATGACCACAGCCCGTTTGTGGCTGACCTTGTGCGCTCACAAAGTGGAACGGAGTAGGGATGCGTCGAATTGGGGTAGCGATTCTTGGATTGGGAACGATCGGAACTGCGGTAGCCAGAGCGTTGAACGATCAGCACGACTCGATCGTCGAGAAGACCGGTCTGCAGTTGATGCTGCTCGGCGTGCTCGAGCGGGCAGGCGGTCGCGCGGCACGCGCCGACCTGACGCCCGATATCATCGCCACGGACCTCGCCACGATCCTGACCCAGGACGGCGTCGACGTCGTCGTGGAGGTATTGGGACGCGAGCAGCCCGCCGCCGACTATATGCGACGCTGCCTCGAGTCGGGTCTTCACGTGGTCACCGCGAACAAAGAGGCGCTTTCCAAAAACTTCGGAGATCTTCTCTCAACTGCACAGAAAGCAGAACGTGCTTTGATGTTCGAGGCCAGCGTTGGTGGTGGGATCCCACTGCTCGTCTCGTACCGGCATATTTTCGCCACAAATCAAATCACCCGCGTTCGAGGGATCGTCAACGGTACGACGAACTACATCCTTTCGCGGATGGCGATTGCCGGAGTTGATTACGACGAAGCCTTGGGTGAAGCACAGCAGCTCGGGTACGCCGAACCCGATCCTACGGCTGATATCGAGGGATACGATGCCGCCTACAAATTGGCGATCCTGGGCTCGCTAATGGTTGGCCGTCATGTGCATCCGGATGAGATCGATCGCACGGGTATAAGTGGGGTGACAAGGAAAGACATTGAAAACGCGCGTAGCCGAGGCGGAGTTTTGAAGCTGATTGCGCGAGCGGAACTCAGTGAGGATGAGTCATTGGCTCTCAGTGTTGCGCCTGAATTCGTTCCAGATGACCAACTTCTGGCTCACGTGCACGCCAACTTCAATGCCATAGAAATCGTCGGTGATCGGGTTGGACCGGTCGTGTTGAGCGGTCAGGGCGCCGGACCTTTGCCCACCTCCAGCGCGATTCTTTCGGATATCGTCGAAGCGGTTCGCGTCGGTGCCGAGGCTAACCCGGTCTATCCCGTACGATAATCGGTTGTATCTAGGCATGCCGGCGTCCGGTCGAATCCGGGCGGACAAGTCTGAATAGCCGACGGGCGGACCATGCTCCGCCCGTCGATTCCATTGCGATTATGCCGTCGCGTGAATGGTCCTGCTGGCTGCCTTGCTCAACGCTCGATCGAGATCGTCGATGATGTCTTCGATATCCTCGAGTCCGATGGAGAGTCTGATCAGGTCAGGGGATGCTCCAGCCGCTGCCTGCTGTTCCTCTGTGAGTTGTTCGTGCGTCGTGGTGGCCGGGTGGATGATCAACGACTTCGCGTCGCCGACGTTCGCAAGGAGCGAGAAGAGCTCGACATTGTTGATCAGTTCGCGTCCGGCTTCGAGTCCACCCTTGATGCCGAAGTTAACCACTCCACCAAAACCGTGATCGAGTTGCTTCTTGGCGTTCTCATGATAAGGATGACTCTCAAGACCAGGGTAGATGACCCACGAGACACGCGGATCGTTCTCCAGCCACTCTGCCACTGTCTGAGTGTTTGCGCAGTGGCGGTCCATGCGCAGTGACAGCGTCTCGACTCCCTGGAGGAACAGGAAGGAGTTGAACGGACTGAGGGCAGGGCCGAGGTCTCGATATGGTTCGACGCGTGCACGCAAGATGTACGCGAGATTTCCGAAGCGATCGACGTAGTCGACCATGGATGGGAATTTTCCGTTCGTCCAGTCGAACTTGCCAGCGTCGACGATGATTCCGCCGATCGATGTGCCGTGTCCACCGATCCATTTTGTCGCGGAGTGGATGACGATGTCGGCCCCGTGCTCGATCGGCCGGCAGAGATACGGGGTTGCGAAGGTATTGTCGACGATAAGTGGCACGCCCGCCTCATGGGCGATATCGGCAACGTCCCGAATGCGGACGACGTCCAGCTTCGGATTGCCGATGGTCTCCACGTAGAGAGCCTTGGTGCGGTTGGTGATGGCGTTACGGAAGTTGTCGAGATTCGACGGGTCAATGAACGTCGTGGTGATGCCGTGACGTGGCAGTGTCACCGCGAATAGATTGTATGTACCTCCGTAGAGACTCGATGCTGAAACGATCTCGTCTCCGGCTTCAAGGATGGTGAAGATGGCGATCGATTCGGCTGCCTGGCCCGACCCGGTAGCCAGACCTCCGACGCCACCCTCGAGAGAGGCCAGCCGCTGCTCGAAGACATCGTGCGTCGGATTCATGATGCGTGTGTATATGTTACCGAATTCCTGCAGACCGAATAGATTGGCGGCATGCTCGGCGTTGTTGAAAACGAACGAGCTTGTCTGGTAAATGGGAACCGCTCGCGCGGTCGTCGTCGGATCGGGCCGCTGTCCCGCGTGAATCTGGCGCGTATTGAAACCTGGTGTTCGGCGATGTCCGTTGGATTCAGTCACTGACTTCCTCTCCCATTCCTGTTGTGAGACGTTAGCTGCTTTACGTGAAGCGCAACTCGAAATGCCGCGCTGATCCCCCTCAGTCAATTCCTTTCTTGCTTGAATTCCTGTGTCGAATACTGGCCTTGCTGAACGCTCCGATGGGCGCCCATACAGACGTCATTCAGCAAGAAACTGTGTAATATGCTGGCCCATAACCTCGACATCGTTTAGGAAAGCGTCATGGCCGTTCGGTGAATCCAGTTCAACGTAACGACCATCTCGTCCAACGCGTTGCAGCACGTCTGCTACCTCGCGCACCTGATAAGCCGGGAAGAGAATGTCCGATCGAATGCCGATCATCAGCGTCGGTGCTTCGATCAAGCTGAGCCCATCCTTGTAGCTGCCTCGATCGCGACCGAGATCGTGAGAGTCCATCGCTCGTGTGAGATAGAGATAGCAGTTGGGATCGAAGCGGCGCACGAGCTTATCACCTTGGTAGTGTAGGTAGCCCTCGACGTCGTACCGCCGCAGGAAAGCGGGCCAGCTGGTGTATCGGGCTTCGGGATTGCGCCCAAACCTGGCGGCCATCAACTCATCACTCTGGTACGTGATAACGCCGACCATGCGCGCAATCGCTAGCCCCGACGCGGGAATCGCGTCCTCTTCATAGTTGCCGTTGTTCCAAGCTGGGTCGAGCATTATGACGCGGCGTTGCACCTCGTTGAACGCGATTCCTTGTGGCGCAAACCGTCCTGAGGCGGCGATCGGGATTGCCCTCTGAACCTTTTTCGGATACATGGCTGCCCATTCGAGAACCTGCATCCCCCCGAGTGACCCGCCAATGACGCCATGAAGCTTCGAGATTCCAAGATGGTCGGTCAGCCGAGCTTGAACGGCAACCAGGTCACGTACCGTCAGCATCGGGAACTGCAAACGATAGCGTCGACCAGTCTCGGGATCGATCGTGCATGGCCCGGTCGAGCCATAACAGCTGCCCAGATTATTCGGGCAGATGACGAAATAACGGTCGGTGTCGATCGCTTTGCCCGGGCCGATGAGCGGTTCCCACCAGCCACGCTGGTCGTCTGGCCCGTGCGACGCAGCGTGACTGTCACCGGTCAACGCGTGGATGATCAGCACGGCATTGTCGCGAGTCGCATTGAGTTGGCCCCACGTCTCGTAGCCGATCTCGACGAGCGGCAAGACGTCGCCTTGTTCAGTCACGAATGGATTGTCCAGTGAAGCGACAGAAGCGGTCTGCCGAATCGATGGTGCCGACATGATTGCTGCCATGATCCCCTCCAGCGTCGGATACTCGTGCCGGAAACGGGACAAACGAAGACCCGTCCCCATGTGCGGGGACGGGTTGCAACACCCGTGGTACCACCCCGGTTTGTCTGACTCTTGCAAGCCAGACCTCGGTAAGTGCGCAGGCACTCGGACCATGGTAACGGTGGTCAACCCGACGACGCCTACTTTCGCATCAGAGCGGTTCAGCGCGCGGCTCAGAGGCCATCTTCCACGAGTGCCCGTGCGCCGCCTTACACCGTCGCGGCTCGCTGGGGCCGTAGCGCCTCGTGTACTCCCCTCGTCATCGCCTTTGGTTTCGGAGGAACAAAAAAATCCCCCAAAACAGGTGGAGGATCGAAAAACACCTCGCTCATCTTGCGGACTTTCATCCGCCGGAATTGGCACCTGGTGCATTCGCACTGGTTGCCGGGCTTCTAAGGGCCGTTTCCCTCCACCTCTCTGGATGAGCGCAGGCTCTATTTGATTGTTGACGGCCATAATACACAGCGATCGGCTACATGTCAAGATGCTGGCCGCAAGACCCAATGGACTCGTCGCTCAGGGGTTGGTCGGAACTGGCGCATAACCTGTCAGTTCGACATAGCCTTGTCCTGCGATTGGCTGACCATTTTCGGTGCCAGTAATTCGCACGTCTCCCTCCCAATAGATGACTCCGGTGGATTTGCGAGTGTCAAGTTCCTGATCTTGCATCACTGGCACAATCGTCAGGCTCACGTTTCTTGAAGGGATCTCGACCGTCCATGCGGACGGATAGACCGCCCCAGAATGAGGACTCGTCCAGGAACGTGTTGAGAGGATTTTGAAATCTTGGAACCCGAGCTGAGCCGATTTGCCTGACGCGTCGATCCAGGTACCACTTCCAAAGATGATCGCGTTCTGTCTATCGCGACTAGTCCAGAGCATGATCGCTTGTCCAGTGTCGAGCTGAATCGAATACCAGTCCCAGCCGCCGCTAAAGAGTAGAAAATTACCCCATTGATGATCCATCCAGGCTTGACCGACGACCGGTTGAGTGACACCGTCGACGGTCAGGTTCCCGGTCGCCGCCATCGAGGTGCGAGAGTAGTAGTAGGAGCTTGTGGCCGGCGCCCATTCGAAGTAGCCATCGCCGCCGTGGAGTGTCGGTGGCTTCTGCGAGACGACGTTGAGGTCCAGTTTGAACCCCGGCATGTTCGCAGAGATTGTGTCGTTTCCGCCATTCCCGGTCAGCGACCAGTCACCGAGCACCAGATCGATGACCTTGTTCGACGTCGGCTGCCCTCCGACTTGCGTTCTCTGATCGTAATGGAACGTACCGCTGGTGACGTCCGTGATAGCAAAATGCGATGCGTAGGCGGGCGGGAAACCGGCGCGGTTTCCTTGAAAGATGACGAATTCGAAACCGTAATCTGTGCCAGCAGCAGTCTTTAGATGGCCGGTGAAGTACCACCACTCGGTAAGATCATCGTGTGGTCCATCATCGACAGGGAAGACGATTGGCCCAGGCGTGGCCTGCGGGGTAAGGAAGGCTGCCGCCGGGCGGGTGATCGCTGTGCCGGAAGGTGCAAGCGTAGGGGAGGTGTTGGAGTTTCCACAGGCAGCAACGAAAAGCATTACTAGCGCGACTAGAATAGCCGTGGACCTGTTTTGTCGCAAAATTTGCTGCATTAACCTTCTCACCGTGGCACCGACATGCGCCGAGTTATCCGTTTGGTCCAGGCGGGCGCCCACCAATTCAGATGACCCAACAATCTCATGGTCGCAGGAACGAGCAATGCACGCACGATCGTCGCATCGATGGCTACGGCAATCGCGATTCCCACGCCGAGCGCTTTGATCAGAACGACGTCCGCCGTGGCAAATGACGACGCAACCACCACCAGAATGAGCGCCGCGCCGGTGATGATTCGACCACTACGGGCTAGCCCGGTTGAGACGGCCAACCGGTTGTCACCGGTTTCGTCCCATACCTCACGCACACGACTCAGCAAAAAGACTTCGTAATCCATACTCAGTCCGAACAGAAGACTGAACATAACTACTGGCAGTGATGCCTCGACGAATCCAAGTGGCTCAAAGTTGAGCAGTCCACTCAAATGGCCTTCCTGAAAGATCCAAACCAAGGCGCCGTAGCTGGCGACGATGCTCATCGCATTCATCAGCACGGCCTTGATCGGCAGGATCAAGGATCGGAATTGCAGGAAGAGCGTGATGTAGGTTGCTAGTACGATCAAGGCGATGGCGATCGGGAAATCCGTGTACATCGAGTGAACGACGTCGACAATCTCGCCCGTTCCTCCTCCGACCTGCATGGTAAGTCCCGGCCCGGGATTCATCTGTCGCAACATGGCGAGTAATGATTTAGCCTCGTTGCTGCTTGGAAGCGCTTGCGTATAGACGTACATGACCGTCGCGTTCGATCCCGCGAGTTGGTGGTAGGCAGCGCCGATGTACGGATCGTTCAACGTGGATGGATCGGCGTACATCAGCTGGTATTGCTGAAGCGCGATGCGCGGGTCGAGCGTGACGATACTATCGATATTCCAGACGCGCTGATCTTTTGCGATTTTGCGCGTCATGTCGTAGAGGCTCGTGATATTTTCGGGAGAATTTATCGGGCCATTTGATTCCACGGCGACGACGATCGGCGAAATCGAACCGTCACCAAATTGCGTCCGTAACATCTCAAAACCCTGGCGTGATCCGGTCGACAGGGGCAGGATCGTCGCATCCGGTGAACTGAGATTCACTCTGGAAAAAGGTAAACCAAGGACCAGCAGGAAGGTGACGACCGGGATCAGGACTAGCCAGGGATGAGCCATGACACGCTCTGCCACCCAATGCCAGAACGAGCCTGTATCGTCTCCGCGTCGGTATATGGACAGCCGATCCACTCGAGTCCCGATCACACCCAAGACGGCCGGCAGCAACGTCAGCGCACCAAGGACGGCGAAGAAAACGACCAACGCTCCGGCTACCCCGACGGAGCGCAAGAACATGATGTTGAAGATAGCCAAGCCACTCAGGCCGATGAGTACGGTGAGCCCGGAGAAGAAGACAGCCTTTCCGGCCGTCGCAACCGTGGATGCCACTGCGTCCGACACGTTCTTGTGTGTGAGTTCCTCCCGAAATCGGCTCGTCATAAACAAGGAATAGTCGATTGCGAGACCAAGCCCCAGCAGCGTTGCCAGATTAAGTACGAAGATCGAAAGATCGACAACATGGGCGGTGAGGAATATGGCGCCGAGAACGCATGCGACGCTCATTCCTCCTACGACGATTGGCACTCCGGCAGTCACCAGGCTACCGAAGACGAGCACCAACGCGAGTAGCGCAAAGGGTACCGCGATCAACTCAGCTCGTCTTAAATCACGTTCCGTCACGGTCTCTATGTCGGCGTAAAAGGCTGGACCTCCCGCGACGCGAATCTCCAGCTGCGTTGGATGTATGGTTCGGCGAACGTTTGACACGAGCCGCTGTGCTTGCTCGGATGGAATGTCAAGGTGCACCAGGTCATAGGCTGTGTGGCCGTCGGCGGAGATTTGTCGTGGATTCTGTCGGAAGGTTGTTTCGCCTTGAACGTGCGGAAGGGCCAAAACGTCCTTCAAGGCTTCGTCCGACTGGGCGACAAATTGCTCGGAGTTGGCGTTTAGCGTGGAATCGTGGAAAATTATCACGAGATCCGAGGGGCTGTAGCTTGGTATCTTGGTCTCGAGGACTTGCTGCGCTTTGGCGGTCTCGGTGCCGCGGCTGGAAAATCCTCCGACGGCGAGCACTCCTGAGACGCGCGGAAGTATCGGGACTGACGCGAAAAAGAAAACGAGCCAGGTGGCGATGACATGCCAGCGGTGGCGGTAGGCGAAACGGCCGAGTTGAAAAAACATTGTGCCGGGTGACTCCTGCCAGGCCGGCACCAACTACCGGCACGACAGAAACGTTATCATCGGCGCGAGGTCGTTTCCAGGGTCACGTCGGGTCATGACGACTATCGCGAGAAGGGATCAACGATCTTGACAGGACAAGACATTCTGCGCCGGTCACGGGATCAATTTAGCGCATCTGGCGACGCGTATGTCCAGAGCGAAACACATCGGCTTGGCAAGGACCTCGCACGCCTCGTCGAGATCGCGGAACCACGACCCGATATGCGGGTGCTTGACATCGCCACCGGAGGCGGTCACACGGCGATCGCGTTAGCGCCACTGGTGCGCGACGTCTCAATGCTCGACCTCACGCCTGAAATGCTGGTACACGCGCGAAGATTTGCTCGAGAAAACGATATTGAGCCGGTTGGGGTAATCGCTGCGGCGGCTGAGTCGATCCCGTTTGCAGATGAGTCGTTCGATCTTGTTACGTGTCGTATCGCGCCTCATCACTTCGCCGACGTCCAGTCGTTTGTGAATGAGGTGGCGAGAGTGCTGGTTCCGGGCGGAGCATTTGTGCTGATCGATAGTCTCGCGCCCGAGAACAAGGCGTTCGACGAGTTCATCAACACGGTCGAACAATGGCGGGATCCGAGCCACGTTCGCGCCTATTCGATGGAAGAATGGACAACGTTTCTGACGAACGCCGGCATGGTTCTCGAGACTTCAGAGGTTATTCTCAAACGACATGAATTCGCGTCCTGGACTCAACGCTCACGAATGCCAGAAGGCGGACCTGAAGCGCTATCCAACTGGATATTGGCATCGGACGAGCGCTGCAGAGAGCACTTCTCGGTAGATGTTCAGGATGGTCGAGTCATCTCGTTCAATGATTTCAAGGTCCTGCTTAGATCCCGGAAGTGAGCGTGGCAAGCGAAAATGCCCGTCACTCTGTGAACCTTTTGCTTACTTCATTTCCTTCGCGAAACGACGAGCCCTGGCAATGCGCTCGGATATCGGCGGATGACTGTACATCGTATATTTTATGAACGCCGAAGGATTTGGGTCGGCGAGGTTCTTCTCGCCCAGGCGCTGCATCGCCGATTCGAACGCCGAAGGGTCCCGCGTTAACTCCAATGCATAGGTATCAGCCCGTCGCTCGAGCCGTCGTGAGTACATATTTTGTACCGGAGCGAGAGCCATAGCGATCGCCGACAATAGCCAACTAAGCAGTGGGAGCGCCGTGACGTGCGAGAGAGAAGGAATACTGAGGCTCTCTCCGTAGTGGCGCACGACGCGTGATGCAACGAAGTTGACCGACCATGACAACCCCGCTGTGAAGATCGTCCCCAGCGCCACGAACCGCCAGAGATCACGGTGCGCTTGGTGCGCGATCTCATGTGCGACCACGACTTCAATCTCTTCGGGTGAAAAGCTGTTGAGCATCGTGTCGGCCAGAACAATGCGCCGGGTCCGACCCATACCGGTGAAAAAGGCATTGGCCTTATTCGTCTGCCGGCTCATATCCATCTGCAACACGTTGGCGACATCGATCCCGGACTTGGCCGCGAGGGCTTTCAGTCGGGTTGCCAGTTCGGTGTCTTTGAGCGGCTCAAACCGATTGAAGATTGGCATCAAGAGCACGGGAGCAAGCTGAGAGAAAATCACCGTCACCGGGAGCGCCAGCGCCGTCGTGATTGCCCACCAGCGCTTCGGCCAGCGCTCGATGATTTCGAGCATCAGGTTTGCGCCGAAAGCCGTGAACGGAAGCGCGACTGCCATGCCTTTGATCTGATCGAGAGCCCAGGCGACCCGCGTCTGGTTGCTCAGACCGTAACGTTGCTCAAGCACATATCCACTAATGTAGCTCATGGGCATTGTAACGAATGCTTCCGCGGCGGCAACGACGATAGCGAAGAGACTGCGGCGCACCCATTTGTTTGGATTCACCTGGTCCACTGAATCACTCACGCGTTTGGGGAGACCGCTCACGATGAACAGCGCCCCGCCGATGGTCGACGCTATCATCCCAATCAGCATGAGCCGCTGCTTGGCTCGGTTGTAATCCTTCGAACGCGATCTCAATTTCCCTGTGTCGGAACCGTCTTCTGAAGCGAATCGGGTCGCCCATATGAACTTCACCAATTGTCGCCCGGCTTTCATCGTGTTCCCTTCAAACTCTTAAGATCCGCGCGCTGTTAAGGTTGCAGGTCTCGCTTGATCATCGCGCCCGCCAGCACTGTTGTCGCCCTCATCTTACGCGCTAAGGCAATTTGGGAAAGGGTTGACCGACGAGCGCGCCTGCCCGGACAGGAAGTCTTGATCCTCGGCCGAGGAGATGAAGCCCGCTGGCGAGGTCACAATAGGTCGGCGTGACGTCAATGGCGATGAAATTCGCTGAAACCTTCGGTAGTCCACATTCATGGGTTGTTTCGCTTTCCGTCCACATCCATTCGTTTGCACGGATTGGCGTAACGGCTTGACTGCTGATGACACAATCACCTGGGCTATGGTAGCTTGCGGCCAGTAATTCGGCAGGGAGATATAGCAGCGTTCGTGACAAATTAAACCGAAGACTTGTCCAATGTGGAGGAGACGTGAACGAATCAAGTCACCGTCAACGTGCACGGGATTTTGGGTTGATACTCGGTACCATGGATCCCGGACCGTTCAATGCGATCACGGACGTCAGCGATGTGCGGGTCGGTCACACGACGTTAATCCAGGGGTCAGGTCCGTTGCAGCCTGGTGTCGGTCCGGTTCGGACCGGCGTGACGATCGTTCAGCCGCATGGAGGAAATCTGTTTCGGGAGAAGGTTCCTGCCGCTGTCTTCGTTCTCAACGGATTTGGCAAGTGTTTTGGTCAGGAGCAGATTGACGAACTGGGAGTGATTGAAAGCCCAATCGCCATGACCGGTACCATGAATGTTGGTCTAGTCGTCGATGCCCTGGTCCAATATTCGATCTTGACGAATCCGGACGTGGCAATTACCACTTCCACGACGAACGCGGTCGTTACTGAATGCGCCGACAACTACCTCAACGACATGCAAGGACGCCATGTGCGCTACGAGCATGTTCTCGCGGCGATTGAAGCGGCTCGTTCTGGGCCGGTCGAAGAGGGAACCGTTGGGGCGGGAACGGGAATGACCCTGTTCGGGTTCAAGGGCGGCATTGGGACTGCGTCGCGGCGCCTTCCCCAAGATCTCGGCGGATACACCGTCGGCGCCATCGTGCTTGGTAATTTCGGTCGCCGCGATCAGCTTACGATTTCCGGTGTTCCGATTGGACGGTTGTTGGAATCTTGGAATCCGCCTGAGGTTACGCCGGAAGCTGGGTCTATCATAGTTGTCATTGGCACTGACGCGCCAATGCTCGATCGCGCGTTGCGCCGTCTTGCTCGGCGAGCGGCGCTCGGATTGGCACGGCTCGGGTCTATCTCGGGCAACGGCAGCGGTGACTATATCGTCGCCTTTTCGAACGCGTTGCGAATCCCGCACGAGACGAACGAGACGACACTTCCATTCGACCACATAGTTGAAAACGGGAGACTGATCGACGCACTCTTTCAGGCGACGGTCGAGTCGACTGAGGAAGCTGTGGTCAACGCGCTGTTCCGTGCTACAACGATCGACGGACGAGACAATCACGTTCGGCACGCGTTGCCGATCGAGCCGACTCTGGCAGCCCTACGATCGGCCGGTGTGCTCTCCTGAGTTAAACTGGTCCGTCACGCCTGGACTTTTTCCAGCTTCGCCAGATCATCGAGTTGCGTGTAGATCCAGGTGCGAATGTTTTCTCGTTGCACCAGATTTCGCTGATTGCGAGACCACGCCTCGCGCTTTTCTAAACTCATGGTCAGCGCCGTGTGGATCGCGGAGGCTGTACCTTCGATATCTGTAGGAGAAACCGTGAGCGAGTAAGGCCCAAGCTGCTGGTAAGCGCCGGCCGCTTCCGACAAGATGATGACACCACCGCGCTGATTGAGCAGTGCACCTTCTTTCGCTACGAGATTCATGCCGTCGAAGATCGCGTTTACCATGAGTACGTCGTAATGCTTCATGGCGGCCAATGCTCGAGGATAGTCGTCGCCAATGAAGACCTGAATAGGTTGCCACGCGACACCGTCAATCTCAGCTGAATTGGCGTACTTCGTGTTAACGCGACCGACCATAGTATTGATGTCGTCGAGGTAGTCGACGTATTCGAGCACCTCTAACCGGGAGGGGACCAGATACGCGAGGAAGCTCACGCGTCCGATGAATTCTGGAAACTCCTCGAGGAACCGATCGTATGCAAGGAAACCGCGCACGATGTTCTTGCTTGGTTCGGCGCGGTCTACACGCACAATGGTGAACTCATTCGTGAAGTTCACCAGATGCTCCTCGTGAATCAGCGCCTCGTTGCTGGCCGCCACCGCTTCGACCGCTTCGCAATCGATTGAAATCGGATAGGCCGCTACTCGTGTCGTGCGATTCCGAAAGTGAATCTCCCGATTCCTATAGTCGAGATCAATGCCGTCGAGATTTGCCTCACACGTGTTCATAAAGCTGCGGGCGTGTGCATCGGTCTGGAACCCGACAACGTCATTGCCGAGCAGGCTCGAGCAGATACTGCTGCGCATCTCTCTCGGCAGCAGCTGCCAATAGTCTGGATCGGGCCAGGGGATGTGTATGAAGTGCTGGAGTGTTACCTCCGGCATCATCTCGCGAATCAAGCCGGGCACGAGATAGAGATGATAGTCCTGCAGCATTACGAGCGGTGGATGCTCACTTGCTCGGGCCGCAGCAACGATCTCTTGCGCAAACCGTTCATTCACCTTGACATAGCCGGTGTGCCACGCGTGCCACGTGTCCTGATTAATGTCGGGCGATCGCGGGGTGTCCCACAGGTAGTGCTGAAGAAACCAGAGTAGTGGGTTCGAAATCCGATTGTAATAGCCGTCATATTCATCAGGATCCGCCAGGACGAACCGCAATTGGACATCGGAGTCAGGAACCGTGATAGCCCTTTCACCCGCGTTCTGAGCGTCTTGAGCTCTCTGTCGGTCACCATCGGTCATGGCGCTGGCCACCCAAATCAGATCGCTATACCGGCTCACGGCACCAACCGCCGTGACCACTCCACCGCTGCCTCGTCGCGTGCTGTAGGTGCCATCTTCTTCAAGCTGGAATTCGATCGGACCGCGATTCGACGCGATTATAAGCGTCGACTTCTCGAGCAGATCGCGAGCACGTTTCGGAAGTTCAGATGCAATCACTTCCGAGACGTTTAGATTCTCATCTACGTCACCAACCACGCGTTACCTCCCTCAGTGTCGAGAAATTTCCTTGAGAACTATCAGTACGAGCGTGAGTGTGGCGATGTGCAGGGAAACTTGATCACGTCGAGTGATTTGTAATTTACATTGCGGACTATGGTCACCATCTATTCCGCCAGAAGCGCGGCAATTGAGCTTCGAGTGCCTTGCCCCGACGACTATCTGAAATGGGGTGCGAACGTCGCAATGAGGACTGGGTCATGGCGAGCGAGACCTGTCCATCCGCGCAATCGGCCGATGCATAGTGACGACTCGCAACATCTCTAGTATGCCACGAGATGCCCCGTTCAGGATAAATTGCGTGCCAGAGCTAGGTCATACTATAGAAAATTAGGGTCCTCCAGTACGTTTTGAGCACGCCCCGTTGCGTGAGTGGTTCAGCTTTCTGAAATCACCAGGGAGTGTTGCGAAAGTCGGAAGTCTATGGTATTCGGTTTGTATGTACTGTCGAAATAGCGGGCGGTTGTCGGATGTGACGCGCGGGAGTCTAGCTTCGGGACACGTGCATGGAGGGCGAGCATAAGGTGAGCACGTCCGAACAACGAATTTGTCCCGACTGCGGAAGCGGTCAAACCGAGCTGGTTCAGCGCGGGCTTACTGGTCTTACGGATGAAGCTGACCAGTACTTTCGCTGTCTGAAATGTGGCCGCATAACCTATGAGATCGTCGCCCGAACCGAACGAGAAGTGCGAGCCGCCAGAATTAGCCCTGGGCGATCGTTGCGGGAACGTGGTTCTCTCTACCTCGTCAGACGGGTTCTCAAGGTCGGCATGAACGAATACCTGGTCTATCTTCGCCCCGAACAAGAACCTGGGCGCGATCGGGAGCCTTCCATCACCACGCGTTGATACACCAAGCACTAATTGAACACCTGGACATCTCCGGCCGGAACGAATCAGTCCCGCGCCGGGGCAACTGTTTCCGCCTAACATTTCGACGATGAATCGGTGCCCTCAAGACGGGAGGGCGATCCCGAGGTTTGCCCTCCCGTCTGTGTCGTTGATGACAACAAGCTTAGGAGATCGTAGCCTTCTCCAGCGCCGCCGGCGCCGGTTTGGAATGCGGCACTGGTTTGACCATTCGATCGATCAGGTCGGCAGAGTTCACGACGTTTAGGCGCTGGAAGATGAGATCGAATTTTACTTCAAGTTCAGCACTAATTTCGTTGCGAACCGACTCGGGCAGATCCCAGATCTGCTTTTTGAATGGGCCAAAGCCGCGCTTTCGTGTTGTGTAATAGAACTGGGCGTCAGTCATGTTTGGCTTGCGTTCGCTCGCACGGTGTTCGGCTAAGATGTGCGTAAATCTCGTCGCGGAGATCGGACGGAAACGCCTCGCTGTCGTAAAGGATGTTTTGGAATCCGGTTGCCAGATGAACTTCGCAGGCGTTGGCCTCAGCGAATCGGTTGAATGCCACTTCCGGCAGGGTCGATGCGCCGTGCTGAACGGCGCCGCCGAGATCGTAACGCTCGCGAGCAGCTTTCGACAGGTCGCCGAGAGTCTCGAAGTCGACACTCACGTTAGCGATGCTTCCGTCTGGAAGAACAACGCCACCGTGACTAGTCCCAGTCTGTACGCTGATCTTGCTGATGCCGACGAGGTTACCGTCCATGCCAGCCAGAGTCTTGTTGTAGCCGGTCATAAAAGCATCGAGGTCCTCGACGGTGCTGTTTTTGCCGCCAACTTCGCCGATTTCACCGCCTACAGAGACCATGACACCTTCCGGCTGATGCGCTCGAATGTAGGCCGTGAGTTCAGCGCACCGCTCGTAGTTAAGACGTTGTTGCTCAGCGACAGTCGGCTGGGACAAATCAACGATGGTCGAGCTATCGATATCGATGTTGTAGAAACCAGCGGCGATCGCCTCGACAATCAGGTCTTTCAACCCGCCGATCTCTTTTTCCGCGTCATCGCCGTAATTCTTGGCGTTGATCTGAAAATGATCGCCCTGAATGAAGAGTGGCCCGCGGTGTCCCTGACGAAGCGCGGCGGCCAGTATGACGGTGACGTACTCTTCCGGACGCTGGTCCGTGTACCCCATTTCTGAACGAGCGATCTCGAATATCAATTGTTTGGCGTCGTTCTTCTGCGCCGCCCGGAATACCGCCTGTGCGGTGTCGTAGACCATGCCACGGACGTTGATTGCGGGAGTGGTTTGGTTATCCCATTCACCCTTCCCTCCTGAGATGTAGAAGTCATGAATCGACGCTGGCAGCACTCCAAGTTCCTGGCCCGCTTGCCAGATGATCCAACGTGATGCGGCTCGCACGTCATCGTCTCCGAATACCGCGCTATATACCAGACGGTCGAGGACCGTCTCCCGGAAAGCACGTTCATCCGAAATTGAGAACGCTCCATTGCGCAATTCCGCCGCCGGTCCGAGATGCTGGAGCAGTTCGCTGATCGTGGCATAGCTATTCACTAGGTGGCCTCCCTCGCCTTCGAGCGGTGAAATACAGGAAATGAGCCGCGCGTCTGTTTTCTCTATCTTAGCGCGAACCGCGCCAGACAGGGAATCCGCGTGGCTTTTCCCTTCAAAATGGATACTGTGGGGCTATTGCTGGACAGTGATTGTGCCGACCATGCCGACCGCTTTGTGTCCTGGCTGCGAGCAATAAAACTGGATCGTTCCTGGGCTGCTCGGCGCCGTAAACGTTACCGTTCCGGACTTTCCAGGCTCAACCGGCTGCGAAATCTTCTTACCTCCGACATCGTCAATGGTAAAGTCGTGCATCACGACGCCCTTGTTCTCGAGTTTGATCGTGACTTGTTCGCCTGCCTTGACCGTAAACGTATTTGGCGTGAACTTCATCTCTGTTTCGGTAATCGTCACCGTATTTCCGGAAGTTGAATTGCTGCTGTTGCTGCTACTGCTACTGCTCCCGCCGCCACAGGCAGCCAGTAACCCAATGAGGATGACGCCGATGACGAAGAGCAGTCCGGCGCGTTTGAGCATTTTTTCCTCCTCCAGATCAGCCTCGCTCCTCTGGCCGGTCGATTGGAATTTGCGGAACGTCGCCTAAGAGGCGAGCCCGTATTCGCCTCCGCCTCCGTTCTGGCGTAAAGCAACTAACCGGGAGTCTATCGCACGGCGATATCACCGCCGAATGACCTACCCCGAATGACGGAAGCGTCCTGACAGATTAGATCTAGGTTCCCTACACGTACTTTTCAAACCAATCGGCCGATCGTTGCAGCCGCTCGACGCGGTGATCGGGCCGCCCCGTGCGAGAAAGTCCATGGCTCTCGTTCGGAAAGCGAACAAACTCAGTCTGTTTGCCATGAAGCTTCAACGCTACAAAGAGCTGTTCCGATTGCTCGATCGGACATCGAAAATCGTTCTCACTGTGCATGATGAGCACAGGCGCCGTGACGTTCTGAATATAGGTCAGGGGCGATCGTTCGAGGTAAAAGTCGGGTCGTTCGTATGCCGATCCGCCGAACTCCCAGCTGGCATATGACCATACCAGGTCACTGGTGCCAAACAGGTTGTGACGGTTGCAGGTGCTTCTTTGAGTCACGGCTGCCTTGAAGCGATCTGTCTGCGTGATTATCCAGTTCGTCATGTAGCCACCGTACGACCCACCGGTCACCCCCATCCGAGTCTGCATCGACGTAGGGGAGTTTACTGACGTGGTCCACAACGTTCATTAGATCAACGTAGTCGACTCCTCCCCAGTCGCCAGCCGCCGCGTTCACGAACGCTTGGCCACCGCCTGTGCTTCCACGGGGATTACAGTAAAGAACCAGGTAGCCATGCGCCGCGTAAACCTGCAACTCGTGGTAGAAGGTGTTGCCATACATGGCGTGAGGCCCGCCGTGTATCTCGAGAATGAGTGGATATTGTTTGTTCTCGTCAAAGTCGGGCGGAGCGAGAAGCCAGGTGTCGATCTCGATTCCATCGACGTTGGTCACTGTGAGGTGTTCGGGTTGGCTAATCGCAACGTCTGCGAGAAATGCATCGTTGACATGACTGACCTGCCTCAGATCGGATCCGTCTGGTCCACTAACGAAGACCTCGAACGGATGAGTTGCGTCTGAGATCAAGAACGCCATCGTACCGTTTCGCGCCAAGCTGAAATTGAGGACCTCACGCGTTCCACCAACGATTTGTGAACATTCCCCATCGAGCCGAAAGCGCGCTACCGGCACGTTGCCGCGATCAGCGTAGTTTGCGTAGATCGACAGCCCGTCGTCTGCCCAGATCGGAAACTGCGCCGGCGCGACATAATGGGCGTCGCTAATGGCGGTGCCACTGATATCGCGATCCAGGCCTGCCGCGTTATTGCGCGCTTCTCCGCCTGCGATCGACTGTACCCACAGTTGGCTGATGGTGTTTGGTCCATATTTTTCGCTGAACGGGTTCCCAACGTAGGCGATCTGATCGCCGGTCGGCGAGAATGCCGGCGTGACGTATTGCCCATCGCCATTCGTGATCGGTTGGACCGTCTTGTCGCCAACGTTTGCGACCCAAACATCGGAAACGCGATTGAACTCACGGTCGTGCGTCCGGTTGGATACGAAAGCAATTCGCGATCCATCTGGTGACCAGCTAGGGTTGGTGTCATCCCAGTCGCCGTCCGTAATTTGAGCAACCGGGCCACCATCGGCTGCCACAACGAAGATATGCCGTTTCAGATCACCGAGAAACCCTTCGCCGTCGAGTTTGAATTTCAACGAGCGAATGACCTTGACATCACTCTGATCCTGTTCTTTCTTGCGTTCGTCACTGGATTGTTCTGCGAGCACCACCATGCCTTCGGGACCGACTTTGCTCGTCATTGCGATCGATCTACCGTCGGGCGACCACACCGGATCGGCGACCCCGTATTTCAGGTCGGTTAGCTGCAGTGGCTCACCCCCGTGGACCGGGATAACGTAAAGCTGCGGCTTAGTGGTTCGATCAGACAGAAACGCGAGATAGTTCCCGTCGGGAGACCACCTCGGCGATGCATCCTTGGCCGTGCTTTGCGTGAAACGCCGTGTCGATGAACCGTCCGTCGCGGAGAGCCATATCGCTGAGTGATAGGTCTTGCCCTTGATGTCGGCCTCAGTCACCACGTAGGCAACCGTGGAACCGTCCGGAGAGATTTGCGGATCACCGACGTACTTGATGTTCCCGAGATCGTTGATCTCGATTGGTCGAGGCATGTAATATCCCTTCGTCTTTTTCCTGCGCCGAATCTAGCTGAGAGCGGTCTGCGAGAACAACGTCCATATCGTCGCGGCGTATTTGATGCCGTTGATGTAATGGCTTAGCGTCATGAATTCGTTTGCCGCGTGTCCATGCCAATCGGGAGGTCCGACGGCCGTCCCGGCGCCAGGAATCCCGAGTTTTCCTGCCAGCCAAACTCCCTGGCGCCCGGAAGCATCACCCGTTGGACGGACGGTCGGGTCCTGCTTGTAGACTTGTCGCGCCGCTTCGGCCACGATCTTGGCGAACGGCGAGTCTGCGGCCGTGCGAGACGGCTCGATGCCGCTTTCGCTGCTGATCTCGATGTCACTGAATCCATGGGAATCGAGATGCATGCGGACCTTTTGGTAGATATCGTCCGGGTCCTGGTCCGCAACGAGTCGAAAATCGACATTTACCGCCGCGGTCGACGGCAACAGCGTCTTGTTGCCCTCTCCGACGTAGCCGGAAGCGAAACCCGCGATATTGCACGTTGGTGTGAACAGAAGCTGCTCCAGCGCGTCGACACCGGAAACGCCGCCAAGGAACTCGTCGACACCGAGGTCTTTTTTCTGTGCTTCGTCGTTCCAACCTGCCTGCTCCAGAAGCTCCCGTTCGAGGTCGCTCGGGCGTCGAATCGCGTCGTAAAATCCGTCGATGAGAATGCGTCCATCGGGTCCCTTCATGGATGCGAGTGCCCAGACGAGCTTCCATGCGGGATTTGGCACCAGGCGTGCACGTGCCGAGTGAAGGTCCTTTGAGCCACCAGTGGCACGCATCTGGACGAAGAGCAGGCCGCTGCTCCCGAGATTGATTCTCGGCCGATTGCCAGCGTCGAACCCGCCGTCGAAGGACAGTGCCGCATCGGCGGCCAGAAGATCGAGGTTGCCGTTGACAAATCCGGGGAGGCTTGGACTTCCTGACTCTTCTTCGCCGTCAAAGACAAACTTGACGTTGATCGGCATACCGGTCGTCGCACGCAATGCTTCGACCGCCTTGAGGTGGGCCATCAAATTGCCTTTTGCATCGGTCGCGCCTCGACCGATTATGCGGTCTCCAACTATCCGTGCTTCAAATGGCGGAGATTCCCAGTCTCCTTCCGGATCTGCCGGCTGCACGTCGTAATGGTTGTAGATGACGAGCGTGTGTGCTTCGGGGCCGGCCTCATTGATTTGTCCGAACACAACCGGTAAGCCTTCGGTCTCGGCTACCCGGGCGTCAATGCCGAGGTCACCCATCATTTCGACCAACAGCGCCGCGCATTCTCGCACGCCAATGTTCGCGGATGAGATCGATGGCTGACGAATCACGCGCTGAAGGTCGGCAATCATCGAATCTGCGTGATCGTCAATGAATCGATAGACTTGCTGAAGATCTGCCACGCTCTTCTCCTTTTCTGATTGCGAGGAATGAATCTTCTCGCAGTAAAGCGTCCTCCCAGGTTTGGCTGTTGACGTGCTTGCGACTACCTCCCGACCATTTGCTTTACCGTGACGAATCGGTATCCGGCATCGCGAAGCTGCTGAACGACACGAGGCAACGCTTTCGCGTCCTCGGACTTCGCGCCAACGTGCATCAGTATGATCCCGCCCGGGGTCACTCCGTTCATGGTTCTTGTAACAATCTCGTCGGCGGTGAGCCCGTTCCAGCCTTGAGTGTCGAGTGACCACATTACATTGACGGAGTAGCCCGCATTGGCAATGTCTTGCAGCACTGAACCGTCAATATCTCCGTAGGGCGGTCGAAAATATGGCTTTACATCGTAGCCGGTTTGAGCCAGAACAAGGTCGCGCAGCTGTGACAATTCGCTCGCACGTTGCTGCGCGGTGAGTGGAGGCTCGCCGGTCGAAAATCCGGTGAATGACTTGTCATCGTAGGTTGCGTTGATGATCTGGTGTCCTTCGTTGACGATTCGTTTGACCAGATCTGGGTTCTGCTTGGCCCATATTCCATTTACTCCGAATGAAGCCTTGATGTTCTGCTTCTTCAGGAAATCCAGGATTTGCGCCGTGAAACCGGCATCGGCCCCGGTGGTGAACGTCAGCGCGACGATCTTCTCGGTGGTTTCGGCCTGCTTGACGGTAATCGCTGGCGCAGCCGGTATTGCCGTCGGCGTCGGCGGTGGAGACGGAGTGGGCGTTGGGACTGGCGTGGGCGTCGGGGTGGGTTCCGGCGTGGCAGTTGGAGTCGCTGTTGGTAGTGGCGTGGCGGTCGGGACCGTCGTCGGTGTTGGGGTCGATTCTGGAATCGCAGTCGCGATTGGAGTCGGGCTCAGCGAGGCGGTGGTCGCTGCTGGGTCAGCCGGTCCGCTACAACCTACAACGATGATCACGACAAGCGCGATCACGATGAGTCGCGCGTGACGGATCATGGTTGACAATCTCCTCAACCGAATCATCTTGACCTGAGCGACGCGGCCATCACGTCGATCACTTCGGTTGCTCAGAATAGTCGAGAAACGCCCGAGGACACAAGACGCCCGTTCCGAAACCGGAACGGGCGGGTGTACGATCAACGTGACGAATGTCTTACCAGATCCCCAATTCGTCCCGAGCTTCTTCGCTCATCATATCGGGCGTCCACGGCGGACTCCAGACAATGCTCACACCGATCTCGCCGATGTCCGGAAGCCCGCCCAGTGCTCCGTTCACCTCTTGCATGATGATCGGCCCCAATGGGCAACCCATCGACGTGAGGGTCATTGTGACCACAACGTCGGATTTGTCAGTCTTGTCATCAATATCGACGTCATAAATAAGTCCGAGGTCGACAACGTTGATGCCGATTTCCGGGTCATATACCGTCTTGAGATTCTCTCGGACGTCGTCAGTCGTGAACTTGGCCATACTGCCCTCCTGTGTCCACCGGCGGCGTCGCAGCCGTCATGACCGTCATTCTTGATGCGGCCAATCGGTGATGCCGTACGCACCAGATTTCAGTACCTTAAGTCCGAGCAACGCACATTTTACTCGGGCCGGACTTATTGAGATTCCGAGCTCGTCGATCATGTCTTGCGCGCTGAGATCTTTCACCTCATCCAGTTCGAGTCCTTTGACCATGTCGGTCAGGATCGACACTGCCGCCTGACTGATCGCACAGCCACGGCCGCTGAATTTAATGTCGGCAATCTTGCCGTCTTCAACCTTCACGTCGATGCGAATTTTATCGCCGCAAAGCGGGTTGCTATCCTCGTAGGTAAAGTCGGCGTCCTCGATTTCGCCGAAATTCCGAGGATGGCGAGAATGATCGAGAATCTGTTCGCGATAAAGATCAGCCACGCGTCACGCTCCAAGACCAAACACTCGTCGGACCGTCATGATTCCATCGACCAGATGATCGACGTCCGCCTCATCATTGTAGAGGTAAAAGCTCGCCCGCGTCGTTGCGATGACGCCCAGGCGATTCATCAGCGGTTGGGTGCAGTGGTGACCTGCCCGCACTGCAATTCCTTCACCGTCGAGAATACTGGCAATATCGTGTGGGTGAACATCGCCGATGGAGAAGCTCACCACCCCTGCTCGATCGTCACCTTCCGGTCCATATAACGTTACATCGGGAACCTCGCGCAGAGTGGCCAGCGCGTAGCGCACGATGTCCTTCTCATGCTGGCGCACGGCGGGAATGCCGACACCATTCAGGTAGTCGATCGCCGCTCCCAACCCGACCGCGTCGGCGACGCTCGGAGTTCCCGCCTCAAACTTCTCCGGCAAATCGGCATAGGTCGAGTCGTCGAGTTCAACGGTCCGGATCATGTCACCGCCACCCATATAGGGCGGCATGGACTCGAGGAGCGCCCGGCGTCCATACAGAACACCGACGCCCAGCGGGCCGAGCATCTTGTGGCCAGAAAAAGCCAGAAAGTCGGCACCAAGTGCCTGCACATCAACCGGCATATGAGGCACACTCTGTGCGCCGTCGATGAGCACCAACGCGCCTGACGAGTGCGCTCGTTCGATGATCTGTTTCACCGGATTAATCGTCCCGAGAGAATTCGAGACGTGGGTTGCCGCAACGAGCTTGACGCGACCTGAAGCGAGATAACCATCGAGTTGATCGAGCGCGAGCCGCCCATCGTCATCGATGTCCACATAGCGTATTCGCGCACCTCGTTCCTTGGCGATAATTTGCCATGGAACGATATTACTGTGGTGCTCCAGGATCGTTAGGACAATCTCGTCGTCCTCGTTCAGGTTCGCTCGACCCCACGAATTCGCCACCAAGTTGATCGCTTCGGTCGTGTTCCGGGTGAAGATACACTCACGTGGAGAACCAGCATTTACAAGCGATGCCACTTTCGCCCGGGCGTCGTCGTAGGCGGAAGTCGCCCTCTCGCTCAATTCGTAGACGCCGCGATGGATGTTGGCGTTGGAGGTCCGATAGAACTCGACCAATGAGTCGATCACGACGCTCGGCTTCTGCGAACTCGCGGCGCTATCAAGATAGACCAACGGTTTCCCGCGAGTAGGCTGTCGCATTATCGGGAAGTCAGCCTTCAACCGATCGACGTCTAGCTTTTCTGGTGGAGTCGTTGGTCTTGTCGTCATAGTCCGATCTTTCGAGCGATTGCTGCCCGCACTTCCTCCTGCACTTCTGGTACCGGGACCCGCTCGATGACCTCGTCAAAGAATCCATCAACGATGAGCTTGACGGCCTCAGTTCGGTTGATTCCACGGCTCATCAAATAGAAGATGTATTCGTCTTCAACCTGACCTACGGTTGCACCGTGCGTGCAACGCACGTCGTTCGCAGCAATTTCCAGATTTGGAATCGTGTCGGCACGTGCGGTCCGGCTGAGCACAAGATTTCGATTCGCCTGATACGCATCGGTGCGCTGGGCGTCCGGGAACACCTTGATCAGGCCAGAGTAGACCGTGTGTGCACGATCCTTAATCGCACCTTTGAACAGGAGATCACTGGTTGCGTATGGGGAAACGTGCATCTGTCGAGTCTGGTGGTCGATGTGCTGCTTGTCATCGGCGAAATAGAGGCCGAGCATTTCAGCAAGGCTACCGGCGCCGATCAGGTTCGCGGCGATTAACGACTTACTGAGTTTCGATCCAAGCGCCACGTTCAGCGAGTTCAGCTGAGCATCCTGCTTGATTATCCCGCGCTGGGTCGTGAAGTTCCAGACGTTGCGACCCCAATCCTGGAGTTGAACGTACCGAACTTGCGCGGCGTCATCCGCGTAGATCTCGACAACACCGGAGGCAATAATCGGTTCATCCGATGTCGGGCAAGACCACGAATCGACTACGACGACCGAGGCGTCCTCTTCGGCCACGACGAGTGTGTGCGGGAAGATTGCGCTACCCGGCGTACGGGCATAAATATGCGTTCGAAGCGGAACCTCGGCCCGGACATTTTTCGGCACATACACGAACGTGCCTCCGCTCCACAAGGCTCCGTTCAATGCAGCGAATTTGTTCTCGTTAGCTGGCACGCAATCGGTCATGAAGTATTTCTTCACGAGATCAGGATGCTGGTCTATTGCGGTCGCCAGGTCGCAGAAGATGACACCCTGCTCCGCAAGCTCGGTACTGAGCTCCGTATAAACCGTACAACCGTCAATTTGAACGTTGATCCCGGAGCGGAGTTTGGGGTCGCCCAGACTGGACGCGATATCTGCCGGCAACTCTGACAATGCGGATACCTGCCCGTCGAGACCTGCGAATGGAGCTACATCGTCGACCGGCAACCGTCGAATGTCGGTCCGGCGCCACTCCTCGTCGGTGCGCGACGGCATGGGGAGTTCTTCATAGGCCGACCATGCCTCGAGACGCTTCTCACGGACCCAGGTCGGCTCATGTCGTTGGCTCGACAACTCCTCGACAGAGGATTGGGAAAACCCTTTTGTGATTTCTTTCAGCGATGCTTCCATGCTCTCCCTCACGCTGAAGGGCGGGTGCTGGCGTTGCTGGTCAACCGCCAGGGACGCCCCGCCCCTCGTTTCGATGCTCACATCAATCGCATTTTGCGACCACATGCCGCCCTGACATTGCCCGGAGCGACGCTAATCCGATCGCCGCTTTATCCGACAGAGCCTTCCATCTCGAGCTGAATCAAACGGTTCAACTCGACGGCGTACTCGAGCGGGAGTTCCTTCGCGATTGGTTCGATAAACCCGCTCACGATCATGCTCATGGCATCCACTTCGCTGATGCCACGGCTCTGCAGGTAAAACAACTGCTCGTCGGCAACCTTACTGACTGTCGCCTCGTGACCGACCGAAACGGCCTCTTCTTCGATCTCCATGTACGGGTACGTATCGGTCCGGCTTTGCTCGTCAAGCAAGAGCGCGTCACATACAACGTTCGCGCGAATGTCGTGTGCGCCCTTGTGGACCTTCACGAGCCCGCGATAGCTCGATCGCCCAGTTCCCTTGGAGATTGACTTGGAGGTGATCTGCGACGATGTATTTGGCGCGACGTGGACCATCTTGGCTCCGGCATCCAGATGCTGATCATCCGACGCCACTGCAACCGAAAGCACCTCACCGTGGGCACCTGACTCCATGAGCCAGACAGCCGGGTATTTCATGGTGACCTTCGATCCAAGGTTGCCGTCAACCCACTCCATCGTGGCATTCTTGTACGCTGCGGCGCGCTTGGTCACCAGGTTGTATACGTTCTTCGACCAGTTCTGAATCGTAGTGTAGCGACAGCGGCCGCCCTCTTTGATGATAATCTCGACCACGGCACTATGGAGTGAATTGCTCGAATACGTTGGCGCGGTGCACCCCTCGACGTAGTGCGCGTAGGCGTCTTTCTCAATGATGATCAGCGTTCGCTCGAATTGGCCCATATTCTCAGCATTGATGCGGAAATAGGCTTGAAGGGGAACGTCAACCTTGACCCCTTCAGGAACATAGACGAACGAGCCTCCCGACCAAACGGCTGAATTGAGTGCAGCGAACTTGTTGTCGTTCGGGGGAATGATGGTGCCGAAATACTGTTTGACGATGTCCGGGTACTCGACTAGTGCTTGGTCCATACTCAGGAAGATCACACCGAGCTTTTCGAGATCAGCTCGTAGCGAGTGGTAGACCACCTCAGACTCGTACTGTGCACCGACTCCCGCCAGGAACTTTCGCTCCGCCTCCGGGATCCCGAGCTTGTCAAAGGTGTTCTTGATGTACTCTGGGACGTCGTCCCAGCTTCGTTCATTCTGTGTTGAGGCCTTCACGTAATAGAAGATATCGTTGAAGTCGATATCGCTGAGATCGGCACCCCAACTTGGCATCGGACGCTTCTCGAAGTATTCGAGCGCCTTCAACCGAAAATCACGCATCCAGTCGGGTTCGCCCTTCATCTTGGAGATCTCTTCAACCATCTCCTTGTTGAGTCCCTTTTTGGACTTGAAGATATAATCTTCAGGGTCCGAGAACCCGTACTTATATTGTTCGATATCAAGTTCTGGCTTCGTTACCATATCCGTGCTCCTTCAGGAGACCGCCGACCGCCGGTCAGGCGCTGACGATTTCCTCTGATTCGGTCTTTAGCCAGTCGTAGCCCTTCTCTTCCAGTTCAAGCGCGAGATCCGCTCCACCGGACTCGACCACACGGCCGTTGAGCATCACGTGGACGAAATGCGGCTTGATGTAGTTGAGAAGTCGCTGGTAGTGGGTAATCACCAGCATCGACATGTTCTCGTTGAAGATTGAGTTGACCCCGTCTGAGACGACTCGAAGTGCGTCGATATCAAGACCTGAGTCAGTCTCGTCGAGGATGCAAAGATCTGGTTCCAGAAGAGCCATTTGCAGGATCTCGGCTCGCTTCTTCTCGCCGCCAGAAAAGCCTTCGTTGAGATACCGAGTCGCAAACGACTCGTTCATCTTCAACATCGCCATCTTCTCACGCATAAGCCGGCGGAATTCGCGCGGCGCCATCGCTGGCTTGCCGTCGGCATCAGTGCCTCGGACCGAATTTACAGCGAGGCGCAGGAAGTTGGCCATGCTGACACCCGGAATAACGGTCGGGTATTGGAACGCCAGAAACATTCCCAGGCGGGCACGCTCATCGGCACTCATCTCAAGGACGTTTTCGCCCTTGAACAGGACGCGTCCTTCGAGGACCTCATAATTGGGATGGCCGGCGACGACATACGCCAGCGTACTCTTACCGGATCCATTTGGGCCCATCAGTGCGTGAATCTCACCCCGGTTGATCACCAGATCAACGCCACGGAGGATCTCACTGCCCTCAATCCCGGCATGCAAATTCTCAATTTGAAACAATGGCGTGTTGTCGCTCATAAGTGTGCCCAGTACCTCCACTTCCTGTTTTTCCGGTGTGCTTCCTACTAAGTATACCGTTCGGTTAAGAAACGTGCTACGCTGGATACCGCCGCGCGATCATTTTCGCATATGACGCGGCACCTAACACTACGTTGTCTGTTGGCATCTTGGACAGACGCCAGAGAACACGGTTTGATGCTCTTCGATGTGGTAACCAGTCTGATCAGCAGCGACCTGCCGCGCCAATACCGCGATCGGCACATCGACATCCATGAGTTCGCCACAGACTGTGCAGTGGACGTGATCATGCCGGTCAGTCCGTTTATCGAAGCGACTCGCCTGATCGCCGAACGGGAATTCCTGGATAAGCCCACGCTCGGCCAGCAGGTGGAGCGTTCGATAAACCGTTCCGTAGGCAATGGTCGGATATTTTCGACGAACACGTTCGAAAAGCTCACCGGCAGTCAGATGCTTATCCGCGATCTGCACCTCGGTAAGTATTGCTGATCGTTGCGTGGTCATCCGGATCGCGCCGTCGGACGACAATTGAGACTCACTCCTAGCTGAGAATGATTCTTGACTTCAGCCGTGTTATACCTTACTACGGAGGTCGGGTTTCGTCAACGATCGTCCGGCGATCGTCGATTGATCGTAAATCAACTCCGAAAAATCCTACAGTCGGAATACGTATGGTCATGGGAACGGTTACGAAATTGCGGCACCTAGATACTGCAAAACGTTGCCGATGCGGGCCTTGAAATTCCCAGGACCGCTGATGATTGGTTGAGAGAAGGGAGCATTCATTGAGTGATCGCGTCGCTATGAAAGACAAGTCTCTGGAAGACCGCGGGTATGTGAACGCGGATTTATTGGTGTCAACACAATGGGTGGCGAATCATCTCGACGAGTCTGACATTCGGATCGTCGAGTCGGATGAAGACGTTCTCCTCTATGACATCGGCCATATCCCGGGGGCCGTCAAAATCGACTGGCACGAGGATCTCCAAGACCCGACCGTTCGCGATTTCATCGATACGAGTGCATTTGCTTCTCTGCTCGGACGTTTCGGCATCAATAATGAGACCACGTTGATCTTCTATGGGGACAAGAACAATTGGTGGGCGGCCTATGCCTACTGGTTCTTCGCCTACATGGGGCATACGAACATGAAGATCATGGATGGCGGCAGGAAAAAATGGGAGGTGGAAGGGCGACCGCTGACCCGTGACGTGCCGCAGTACCAACAGACGAGTTACAAGCCGCAACCAATGCGGCGCGAATTGCGCGCCTATCGGAACGACGTGCTGGATCATATCGGGTATAGGAATCTCGAGAAGATCAACGATGGCAAGCCGCTCGTCGACGTACGCTCTCCAGGTGAATACAGCGGCGAATTGCTGCACATGCCTGATTATCCGCAGGAAGGCGCTCTCCGTGGTGGCCACATCCCGGGTGCCAAGAATATTCCGTGGGGTCGGGCGGTCGATGTTGACGGAACGTTTAAGTCAGGCGACGAACTGCGCGAACTCTACGCAAGCCAGGACGTTACCAGTGACAAGGACATCGTCACGTACTGCCGAATCGGCGAGCGTTCAGCACACACCTGGTTTGTGCTTCATGAGCTTTTGGGTTATCCATCGGTCAAGAATTATGATGGTTCCTGGACGGAATGGGGCAATGTCATCGGAGTGCCGATCGAACGCTAGATGACTCATTATCGTAATGAAACGTTGGCGTTGTTCTGTCCACTCATGGCGGACGGGCAGTTTCCGAGTCAGGAGGAATGATGGATCGACAGGAGCAGATCGAGATTCTGCTCGACCACTACGAGCATCCACGGAGACGCCGGCCAATGCCGGATGCCGATGTGATAATGCCAGGTGGTAATCCGGGCTGCGGCGACGTCATAACGATCTACCTTGATGTCGACGATGACGAGAAGAATGTGCACGATATTTCGTTCGAGGGCGAAGGGTGCACGATCAGCCAGGCGGGCGCGTCGATCCTGATGGAGATCATCGAAGACGAGAAGTGGACTCTGGATGACATCGTAGAATCTGATTACAACACAATGATCGAGGTTCTCGGCAAAGAGGCTGTCCAGATGCGACCTCGTTGCGCCACCCTCGCCCTTGGCACGCTGAAGGCCGCCGTAAAGAAGTATCGGCGTGACAAAATGCGCCAGGCTGCCGGGCTCGACAACGTGGATGAAGTCGACGACGATGCCGAGCAATTTGGAATTGTGACGGGAGATGCCGCCCTGGACCACAATCCAAGCTAAGTCCGTGCTGACAGATTGTCGTGAATGCCGGTCGATCGCGGCCGGCATTACGCATGCACGGGACCCAGAGGCTTGTTTCCGGTATTCGGTGATCGTCGGTGAACGCGTCCGAGCCCTGTCTCGAACTCAATTCATCGCGACCGTACGCACTCTACACATTCGTACTATAATGCAACGGAATCTTCTAACGGCTGGCGTCACCGTGTTTTTGGCGGTGCTGGTCTCCCTAATAAGGGAGCAGAGAGGGATAGCGCGTGCGTTCCGACATCATCAAGAAGGGGTTCGAGCGGGCTCCTCATCGCAGCTTGCTTCGTGCCACAGGCGTGGTGCGTTCGGAAGATGATTTTCGAAAGCCGTTTATCGCGGTCGTCAATTCCTATGTAGATATCATTCCAGGCCACGTTCATCTCCAGCGTTTCGGCAAAGTTGTTAAAGAGGCGATTCGCGAAGCTGGCGGCGTTCCGTTCGAATTCAACACAATCGGTGTTGATGACGGAATTGCGATGGGCCACATTGGCATGAAGTTTTCGCTTCCGAGTCGCGAGCTCATTGCCGATTCCGTTGAAACGGTTGTTCGCGCCCATCAGTTCGACGGCATGATTTGCATCCCCAATTGTGACAAGATCGTACCCGGCATGTTGATGGCGGCCATGCGGATCGATATTCCGACGATCTTCATTAGTGGTGGTCCAATGGCAGCTGGCACGATGCCTGATGGCCAGAAAGTCGATCTGATATCGGTTTTCGAGGGCGTTGGCGCTTTCCAGGCCGGCAAGATCGATGAAAAGCGACTGGAAATGCTGGAGCAATATGGCTGCCCCTCGTGCGGGTCCTGCTCGGGCATGTTCACCGCCAACTCGATGAACTGCCTGATGGAGGCGTTGGGGTTGGCTATGCCCGGAAACGGCACGATTCTGGCCGACACGGAGGAGCGCAGTGAGCTTGCTCGCGCCGCTGCCAGCCAACTCTTGAAACTTGTCGATGCTGATCTGACACCGCGCAAGATCGTCACCGATGAAGCGCTGGACAATGCCTATGCGCTGGATATGGCGATGGGTGGCTCGACCAATACCGTGTTGCACGGCTTGGCATTGGCCATTGAGGGCGACCTGGACTACCCGCTCGAACGAATCAACGCTGTAGCGTCGCGGGTTCCGCACATCTGCAAGGTAAGTCCGTCATCACACTGGCATATTGAGGACGTCCATCGAGCCGGCGGCATAAGTGCCATCCTCAAGGAGATCTCGCGCAAGCCGGGAGTGCTTGATCTTGATCAAATGACGGTCACCATGCGAACGCTGGGTGAGAATATCGACGGGGCCGAGATTCAGGATTCTGAGGTCATTCGACCGCTCGAAAACGCATACAGCGATCGTGGTGGACTCGCGATCCTAATGGGAAATCTGGCGCCGGATGGAGCAGTGATCAAGGTAGCTGGCGTTGAGCCTGAGATGCTGGTGCATCGCGGTCCAGCCCGTGTCTTCGACTCGATGGAAGATGCGTCCAGTGCCATCCTCTCTAAGCAGATCAACCCGGGCGACGTCGTCGTAATTCGCTACGAAGGTCCGAAAGGCGGACCGGGCATGCAGGAGATGCTCGCTCCGACCGCGAATTTGATGGGAATGGGCCTCGGAACGAGTGTCGCTCTCATTACCGACGGTCGGTTCTCCGGGGGTACTCGCGGAGCGTGTATTGGACATGTGTCACCCGAAGCGGCGGCCGGTGGACCGATCGCGCTTCTGCGCGAGGGCGACATGATCTCAATCGACATCCCGAATAACCGCCTCGACGTCGAGTTGGATGATCTCGATTTCAATGTGCGTCGCAAATCGCTCAAGCCGTTTCGTCAGACTATCGACAGCAAGTATCTTCGACGTTACGCCTACATGGTGACATCAGCGAACACTGGTGCGGTGCTACGCGACCCACAAGAGCCGGCGGTCAGTGCTCCGATCGTGATACCAGGTAGCTGATTCACGTTGATGACGCCAGGTGTGTGTGATTCCCAGGACCTCTGTCCGTCGCAGGACGAAGAAATCGGTCGAAAGTGCCATTGGAACAGGCTTCCTGAAGACGCACAGTTAAGATGCGTCCCACCGATGCGATCTGTTGATCAGGGAACTGTGGATAGCCTGCCGGACCGCAATGACCGGCTGGAACCACAATCAGGAGAACATCTGAAAGGGACATGAGGGCCAACATGACGAGATATCTTTGTGTCCATGGCCACTTCTATCAACCACCCAGGGCCGATCCGGAAACCGGTGAAGTTCCCGTCGAACCGGGCGCGCATCCATTTCATGATTTCAACGAGAAGATCCTTGCTGAGTGCTATCGTCCCAATGCCGAATTAGGCAATTTTGGCCGCCTGAGCTTCGACATTGGCCCGACGCTGGCGATGTGGTTGAGCGATCACGATCCGCTCACCCTTTCGGGGATCGTTCGATCGGACCAGAAAGCTGTCGAGAAGACCGGCTTTGGAAACGCAGTCGCACAGAGCTTCCATCACACGATTCTGCCGCTGGCCAGCGAGCGTGATCGAACCACAGAGATTCGCTGGGGCATTCGCTGGTTCGAGCATACGTTTGGGCGCCGTCCACGCGGTATCTGGCTGCCCGAGACCGCGGTCGACATTCCTACGCTTGAGGCTTGCGTTGCTGAAGGAATCACGTTCACGATCTTCAGCCCGGAACAGGCCATAGATCCGGTAGATTCACGCCGGCCCCATCGAGTCGACCTGCCGTCCGGCAACTCGATCGACGTGCTCTTCTACGAGGGGCCGCTCTCTGGTACCATCTCGTTCAATCCTCGCGACACCGATTCTGCCGAAGAGTTTGTTCAGCGCTTCGTGCTTCCGCGATATCGCCAACAGACGGAGAATCCGCTGCAGAACCCCGCAGTGGTTATCGCCAGTGATGGTGAGGTGTATGGGCACCACCATCGCTTCAAGGATCATTTCCTACAGGACCTTCTGTACGTTCGCGCGCCCGCGCATGACATCGAGGTCGTCTCGATTGAACATTATCTTCAAATCGAGCAGTCCAGGAGGTTGGTTGACATCCTGGAGGGGTCATCGTGGGGTTGTGGTCACGGTTTGCTCCGTTGGAGTGGTGACTGCGCCTGCACTCCGGGCGACGGACGCTGGAAGCACGGGTTGAGAGAAGCCTTTGATCGACTGGCTGATCGAATCGATTGGCTTACCGACGAGGTCGCCCGTAGTCTATCCATTGATCCATGGGCGTTTCGCGACGACTACGTTGACGTGGTAATCGGAGCGCAGTCGCCACATAATTGGTTGCAGAAGCACGGTATCGCACCGAGCAGCGAGACTGCTCAGACGATACTGACGTTGATGGAAGCGCAACGTTTCCGGCTCGCAATGTATGCGAGTTGCGCGTTCTATTGGGACGATCTCACGCGACTTGAAGCCGGCTATGGAGTGCGATCCGCGCTACATGCCGCCACGCTACTCGATCAAGAGCATGCAACCGATTTGCGGGAGAGCTTCGAAGGAGATTTGTCCCGAGTCAGCGGTTGGAAGTCTGACAAGAACGCAGCCGAACTCTATGTGCGTACCGCTTGATGTCCCTTACATCCCTGATCTTCGCTGCTCGCGCAGGTGAGCGAGATAGTCCTTGAGGTGACCGCTCAGCGTGGTACCGAAGCCACTGATCGTCAACATGGTCACCTTTGCCTTACCCACGTTGCCTTGAGCCAGGATTTCCGCATTCACCCGCGGCAGGATTCCCTCACGACCACCCATGACGAATACTTGATTAGGTCGGCCGGTACGACCGCTCCGATATCCTCGATCCTTGAAAAAGGCAACGGCGTCGTCGAGCGTTTGCCCGACGGGCAGGCGCGATACAGCCTTGCGTTGGAATGCAGTGCGTGTCATCTCGGCTGTGATCGCCGCCCGCAGTTCGAGCGGTGACTGACCTGGTTCATTCTTGCTCATCGCAGATTGTCAATTCACCTTCGGCAGCCTGGACTACCCCGCCGAATACGTTTCACCCGGATCAAGCACCGCGACTTTGACTCCGGCATGCTCTTCCGCATTCTTTGCGAATTCGTGTGGATCCTGTTCGATTGGTGGGAACGTGTTGTAGTGACACGGTATCGCGACCTTGGGTTTGAGGAACTTCAACGCGCGAACTGCATCGTCGGGTCCCATGGTGAAATGGTCACCGATCGGTAGAACGGCCACGTCGAGTCCTTCTTCTCCGATAAGCGCCATATCGCCGAAGAGACAGGTGTCACCCGCAAAGTAGACAGTTTTCCCGCCAAACCGAACGATCAGTCCAGCCGGAACACCGGGAGCCACAACGCCCTCTGGTGCAGTGTACGATGACGTGTGCCAGGCGGGTACGAGCTTCGCGGTGCCACCGTCGAATTTGAGCGTGCCACCATGATTTCCGTAATTGGCGTTGACTCCTTGCGCTTCCAGATATTCGCCAAGCTCGAACGTACTGATGACGGTAGCGCCTGAGCGCTTGGAGATCTCGACCGTATCGCCCACATGATCGTTGTGTGCGTGGGTCAGAAGGATCGCAACTGGATTGAATTCGCCCGGGCCTGTCGCGGCCGTCGGATTCCCAGTCAGAAACGGGTCGACGAGAACCTCGCGTGAACCATCGCTCATCGCGAATGCCGAATGACCGAGATATCGAATAGTGAGCATCGTTCACCTCCCAATGCAGTGCTTTCACGGTAACGTTAGATATACCGTGATTCTCATCAACTTAGTTTACCGCTCGAAGACAATTCTGCCGTCGACCATCGTCATGTCGTTCTGGATCGTGTGAAGATCACCGGGATCGACTGACCGCGGATCACGATCGATAACGATGACGTCCGCAAGCTTTCCGGGAGTGATCGACCCTTTGATCTTTTCTTCGAACGAACCGATGGCACCGTGCAACGTGAACATGCGCAACGCCTCGTCTATGGTCACCGCTTGACCGGAGCCCATCAGCTTACCGTCCTGCGTCATCCGCGTGACGGCTGCGCGAATATTTATCCACGGGTCCGCCGGTGTGACCGGTGTATCCGAGCTTCCCACGGCGATGATTCCAAGATCGAACCAGCTTCGAGCCGGGTACGAGATATCCAGGGCGTCCTCCGTGAAGTTCTCAATGTAGGAATCGCCGAGATAATAGACAAACCCGGGCTGCGGAATCGCCAGGAGGTTGAGCGCTCGCATTCTGGCGAGCAGTCGGGGTGTCATCATGCCGCAGTGCTCGATGCGCCAGCGAGCGTCTGATTGTGGATATGCCGTCAGCGCCCGTTCATACGCGGTGATGATCATGTCGATCGCCTTTTCCCCGACAGCGTGGGCGGCACCCTGGAACCCAGCTTTTGCCGCCGCGGTGAACTTCTCGTCGAGTTGCTCCTGCGTGTAAATGGTGATGCCAAAATTGTCTGGCTGATCCGGATAATGGCGATACATAGCCGCCGTCCGTCCGCCGCCGCTCCCGTCCTGGAAAACCTTGGCTGGGCCAATCCGCAGCCATTCGTCACCAAAACCGGTTCGCAGGCCGAGTTTGCCCAACGGATCGAGGGTAGAGTTGATCATCATCATCAAATAGGAGCGAACCGGGAGTGCATTCTCGGTCCGGAGGTTCTGATAGGCCTGCATTTGATCGGCAGATGAAACACTTGCCTCGGCGACACTGGTAATACCCATCGAGAGAAACTTCTGGCCAGCCGCGACGAGTGCTCGCTGGATGTCATCGACGGTCTCTTCGGGAATCTGATGTGTGACAAGTCGTTGAGCTTGTTCGCGAAGGAGACCGGTCGGCTCGCCGTGCTCGCCGCGATCGATCTCGCCGCCGGTTGGATCCGGAGTGTCGCGAGTGATTCCAGCAAGCTCGAGCGCAGCTGAATTAGCAACTGACATGTGGCCACAAGTTCGGGTAAGTAACGCGGGATGTCCCGCCGTAACCGCGTCTAACTCCCAACGTGTCGGGTGCCGGTGTACGTCGAGGCGCGTGTGGTCGTAGCCCCAGCCGCGCACCCATCTACCTCGCTCGACGGTCGCTGTTTCATCTCGAAACTGATTGAGCAGGTCGGATAGCGTGCTAACACTCTTCGAAGTAGCGTCGATCCATCCAAGCGAAGCTCCAAACCCCATCGGATGGCAGTGGTTGTCATTGATGCCCGGCATCAGTGTTCGACCATCCAGGTCGATCACCCTGGTGTTTGGACCGATTTCGTCGGCGATTTGCTGGTCGTCCCCGACCGAGATGATGCGGCCGTTTCGAACCGCGATCGCCGAGGCCGAAGGCTGCTTTTCATCGATGGTGATCACGATACCGTTGCGGAAGACCGTTTCTGCGGGCATGACTAAACCTCTGCTGTTTCACCACAAGGGCTCAAACTCAACCGCGCTGTTTGGAGCGTTCACTGACGTTCTTCGAACCAACTCCGGAGTCCGGCGCCGAAAGCATTAGTCAATGATTTCAGCTCTAGGCGGCGCCTCGAGAATAGGCCACGTTCCCATCGCTGATAGTCAGATCGACGGAGACGGACCCAAGTTCCTCCGGCTTAACCTGCCGAAGATCGGTCTCGAGAACAACGAGATCGGCTAGCTTACCCGGCTCGATGGTTCCCTTGATGTTTTCCTCGAATGAAGCGTAGGCGCTGTTATAGGTGTAGGCACGCACCGCCTGCTCCAAGGAAACACGCTCTTCCGGCCAGATCTCGTCGCCTTCTTCACTGCGCCGAGTCACCATTGTCTGAATACCGATCATCGCACTGGTCGAAACGACCGGGGCATCAGTGCTGGCCGAGGCGATGATGCCGCGCTCAAAGAAGGTCCGCATGGCGTAAGCGTAGCGAATCCGATCCATGCCCAGGTTCTGAACGTAGGCGTTCTTGAAGGCGTACAGAAAGCTGGTACCAGGGACAGGAATGGCGCCGATGCGCTGAATGCGGTCGAGCAGGTCCGGCCGCAATATACTGCTGTGCTCGATCCGATGTCGAGAGTTCTTGCGTGGCGCTTCTTCGAGTGCCTCTTCAAACGACTGGATGAGCAGTTCGATGGCGGCATCACCGATCGCATGTGCGCAGCATTGGAATCCAGCTTTGTGCGCAGCTTTGAGCTTGCTCTTCATCAACTGTGGGTCCTGCATCCAGAGCCCGAGATTGTCGTCTTCGTTCTCGTACGGTTGAGACATCCGGGCGGTACGCCCGCCGATGCTGCCGTCGAGGAAGATCTTGGCTGGTCCAATCCGAAGCCACGCGTCGCCGAATCCGGTGCGGATCCCTAGTTGGCTGAGTGCTTCGAGCGTGTCGTCGATCATCATCATCAGGTAGGTGCGAACCGGCAACTCGCCAGCGCGGGCAAGGTCCTGATACGCCTGAAATTCGGCCGCATTGTGAATTCCGGCCTCTCCGACGCTTGTGACTCCGACCGACAAGAATTGCTTTCCAGCGAGAACCAGCGCGTCGCGAATCTGGCTGACAGTCGGTGCTTGAATCTTCGATCGAACCAACGTCTGCGCCGCCTCACGCACGACGCCAGTCGGCTCACCATGTTCATCCCGATCGATCGTCCCGCCTTCAGGGTCGGGCGTATCGCGCGTGATCCCGGCGATCGCAAGCGCTCGAGAGTTGACGGCTGCTATGTGGCCGCAGGCGCGAACGACGATGACCGGATTGTCTGGGGCGACCGCGTCAAGATCCTGACGATTGGGGTGGCGATTCTCAGCAAGCCGCGCCTGATCGTATCCGCGTGCCATGACCCACATCCCCGGTGACGTTTCTTGAACTCGCTCTGCAATTCGCCTTGTAATATCAGCGATGCTGACATTCGGCGGCGTGCTGGCATTTACCTGCTGCAGACCAAAACCAACGTACATCGGATGACAGTGAGAATCGTTGAAGCCGGGAGCCATTGTGCGGCCCGCAAGATCGATAACCTCGGTCGACGGGCCGCTCCAGGCCTTCACGTCACTGTCTGAGCCGACCGCGACGATACGACCCTCGCGCACCGCAACTGCCGAAACAGGTCGCTGGTTGAGCTCTCCTGTCATGACGTGACCGTTGACGAAAAGATAATTGCCGTTCATGTTCCTCCTAGAATAGTTTCACCACTTCATGCGCCTGGATAACCAGAGTCTTCCGCACACCTGCAGAGATTAACTCATCCACCGAGCCGTGCCAGGGCATCGCGAGCCTGCTGCAAATTGGCGTCATCAACCACTGCCTGACGATAGTCAGCGATCGCGGCATTGAGATTCCCCATCGCCTCATAGGCGCGGCCACGCTCGTAACGCATCTCACCAAACGTTCCTGCGGTAGCAATTTGCGCTGTTGCCAACTCCAGGGCGCGCTGATGATTGCCAACCTCATTGTAGGCTGTTACCGGCCAAAACTGGTACCAGAGCATTTTGGAAGGTAACCCGATTGCCGCTGCCTTTTCGTATGCCGCGACAGCCTCTTGGTAGTTCCCGAGTTCAAAGAAGCTGGTGCCGATCGAGAAGCGGTAATAAGCATCGTTCGGGTTTTTCTTCGCCAGACCGGTGAATACATCAAGCGCGCGAAGCAGATTGGTATTGCGGTCCATGTCCGAGCCAATGATCTCGGCAACTTTGGCCCTGTCCTCCGGACGGTAAACCGGAATATAGCGATAGTTGAACGCGCGCCAGAGCTTCTCATAGTCGGTATATGAGAAGAAGACGTCAGCACCGATCATCGAGTCGTTGACCAGAAATCCTCCACGAGTATCGTCGTAGCCGCGGATGACTCGGTAGTGTCCAATCGCGTCTGGCTTGAAATCGAGCCACTGGGGAGTGATGACTGGAATTCCGTTCGCGATCAAACGCTTGATGGTTTCGATAGACCCGGCTTCATAGACATTTGCCTCTAGCCCGTAGTCCGGAAAGAACCTGGCGATCTGAAACGGGTCCACATGTTTGTCGTTGAGGTTCGGTCGGAAGACGGTGGCTAGCTGCTCTTGTGTTCTCGTGATCCCAAAATAGCTCAGCACCATCGAAGTCGATACTGCGGAGCAGTTGTTCCAGGTCTGGTAGGCATGTGTCATCGGATCGAGATGCGCGGTCACCGGGAGAGGTTCAGGCGTCGGAGTAGGAGTAGCTGACGGCAATGGGATGGAGGTCGGCGTCGCATTTGTTTCAGTAGTTGGTGTGGGCGTATTTGGCGCTTGCGTGGCCGAGGCAGATGACGGTGTGGCCGTAGAGGCTGCCACCACCGTTGCAGTGGTGGATTCCGGTGTGCCAACCGGCGTCGGATCGTTGGTCGCGCCCGTGGGTACCAGTTCGACCGTTGTCGTTGAACCGGGCTCACCGCTGACCGAGCGTGACATGACATTGCATCCGGAAAGAATTACAGCCAGTAGAAGAGTGAATGCGCCGGTTCGCCCAAGCGTCGATTGGATTCGTTTCATATGCTCGCCCCCGATGAAGGTTGACATGAAGATGATAGGTGGCCATCAAGCTCAGTGTGGCTTGCGTATGCCGCAAAGTCAGAGCTTTATGCTGGGGCAAGTATAGCGGTCGTTGAATGTCGCTATTCGCATCGATTGGAGCCGAGCAGCTATCTTCCGCTGCTCTCGCTCGCCAACCGTTCGAGCCACCAGTCTGCGACGTGGTCAGCACGGGCAATCCACACATCTCCGAGACTGACAACATAATCGAGGAACATCGTAAGGGCGCGTGATGGGGCCGGACGGCCCGTTACCCAAGGATGGAAGGTAAGAGACATTAGCTTACCCTCGGCTCGGAGAACATCGATGTCGTCACGCCACATTTCGAAGGCGTGGCGCGGTGGAGCGATTGGGTCGACGAAATAGCTGTAGTCGTCCCACAAGCGAGACGGCGGCAGCTGCACAATGGGATCCTTGTCAGCGTCAGGAGCCATAAGAAACGGTACGTCGTTCGACGCATAATCCATGTTCCAGCGAAACCCAAGCTCTTGCAACAGCGATACGGTCTTTTCATTGAAACGCCAGCCGGGCGTCTTGTGGCCAACTGGACGCTCTCCGGTAATCTGTTCGAGCAGTGTTCGGGTTTGCACAATGTCGCCTCGCTGCTCCTCAGTGGTCATGTCACTGAAGTAGCGATGATCCCATCCGTGCGTTGAGATCTCATGTCCGGAATCGAACGCCGTCTTGACGATATCGGGACGCTCCTCAGCGACTTTCCCGACCCAGCAAAAGGTCGCAGCTACATCAAAGTCCTCGAGGATTCGAAAAATGCGCCAGATCCCGGCCTGTTGATCGTATTGCGCATTCGAGCGCCAATACCAATCGTCGGGACCGCGATGGTTGACCTCGCCGTATTCACCGTCGACATCGAACGACAGCACCACCGCTGCCCGATGGCCCGCGGGCCAGATATCCGAACGCAGTTCCAGCATCATGTCTCTCCAACGAGGATAGATCGTGGTCAGTCGACCATAAGCTATTCGAGCATGAACGGCAGTGCGACCTATGGTCGACTAGCTTTGTCCAGTCGCTTGATCGGGGCGACGTGTCTGACCGACCAACTAGATCGGATTCGCCGTGATGATATCGTCGCAGAACGCGGTGAAATTGTTCAAACCGCTCTGAATCATCTCGCGTCCGAATTCGGCGGACGCTTTCGTCGCGTCGCCCAGAGCACCGTTTCGGGTCAACCGATCGAAACGATACGGAATACTTACGCTGTACCGTTTCGCTTGCTGATTGAATCCCTTCTGAAGGTCGGTAATTTCGCCGGCCGCCAGTGAATCCTGCTTTACAATCTCTGGTACAAGTTCCATGGCACGCGAGGTTTCGACTTCACACGCGTGACCGGTAATCGGAGACTTGACATATTTCTCAGTGATCGCTCTGTCCGAAAACGAGAAGTATGAGCAGGCACCGACGAACGCTACCTCAAGCTCTTCGGCCGCTCGAACTGCAGCCACATTCATCGCCGGGATGTTGCCTCCGTGGCCATTGACGATCAGAAAGCGCTCAAACCCGTGATGTTGTAGCGAGGCCATCACCTCGACGAGCACCTGGATGAAGGTCTCGGTTGACAGGGTTATTGTCCCGGGGAAGTTCATGTGGTGAAAAGATACTCCCCAGGGCACGGCCGGCGCGACCGCTACTCGAGGACTCATCATTGCCGACGCACGACGACAAAACTCCGCACAGGAGGCAATATCCATCTTCACCGCGAGGTTGGGTCCGTGCTGCTCGTTCGACCCAACCGGTAGGAGGACGAGCTCGACATCATCCCGGATATCGCGTATTTCCGGCCACGAAAGATCCGCTAGAAGCAATCCCTGATGCTCATCAGCCATTGAGATTCTCTTTCACGTAGTTCCAACAATCAGTCACACGATTGAGCATGGGCGGCCGTTGCGGCCGCCCCGTTACCAAATCGGTTGAAGCGCGATCAGCGGTCGAGACGGATATCGCGGATCGCGTCGGCCAGTCGGTCGATGTCCTGCTCGTTGTTGTAGAAGCCAGTCGAGACGCGTGCGCAGAGCGGATTGCCGATATAGCGGATGATGATATTTTGCTCGGCCAGCTTTTCGCACAGCGCAGGCGGCTCGTGCCCTTCAAGATTGAACGAGACCAGACCAGCCATCTGGTTTTGAGGTGTGATCATCGTGACCCCGTCGATCTCAGACAACTTGTTCCAGCAGTACTGGCCGAGCGTCTTGATTCGATCGTAGGCCCAATCTTGTCCCGCGGTCTCACGGATGAACTTCAAACTGGTCACATTGCCAAGAATCGCTGGTGTAAACACCCCGCCGACCTCGAACCGATCAGCGCCATGTCGTGGAGTGAAATGACCGCCGGAATGCTCCCAGGAAGCAACCGATGAATAGCCGACCACTGTCTGATTGATCTGTTGCAAGGCGTCGTCGGAAACATAAGTAGCGCCGGTGCCCTCCGGTCCGCAGAGCCACTTTTGGCCAGGGCCGCCGTACACATCGACCCCCATGCCGACGACGTCGAGCGGAAGCGAACCCAACGATTGCGCAGCGTCGGCGACCACGAGCACGTTGTGCCGGTGGGCCATCTCGACGATGTCCTCGAGCGGAAGCACGGTACCCGTATTCCAGGTGAGGTGTGAGGTCAGCAGTACGCGGGTTCGCGGGGTGATCAAACGCTCGTAGGCGCCAACCACGTCTCCAGTTCCGTCACCTAGCTTGGCGGTGCGAACAACAACGCCATAGCGGCGAGCTACATTGTAGACCGGCCCCTGGCCACCTGGATGCTCCATATCGCTGATAACAATTTCGTCGCCAGCCTGCCAGTTGATTCCGTTGATGCCGATATTCATGCCGTCGGTCGTGTGACGCGTTAGCGCGACGTTTTCCGGGGCGCATCCCAGGAATTTGGCAAATTCCTCGCGCGCCTCTGTCCTGATTTCCCCGGCTCGCATGTAGTTGCTCATGATAATGCGGCCGTCGTCGAGTTCGCCGTGGAGATGCGCGTCCATGGCGTCGATCGTCGGGGTCGGCAGCGGCCCGAAGGTTCCAGTGTTGAGATAAGCGTTCTTCAGCACCGCCGGCATTTGCTCGCGGATCATGTCGTTCTTAGACTTCGTTTCGGTTGTTGCCAACTCAGCCTCCCGACTGTGAAAACAGAAACGCCAACTGCTCAGATGGCGTCGAGCGCGCGCTCTAGATCACTGATGATGTCGATCGGATCTTCGATGCCCACCGACAAACGGACTAACCCTTCTCCAATTCCAACTTGGTCTCGTTGCTCCGGCGTTAAGGCGCGGTGTGACGACATCACCGGGTAGAGTACCAGCGAGTAGACATCACCGAGCGTTGTTGCCGGAGCGATCATCTCTAATGCCCGAAGGAACCGGAATACCTTTTCGCGATCGCCATCACGAATCTCGAATGAAATCATCCCTCCATACATTCCATTTGGGAACTGCTCTTTTGCCGTCGGATGACTCTCGTGTCCGGGCAGACCAGGATAGTAAACCCACTCAAGCTTCGGATGATGGAAGAGCCAATCTGCCACGATCGCAGCGGAGCGACACTGTCGCTCCATGCGGAGCGGGAGCGTCTTGATGCCGCGGAGAACGAGCCACGCGTCAAACGGACTGACGATTCCGCCGGTCGCTTTGTTGAGATCATTCAACTCGGAACGAAGTTCGCTCGAGGAAGCGACGACGCCGGAAGTGACGTCTCCGTGGCCGCCGAGATACTTGGTCGAGCTGTGAACTACATAGTCGGCTCCGAGGGTTCCCGGACGAAGAAGATACGGCGTGGCAAAGGTATTATCGACAATTAACCGTGCACCAATTGAATGTGCGCGTTCAGCGACCGCGGCGATATCGGTGACACGAAGTAACGGATTGGAGATTGTCTCGGCAATGACCGCTCGCACTTCTCCGTGACTCAGGGCCAGTTCGAGCGCTTCGAGATCCCGAATGTCAACGAACTCTGTTTCGACGCCGAGCGTGCGATAGATCGCATCGAGCAGCTTGACCGACGCACCGTACAAGTCGCGTGACGCCACGATGCGAGTACCCGACTTGGCGCAGGCAAGCAGTGCAAGGTTGACTGCTGCCATGCCCGAGCCAAGCCCAAGCGCGGACTCTTGCTCCTCCAGCCCAGCGACGGCCGCTTCCATCGCCTCGACCGTGGGATTGCCGTACCGGCTATAGACGAATACACCGTCGGCGCCGCCGAGCGCCGCGTCCATCTGATCTAGATCGTCATAGACGAAGCTTGATGAAGCGTAGATCGGCGTCGCGATTGGCACGAAGTCACGAGGATTCGGCCGCTCACCAGCATGAACTGCCCGACTCGCGAATTTCAAATTCATTTTGCGATTGTCATGCATCTAGATAGATCTCCTATCCCATCCATCTTGCGACGAACGGATCGGGCCACTATAGAAGGGTCCCACGGCATGTGTCAACGCCACCGTATTTCTTATCTCAACCGACTGTGAGGTAGCGATAAACATGGGGGCCAACTGCTCACAGCGGTTTGTGACTCCAGCGCTAGTTGAGAGACGCTCAATCTCGTGATATTCTTCAACGAAACGGTTGCCAGGGGTGCGCGTGGCGCTGAGAGCGTGGGGAAACCCGCCAACCCTCCGAACCTGATCTGGTTAATACCAGCGAAGGGACGGCACCGGGGTGAGATTGCCACCAAGGTACCGCCGGACCGTCACAGGGTCGGCGGCTTTTGTTTTCCCACCTCCCGATCCTGGCGGCCAGGAGAAGCGAACATGCAGGACGTATCACCGATTCCGAAGGCATTGACAATCGCAGGATCTGATTCCGGAGGCGGCGCCGGGATTCAGGCCGACCTCAAGACATTTTCTGCGCTGGGCGTGTACGGGGCTAGCGTCATCACCGCGATAACCGCGCAGAACACGGTCGGCGTCACCGCCGTGCATGAGATACCGGCCGAGGTCGTTCGGGCGCAGATTGACGCCGTGATGACCGACATCGGCGCGGATGCAGTGAAGACCGGGATGCTTTCTTCATCGGCGATCATAGCCGAGGTCGCTGAAGGAGTCCGTCGCCATCATATTGACAAACTGGTTGTCGATCCGGTCATGGTCGCGAAGAGTGGCGATCGGCTGCTGCGCGAAGACGCAGTTGTCGCCGTGCTCAATCAGCTGCTGCCGTTGACCTATATCGTGACGCCCAACATTCCTGAGGCGGAAGTGTTGACCGGGCGCTCGATTCGGACCGAAGCAGATATGATCGAAGCTGCACGGTCGATTTACGATCGCGGAGTTCATTACGTTGTGGTCAAGGGCGGGCATCTGAGCGGCGAAGCGGTCGACGTCGTTTTTGACGGCTCGACCGTCGAGCGGCTGACGACACCGCGGGTTGACACTCGCAATACCCACGGTACCGGATGTACTTTCTCGGCAGCGATAGCGGCCCGACTGGCTTCCGGTTGCGAACCATTACAGGCCATTGCTGACGCGAAGGAATTTCTCTATGGCGCGCTGCTGAATTCCTTTGAGATCGGCGCCGGACACTCTCCAGTACACCATTTCTACAAGCTGTGGCGCCCGCCCGGCGCCAAATTGTCGACGGAGGTCACATGATGCAATCGCCAGAAAGCGGACGCGCGGACGAGCCCCTACGAATTGCCGGCCACGATTTCTCATCCCGGTTGATTTTGGGCACCGGCAAGTACCGGAATTCCGCCGAGATGATCGCGGCATTCGAGGCATCCGGCGCACAGATGATCACCGTCGCTCTGCGCAGGATCGACTTTGATGATCCGAAGAGCCGCAGTATTCTCGAGGATGTCGACTGGAAACGGTACAAAATCCTGCCGAACACGGCCGGGTGCCAGACCGCCGATGAGGCCGTTCGTGTTGCACGACTGGCGCGCTCAATGGGTCTTTCCGATTGGATCAAGCTCGAAGTCATTCCGGACGCGAAGTACCTGCTCCCAGATCCGATCGGCACCCTGGAAGCAGCCGAAATACTCGTCAAAGAGGGTTTCACCGTTCTGCCATATATTAACGCTGATCCCGTGTTGGCCAAGCGCCTCGAGGAGGTTGGGACCGCGACCGTGATGCCGCTGGCCTCTCCGATTGGGTCGGGTCAGGGCCTTCCAGACTATCGTCAGATCGAGATCATCATTGAGCAGGCGAACGTGCCGGTCGTGGTCGACGCCGGAATCGGTGCTCCGTCCGATGCGTCGCTTGCGATGGAAATCGGTGCTGATGCCTGTCTCGTGAATACGGCAATCGCAAAGGCCGCGAGCCCAGCAGCCATGGCTCGGGCAATGCGGCTCGGTGTTGATGCCGGACACCTGGCCTATCTGGCCGGGCGAATTCCGCGGCTTCCTTACGCGTCGGCAAGTAGCCCGCTTGAGGGTGTGGTGAGGTAGTGAAGCATGCCGCATCCATCTAGCTTTCGAGGTGATCGTCTTCGTGAAGCTCTCCGCGTTTACGTGCTGACCGATCGAGCGCTCTCCCGCGGCCGGTCCGAGCAGGAGATCGTCGAGAAGGCGATCGCCGGTGGTGCTACTGCCATACAACTCAGGTGGAAGACCGGTTCAATGCATGATGCGGTCGCTGTTGGCCGTGATCTGCGCAACATGTGTAGAGCAGCGGGCGTTCTGTTTGTGGTGAATGACCGGGTCGACCTGGCAATGGTGATTGATGCCGATGCCGTTCATCTGGGCGATGAGGATCTTCCAGTTGCCGACGCACGGAGAATTGTCGGTGACGACATGGTAATCGGTTACTCACCGGCGACATTGGAGGATGCGCGTCAGGCGGCTCGTCTTGGAGCCGATTATCTCGGAGTGGGGCCGGTCTACGGAACGGCCACTAAGGCGGATGCAGGCGTCGCGGTCGGAGTTCGACGGATTGAAGAAGTCTGTCGTGCCGTTTCTATCCCGGTGGTCGGTATCGGAGGGATTGACCCTGCGAACGCCGCCGCGGTAATCCGCTCCGGAGCGTCAGGCGTGGCGGTCATCTCGTCAGTAGTGGCGGCTGACGATGTTCGAGACGCGACTTTACGGCTCACGAGGTCAGTTCAATCGGCGGTCATTGTCAAAGAATGAGAATGACTGACGTTCCGCGACTTCATTTGATCAGCGACAGTCACCTCTGCGATCTAGCGGACTTTTCGGAGATTGCACGCCGAGCAGTGGAGGGCGGCGTTGACGCCGTCCATCTGCGCGAGAAGGAGACGTCGGCTGGCAAATTGCTCGTGTGGGCTGAGTTGTTGCGTGAGAACCTTAGTGGGCACGCGTATCTCATCGTTAACGACCGGGTCGACGTTGCGATGATCGCCGGTGCGGACGGGGTCCAACTCGGCCAAGCCTCGATGCCGGTTTGGGCCGTGCGCGCACTCGTCGGAAATAGACTGTTGATCGGACGCTCGATCCACGACACAGAGGGTGCGAAGTGCGCCGAAGAACAGGGCGCCGATTTCGTCATCGCCGGCCACGTGTATGAAACGGCCAGCAAACGTGGTGTGCCGGGAAGAGGACTCAAATTTGTCGAGGCGGTCGCCGCTGAGTGCTCGATTCCGGTGATCGCAATCGGCGGAATCACTCCCGGACGAGTTCCGGACGTTATTCGAGCAGGGGCTCACGGAGTCGCTGTACTTTCGGGCATTTTGAAGGCTCCGGATCCAGTGATGGCGGCCCGCAGTTACGCCAAAGCGTTAGAGAGTTGTGGGGACCAGCGTGAGATTCGTAATTAATGGCAAGAGTGCTGAGATTTCAAATGTCCGAACAGTGGCCGATCTCATTCGCGCACGGGGACTGAAGACGACGCTCGTAGCCGTGGAGCACAACGGCTCGATCGTTCCGCGGTCCGAATTCGATTCTCGTGTACTGACGGACGGCGACACGCTTGAGATTGTCCATTTCGTCGGAGGTGGCTAGCTCACATCCTCGAGCTCTGGCTCCCAAAGGTGTTTTGGCAGGTCCACCTGATACTCGTCGACGAACGTGATGCCTTCTTCTTCAAGAAGTGCCTTCATGATGTCGGGATGTCCCCACGACCAGCCGCCGGAAAGTTCCCCGTAGCGATTGACGACTCGGTGAGCGACTTCCGATACGTCGTCGGGGCAGTTGTGCATCGCCCAGCCAACCATGCGTGCCGAACGAGGGGCCCCGAGTGCCTTTGCGATGCGACCATAGGTGGTCACCCGACCATACGGCACTTGTCGCACGATGTGGTGGACGCGATCGACAAAGCGCGGCTCGGCCTCTTTGCCTTGGGGTTTACCTTCGTTGACTGTTCTTGCGTTGTGAGACCTCAACCCGACGAACCCCCGACTTCCTTACGCGCCATCAACCTAATGATAGTGTGACGCGGTCGCTAGTAGCTAGCGCGATTGCGTGACACGTTCTAGATCCCTATACTGGATTTGTGCGCACGGCGCTCCCCATATTGTCCTCACCGTCACGCGTGCGACGTGACGTGTTTCCACGGAGTATCAGGTGATCAACTAGCCACCTCATTCGAAGCCGATTAGACGCGGTCAGTCGAGGGATGGCTATTGTTCATGCTGCAAGTCAAACATCTAACGAAGTTCTTCGGGGCGGAGATCGTCCTTAACAACATATCGTTCGCGCTCAATGACGGCGAACACGTCGGCCTCATCGGCCCGAACGGTTCCGGCAAGACGACACTGTTGCGCTGTATCGCGGGTTTGAGTCGACCAGACTCGGGTGAAATCGTGCGCTCACCCTCCGAAATGTCCGTCGGCTATCTGCCACAGGTGCTCGATCAAATTGGCAACCTTTCCGTGCGAGACGTGATCGCTCAGGCGCTTTCGGACTGGCAACATGCCGAAGAAGATGTGCAACGGCTCGTTTCAATCGTGGCGGAGCACCCTTCCGATCCGGAACCACTCGAACGCTATGATGCCGCGCTCAGACGCTTCGAGTCCCTCGGCGGCTACGATCGGGAACATCGCGTAGTGGCGATCATGGACGGACTCGGGCTTTCCGAATCGCGTTTGCCGCAGCTTGTTGAATCCCTCAGCGGTGGTGAGCAGACCCGCCTCGGGTTGGCGAAGCTTCTCCTTCAGGAGCCGGACGTGCTGTTGCTAGATGAGCCTACCAATCATCTTGACATCGATGCTCTAACCTGGCTCGAAGGATTCGTTTCCTCATTTCGCGGGTCAATCTTGGTCGTGTCGCACGATCGGGAATTCCTGAATAGAACGGTCAATCGTATTCTGTACCTCGATCCGAGGGAGCAGCAGCTCAAGAGCTATCCGGGCAACTATTCTGATTTCGCCTCGGCGCGCGAGCACGAATCTGAGATCCAACAAGCGACCTGGGTGCAGCAAGAAAAATACGTCCACCAGGTCGCGTCCGATGTCGCTAGATTGAAAGGCCAGGCGCTGGACATTGAATTGTCGACGACGCCTCGTCAGCCAGGTGTACGGCGGCTGGCGCGGAAGAAGGCGGCACTGGCGAAATCTCGAGAACGAAAACTAACGCGCTTTCTTGAGTCTGATGATAGGGTAGAAAAGCCCCAACAAGATTGGTCCCTGAATCTGGATTTCGGCGAGCCACCCCCCAGCGGCCGATCAGTACTTCATGTCGACGACGTGAGTTTCAACTACCCAGACCAGCCGATCTTGTTTCATGGGGTCAACATCGACCTTCAGTACGGGGATCGACTTTGTCTTGTCGGTCCAAATGGCTCGGGCAAGACGTCGCTCATCAAACTAATCACGGGTGCCATGGAACCGGTCACAGGGGTGGTGAAGCTCGGCACAGGGGTTCGATTGGGATTGTTGGCGCAGCAGCAGGAGACGCTTGACTTGTCGCTCACGGTGCTCGAGACGGCCCTGCGCGATCGTCCGATGACTCATACAGAGGCACGCAGCTTTCTGCACAATTTTCTCTTCTCGGGAGAGGATGTGTTTCGGGCGGTTGGTCAGTGTTCTCCGGGAGAGCGTTCTCGGCTGCAGCTTGCGCTTCTGATGCTTCGAGGCTGCAATCTGTTGATCCTGGACGAGCCACTCAATCATCTCGACATTGAAGGGCGCGAGCAGTTCCAACGCAGCCTCGAGGCGTTCAGTGGGACAGTTATCGCCGTGGTACACGATCGCGCCTTTCTTCGCATGTTTGATGCGCCAATTCTTGGGCTCGCAAATGGCGTTGCTCACAAGTATGCGGACTATGAAACGTTTCAGGCCTGGACCGCTACAAGCTGAACCAGAGCACGCCGCTAAATTCGACTAAAGGGACCGTGGAAAGTACACTTATTGCTGGTACGGCCTGGAAAAAGCAGACCACGAGCAATTCTGACTAATGGAGATCCCAAGCATGCGAAAATTCCTGACGAAGATTCTTGGCAATCCGAACGACAAGGTTCTGAAGGATATTCAAGAAATCGTTGAAGAAATCAACGAACTCGAACCAGATTTCGAACGTCTGAGCGACGACGAGCTTCGCGGCAAGACGGATGAGTTCCGCGAGCGTATAGCTGACGACAATGAAGATTTAGATGATCTGCTGCCGGAGGCGTATGCGGCCGTCCGCGAGGCCGCCAAACGAGCCATTGGGCAGCGGCATTTTGATGTCCAACTCGTGGCCGGCATCGTTCTTCATCAGGGCAAAATCGCCGAGATGAAGACCGGCGAAGGTAAGACGCTCGTTGCGACGTTGCCTCTCTATCTGAACGCACTCGAGGGTCTTGGCACCCATTTGATTACCCCGAACGATTATCTCTCTCGCGTCGGCGGTGGTTGGATGGGACCGATCTATCATCGTCTCGGCGTTTCAGTCGGGGTCATCACACACGAGACGGCAGCCATTTACGATCCGGATTATGACGACAGTGATTCCAGCCCTGACGTTCGTCTGAACCACTGGCGTCCTATCTCACGCCCGGAGGCGTACCAGGCGGACATTACCTATGGTACGAACCATGAATTCGGATTCGACTACCTGCGTGACAACCTGGCGCTGGTCAAGGAAGCGCAGGTTCAGCGGCCGTTACATTTCGCTATTGTCGACGAGGTTGACAACATTCTGATCGACGAGGCGCGGACGCCACTTATCATTTCCGGCAACGCCGAAGAGACGATCGATCGCTACTATCAATTCGCGCGACTCGTTCGTCAGTTGCGTGAAGACGTCCACTACGAGATCGATCTGAAGCAGAAGAGTGCGACACTGACCGATGACGGTATCGACAAAATGGAGCGGTTGCTGCAGATCCCCGACGGTCAGAGCCTGTACGACGACCGTTATTCCGAGATGACACACTATCTGGAACAGGCCCTCAAGGCTCAGGCGCTCTTTCATCGTGATAAGGACTACATCGTACGTGACGGTGAAGTAATCATTGTCGATGAGTTCACCGGTCGCATGATGCTCGGGCGTCGTTACAGCGAGGGACTTCATCAGGCGATTGAGGCCAAAGAGAACGTCCGGGTTCAGCAGGAGACGGTCACTCAAGCGACCATCACCTTCCAGAACTATTTCCGCATGTACGATAAATTGGCTGGTATGACCGGCACCGCGGAGACCGAGGCTGAAGAATTCGCGACCATTTACAATCTTGAAGTGGTCGTCATTCCGACCAACCGCCCAATGGTTCGCGACGATTTTCCAGACCAGGTCTATCGCTCAGAAATGGCGAAGTTCAATGCTGTCGCCAATGAGATCGCCGACATGTCGAAGGAGCGCCGGCCGGTCCTGGTCGGAACAACCTCGGTGGAAAAGAGTGAGCTCCTGAGCGATCTCCTGCAGCGCCGCGGCATCAAACATGAGGTCTTGAACGCGAAGTTCCATGAACGCGAGGCGTCAATCGTTGCTCAAGCAGGTCAACCGGCGGCGGTGACGATCGCGACCAATATGGCTGGTCGCGGTACTGACATTGTGCTCGGCGATGGAGTGCAAAAGCTCGGCGGCCTGCATATCATCGGCACGGAGCGACATGAATCCCGGCGCATCGACAATCAACTCCGAGGTCGTGCCGGTCGACAGGGCGATCCCGGCTCCAGCCGCTTCTTCCTTTCGCTCGAAGACGAACTGCTGCGCCGGTTCGGCTCGAACCGCATTAGCGGTCTGATGGACAAGCTCGGTATGGACGACGACACGCCTATCGAGCACGGATTGATTTCGAAAACGATTGAGAATGCTCAGACCAAGGTGGAAGGTCACAACTTCGATCTCCGCAAACATTTGGTCGAGTACGACGACGTCATGAACCGGCACCGCGAGGTCATCTACGCCGAACGACGGAAGCTCCTCGACGGAGAAGATCTCAAGAGACACGTTCTCGACCTGATCGAGCATCAAATCGAGGTTTTGGTCGAGGCGAACATGCCATTGGATCGGCATGAGACGCCGGACTATGACGAGATTCTCCGGGCGTTTAGCGGGGTTGTCGGTGAACCGGGAATCTCGGTTCGTGATATTCAGGATCGCTCGCCCGAAGAGGTTGAAGAAATCCTCACTGACCGCGCCGAAGAAATCTACAATCGACGTGAGGAAGAGATGGGCGCGGAGCAAATGCGAACGTTGGAGCGTCTCGTGATGCTTCAAGTCATCGACAAACTCTGGGTAGAGCATCTCACGTCGATGGACCACATGCGCCAGGGCATCGGGCTGCAAGCCTACGGCCAGCGTGATCCTCTGGTCGAGTACAAGGCTGAAGGCTTTCGCATGTTCCAGGCGCTGCTTCAGAACATCGAGTACGATGTCGCGCACATGATCTTCAATGTGCGGCTCGCGCCGATCCTGGCTCGGCCCGCTCCGCAAATCGGGCAGACGAATCATCCCGCGGAGGAAGGCCCGGTGCGTCGCAAGGCTAAGGACAAAGTTGGCCGGAACGATCCTTGTCCATGCGGAAGTGGCAAGAAGTACAAGAACTGCCATGGCGCATCGTCGGCTGTTCGCCGAAGGGCGTTATCCGGCGGTATTGCCGATACGTAACGCACGTAGGCACGTGACGAACTCGGGGGTTACAACCCCCGAGTTCTTTCTTTGCTTTCCAAATGAAATGCCGAGAGAATGTATTGAGACATCAAGATCCACCGCCAGTCGCCCGTCGCGTGATGACTCTTTGCCAACAATGCCTGGGTTCGCAGCACGGGAACACGGGGCGATTTTCACGCCGTCGCTCCATCCTCGTCGATCAACTCGCCGGAGGAACGTTTGACTCTCTGGGCGTCGGCGCGTGCCCCGAGCCGCGTGAAGATTGTTAATGCTTCCGTTAGTCGCAGTCTCGCCCGATCAACGTCACCGATCATACCTTCGACAACGCCAAGTCCATAAAGGAGCCGTCCTGTCTGATACGGATCTGGGAGATCACGTGCGATGTTGAGCCCGGTCTCGAACGTGTCGATGGACTCAGCGAAACGAGCTTGACGTTGCCGTAGTGTGCCCAGGATTCTCAGTGCCTCAACTTGGGCCAACACGTGGCCTTGCTTTCTTGCTCGGGCCAGTGCGCCTGTGATGACAATATCAGCAAGTACGTCATCGCCAAGTTCGAGATGCGCCAGGGCTACTGTTGGCAACATCATGGTGACGTCCTGCTCCTCCATTTCTGGGCGATCCAGCAAGAACTCGAGCCTGGCGATTGCTTTGCCTGGCCGGCTATCAAGGATGTCGATCTCCGCCAAGCTGAGCGATGCTTCCCGTTCTGCCTGAATATGTCGTGTCTGCCGACCGAGGCGAGCGCTTTCCTCCAGCATTTCGGACGCCACAAGCCTATTTCCTTCTCGAATTTCTAGCCGGCCCAGCGCGAACAAACAGAAAGCCTCGATGTTGTGATCGCCAACATCTCGACCGGTAGAACGCGCCTCTTCGAAACACTGCCGGGCTCCGCTCCAGTCTCCTGTGTAATAGTGACAATGCCCGAGCACGATCTTCCAAGCAGCGGTGAGAACAGGATCACCCAGGACCTCAGAAACCGCTATGGCTTCAATCGCCGCCTCACGTGCGACGATGAAATCTCCGCTAGTCACGCTTGCAATGGCGATATGGCCCGAGATGTCCGCGAGAGCGGGTTGATGTCCGGAAGATCGAGCGATTTCAAGGGCTCGCTGGAGAATCGCGATCCCTTCGCCGATCCGGCCCAGGAGACACAGCCCATAGCCGAGAACGTCTTCGGCCTCGGCGAGCAATGTTTGACTCTCAGCCTGAGTCGCGAGCAATCGTGCCCGATCCGCCGTACGCACCTGGTCCGCGTACTGGCCCAAGAAGTGGTAGATCGTCGCCAGCTGCACGTTCAGAGATGCCATGAGTGAAGCAGGAACGCTTTCGTCGAAAATAGACAGAAAGTGTTGCGCTGTACGAGCCCCGTCTGAGGCAGTACCGTGGAACGCGTGAGCCCAGAGAACGATGCCGAGCGTTTCGGCGGCTCTGCTGAGATTTCCGCCGTCAAACAGCGTTTGCATTGCGGGCTCGAGGAGTCTCAGTGCTTCGTCATACTGCCCGGCGGCCGTGAACGCCGCACCACGCTTAGCCTGGATATCCGCGATCAACTCCGGGCCCGTTTGTTCCGTCGCCAGATCGAGAGCGATGAGGTAATGAGATTCGGCCTCGGAGTGGGCGAATAGCCTTTCGGCCTCATCCCCGGCCTTGATGATCCACGAAATCGCACTTTTGGGAGCGCCGCCTGCCAGGAAATGCTGCGCGATTTCGTCGGCTTGTCCGGCTCTCTCTCCTTCGTTCCGATGCACCAGCATCGATGCAACCAAACGATGAAGTCGCCGCCGCCGATGCTCCTGAACGTTCGAATATATGCCTTGATGTGTCAGCGCGTGGTTGAAGGTATAAACGTCGTTGCCTTCGTCGCGAACCAGTCCGGCGCCCGCAGCCTCTTCCAACGCATCTTCAATGCTTGTTTCGGCTTGCTCCGCGATGAAGTGGAGATCTTCGAACCGGAATATCTCACCGAGAATGCTCGCTCGCTCGAGGATCGCGCGAGTCTCTTTGGACACGGAGCCGACGCGCTGCGCGATGACCTCACGTACGGTTGCTGGAACGATAACCGGCAGCAAATCGTCTAATGACCATTTGCTGTTTTCTCGACGTTGACGTCCGTTGTCAAGCAGTTCGCGAGTAGTCTCGACAACATAAAATGCGTTTCCGCCGGTAAGTCGGTGCACCCACTGAGCCACCCCTCTCTCGACGGGCCCTACGCCGGCCTCGACCAACTGAGCTGTGTCCTCTTCGTCCAAACACTTTAGCTCGAACCGATCGGCAACTCCTTCACGGAGCATCGCGGTCACGGCAACTCGCAGTGGGTGTGCCTCAGGAATGTCGATGTCCCGATATGTGCCCACGATGATCAGCCTGATGGTCGCAGAGTGCCGTGCCAGATACTGGAGGAGGCGAAGGCTCGATTCGTCCGCCCACTGGAGGTCGTCGAGGATGATGGCGACCGGCGTGACAACAGCCAACTCATTGAAGAACTCGTCGATCGTCTGTATGAGGCGATGCTGATTGTGCTCGGAAGGTAACGATTGCAAGGGTGCAGTGAGCGGCCACTCAGGAAACAAGAGCGCAAGCCGTGACCATCGTGCGGGTGACTCGCCGGTGATCAACTGAGGAACGGCGCGGTTGGCCTGCTGCAGGACGTCGAGAAACGGGAAGAATGGAACAGTTCGCTCCGTGGCGTGGCATCGACCGGTGAGTACCAGGAAGCCACCGTCACGTGCGAGCGTCGCCGACTCCTGGGCAAGGCGCGTCTTACCCACTCCTGGTTCACCGCTCATGAAAACGATACGCCCGCGGCCGAGTTTGGCGTCCGAGACAGCGTCGGTCAACCGCCTTAATTCCTCGACACGCCCGACGAGCAACCCTTCCGGATTTGCGCCCAGATAGGCTCCGATCGGTCTGGAGGCGACGTTCGTCTCGCTCTTGCCTCCACGCTCCAGAAACAGACGCCGTTCGTGAGACTCAAGCTGGAGTGCATCGGCCAGTCGTTCGAGAGTCGAATGATAGGGTCTAGTTCGGGCGCCCCTCTCCAGGTCGCTGATTCCCCGAACGCTGAGGTTCGAGCGTTCTGCTAATTCCTCTTGGGTAAGCCCAGCGTCCAGCCGGAAACGCTTGAGAGTGCCCGCGAACGACTTCGAGTCCGTGGTCTGTTGACTTCCAGACGATCCGGTCATCGATCCACGCTCGATTTCTTTAACTGTTGCGAATTTCGTCCTCGTGCAACGAACGCCCAAGAAATTCTATATCGCGCGGAGTTGCGTGGGTTCATGCACACAATGCGTGGGCACCCAACCGAAATTGCACATGGTGTTCCCTGCAGACGCTGTAATGATGGACGAAGGAAGCATTTCGCGCAACTACCCGCGTACTCCAGCCCGCAGTGTCAAGTTGCGGGAGCGCTCTGGCACACGCGGCGCTGCCTGTTGGATCAAAGGAGGGAACGTGAAGAAGCTCAGATTGATACGATTCGCGCTCACGCTGGCCATCGTTGGTGCCTTTATGGGGGGAATTGTCCAACCAGTCGCGGCGGGCGATCCGCCAAACCGGCTCGATGATAATCGAGGTCTCACCAGCTCCATATCACTGGCAGGCGACGTCTGCACGGCACTTCTTGGGTACTTCAGCCTACCTGCCGCGATCGGCTGTCCGGGTATGGACGGCCGCGTACTCGAAAACGCCAAGGTTCACACTATTTTCGCCAGCGGTGATTGGAATGGAAGCGTCCCATCGATGTTCAGTACCGTCGCTGTGAACGATATGACGCAATCGCTCTTGTCGAGTGATTACCTGCGATGGGCTGGACAGTACGGCGTAGGAAACGCGAGTTTCGAAGGTTCCACGGTGAATAACGGCTGCGGAGGTGCTCCGAGCGGCACGACGAATCAATTGTCGATCGAGCTTTGGATCACCTGCGAGGTGCAGACGCCGAGCACTGGCGTTCCATACCCTGACGACAACTCGCTGTACGTTATCTTCCTCCCACCGAGCGTCGACATCAACAATGGCCCTGACGGGGGGACATGCGATAACTTCTCGGCCTATCACCTGCAGTCGATGGCTCTCACCGTCTCATGGGCTCTTTTCGTTCCCTATCCGCATTTTCAGTCCTATCCGTACATCGTCATCCCGCTGAAGTGCGCGAACGGCACGGTAGACGGGTTGTCGAAGATTCTCAGCCATGAGTTCATCGAAGCCGTGACCGATCCGATTGGTCCACATGGATGGGCCGACAACAACACCATCAATCTTTCCGGTGACTTTCTCAAAGGTGGTGAAGCCGCCGATATTTGCTCATCCGTGGGCGCAGTTGACTCACCGTTCGTGCGCTTGGACAACGGACTATTGGTGGCTCCGTATTGGTCGAACGTCGACAACGGCTGTGCACCGCTCACGCACACAGTGACGCTGAAGACGGTTGGCATCCCTACGGCTGGTTCAGCTACGGTTACCAGCCTGGCGATATTCAACGATAACGCGCCCCACGTCGAAAACCTTGCGACGACGAACACCTTCACGATCGTCGATGGGGGGCATGCGAGCTGGACTTTCCCGTCTCCCGTCAACGGCTCTCCGGGCGTTCGCTATGTCACCTTGAGTCATGGTAGTGACGGCCCAACGCCAATCAACAGCAACGTCGTCGACACGGCGAATTACGATCAACAAGATTTGCTCACCGTCAACACCTTCCCCGCGAGCATTGGCTCAATGGACGCTTCTCTTACTGCGACACAATGGGTACTGGACGGGACTACAGTAACGCTCAACACCGATGACAACATTCCGGTCGGCGGAGTCGATCGATACCACTTCACGCGCTGGAGCGGAGATATCTCATCTGCATTCTCTACCACCTCCATTCTCGTAGATGGTCCAAAGACCGCAACCGCCTTCTATGTGCTTCAGCACAACCTTACGTTCGATCAGACTGGCATTCCTGGTTCAGTACCGTGGAAGGTTTGGGTCGATGGCACCCCACACGATGGACCATATAGCCAGTGGTTTGACGAATACAGCTATGTGAGCTTTGTCTACCAGGACCCAGTGCCCGACACCGGATACGGAACACGCTACAAGTTTGTCGGAGCCACCACCACATCACCACTGACCGTTACGGCGACCGGCACGATCACCGCAACGTACAAGACTCAGCATCTCGTAACGATCGAAACGAGCGGACTTCCAGATCCCAATAGCTCGACGATCACAAACGGGGCCATTACGCTCGGAACCGTCAACGACACGTCCCCTCTGGCCGTGTGGATTGACGATGGGACGGTTATGGACCTCAAGGGAGACGCGGACGTGAACGGAGTGGATGGCACGCAATACTTCGCCCAGTCATTCGTGCCCGTGCCACCGGCGACATTGACCGCGCCGCTCGAGACGACGTTGACCTACAAAACAATGAAGCAACTCATCGACGACGCAATCGCTAGCGGGGGCATCAGCGGAAACTCAGCGGGGATTGGAGTCGCCCTCAACTCTGAGTTTGCATCTGTGGAGATGGCTATGGGAAGTCATAACTATTCAGCGGCGTTGGGAGCTGTGACAGCCTTTGTCAATACGCTTCAAGCGCAGAGTGGTAAGGCGGTGAGCCCAAATGTCGCGACGACGTTAGAGCTCGACGCGTCGCTCGTGTATCATGCGGCTCTTTGCCTCGCGTCCGGGAACATGTCCCAAGCTGCTCTTCAACATGAATACAGTGATTACGTGCAGTTGGTCCAGTCGCTTGGCGGTGAGGTTCTACCCCCGTGCAGCTGATCCTGAGACGCTGACACCGTTGGGCTCCTCGTTCATCGAGGGGCCCCAATGGTTTCCAGGGCTTTGATTGGTCTGAGATTGCAGACTACTATTCGATTGACGAATTCTCCGGATCCAGGTGATGAACCGAGGCGGTACCACCAAGCAAAGATGGAGCGAGTTCAAATAATCGTTGTGCCGCGTCCCTGACCGCTGATTCAGTCTGTGCCGCGAACCCGTCTATCGGAAACAAGATGTCGGTTGCACTCTCACGGATGAGTCCGGTTCGGCTTTGCCGCCAGACCCAGCGTCGAGTTCGTACATCATGATCGTGGACATAGACGATCTCCCCGTCTTCCGGCGCCTCATCGGGAGCGTCGCCCATCGGCCAGAACCGGTCTTCTGGAAGGGCGAGTCGCACGTCAATCCCGTTCGGTGCGGTGTCGAGATCGTGGGCGCCGATCGGTACCAGCATCGAGAGTGACACGCTGTTGGCCAGGTCCACTGCCGCGTTGATGCGCGGCAAATCGCCTCCCTTGGCCAATCGTCGGACCAGTGCTTCGATGGAGCTCAGATATTTGCTCGGTGTCCAGCCACGTGAGGCAAACGCATTCCGCCAAACGGCGAGATTTTGGTGTGTCTTGGGGTCAACATTGGCAAATTCACTATGAACCTTGTCAACCGCGCCAGTGAGCAGTTGGTCGATACGCGGATCCTGATGTCGATTATTCACTCCGCGTACGATGACCGCTGAGAATCGTGCGTCAGGGAAAAGTTCAAAGACGGATGAATCGATCCGGAAAACAGGCATCCTGACCTCCTCGGTGAACCGCAATCGACCGAATTCGCCAGGACTTGCGGCCGATCGAATTTGGGCTGGTGGCAATGGGACGATGTTTAACCCGGTGCTCGGTGAATGCCACGAAGATCTAGGAGACGCTCGCGTATCCCCCGGCAGCTTCGTGCGCCAATTCCCTGGTCGTCGCTCGTTCGTAAACACGGAGCATGGCCGACGTGATCGTCTGCCACGAGTAACGAACGGCGGCTTGTCGGGCGCCGACCTGCATCTGCGAACGAAGGCTGTGGTTGGTCAGCAGGCGATGAAGCGCCGCGGCGAGCTCGGTCGGTTCAGAATGCGGAACCAGTAGGCCAGATACGCCGTCCTCGATACTGAATCGTAATCCGCCCACGCTCGACGCCACAATTGGCGTACCGCAGGCCATTGCCTCGACCGCCACGAGCCCGAATGATTCGTAGCGAGATGGAACCGCGCAGACATCGACGGCATTGTAGTAGAGGGGCAGAAGCTGTCTCGGCTGCGATCCTCTAAAGAGAACGGAATCGGATAGACCGAGCTCCTCGGCGCGGCGGGCAAGACGTTGCAGATCCACATCCATGGTCGATCCGATGCCCTCAATGCGAATAAGCCCGCCGACAAATACGAGCCGTGGTGGCTGCCCGGCCCAATTGTGGCTGCGAAGCAGGTGATGGAACCCTTCAAAGAGTGTATCGATGCCCTTGACCGGGTCAATGCGACCAACAAACAGAACGAGCGGCCCGGTTGGCAAATCGAGCGCCCGTCGAGCGGCGGCGGAATCCCCCGGTTGGAACAGATCCAGGTCGATACCCGGCGGGACAAGTGAGACACGCTTTTCGTCCGGATCCATTCTGCCAATCATCTCGGCCTGTTCGTCGGGATTCGCCGTGATGATCGCGTCCGAGATCTCCATGAGCCGATTCTCAATCTGGAGGCGAAGCAGCGTCTCTTTCTTGTCATCGCCCGCGACGGCGTTCTTCAGATGCGCTAGCGTGTGGAACATCATGACCAACGGCACGTTCCAGTATGCCTTGAGTAGGTTCGCCGCCCAGCCGGAGAGCCAGTAGTGCGCGTGGACAATGTCGTACTGCTTGCCTTCCTGGATAGCCAAATAGGCCATCTCGCTGGCAAATTCTGGGAGCGAGCAAAAGAGGGTGTCCTTGTTCACCGGTTCGGCGGGACCCGCTTCGATGTTGATCAGACGGACGCCGTCATGAACATGGGCGATTTGCGGAGTCTTGGGGTCGGTGCGCCGCGTGAAAATGTCGACCTTCACCCCACGATCGGCGAGATGTCGGCTGAGTTCGCGGACGTAAACGTTCATACCTCCGGTATCTCTACCGCCCAGCTGCGCGAAAGGGGACGTGTGAACTGAGATCATCGCTACGCGGCTCGGGTAGTGAGGAATGGCGTGCTTCAGATCGGGTGACTCCAATGTATCCAAGTTTCGCCTGTGCTCCTTCAGCAAGTTGCGTGGGATGCTGGCCAGAGTGTTCTGGTCCTATTCGTGTCTAACGAGTCCATCAGAGCGACCAGCGACTCCCTTTTGGACCCCTCGGTCGACAAGACACTTCACAGCGCCTCAAACGACAAATCGCCTGACACTATTCCCGACACCAGATGACACTCGTGGAATAGAATACGACGTTGCGGCGTCTCGCGCCGCATTACATAGCGTCGCTCATTAACCTACTTACGATCATACTCTGGCTGTCGAGCCGGAATCGCTGCCTGAAAGTTCTGAACAATCCCGCCAAGACGGAGCATTTACTTGTCTAAGGTGGCTGATTCATCCGAATAGGGGATGAAACGAAAGCGACCAGCCGAACGAAACTGGTCGCCGTTGTCGTTCTATGATTTCCGAGTTTGGCTACGCAAGCTCTGGCTGGATCAGACCATACTGTCCGTCACGTCGCCGATAGAGAACGTTGATCTGCGCCTCATCAGGGTTGAAGAAAACGAAGAAATCATGCCCGAGTAGCTCCATCTGCTCAATGGCCTCGTCTTCGTTCATTGGCTGAATTTTGAATCTCTTTCGCCGCACAAGGTCCTCGATTGAAATCTCATCCTCGTCGGCAAGTTCAAAAGCTGGCAGCGGCTCACCGTCGAGTCCAACCGGGTCAGTTGCGGTCAAGGCATCCTGAGCGAGTTGCTTTCGACGGCGTCGAGAGAAAATCTTCTTGTCGTGAAATCGCCGGATTTGACGGGCCATACGATCTACCGCGAGGTCAATTGCTGCGTGGAGATCGTGATTCTTCTCTTCGGCTCTGAGAATGGACTCTGATGTTGCGATCGTCAGCTGGGCTACATGCATCTCGCCGCCGGTGCGATTGTGTTCTGCACGAACTTCCAACTTGGCGTCGATTACACGTTCATTCACCTTTTCAAGTTTTTGAAGTCTGCGCTCAATGTATTCTTCGAGAGAGTCGGTGAGGCGGATGTTTTTTGTCTTGATTTGAACGTCCATACGACGGTCCTCTCGCGCTACTCGTGGTGCAGTTACTAGATCATAGCGAGCAATAATGCCGCCAGATGGCGCCCGCGGAGGGACTCGAACCCCCGACCACAGGGCTTAGGACGCCCCGGCTCTATCCCCTGAGCTACGCGGGCAGTCACACCAAATCGAGGACAGTTGCCCTTGAATCGAAGTCTAACATGCGGTTACGTAGACGAGCGAAGATACGCTGCTGTTCGTCTTTGTCAGAGGTCCGGGGCTATGGTATAGTGCCGGAACACGGGGAGTGGCGCAGCCCGGTTAGCGCGCCGCGTTCGGGACGCGGAGGTCGGAGGTTCAAATCCTCTCTCCCCGACCACTTGACGGACGGCATTGCCGTCCGTTTTGTTTTGTCTAATCCGGAACCTGTCATTCTTCACGTAGCTTCTTCGTGACAGTCCATCGAACTTCTGGCCGTTGCAGTGTTTCATCGATCCGCGCCGCTGCTATGATGGAAACATAGCAGTAGCATGCAGCGTGCCAGATGCGTTTCAGCGACATGCTTGCTCTGCGATTGGTCACACGCCATCGTTATGGTCATCGACGCTGTGAGAACAATTGCCAGACGCCAAATGATCGAATTAGGTCTCAAGTGGAGCCGCAATTCCTGAAGACTTTGGAAATGGAACCGGGTCGTCCGATATCGAGGGAGTGGACCAAAATGCGAGTTTCCATCCAGGAACTCAGATCGTTCAAGAGACGCGGCGAACGATTTCCGATGTTGACCGCCTACGACTTCGCTACCGCCAAAGTCCTTGACGCTGCTGGGATCCCAATTCTTCTCGTAGGTGATTCGCTGGGTATGGTGGTGTTGGGCTATGAAACGACCCTCCCCGTGACTCTCGAGGACATCATCCACCATACCAAGGCGGTGGTAAGAGGAACCGAGCGAGCGCTCGTCGTCGCCGATATGCCATTTCTCACCTATCACGTGAGCGTGGATGAGGCGGTTCGAAATGCTGGTCGGCTGATACAGGAGGGCGGTGCTCAGGCCGTCAAACTCGAAGGCGGCAGCGAAATCGCAAACACCGTTCAACGTATCGTCGAGGCCGGAATTCCTGTGATGGGTCATCTTGGACTGACGCCACAGTCGGTCAACCAACTGGGTGGCTTTCGCGTGCAAGCGAAGACCAGTAGTGCGATTCGAAAGCTGGTGCAAGACGCTCAAACGCTGGAAGCAGCCGGTGCTTTCTCCCTCGTGCTGGAGTGCGTTCCAGCGTTGGCTGCCAAGCTCGTGACTCAATCGGTTGGAATTCCCACAATCGGTATTGGCGCCGGAATTGACTGTGATGGTCAGGTGCAGATCATCAGTGACTTGCTGCACTTGATCCCTGGTTCCATACCCAAGCACGCCCGCACATTCGTCGACATAAGCGAGCTTGTCCGCCAGGGTGTCGAGACGTACGCGGAAGAGGTGCGCACTGGCCTTTTCCCGACCGAAGCGCAGAGCTTTTCGCTCCCCAAAGGGGTTGACGCAGACGCCCTGATAAGTGAAATGACGAAAGCCGACCGTGAGGCGTGAGCCGTGTCATGGGGATGCGCGAGTGTTGATTGCTGGGCCCCGGGAATGCGAAGTGCTCACTCTATCGGGACAGACAGGATCTAGTGGCTCCGGAGGTCCGACCAGGCGACGGCGAGGAATCAGAACCTCGGCCGCACGACTGAACTCAAGCAGGAATGCCTATCTTTGACGCCGATCAGTCTAACTCAATGAACTGTCAAGTCGGTCAGGAGTGCCGGGCAACGTGGATGGAATAAACACAGATTCCGACGCGAGACGAGATGCGTTACGGGGAATCCCATCGATTTCGACCGTTCTTGCTGATCCCCGTGTTCGGGACCATTCGCCAGCGCTTCGTCCTGAATTGCTGACCGTGATCGCTCAGCGCGTTGTTGACGGCATTCGAGCCTCAATTCTCGCCGGAAAACCTGACGCTTCCAGTGACCATGTCGTCGAGTCCTTGCTTCAGGAGCTCGACGCTCTGGCACATCCGAAGCTGCATTCGGTCGTCAATGGAACCGGCGTGATCGTGCACACCAACCTCGGGCGGTCACCGGTAAGCGGTGAAACCGCTCAGGCAATGGTTGACGCGGCCGGTCATTACATCCCGCTGGAGATCGAGCTGGAGTCGGGGCGGCGTGGCGGCCGTATGGCCGAGATAACGCGGCTTATGTCGGTCCTGACAGGGGCTGAAGCGACGCTGGTCGTCAACAACAACGCCGCCGCGATTCTCCTCACGTTGAGCGCTCTCTGCTCTGGCGGAGACGTGATCCTCTCGCGAAGTCAAGCGGTTGAAATCGGCGGTGGATTTCGCGTGCCCGACGTGATGCGGCAAAGTGGCGCCCGGCTGGTGGAAGTTGGAACGACAAATCGAACGTACGTACGGGATTACGCCGCGGCCATTGGCGACGACACCAGCGCTCTCCTCTCGGTCCACTGGAGCAATTTCCGGATCATTGGATTCACTGCTCAGCCGTCGCTCGCAGAACTGGCGGCTTTGGCCCACGAACAGGGCGTTTATCTGATTGAGGATCTCGGAAGCGGCACGCTTATCGATACCACGCCGTACGGTCTGATTCACGAGCCGACCGTCACTGAGAGCCTTGCGAGCGGGGTCGATGTCGTCTGCTTTTCCGGCGACAAGCTCCTGGGAGGTCCTCAGGCGGGCATCATCTCGGGGAATGCAGAGATCATTCGGCAAATTGCTGCTCATCCACTGGCGCGTGCAGTGCGTGCCGATAAGTCCGCGTTAGCCGGTGTGGCGGCTACGCTGAGGCACTACCTGCGCCAGGACTACGCCGAGAAAGTGCCGATATGGCGCATGATCAGCAGCTCCGTCGAGGAGCTTGAACGTCGCTGCCAGAGTTGGACCGATGAACTCGCCGGATCTGGAGTTCAGATCGTCTCGAGTCTCGCCGCCGTAGGTGGAGGTTCGCTTCCTGGCGAGACGCTCGAGAGTCGCGCTATTGTATTTTCGGAAGAATCACTTATCGCTCATGGCCTGACCCTCGAATCTGCTGCTTATCTAATGCGAAACGGGTTACCATCGCTCGTTCCACATGTCGAGGGTGGCCGTCTCCTCATTGACGCGAGGACTGTGCTTCCGGATCAAGACTCCGCAGTAGTGTTCGCCGTTAGACGAGCGCTTGGACTTACCTGATCGAAGATTCTTTGCCACTCATCTGGCGTAGAAAACACTGGCTACGATACGTTGTCTCTCACGTCGCGGAAGTAGGGGCTCGGCTCAGGATAGAATTCGGGATAGCGCGCCTTGATCTGATCGATCAGCGTCAGATTGTGACGCAGCGACTCCTGGTCGTTGTCACGCTCGGCGGCAGCAAGATCGGATAGAAGCTGCTGCATACGGTAGTCGTGGTGCTCTTTGCGCAGGCGACGAAGGGCCCAATCGGCCTCCCGACGTGCCTGCCCAGCGTACGACAATGGTCGATCCTCAATACGTGCCAGCAATTCTTCGGCATGAGCTCGTGTGTCCTCTGGAAGCGCCTCGAGAGCCTCCTCCGTCGTTTCTGGCGAAACCGACTTGAGCGCACGGAGAATCTCAACTCGTCGAGCATCGACGATTTCATGTTCTGGTATCTCGGTGATCATCGGACCGAGGATGAGCGGGTGGCTCAGCAGCAGCGCAAACAAGTGTTCTTCGGAACTGCCGATCTTTCGCGGATGCTGAACCGGTTCCCTGACCCTGCGACGCGCGGTCGGGGACTGTCGTTGCGGCTGGCTGGCGAGAACTAAACTCTCATTGATCTGCAGTCGCTTGGCGACTTCCGAAACGTAATGCGCCTGGACGATCCGATCGCCAATCTCTCGAAGTACCGGCGCCAGTCTCTGGACCATGTCAGACTTTTCACGCGGCTCGACTTGCCGTCCTTCGCCAATCACCACATCGATGTAATAGTCGACAAGCGGAACAGGTGCACCGATCGCTTTTGTCCAGGCGTCGAGATCCTTTCGAATCAACTCATCGGGGTCCTTGCCAGTGGGCAGGCGAACGATGCGGATATCTGTTTTCAAGGTTCGTTCGAACCGCACAAGCCCCGCGGCGTCAGCAGTGGGACGGTCCGTGTCGACCAATCCTTCACGTAAAACGTCGAGACCACGTATCGTCGCCATTTGCCCGGCTGCGTCAGAGTCAAGCGCGAGGAGGATCCGATCGACCGAACGTCGAACCAGTCGCACCTGAGCGCTGGTCAGCGCCGTTCCCATTGATGCAACAGCATTCTCGAATCCGAATTGATGTGCCGCGATTGCGTCCATGTATCCCTCAACCACAATGACGTCGCGGGTTCGGCGGATGGCGTCCTGTGCCAGATGTAGGGCGTACAGGTTGCTCCCTTTGTCGAAGACGTCCGTTTGAGGAGTGTTGAGATACTTTGGCTGGGCTTCGCCCATCGCGCGGCCGCCAAAGCCGATGACACGACCATCCTTGTCGTGAATCGGAAATATCAGTCGATCACGAAATCGATCGTAGCTGCCGCCGCCTTCGCGCTCGACCGCTAGTCCGGCTGAAACAAGCTCAACTGCCTTCACGTCTCGGTCGGCCATGTAGCGGATCAACGCGTCCCACGACTCAGGCGCGTAACCTAGCTGAAAGCGCTCCGACGTTTGCCGATCGACCCCTCGGCGCTCCAACATCTGGCGGCCGACCTCACCCTGGCGCGTCTGCCACAAGACGTGGGAGAACCAGTTCGCTGCCCTCGAGTTGATCTCCAGCATTCGCTGATCGCGCTCAACTTCTTCCGGAGCGGGAGGCGGCCCGGCCGGCTTGAGTTCCACTCCAGTTCGCGCGGCAAGCTGTTCCAATGCCCCACGGAAATCGACGTGATCAAGCTGCATCACGAAGTTGAAGGCGTCGCCGCCGGCAGCGCAACCAAAACAGTGAAATGTCTGGTTATCTGGAAAGACGACAAATGACGGGGTCTTCTCCTGGTGGAATGGGCAAAGTCCTTTGAAATTTCGGCCGGACTTCCTCAGATTGACGTGCTGACCAATGAGGTCGACGATATCGAGCCGCTCGCGGATTTGATCGACCGTGTCGTTTGCCATGATTGCCTACCTCACGCCGACCAAAATTGCGGCACGTAGAGAGATTCGAATCTTGAGACCGCGTAGCGATCGGTCATGCTGGCAACGTAGTCGATGGCTACCCGCTCCACTCCATCTGACCCCAGGGCGCGAGCGAATTCTTCGGGCACTTGATCAGGGTTGGTGGCGTAGTGCTCATAGAGCCACTGGAGCATTCGCTGCGCTTGGTGTGTGGCTTCCGCGGCGTTGATCGGACCATAAACGCGCTCGAATAGGAAGTCGCGCAGACAATCGGCTGCTTCGCGAACCTCATCCGACATCAGCACATACTGTCCACCAGTTTCGACGTGGTCGATGATGGGATCAGACTGCTCGATGATGTCGCATACGAGGGTGTTGATCCGCCCTGCATGTTCGATTCCCAGTCGGCCAACAACAAGATCCGGGATTTCACCCTGAGTAATCATTCCAGCTCTCATCGCGTCGTCGAGATCGTGATTCACATAGGCGACGCCGTCGCTAATCTTAACCACCTGCGCTTCCGGCGTGACCGGGCGACCACTGACGCTACCGGTAATGTCACCTTCAGGCTTCGAATGTCGCAGAATGCCGTCGCGTACTTGCTCTGTCAGGTTCAGACCTTGACCATCCTTTTCTATTCGGTCGACCACACGGAGACTCTGTTCGTTATGGCGGAATCCTGAGAAGACTTCCGATAAGGCCCGCTCTCCAGCATGTCCGAAAGGGGTGTGTCCCAGGTCATGGGCCAGCCCAATTGCCTCAGCCAGATCCTCATTGAGGCGAAGCGCCCGGCTTATCGTTCGGGCGATCTGAGTCACCTCCAATGTGTGGGTTAGACGAGTGCGAAAGTGATCACCGTCGGGTGAAATGAAGACCTGTGTCTTGTGCATCAGTCGACGGAACGCCTTGGAATGAGTGACTCGGTCGCGATCACGCTGAAACTGCGTACGTACGGCTGAATCCTCTTCAAGATTTCGCCGTATTGCGGACGAGGATCGGGTTGCCGCCGGCCTTAGGAAGGCGTCCTCTCGACCGACGAGAGCGTTATGAATATCGGTGAAGTCCACGCGCTATCCTCCATCAAGCCTTGAACCCTGCAATTGTATCGCAGCACGTTCAGAAGTGCTGTACGTACGCTTGTCCTGAAATCTTCAATCGTTTAACGGCTTGCATTATGGGAAGAGACGCGGTCGTTGACTTGGCCGTTGCGGAAGAGCGTCTAAGGGTCCTTGACCATACGCTGACTCTCAGGCAATCGTCTTGGTCGCCGAGTGTTAAAATTGCCCCATGAACGAGGCAATTCGCGACCGGTTGGCCGCGCTGGCGCCCGAGCCGGGCGTGTATCTCATGAAGAACGAGCGCGGCGACGTAATTTATGTGGGCAAGGCAGCGTCGTTGCGGAGCCGCGTGCGCTCCTATTTCGGATCGCAGCGCGGAATGGATGGCAAGACCCGCGAACTCGTGGGCGACATTGCCGATTTCGACGTCATACGTACTGATACGGCTTCGGAAGCGTTGATTCTGGAAAACGAGCTGATCAAGCGCTATCTCCCGAAGTACAACATCATGCTACGAGACGGCAAAACCTATCCATTTATCCGCATCACGAACGAACCATATCCACGGGTCATCAGCACGCGACGGGTAATTCGCGATGGCAGTCGTTACTTCGGGCCATTCACCAGCGCTGGATCGGTGCACAAGACATTGTCGCTTCTGAAACGTCTTTTTCCATATCGCCTTTGCGATATCGAGATTACCGGTGATGCTACGAGACCGTGTCTCTATTACCACATCGGTAGATGTGTCGGGCCATGCATTTCAGCGGTCAGTCAGAGCGAGTACGCGAGGGTAGTCGACAATGTGGCGATGTTTCTCGAGGGCCGCGGCGAAGAGCTCATTCCAGATCTCCACGCCGAGATGGACCGAGCGGCGGCAGATCTCGATTTCGAACGAGCGGCCAAGCTACGCGACGAGATGAAAGCCATCGGACACGTTCTCGAACACCAGAAAATCGTCTCAGATCGGGGCAAGACTTTCGATGTGCTGGCGCTGGCTCAGGGCGCGGGTGGGGATGCGGGGGTACAGGTTGCGTTTGTGCGGAACGGCAAGATCATCGGTTCGGAGCCGTTTATGCTGCGCGGCGCGCGGGTCGAAGATTCTCCGGCTTCGATCTTGTCCTCATTCGTAACTCAATTCTATGAGCACGCTGCACTCGTTCCACGGGAATTGGTGCTGCAGGTTGCTATCGAAGACGAAGATATGGTGCGGGAATGGCTCGTTGGGCGTCGGGGTGGCCCCGTACTAATCACGGTGCCGCAACGAGGTGAGCGCAAGCGGCTGGTCGAGATGGTCGCAAAGAGCGCGGAGGACAACCTGGAGCAGAGTCGCCTGCGCTGGTTGAACGATCAGCAGCGCATGACCGCGGCGATGAGCGAGTTGGCCGATGCGCTATCGCTTGAAGGTATTCCGAGGCGGATCGAGTGCTTCGATATTTCGAATTTGCAGGGAACCAACCCGGTCGCAAGCATGGTCGTCTTCGAAGACGGTAAGCCGAAGAAGAGCGATTATCGTCGCTTCAAGATCAAGACGGTCGAAGGCCCGAACGACTTCGCCATGATGCAAGAGGCCGTCGGTCGCCGCTTCAAGCGTGCGGCCCGCGAAGATGTCACGGAGGATTGGCGAAAGATGCCGGACCTCGTTATTGTTGACGGCGGCAAGGGTCAGTTGAGCGCAGCACTCGAAACACTTCGCGAGCTGAATGTTGACGTCCCTATCGTGGGTCTAGCTAAAGAGAATGAAGAAATCTTCATGCCGGGGCGAAGCGAGCCAGTCATACTTCCGCGAGATGCCCAATCACTCTTTCTGGTGCAGCGCATCCGTGATGAGGCTCATCGATTCGCGGTCACCTTTCACCGGCAGAGGCGATCGAAGACCGAATTCAAGTCGGCACTTGATGAGCTCGCTGGGGTCGGTCCACGACGGAAGAAGGCGTTGCTCAAATCGTTCGGGTCACTAAAGCGGATTCGCGAGGCCTCCGTGGAAGATCTTTGTACGGTCGAGGGAATCGGGCCATCCCTCGCACAGCAGATCAAGACTGAACTTGGGGCGAATGGGTAACGTAACAGCAAAATTGATGTCGTCGTCGGATCCGAATGTTATCCACTACGCATCGGAAGTTCTCAATCGGGGTGATCTAGTCGTCTTCCCTACGGATACGGTCTACGGCATCGGCGCTGCGGTCGACCAACCTGAGGCCGTAGCCCGACTTTACGTTGCCAAGGGTCGACCTCTTGATCGACCAATCCCGGTTCTGATCTCCAGCTTCGATCAGCTAGTGCGTTTGGCTCGGAACATCGATGATCGAGTCGAGCGATTTGTCCGCGACTATTGGCCCGGTGGGTTGACGGTGGTTCTTGACGCCGCGGAATGGCTTCCTAGCGAGATTGTCGGTGACACTGGTCGAGTCGGACTTCGCATGCCAGATCATCCAGTGGCGTTGAAAATCATCGCGAGAGCCGGGGGCTCGCTCGCGACGACGAGCGCCAATCGTTCAGGAGAGCAGGCCGCGACAACCGCGACCAGTGCTCTCCAGGCATTGGGTCATCAGGCGGCTCTGATTGTCGATGATGGTCCGTCTCCAGGCGGGACACATTCCACCGTTGTATCCATTGATGACGGAAATCTGACCATCTTGCGAATCGGAGCAGTCGATCCGGCTACGATCCCGGCTCATCTCCCGACCTGAGTTACTGTGACGGCTGCTTCCACTTAGTCGACGACCAACGTGAATGTGTCATTCTGAGCGATAGCGAAGAATCTCTTCGTTTCGATACGACGAAGCACGGAGAGATCCCGCGGCTGTGGCCTCGGGATGACCTACCCACGGTGGCAACCTACTTAGCATGACTATTGCCCTTGACACTAGTCGCCGCGTTGGAACCGTTACCAACGGATGGTCTCCAGAAACAGATTTTGTCGGCCTGTGCAGGTATTGAAGACCCTTTGATCGTCCGGAAAACCGCAACGACGAGGATCATCGCTTGTCCCAGCAGCGGAATGATGTCGTCGACATAACAGTCGAAGACAGTCCGTTGGTCGGGCCCAAGATTACCGATGCCAACGTCTTAGTCGCTATGATGGTGTCACGCTGAATGTTGGCGCATACGAAAACCGTGCGCTACGATTCCCGTGGTATTTGCGCTCACTCTGAAGAGGTTGAATGAATCCAATGACGTTGGATCATCGAACTGCATACGTACGAGCGATCCTGGCGAGCCTGGTTGCCGCGATCGGAATGGTCCCGTTGGGTCTCTGGGCCCGGCACCAAGAGATTGGTCCGGGAACGGTTCCGCTATTTGACGCGCACGGGCGCTCCTATTGGATCATTGGAATTCTTTTCACCCTATTCACGGCAGGATTGTTTCAGATTCTGGACCAGAACTCGTCATACGCCATGTCGACGGCCGGTGATCGAGGAGTTCGGTATGAGCCGATTTCAGAATTGCCAACCGCCTGGGTGGTGCCACTTGTGGCGACGATAACAGGTGTGATGCTTCTGGCGATCTACCATTCTCAGGCCGCAATAGCGTGTATTGCTCTCGGGCTGTTTTTCATGGCCGCCAGCGCTTCAATCGCACGGCGGCATCTGTTCGATGCTGATCTATGGAATCGGGGTAGGGCGCGAGGGGTATACACGATCCTGATTCACATCCTGGCGTTCTTCTCTCTGGCCATGGTTTACATTAACAAGGTCCGCAGCATCTTCTCAGCAACAACAGTTCTGATTATCGCGGTTCTCCTTCTGGTGCAGCTTACCGAAGGAGAAGACGTGCTTTTCGCGCGACGTCTTGTCTATGGGCTCGTTGGCGGTATCATGCTAGGCCAGATAACCTGGGTTCTCAATTACTGGAAGGCTACGGGCTGGACTGGTGGCGCCGCGTTACTGGTCCTGTTCTATCTCGCTGCAGGGCTGATTCTAAGTCAAGTGCGGGACGGCGCGCGTCGGAGGGATATTCTCGAATACGGAAGCGTCAGTATCGTGGCATTCGGGATCGTCATGTATTCGCTCTTTGGCTAGGCGGATTCCCACAGTGAACGCGCGCAATCGTGACAAAAAGGTCTTTGATCTTCTCATGGAAATCGATCGTTTAGAGGAGCTCCGGGAAGATCTTGATGGACTCGGACTTCGTTCGATTGATGACATCGAAAGACGCATCGAGGAGATCAACGCGATGGTCGAGGAACTTGATGACAATGGCGAGCGGCCGGCCTGAGTGAGATACGTGATTGGTCCGCCATTTCATGGACCTGTTTGATGCCCGGCGCCAAGATCTGTTGCGCAAGCGTGCGCCTCTCGCCGACCGTATGCGTCCGAGGACGCTTGACGAACTGGTTGGCCAGGAAGCGATCGTGGGCCCTGGAACGTTGCTGCGTCAGGCGATCGAACGTGATCGGCTGAGCTCGCTCATTCTATGGGGACCACCGGGGAGTGGAAAGACAACACTCGCTCGCGTTGTCGCTGGGGTTACCAAGGCTCATTTCGTTCAGATGTCTGCTGTCATGGCCGGCGTAGCTGACCTGAGACGCGAGGTCAAAGACGCCAAAGACCGTCTTGGGATGCACGGCGCCAGAACCATACTCTTTGTCGACGAGATCCATCGATTCAACAGAGCTCAGCAAGACGCTATTCTGCCCCATGCAGAGGATGGCACTATCACGCTAATCGGTGCCACGACGGAGAATCCTTCATTCGAGGTCAATTCTCCATTGCTTTCGCGGTCTCGAGTGATCGTGCTGAAATCACTCAGTGATGAAGCCATCCGGGTCGTGATCGATCGCGCGCTCATCGACAACGAGCGCGGGCTTGGGGAGGAGAAACTCACTCTTGATCCTGATGCACGAGATCTGTTGGTGAATCTGGCGAATGGCGACGCGCGATTCGCTCTGAACACACTTGAGCTCGCGTCGGTTGGCGCGGTTGACCACGTCATCGGCCGAGATCAGATTCTTGAGGCGACGTCACAGCGTGCCGGCAGTTATGATCGAGCCGGTGACGCTCATTTCGATACGATCTCGGCCTTGCACAAGTCAATTCGTGGTTCGGATCCGGATGCCGCTCTCTACTGGCTAGCACGGATGCTCGAACGTGGCGACGACCCGCTTTACGTTGCCCGACGTCTGGTGCGAGCAGCGTCGGAGGATGTGGGATTAGCGGATCCACAGGCATTGGTCGTCACCATGGCGGCTCAACAGGCTGTGCATTTTCTTGGGATGCCTGAGGGATCTCTCGCGCTGGCAGAAGCTGCTGTCTATCTCGCCACAGCGCCGAAAAGTAACTCCATTTACACAGCCTACGGTAAAGCTACCGAGGACGTTGCAGGAACTCGGAACGATCCGATCCCACTTCACCTGCGAAATGCTCCAACGCAGTTGATGCGGGATCTGGGCTACGGCGAACGTTATCGATACGCTCACGAGTTCGAGGATGCGATCGTCGAGCAGCAACATCTGCCCGACAATCTCGTCGGGCGCACCTACTATGAACCGGTCGAACGGGGTTTTGAGCGCGAGATTCGTTCACGGCTGGCATACTGGAGAAAGGTACTTGCCAGACGCAAGCGTGGTGAAGAGACGGAAGGGTCCTGATCAGGTGGTAGCAACGTTCAACCGTAAACGCCCGGGTGGGCGAAGTAATGACGAACTTAGACAAGTTGAAATCTTCCCGGGCTACGCTCCATTTGCCGAAGGTTCGGCGCTGATCAGTGCGGGTAACACGCATGTCCTCTGTACTGCGACCGTCGAAGAGCGCGTCCCTGGATTTCTTCAAAATACTGGCAAAGGCTGGGTAACGGCTGAATACGGAATGCTGCCGCGAAGCTCGCCGCAACGGATATCGCGCGAGCGATCACTCTCGTCCGGACGGACGCATGAGATCCAGCGGCTGATTGGACGCTCTCTCCGATCGATTATCAAACTGGATGCGCTCGGCGAACGCACGATAATCATTGATTGTGATGTTCTGCGGGCGGATGGTGGCACACGCACGGCCGCGATTACCGGGAGCTTCGTTGCCCTATACCAGGCGCTGGATGTCCTGAAACGAACCGGACGCATCAAATCGATTCCGCTTTCTGGAATGGTTGCGGCCGTAAGCGTTGGAATCGTCTTCGGGGAAGAGCGACTTGATCTCGAGTATGAAGAGGATTCGACCGCGGATGTCGACTTCAATGTCGTGATGACCGACCGGGGCGAATTCATCGAGGTGCAAGGAACCGCTGAGGGAAAGCCGTTCTCAAGAGCGAAGCTGGATGGGCTCATCGAACTCGCCGAACTCGGGATCCAGCAGCTTTTCGAATTGCAGCGATCGGCGCTGGGCCTTAAGACGAACAATCACTGATTCAGGTCGCGGTTAAACCTCGATGTGATTTTTGGTAGACGGGATTCGATCTCCCACGCGCGGATCTATCGCCACGGCGGCATCCAGCGCCCTGGCACTTGCTTTGAATACGGCTTCAACCTGATGGTGAGCGTTCGTGCCATACAGCGTTATGATGTGCAGATTGATGCGGGACTCAACGGCAAACGTCTCGAAAAAGTGGCGAAAGAGATCGACCTCGATTTGCCCAACAGCTAATCCACAGAATGGCTCGCGCTGTACGAAATAACCACGTCCGGAACAATCGATCGCCACGTGCGCCAGCGCTTCATCCATAGGAACAGCCACATCCGCCATGCGTCGGATTCCACGTCGATCGCCCATTGCCTGACGAAGCGCCTGACCGAGGCAAATTGCAATATCTTCCGTCGTGTGGTGTGGATCGATCGAAAGATCGCCCTTGGCTGAAACATTCAGGTCGAATTGGCCGTGTCGCGCAAACAACGTTAGAAAGTGATCCAGCGCACCCAGTCCCGTGTCGATCGACGAACGCCCGGTTCCGTCTAGTTCAAGTGTGAGATCGACCGACGTCTCCGTCGTGGTTCGGCTGATCGTTGCTGAACGACTGTCGATGGGCATCAGAGTTCCTCCACGAGTCCATGAAGTGCCGAGATCAGCACGTCGGTATCTTCAGGGCGCCCGACGGTGATCCGCAGAAACTCACGAAGATCCGCACTGCCATAGCGCCGAATCAAAATGCCGCGATCCGCCAGTTTGCGTTGGATATCGTGAGCGTCCCCTCGAGTCACGCGGCACAAAATGTAGTTACCTTGGGATGGAAACGGCTGGAGAAAGTTCAATTTCCGCAGCGCCCGGTATAGCCTGCCTCGTTCAACGCGGATTCGTCGAACTGAGTCCTGCAGGTAAGCCGCATCGTCGAGCACCGCTTCAATCGCTTTCAGACCGGCGACACTGACGTTGAATGGCTGCTTCACCTTCCAGAGCTGTGATGCCAACGAGAGCGGAAATACGCCGTAGCCCAGTCGGAGACCCGCCAAACCGGCCCACTTGCTGAAGGTCCGTAGCACGACCATGTTGTCGAACTCGCTGGCGTAGGGCAAAAGCGTCTTGGTCGAGAACTCGAAGTAGGCTTCATCGACAACCACAAGTACGCCGGTTCGAAGTAGACGCACAAGCTGCTGCTGAGTGACCAGATTGCCGGTCGGATTGTTGGGAGACGCAATGAATATGACCTTTGTGCGGTCGTTGACAGCTGAAACGATGGCGCCGATGTCAAGCTCGAAGTCCGATTTTCGGTCAACCGGCCGGCTTACACCGCCAAAGAGTGTCGCTCGTTGTGCATAGACTCCGAACGTCGGAATCGGGATAATGACTTCGTCTCCTGGATCGATGGTGGCCAGCAGAATCAAGTCAATGAGCTCATCGGCCCCATTGCCGACGATAATTCGCTCGACCGGAGCCCCGGCGTATTCGGCGATTCGCTCGCGCGCAATTCTCTGATCAGGATCGGGATAGCGATGGTAGCGATCGAAACTGGCGAGAGCCTCTTGTACCCTGAGCGTGGTGCCGTAGGGGTTCTCGTTCGTGTCGAGCTTGACAACATCGTCGATTGCGCACTCGAGTGACTCGGCGACAGCTTCGATCGAGACCGACGGCGTATAGGCCTCAAGCTCCAGAACACTGGGACGGATAATTCTGCGAAGTACTTTAGGGATCGCCAAGAATGCCTGCCTGTTCGATAGCTCGGATACCGAAAAAAAATGAGTCGCGTCCAGCCTTTGTATGCTACAACGGCGACGCCATACTAGCACGAACGTCGAGATGAACCACGAATATCAAAACGGGCGCGAATCATCGCGTCCGAACCAAATCAGTCTGTCTATGAATCAGCGAGTACGGACGACACCATGGTGGCCGCGACCTGCACGAATTGCTACCGCAATTATAGTCTTTATCGCTGCTCTCTTCAGCCTTCCGTTGCAGTCGCGCGTCCATGCAACCGCTGGCGGTGACTTCTGGTTTCCGCAGCCTGCGTCAGTCTCCATCCCAGCCCTGCGCGCGACGGTGATCCAGGAAGGACCTGCTCTTCCGGCGGTGAAATTGGCCGCCGTGCCCACCGCGACGCCGACCGAATCCCCGACGCTCGTGCCACCCAATCTGACCGCGAAAGCCGTCTATGCCGTTGACGTGACCGATCATTCCGTTCTCTATGCCCAGAATGCGGATTCACCTCTTCCTCCGGCGAGCACCACGAAGATCATCACGGCAATCGTGGTGGTTCGGCATGCCTCTCCCGGCGCACTGGTGACGATCGAGCAAAGCGATACGGTTGATGGGACCATCTACTCACACATGGGTCTGATAGCCGGTGATGTCGTGTCAGTACGGAGTCTGCTGGCGGGTATGCTGCTCAACTCGGGTGGGGATGCCGCATATGCCCTTGCGCGCTATGTCGGAGGACTGCTTCCCGATCAGTCCAACTCGGATCCGCGACAGCGGTTTGTCGATGAGATGAACCGTGTTTCGAGTCAGCTTGGGATGACGAACACGCACTTTGTCGATCCGGACGGACGTGATACTCCTGGCCATCTCACGACCGCTCACGATCTTGCGATCGCTGCTGCGGATCTGTTCAAGTATCAATTGCTGCAACAGTTGGTCGACACGCGCTCCGAAACGGTACCAGTTCAGGGTCCGAATGCTCGTGACATTACCCTTTACAATACGAACGAGCTTCTTGGAAGCCCGGATGTACACGGGGTAAAGACCGGAACGACGGACGCGGCAGGTCAATGCCTGGTCCTGGCCGTTTGGCGCGGCAACGCGAGGGTTATTACGGTGGTGCTTGGCAGTACTGATCGCTACGCCGACACGAATTCGCTACTTGATTATCTTGATCAGCAATTCAAGTGGGTTCGGCTCGGACGAGGTGGAGACCTCCAGGATCTTAATGCGGAACTAGCCAACAAAGGCTACTCGTTAGCAATCACCAAGACCGTACTTCTGACGACATCTGAAGCTGATCAACTCCACTACTCCCTATCGATCACTCCCTCCAGCGACAAGTCTCCTCTCGCTGCCCAGGGTGAAGTAGTATTCTTAATAGGTTCGCGGCCCATCTGGCGCATCGCCGTGTACGCTGGTGATCCATTCAAGAAGAGCGCCTGACAACTGGAATCTTTCCACCGAAGATCATCATGGGAGCACTGATTGGAACGCCTTCAGCGTGTGATCGCATCACACGGAGTTACTTCTCGCAGAAAAGCCGAGCGGATGATCGTCGAGGGACGTGTTAGCGTCGACGGCACGGTCGTTCAAGAACTCGGCGTGAGAGTCGATCCGAACCGTCAGCAAATTCGGGTTGACGGCCGGCTTGTGCGGTGGGAGCGACGGCGCTATCTGATTCTCAACAAACCATCAGGCTACATTACAACCGCCGCGGACGAACGGGGCCGACGCACAGTTCTTGATCTCGTTGATGTGCCCGAGCGCATCGTTCCAGTCGGACGGCTCGATCGCAAGACCTCAGGTCTCCTTATGCTGACGAACGATGGTGAACTTCTCTATCGCATCACACATCCAAAGTTCGAGCTTGAAAAGGAGTATGAAGTCGAGCTCGATGGATTTCCTCCTCCAGCCGCACTCGAACGATTGCGAAGGGGCGTGATCGCGGACAGCGTGAAGGTTGTCCCTTCACAGGTGAGGCCGCTGCGCAACGAGGAATCAGGGACTGTGCTCCGGATCGTTATCCATGAAGGACGAAATCGAATAGTTCGTCGCATGATGGAAAGAATCGGTTATCCTGTCCTCAAGCTTGAGCGTACGAGGCTCGGGCCACTCCAGGTTCGTGGCCTGCCGGTGGGTAGCTGGCGTGATCTCACGGGGGGCGAGCTATCGCAAATTCGGGAGTCGGTGGGCCTCGGAGATGAGGATGTTGAACGGAGTTCGGCACCGCGCGGCGGATCACCTCAGCGACCGAGCGTCCGGCCGGGTGGAAGCGTGCGGCGTCATGGACCTCGTACTGGCGGCACTGGAGCGGGGAGGCGACCAGATCAGACCAGAAACGGCCGACCACCAGAAGGAAAACAAGGATCGGCGAATCAGCCTCGTTATCGCGATCGACGGCCCGGCGGCAGCGGGAAAGACGACCGTAGCGAATGAGCTTTCACATCGCATAAGCGCGCTGCTATTCGATACTGGATCCATCTACCGTGCGTTGGCTCTGGTTGCTCTGGAGCGCGGAATCGATCCCAACGACGCTGTTGCCCTGGCGAAAGCAGCGAAGTCACTCCCAATTAGGATCGAGCTCCCCAGTGCCAACGACGGTCGTGCGTCTGATGTGCTCGTCGACCATCGTGACGTCACCTGGGCCATCCGTTCACCGGATGTGGATCGTATCGTGTCGCGAGTCTCGGCGCATCGAGAAGTACGAGATGCCCTCCTCGAAGTTCAGCGGTCGATTGGACGAAGCGGCCGAGTTGTGATGGTTGGCCGCGACATTGGGACGGTCGTTATGCCCGATGCCGATTTCAAGATCTGGCTGGACGCGTCTCTCGAAGAGCGTGCACGACGGCGCGTGTTGGATCTTCAGCGCATTGGCAAGCCGCGTTCGTACGAGCAAGTTCGGGACGACATGGCGGCGAGAGACGGAATCGACTCTGGGCGTTCGGTCGCACCGATGAAGGCTGCCGCTGACGCCGTCGTGATCATTACCGATGGCCTGACGGCCAGTCAGGTTGTTGACAGGATCATCGAGTTGATAGGCGAAGAGGCAACCACCGGAGCGAATCTTTGAAAACGAAGTCGTTCAAGGAGATATCCTGGAGAGTCTTTCGATTATCGCTGTATCTGGTCGCCAGGCCATTCGTGCTGACCGCCCTTCGCGTGTTGTGTCAATTCCGAATTGAGGGCATCGAGAACGTGCCTAAGCACGGTCCGGCGCTCATTATCAGCAATCATCTCCACAATTCAGACCCGATCCTTCTGGTTGCCGCCTATCCCAGACCCCTCCTCCTCATGGCCAAGAAGGAAGTGTTTGATGTGCCGTTCATCGGCTGGGTCGCGGACTCGGCCGGTGCTTTTCCGGTCGATCGTGGACAAGCCGATCGCCAGGCATTGCGCACTGCCGAGCGGTTGTTGAACGAGGGATTCATTGTCGGAGTCTTTCCCGAGGGGACGCGAAGCGTAACCGGCGGGCTCAGTCACGTCTATCCGGGGGTTGCGATTATCGCGACACGGAGCGATGTGCCGATTATTCCAACCGCGATCTTCGGTACCGAAACGCTGCCATTCAACGGCCACAAAGGCAGAAAGCTGAGTCGCGGACGGTCCAGAGTGACCGTGAGGATTGGCGAGCCGTTTCACCTTCCGAAGCGAGAACCGGGACAGAAACGTCAGAACATGGCTGATCTAACAGATCTCATGATGCTCCGTGTGGCCGAGCTATTGCCGAAGGAATACCGCGGAATTTATGCTGATAAGACAGTGGCGAGTAACGGATCGGATTCCACACCCGTCGCTGATGAAGCACCCGTCGCGGCTAGCGGTACATCGATACCCAAAGGAGGCTGACATGTCCCGAGTCATTGCTTCACAGATCAGCGAACGTATGCGGCAGATCGATGAACAACTCCTGAGCGCGCTACGAGATTTAACCGATGATCAACTCGCATGGTCGGAGCGGCCAACGGCGCCATCGATCGGGTTCCACCTATGGCACATCGCCCGATGGGCTGATCGCAACCAGGTGTTGCTTTTCACCGTCACGGATTTATCTGAGACGGCAACGGAAGTGTGGGAGTCAAAGAAGGTTGCGTCGCGCTGGGGACTCGATAGCACGTCTCTCGGACGCGGCGAGACCGGACTTGGAATGTCGGACGACGACGCCACCCACCTTGTGCTACCGTCAAAATCCGACCTTCTGGACTACACTGAGGAAACGTTTGGTCTCCTCGATGAGCGCTACGCAGCGGTGACCGATGAGATGTTGCCGGAACATATCCTCGATGCAAATGGTCACTCGACGGTGATGGCAGCTGCGCTACTAAGCCATCTGACACATGCCAGCCGTCACCTCGGCATGATCGAGGCCTTGCGAGGCATGCAGGGGCAGTCGGGTACCGCTTCTGCCTGAAGACCAACTGGACCGACGGTTTCCTACAGCCACAAATGCCTTGAACGAAAAGCGCGAGCTGGATTGATCCAGCCCGCACTTCGGCGTGACTTGAGAATCCTGAGTTAATCTTCGATGAGACGCTTCGCGGCCATCGCGGCGCCACCAATCACGGCGGCCGCACCCAATGCGGCAATGGCTGTCGCTTTCGGCTCAGGGCCGGGCAGCACGACCTTCCCGTCGTCGTAGCTCTTGAACAACTGGCCCCATTTTGTGTTGAGTGCTTCCTTCACCCGTTTGCGACCAACTATCGGGTACCAGTAAACGTTGTGATAGAAATTCGAGGCAAAGTAGGACCACGGCACGATCGGTGAGCGGAGCAAAGCGCTTTCGAAGCGCTTCAGCGGTCCATGGTAAATCAGTTCCTGCCCCTTGCTCGCGAACGTGTCCTCCTTGACGAAGCCCCAATCCTCGGCTGATACGTCGTACCCGACGATCTCAATGTCCTTCGGATCACCGACTCCCAGTCCCTTCTCGTGGGCCAGACGGATGAAATCCAATGACATTGGATCGAACCCCTGCATTTTGGCGCTTATGGCGTCAATTGCCACCTGATCGGCGCTCGCTAGCAGTATGTCTTTTTCGTGGGGCCTCATCGCGCGTGGTCCAGCGCCATCTCCAGCGAACGTCCCGTCCATGACGGCGAAAAGGCCCGGATGGATTTCGCGCTGAATCGTCAAGAGATCAACCAGCGTCTCGTGGATTACCGCGTGGGTCCAGTGACGACGCTCGTTGAGCAGCCCACCGAACGCGTTCTTCATCGCGCCAGTGATGGTGGTGAAGACGTGCGTTTTCACCGTCGGTAGCTGAATGATGTTCTTGCCGATGAACATCTTTGGAATCTTGATACCTTCGGGAAAGATGTCGTGGAGGACGAGCATCTCAGCTTTCGGCTCGTAAACGGCCCATTCGACCTCCGGCTCGTAGAGGTGAACGTTCTCGACCCCGTACTTGTCGACGACGTACTTATGCTTGTTGTTCTTTTCGCCAACGTATGCGTCAACGACCACCGTCTTGTTGTGGGCTCCGATAAGGCGCCGGTAACCGTCCTCCTGCAGGCGACGAATGACGCCTTCGAGCTGCCACGGAGTGGTTGAGCAGGCGGGATACCATGTCTGCCAAGAGATATTGATCTTGAGAATGGTATCGAGGTCTTTAGGAAGGGCGGATTGGTATCCGGCCAGTTCCATGACCTGTCCGACGTCGTCGAGAACCGTTTCCGGTCGAGTCTTGAGAACGGCTACTTTGCCCTTCCCGGGAAAATCATAGGTCATTTCTTTGTCATCCTTCGATGAGTGCGTGAGTCAACTGCGAACGCGAATTTCAAGTTAGATCCTAGCATGCGGACCTCCGTGATTTTACGACGTGGGGCATCGAGATGGCTGAGAACATCAGGAAACGCTGATCTGCACCTGATATCCGGGTCGGATCTGTACCACAGTACGGCAACGAATCGGCTTCATCAGAGTCTTGTACGTACAGTAAGAGGCTGCTATCATGGTGTCTGTAAGTCAAAGCACTTCGAGCCGTGACACACGACTCGAATGCTACAGGGCTTATCAGCCGGGGGTGGGGATTCCCAGCTGAAACAGACCCGGTACGCAAACCCGCAACTCGGATCCTGGTTGGGGAGGTCTCACGTGATTCGAGACGCGCTCCGCGTGTTCACTGCATCGTGTCGATTTACGTTTGCGCTCATTCTCATCAGCTTTGTCGTGACGTCGAACGTCTCTGCTGCGAGCGAACCTTCTGTAACAGCCAAGTATGCCGTGGTGGTTGACGCGGATACGGGATCGATCCTGTACGATAAATCAAAAGACACGCCGACAGCACCGGCAAGCCTCACCAAGATTTTCACCGCGATCTATGCACTCGAAGCTGCCCCGTTGGATCGAAAGCTCACCGTGGATCAGAGTGATCTGGTCGGCGAATCGTCGATGGGTCTTCGAGATGGAGAGACGATCTCTCTGAAGACGGCTCTCTACGGGATGCTTCTTCCATCTGGTAACGACGCCGCCATGACGATTGCGCAGAACCTCGGCGCTGAGCCCGGGGACACACCTCAGCAGTCGGTAGACCGCTATGTCGGTTGGGTCAATGACATGGCGACCAGGCTAGGTCTGAGCAACACGCACTTACTCAATCCGCATGGACTTGACCAGCCAGGACACGAAACGACTGCGCGTGATATAGCAGCGATCACCATGTATGCGTTGAAGAATCAGGAATTCCGACGAATTATCGGCACTGCGCATTACAACGGTGACGGTCATGATATGTACCAGGTGAATCGCCTGCTCGGCAACTATCAGGGCCTGATCGGTGGCAAGACTGGGATTACTGACAACGCGGGTTTCTGTCTCGTCGAGGTCGCCGAACGCAACGGACACACCATCATTGCTGTCGTTATGGACAGCACCGATGCCGCTTGGTATCACGACGCCACGACATTACTCGATCACGGCTTCGCAGTGCTTGGCGCTGGTCAGACAATTAGTGAGATGGGGCGAATCACCCTCTCTCCCGTCGTCATTCAGCCTGGCACCTCGGAGTCGGTGGCGACTCCCCAGGCGATTCTTAGCGGCGCGGCGATCACCGCGCCAAGCCATCTTTCGGTGAATCAAGTGAGCGAAAATGTTGCTGTCGTCAGCCACAATTTGCTTGCCTCCGATGCGTCTGGATTCTCCTGGAAATGGCCAATCACGTCACTTGTGACGATGCTGGCACTGTTGGCTGTTCTGCTGAACTATCCGGTGGTGATCGGAGCCGGAAGCCTTCTGTGGCGACACGGCGGCGCTGACGGTCACGTGTTCAAGCATCGGCTGCCGGCCGTGAAATCTCAGCCCGTACGTCGAAACTCCACCAGAACATCGAGACGACGACGTCGTCAGACTTCGCTGCCCACCGTCACACCCGATGCAATTGCGTTGGTCCAGCCGACATCTGATCTGGCAAACGCAACTTCCTGGCAGAGCGACATCTCGTTGAATGCTGCTGAAACGATTGGTAGTCGAGCAGTGCGTCTCGCGCGTCGCGGAGATTACCATGCCGCGTCAAGCGAGTTCATGCGAGCGCTGCGTACTGACTCTACTTTCGATCTGACCCGATGTTCCGGATTCTGGGGTATGCAGCCGGCTGGTTATATCGCCGCTGCCCGTGCCTATGCGATCAACGATCGGACTTCGGACGCAAAGTCCCTACTGACCGTCGTGAAGTTAGCTTGCCGTTCCCCCAGAGAGCTCGAATTGCTTCTCAATCAGGTGGTTGCCTCAAGAGTAGGGTGATTTGAACATGTCGACATCGAGCTGGAGACGGTTGTCGTGACGGCAACCGTCTCCAGTTTCGTTTTGCCTATCACTAAGCTGGTTCGCAACGCTGTGGAAAGTTGATATAGGACATATAAAGTGTTATAATCCTCACGTATTAGGCATTGGTGCGCCAGGAGGAACTATGCGTAACAACGAGCCACTTTACGTGATCAGCGTCGCGGCACGATTGCTCGAGTTACATCCGCAGACGCTGCGCAAGTACGAACGCGAGGGGTTTGTTTCGCCATCGAGGACAACTGGGAACCTTCGTCTCTATTCCAGCGAGGATCTAGAGCAGCTCCGGCAGGTGAAATACCTGGTCGAAGATCGTGGGATTAACCTCGCGGGTGTCCAGCTATCGATGGAGTTGACCGCGAGGCTCAAACGCATCTACAACGAATGTGCGGTCATTTCCAAACGGAACGAGGGCCGATTGGATCCGGTGTTGCGCGAGCTCGGCGTATTGCTCGAGATGTTGGGCATCGAGTCGATCTAGCCGTCCAGTGACTGAACCCTGAGCCAATCAATGCCTGATAACCACGCGTTGCTAACATTTGATTGATAGGTTCCGAGAGCATGAATGTAAATAGATTCACGGAAAAAGCACAACAAGCGCTGTTAGAAGGACAGCGAATAACTGAATCCCGGCGCCATTCCCAGTTCGAGGTGGACCAACTGCTGTTCGCGCTTGTATCGCAAAGCGACGGTGTGGTGCCACAGGTACTGCTTCGATCTGAGCTTGAGCCTCGTGCTGTGATTGCTGAGCTCGAGCGGGTGTTGGAGGCAGCACCGAAGCTTCAGATCAGCGCGCAGCCGGTCCTGGGCGCTGGGTTACGGCGAGTACTGGAGCGAGCCGAAGAGGAAGCGAAATCATTTGGCGATGAATACGTCAGCACGGAGCATCTGCTGCTGGCAGCCTTCGATGCCGCGCCGAACGCAGAATCAGTCAAGGCGCTGACTCGGCTTGGTCTCAACCGCGACAAGATTATGAGCGCGCTGACGGCAATTCGCGGTTCGCAGCGAGTGACAAGTACCACGCCTGAAGGTACGTATAGCGCCCTCGAAAAATATGGACGAGATCTCACTGAACAGGCCCGCAAAGGGAAACTCGATCCAGTGATCGGGCGTGACGAAGAAATTCGTCGTGTCATCCAAGTCCTGTCACGTCGGACCAAGAACAACCCTGTGCTCATCGGAGAACCGGGCGTTGGCAAGACAGCCATCGTTGAAGGACTTGCGCAGCGCATCATTCGGGGCGACGTTCCAGAGGGGCTGAAAGACAAGAAGATCATGCAGCTCGATCTTGGAGCGATGGTCGCCGGGGCGAAGTTCCGAGGTGAATTTGAGGAACGTCTCAAGGCGGCACTGAAGGAAATCGAAGAATCTGAAGGCCAGATCATCGTCTTCATTGATGAGCTGCACACGGTTGTCGGAGCCGGCGCAGCGGAAGGCGCCATGGACGCATCCAATATGCTCAAGCCGATGCTGGCTCGTGGCGAACTGCATGCCATCGGCGCGACAACGCTCGACGAATATCGCAAGCACATCGAAAAGGACGCGGCGCTGGAGCGCCGGTTCCAGCCGGTGATGGTCAACGAGCCGTCTGTCGAAGACACGATTAGCATACTTCGCGGCCTTCGTGAGCGATATGAACTGCACCACAAGGTGAGGATCATCGACTCCGCTCTGGTTGCCGCGGCGGTGCTATCGGATCGCTACATAACCAATCGTTTCCTGCCGGATAAGGCGATCGACCTGATCGATGAGGCGGCTGCGCGCCTGCGCATGGAGATAACCAGTATGCCGGTCGAGCTCGATGAGCTCCATCGACGCAGCATGCAGTTGGAGATAGAGCGGGAAGCACTCCGCAAGGAAAAAGACGATGCATCGCGTCAGCGGCTGACCGAACTTGAGCGTGAGCTGGCAAACGTTCGCGAGCAAGAAGGCGCGCTGCAATCTCAATGGGAGCAGGAGCGCGGAGCCATTAGCCGCGTTAGTGAGCTGAAATCTCTGATTGAAGAGACTCGCATCGAGATCGAGCAAGCCCAACGAGCTGCCGATTATGGGCGCGCGTCCGAGCTCCAATACGGAAAACTCGTACAGCAAGAGCAACAGCTGAAAGAGGAAGAGCGGCGGCTCAGTGAAACGCAGGCGACCAGCAAGCTGCTCAAGGAAGAGGTCGACGCGGACGACATCGCTGAAGTCGTTAGCAAGTGGACCGGCATTGCGGTGACTCGTCTGGTTGAAGGCGAGATCGAGAAGCTGGTTCATATGGAAGAGCGCCTGCATCGGCGAGTGGTAGGCCAGAATGAAGCCATTGCCGCCGTGAGCAACGCGATTCGACGAGCGCGTGCAGGTCTTCAGGATCCGAACCGGCCGCTTGGGAGTTTCATCTTTCTCGGTCCCACGGGAGTCGGAAAAACGGAGCTTGCACGCGGGCTGGCCGAGTTTCTATTCGATGACGAGCGTGCAATGATCCGAATTGATATGTCCGAGTATCAGGAACGGCACACCGTTGCCCGTCTAATTGGAGCTCCGCCCGGATACGTCGGCTTCGAAGAGGGCGGCCAACTGACCGAGTCAGTACGCCGGCGACCCTATTCGGTGATCTTGTTCGACGAGATCGAAAAGGCCCACCCGGAGGTCTTCAATGTACTTCTTCAGGTGCTTGACGATGGGCGCCTGACGGATGGTCAGGGTCGGACAGTTGACTTCCGAAACTCGGTCATAATCATGACGAGCAATCTCGGATCGTCATATATTCAGGCAGTCGCAGGTAAAGCCGAAGGGGACATGCGTCAGCGCGTGTTCGACGCGCTTCAGTCTCACTTCCGACCGGAGTTCCTGAATCGAATCGACGAAATAGTCATCTTCCATGCCCTGACCATCGAGGACCTCGAGCAGATCGTCGACATCCAGCTGGAATTTGTGAAGGACCGGCTTGCTCAGCGAGATATTACTCTCCAGATCGTGCCACGAGCTAAACAGTTGCTTGCACAAAGAGGTTACGATCCGGTCTTTGGAGCACGCCCGCTCAAGCGTGTAATCCAGCGAGAGTTGCTTGATCGGCTGGCAAAGGAGATCCTGAACGGTGGCATCCGTGAGGGTGAGACTGTAAAGGTCGAGGTCGCTCCCGACGACACTCTGGTCTTTCGCGGAGCGCTAAGTAGCGCGGAAGTCGTAGCATGAGATCCAAGGGGCTCGGGTGCACACCCGGGCCCTTTTCTTTCGGCGTTTCGAAGCCAAGCACCGTTCTCGCTGACTTATACTTCGGGTAATGGATCGGTGGACGCCAACTGGTCGACGGAAGGACGCGAAGAGTGAACGTGATCGAAGACTTAATCAAACTATTGATCATTCCGCTTGTTCTACTGGGCGTGCCGATCCTCTTCATCCTCGTATTCGATATAGCGGCGCATTTGGGTGAGCTCTTCGGGCAGAAGTAGCCGGCAGAGTGTCGATCTATTCCCTGGGGTTTGAAGCGAGTGGATGGGACCTCACGGATTTTCCCGTACGCCGGCGACGAAGATCACCGTTTCGTGATGGAAATGATTGTCGCTCGCGACTACCAAGTTGCTCAACTGCTCGACAAGTCCGACAACCGTTGCTTCGTCCGCACAATGAATGGCTGAGCCCCCAACCGCTGAAAGATTTCCAGTGCCTTGGTAAATCGCTCGTGAGCCGCTGTTAGATCACCCGCGCGTTGGCAGACGATTCCCCATTCGAGAAGACCTCGTGCTTCAAGATGGGGATACGGCATGTCGCGGGACAATCGCACTGCTTCATCGAGGTCCCGCTCCGCGGTATCCAAACGCCCCTGAGTGGCCGTCAGCCTTCCTCGCAGCACCAGGGCAGACGCCACCACTTTCATGGCGTTGGATGCACGCGCACGCCGGATCGCCTCGTCGACAACCTCCTCAGCCTGTCGTTGATCCCCACAAGCGTCATGTGCGGCAGCGAGAACGGGCAGCATCTCCGTGACCTGGAGTTCGTTGAGTCCGGGACGATCGAGTAGCGGCAGTAGTCGATTTCGTGCCATCTGTGGCCGGTCCTGGAGCAAATCAATCTCTGCCAGCAACCGTTCACCGGCCCGAATGCCTTCGAGGTGCCCCGCTCGACGAGCCAGCGTAAGACCTTCATCAGCCAAGCTCGACGCGTGATCCAGATTGCCTTCGTCGAGGCGGAACGCGCTGAGTTCGAGAATACCGTAGATGGCCCACCACGAGGACGCCAAATCCCGACGCAGCCTATCGCATTTCTCAAGGTACGCTCGCGCTTGATCCCAATCACCGAGCAGCCGGTAGGTTGCTCCGGCGGCATACAGCGCCATTGCCGTGTCCCACGGGCTCTGGATTCGATCTGCAAGACGCAACGATTGTTCATTGAGCTCAAAACTTCGGCCCATGTTGCCAAGCGACAAATGGCCTTGAGACGCGTTCTCAAGCGCTCGGCTGAGATTGTATGGATCATTTTCTGCTCCGGGAATGGCGATCGCCCCTTCAAGTACCTCAACGCCTTCTTCAAGCCGACCGAGCACAACGAGTTCGCTGCCTCGACCTGTTTCCGCTCGCGCGAGCGCCATGAAGTCGCCAGCTTGGCGTGACAAATCCGCCGCACGTTGGGCGGCATGGAGACCCACTTGATAGCGGCCGGTCGTATAACAGAGCGTCTCGAGCACGATGTAGAGCTCGGCGATTTCCTCAGGTCGCTCGTTCGGGTCGAGCCGACCAAGCAAATCCTGGACGCGATCGATCGCCGTATCGGATAAACCCATGGCTCGATACACGGAGCCAAGTTGAACGGTGACGCGGGCCTCCCCAGCGTGGTCGGCGACCTGCCGAAAAAGGGTCGCTGCTTGTTCAAGCAACTGACGGGCATCTTCATACCGACCGTAGTTGGTGAGGACTCGGCCAAGCCTCTCCAGAATAAGTGGCTTGAGCGAGGGATCATTGTTGTTTTGAGCCAGATTGAGGGCTACACGATAATGGTTTTCGGATTCGCGATGTGCAAACCGCTTCTCAGCCTGGTCACCTGCCAGCACTGAATAATGCAGTGCTCTATCCGGCATCCCACCTTGGGCATAGTGCCAGGCAAGCTCGGCCGATCGGCGATCTCTCACTTGAACGGGCTGCTGCTCGATCGCCTGCCCGGCTGCCAGGTGGAGTCTTTTCCTTCTTCGCGGTGACAGATCGCGGTAAAGGACCTGTTGGATGAGGGCGTGGTAGAAGGCGTAAGAATCTCCCTGGCCGAACCGGACGACGCTCGCTTGTGCCGCCTCTTCGAGGCTTCGCTCGATCTCCTCTTCCGAGCGTTCCCCCATGCCTATCAGGTCATCGAATTCGAATGATTCGCCAAGCGCGCTCGCTTCGCTCAGGAGTTCCTGAGCGGATTCGGACAAACGAGAAAGGCGCTCCCCGATCGCTTCATACACGTTTCTAGGAATTGCAATCTCATCAACCGAACGGTAGTCCCAAACACCGTTTTCTTGAAACGCCTCTCCCCGCTCCACCAGCGTCCGGACGATTTCTTGAACGAAAAAGGCGTTGCCTTCGGTGCTGCGCTGCACCAGATCCACGAAACCAGGAGATACCGATTCGCTGCCGAGCATCGAAGACATCAATGCTCTGGTTTCCTTCACGTTCAGTCGACCAATAACGATATCGTCCGAGAGATGTTCACGGTGCAGGTCCCGCAGGACGCGGCGCAGAGGATGACGCCGGCCAACTTCCGTATCACGATAGGTCCCGATCAGCAGTACGGATGCACGTCGCAGTTGATGCGCCAGATGATGCAGGAGTTCAAGGCTCGACTGATCAGCCCAATGCAAATCATCCAGGGCAACCACGAGCGCCATTGTTTCGGAGACCGCCTCGATCAGACCCGCCACCGCCCAGAACAACGGTTGATGATCGCCGTCGGTTGCGAGCTGCCCGTCATCGGAATCAGGGGTCTGAGTGTCTCTTGGGTCGAGGGCTCGCAACTGAGGCCAACGCTGCAGGGGATCAAAGCCCAGACGCATCTGAGCCATCTCTACAAGACGACTGACGATCGTTAGAAAGGGGTAGTACGCCACCCTTTGTTGCGGCTCGTAGCATTGCCCAACCGTCAAATGCATTCCGTTTGCTCGGCAGATCAGCGTCGCTTCCTGCGCCAGGCGAGTCTTTCCGACGCCAGCCTCGCCAGTTAGTAGTAATAGTCGACCCTCCCCTGCTTTGACTGCCTCAACGTTGGTACGGACTCGGTTGATTTCAGAGGTGCGTGCTACCAGAGGGCTTGCTGGGACCGACCCAAGAAAGCCACCAATTGGAAGGTCGAGCGAGTGACCTGCGTGAACAGTTGGCCGATACCGGCTGGGAACGGCGGCTTCGAACTCGACCCGTTGCGCTGAATCCAGGCCAAGACCGACTGCCAGCAACTCAACCGTGGAGCGTTGCGGGCGTGTCTTCACTCCCCGTTCCAGGTCGGAGATCGCCCGGACACTGACTCCAGAGCGACCCGAAAGTTCTTCTTGGGTGAGTTGTGCTTCCATCCGGAACATGCGCAGCACAGTCGCGAACGTCGATAAAGCATCTGGCTCGTCGTGAACAGGGCCTGCGGGCGAGATTTCCTCCACCGATCATCCCTTCGTAACACCCTTGGATAGGTCCAGCATACGCGCGTGAGTTTGTCGCAGCAAGAGGAAGTTGTACCGGTGATCGTGTTAGTTGTTGTGTGGGTTGTGCATGGCGCTAATGACGGTACAGGCCCAGACTCGTATCACGGGTGGCGCCGGTGAAACCGCCACCTTATTGATTTTCTGGAGGATCTGGCTCTGATGGTCAATGGACCGGGCCGGCAATACTCCAGTAGCTGAAAAGTGGGAGGGCAGCCATGCCACGATTCCTGGTAGAGCGAACATTCGTCGACGGTCTTCAGATCCCGGTCAACGATGAAGGGAAGGCTGCGGTCTCATCAGTCGTAGACCACAACGCTGAACTCGGAGTGACCTGGGTGCATTCGTATGTGAGTGGAGACAAGACCAAGACCTATTGCATCTATGACGGTCCGAGCCCCGAATCGATCCGGACAGCGGCAGAGCGCAACGGTCTCCCAGTGGACCACATTACCGAGGTGTCCGTGCTCGATCCGTACTTCTACAAATAGGGGTCTACAACACGGGACACACCTCGAATACGTAATCATTCACCGTGGTATCGAGGGTGCCGTCGCGACTCTGACTGACATCGGTCGTGCGGCGCCCCCGGGTCGAAATCCATGCCGCTTTCCCGAACAGCCACCTGCGCGTAAAGTCATCGACCATTTCCCGGATTCCCGAGTGGTGGATTGACGATTCGCTATGCCGTCAGTGGAATCTTTGCCGATCGTGATGGGAATCCATGATTCACGGAAATAAACGTGATCTGGATCGGGCAAACTGACACAGTCCGTGCGATCAGCCGCCGCGATCAAGTCTTTTGAGACAACGTGTCCCGGCGATCTCTCGGCCTACGCGTGTGTCGTGCGCTGTTCGCTGCTGGATGCTGGCAGGAGCAAGACAACCGGTATCGCGAGTAACGCAAAGGCGGGGACGATCCAGAATGCGCGCTCAATCCCAACCGCGTCGGCAAAAGCGCCGAAGCCAAATGCGGTGACGCTCTGCGAGACAAACTGGAACGCCAGAAGGACTCCTGAGGATGGCCCGCGTGCTTCTGGCAACATGTCCTGCATTAACGCGAGCTGTATGGGGCGGGCAGATCGCATAAGTATTCCCGCGGCGATCAATACAGGGATAACCGACCACGAGTTGTTGTCGAGCCACAGATAGAGATAGAGAAGCGGTACTCCACCCAACGTGACGAGCGCCATGACGATACGCCGACCAAACCGATCCGACAATATGCCGCCGACGAACCCACCGATGACACCCGCACCAAACAGCGCCGAAAGTGACAGACCCGCATACCAGTCGCTGTAGCCTTTCGAAATGAGAAGCTTCACCAGGAAGACCGAAAACGGGACGACTCCAAGCCCGAACATTGCGACAAATGCCAGAAGCGCGGCAATCCAGCGAAGCTTCGCTCTGAGTAATGGGATCACCGCAACCCGTGCCCGTGAACGCTGATTTGAGTCACTTTCTTCAGTGTTGAGGGTGAAGAAGAGAATGACCGACGCGGCAATCCCGAAGACCATTACTACATACGAGCCTTCGAGCGTGAACCAGGTGATCGCAGCGGTGATGAAGAGTGGCCCGATTGTACGCGCCAGTTCGCCGCCGGCCAGAAAAAAGGCCATCGAGAGACCGGTCTTTGACCCGCCTCGTTCTCCGGCTAACGCCACGGCCGGGGTATGGAATGACGCGGAGGCGAGCCCGGCGGTGAACAGCAGTAACAAGACGATTGCGAAATGAGGCGCCAGTCCGATCGACGAGATGGTCATCGCGGCGACCGCTGGAGCAAAGACCACAAACCAGCGTTTACTGGTTCGATCGGCGATCACTCCGATGAACGGCTGTAGCACGCTCGGCATTTGCTGAGCTGGAACCATGAGGGATGCGATCGCGAGCGGAACACCAAGCTTTGCCTGCACCGGAGGAATCAGCACAGCGGTGAATGAGCCATAGAGATCGTGAGAAAAGTGAGCGAAAGTAATCGGGAGGGTGGCTCTGATGGCGGAAAGCTTGCCGATGCCTTCTTCCTCGATTGTCGCCACATCGGCAGACGGAGTTGATTCAGGCGGGTCAGATTGAGCGATCTGGACATCTTCCTGCGTTCTCAGGTCGGGTGAATCAGTCAACTCTCGAGACTTCCTTCATGTGAATGTGTGTGCACTGAACAACTGATGGCATCGCGCCGTGCTGGTAGGCGAATCTGGATCGGGACGCCGAGTGCTCACTCAACAAGACCGTACGTGGCGTCGCGGGTTACCGTAGCACAATGGGAGAGCACCGGCCATCCGCAAATCGCGGAATGAGTGAGGGGATGAAAGCAGGTAACCCCGCACCAGGATATGTCGAAGCCCAGTGAATGGAACTAATTCGATTCCGGGGTCGTCTTCTCTGCAGCGACAGATATCAAACTGAATTCAATTAGGCGCGGCAGAACTGTAGAGGAGACGATCATGGTCGGTCCGAAGACCCGCACCTCGGTAGCATTCGTTGCCATTCTTGGGCTGTTAATTATGACCGTAGCATGTGGAGGGAGTTCTCAGACTTCTGGCACGCACACCTCAAGCGAGATGGCACCGCCGGGCACGGCAGCGAGCAAAGACTTGGCCGTAGCGGCCTCTGGTGGAGACGCTAGTGTGCCAGCCGTCGGGACCGGGAGCAACTCAAGCACGTCGGCGACGACCACAAACTGGGATCGCAAGATCATCCGAAACGCGGACATCGCTCTGAAAGTCACGAGCGTCGAATCAATGCTGGCTACGGTTCGCAGCATCACTGATGGAGTCGGAGGTGTCGTCTTTGCCTCGTCTACTTCCTTCAGTGGTGACGATCAAATTGCGACCATGACTCTGGACGTTCCCGCCGATCAGTTCGACCAGGTCGTCAACTCACTACGCGCTGTCCCCGGAGTGAAGAAGGTTGAGCATGAGTCGATAACCAGTCAGGACGTCACGGACGACTATATTGACCTTCAGTCCCAGCTACGAAATCTCCAGGCGACGGAAACGAGATTGCTGGCCTTGATGGATAAGGCGACTCAACTCCAGGACGTCTTGATGCTCGATCAAGAACTGTCGAAAATCGAAGGACAAATTGAGCAGACTACCGGACGGATTAATTACCTGGACAAGCGCTCGTCATTCTCACGCATCACGTTGACGCTGAGTCCGTTCGTCGTTTCCGCCAAGAACGATGTCAACTCAGGCTTCGACCTGGCGAAGGCGGTGCACGATGCGTGGGTGGCCTCGCTTCGATTCACCGGAGGGATTCTAACTGGCCTGGTGACAGCTGGAGTGTTTCTTTGGTGGTTCTGGCCTCTGGCGGTTGCCGCGCTAGGCGTATGGTTCGCCCGGCGACAGCGCGGTAGGGGCACAAAAGGCAACTCTGAGATCGTCGCCTGATCGAAAGGACCGGCCGCCTGACTGTACGAGCAAGGCGGCCGGTTTCTCGTCAACTAGCTGCCGAGAAAGGAGAGTGCGGACAGAGCATATGCCCGAGTCGCGTCCATCACTTCGTCCACGCCAACCCATTCATCCGGCTGGTGGGCAAGTGCCGGATCGCCAGGGCCGTAGATGATGGTCGGAACGCCCTTCTCAGCGAAGTGGCGGCCATCGGTTCCCATACTGAATCCGGTCAGCTTCGTGTCAAAACCAAGATGCTCATTGGCCTTCAGCATTCCCTGAACGATCTCGCTGTCCGGCTGGTTGAGAATGGCCTCGCGCCCGCCAAATCGAGCGAAATCGACGTCGACCCGCATGCCTGGAATGTCCTTGATCGCGCGTTGAGCGACCTCACGAATCTCCGACACGACATCGTCTGGTTTCTCTCCTGGGATAATGCGGCGATCAACATAAATCGTGCACTGGTCCGGGACGACATTCGTCTTGACCCCGCCTTCGATGATGCTGATCGTTGCGGACGAATGGTGAAAATAGGGGTGGGTGCGCTTCTCGAGCACTGGCCATAGCTCAGTCTGCAAGGCAGTGATTACGCGAGCCATGCCTTCGATGGCGTTGACACCTTCCCACGGAAGCGCTCCATGAGCCGCCCGACCGTGCACGGTGACGCTCGTTCCAGCACCGCCTTTCTCCCCGATGCAGATGCGATTCATCGTCTGCTCGCCGACAATGACGAAATCCGGCTTGATCGAATCTGATTTGGCGATCAGCTGGGCGCCAAGCGCTCCACCAATCTCCTCGTCCGCCACCTCGTTGACGATTAGCCGGCCGTTGATAGGCACTCCGGATCGCGCCAGGGCAATCGCTCCCATGACCTGGGCGGTAACGCTCGCCTTGTCGTCGCCAGCGCCACGACCGTAGACTCTGCCGTCGGCCAGATCGGCCGCAAATGGCGGATGGGACCAGGCAGATTCCTGACCCGTTGGGACGACATCCAGGTGAGCGTTGAACAGTAGCGTTGGGCCGTCACCGCGCTTGAGCTCAGCGACCATGTTTGGCTTCGTCTCGTCCTCTGCGATGTAGCTGACGTCAAAGCCCTCCGCGGCTAGCTTGTCGGCGCACACTTTGATCGCGTCGCGCACATCTCCGGGAGGATTGACTGAAGGGATTCGCACGAGCTGCCGAAGGAAGCCGATAACCTCTTCTTCGTCGATCTGATCCAGAATCCGCTGCGCCGCAGTGGCGTCCAACGCATTGTTTGCTTGAGCCAATATCGCCCCTCCCAATCGAATAAGATTCACCGAAACGCTGGGGCAGTATAGCATGGCTCTATGTTCTATCCTCCTTCGTTTCCAGAATGCCCTCCGGGCTATGGTATCCTCGCCAACTGTGGGGTTTTCATTGGATCGCTGGGCCCCACGTGAACTGTGAGAACGCGGTAATGAGGGAGAACGTTGAAGGCTACGTTAGCTACGCCGACTGAACTGGCTGCCGTGCTCGAACGAGCACGCGCGTTTGCTATCGACATGGACGGAGTGCTCTATCGCGGGGATACGGTTCTCCCCCACGTGAATGAGTTTCTCGACGCATTGGAAAGCTGCGGCGTGCCGTATGTCCTGGCGACGAATAACTCGACACGTTTGCCGGAACAATACGTTGAGAAGCTCGCAGCCATGGGGCTGGACGTGCCTGCCGCTCGCATTCAGACATCCGGGCAAGCAACTGCTGCCTGGCTCAAGGAGAAATACAGTCGCGGCACCACCGTCTATGTGCTCGGGATGGAAGCCCTTGAAACGGCAATCTTTGGCGATGACTATTTCGTGCGGGCCGGCAAGGATGCACAGGTCGTCGTGTGCGGCGCCGATTTCGCTGTTACCTACGAGAAGCTCCGCATCGCGACGATCGCCATACGACGGGGGGCCGCGTTCGTGGCCACCAACGCGGATACGACCTTCCCGACTGAGGAGGGGCTAATTCCGGGAGCGGGCGCGATCCTGGCAGCCATCGTTGCGGCAACGAGCGTGGATCCGGAAGTGGTGGGTAAGCCGTCGACCGGAATGCTCCTTCAAGGGGCTGCGTTACTTGGCTCGAATCCGGGCAATACTGTGATGCTCGGTGATCGTCTCGACACCGATATTCTGGCGGGCGAGCGAGCAGGATTCATCACGATCATGGTCCTGACAGGTGTTTCCACGATGGACGAGGTCGCTGGATCTGACATTCAGCCTGAGATCCTGCTGACCGACCTTTCGCCGTTGGTTGAGTATTACCGGTCACGATCGTGAAGCACGTCGGCGACTACGATATTGAGGATCCGAAAAAGATTCAGGGCCGCGACGAGGTCGACGCCAGCGACCGTAGTTTGGCCGGTTTGCGTCTTCGCGACGCGCTTGAAGCGCTTGCCGGCACCCATGGCCGAGTCCTCGTGCTGGGTTGCGGTGCCGGGCGATACGTCAGGGCTCTGGCGAGAGCCCGTCGAGATCTCGAAATTCAGGGTGGCGACCTTAGTCTCAATGCGCTCCACGAAGCCCGAGAACGAGATCTATCGTCCGAATATGTCGCGCTCGACGCAAGCCAGCTGCCATATATTGACCAAACCTTCGCGGCGATTCTCTTCTTTGACCTGCTCGAACATGTCCCGGATTACCATGGGTTGTTGAGCGAAGCGTTGAGAGCGCTTCAACCTGGCGGGAAGCTTCACTTTTTCGTTCCACTTGAAGCACAGCCAGGCACCGTCTACCGGGCATTGCAGCACTCAGAGCGATTGCCAATTCATCGATGGAAACGTGACCACGTGGGTCACGTGAACAGTTTCACGTCTGACGAGGTGATTCAGTCGGTCTGGGACGCTGGTTTCGATGTGGAGTCAGTGCGTTATGGATTTCATCCGACTGGACAGATTCACGATATTGTCGATTACTGGCACCGAGAACGATCTGCCGGCGCGGGCGGACTGTTACCAAAACCGGTAGTCGATGTCCTAACGCGCGGCGTCTTTCTCTTCACCTGGCGACTCCAATACCTCGAAGACCGATTCTATAGTGGTCCGGCCATGGCGTCGGGTCTCCACCTAACGGCAAAACGACCGGAGTAACCCCGTTCACTGACGTTTCCCCTTGTCCGAATGCGCAACAACGGTGATGATCTGTCTACACAGGAAGATCGCAGTAGGAAGGGATTACTGATGTCCGCTGACGCGCTTCGCAAGATTCCAATCATCGATGGGCACACCGACTACTTGCTGTCGCTAGGTGATACTGGACGCAGCTTTCTGGAAGAGTCGACGGAGGGCCACGTAGATTTGCCCCGCGCCCGCAAGGGTAATATCGGCGCAATGATCAGCGCCATCTACATTCGTAGCGAGTATCTTCCGACCCATGCACTGATCCAAACATTGCGTGGTGTCGACCTGCTCAAACGAATGGTCGCCAGTTCTGAAGGACAGATCGAACTGGTCACTTCGCACGATCAATTGGTCAACTGCCTCAACAACGGTGTCTTTGGCGCCATCATGCACTATGAAGGAGCGGAAGCGATCGATCCGGAGTTCGTCGTCCTACGACTCTCATACGAGTTAGGACTGCGATCACTGGGACTTGTTTGGAGCCGGCCTACGATCTTCGCCGAGGGGGTTGGCCCGCAAAACCGAGGCAAGGGTCTCACCGGACTGGGTCGTGAGTTGATCAAGAACTGCAACGAGATGGGCATTCTGATTGACGTTTCGCATCTCAACGAACCAGGGTTCTGGGACGTCATCGAGACCAGCACAAAGCCGATCGTCGCCAGTCATTCGAATGCTCGTGCTGTCTGCGATCATGAACGGAATCTGACTGATCGCCAGATCAAAGAGCTCGCCAAGAACGGCGGGTTGATGGGTATCAACTACGCTGTCGGCTTCCTTGTAGACGGAGCGCGAAAAGGATCAGACGTGCCACTCAGCGCGTTGGTCGATCACATCGATCATATCGTGAGTCTGGTCGGGATTGATCACGTTGCGCTGGGTTCCGATTACGACGGAGCGGGCGTGCCGGACTCTCTCAAGGATGCCGCGCACGATTGGGCAATCGTTGAAGAGCTCGTACGACGAGGCTATGACGAAGATTCAATCACGAAGATTTGCCGCGATAACTGGCTTCGCGTGCTGAAAGAAGTCTGGAAAGACTAGCGAGAAGTTCGAATTGTTTGGCGTTTTAGGCTCCCTCTGGCGCTGGCTATTCGATCTGCTTGCGTCACGTTAGGGGCGTGTGTCATACGGATCGAACTAAGGATTAGGGCGGCGTGTCGGCGCCGCCCCGTCGTTCGCGACAGACGATGGCTATCCTTCGTCGGGGAGTAAGTCCAACGACTTGCTCTCGATCACATCCTTGACCTTCGGGATGAACTGGCTGAGGGGCATCGCTCCCAGATTCTCGTTTGTTCGAAGGCGTACGGCGACTGCGTCGTTTTCGGCCTCTTTGTCGCCTACAACGAGCATGTACGGAATGTGCTCGAGTTGCGCTTTTCGGATTTTGGCTTGCATTCGTTCGCTTGCATCGTCCACCTCAGCCCGAATGCCGGCAGCGTCGAGCTGCTGTTTTACCGTCTGTGCGTAATCGTTGTGCCGATCGGCGATTGGGATGACGAGCGCCTGAACTGGTGCCAGCCAGACCGGAAATGCCCCAGCGAAGTGTTCGATTAGACCTCCGACGAAGCGTTCCATCGATCCAAGCACAGTTCGATGAACCATAACCGCCCGGTGTCGTTCGCCATCCTCACCGATGTAGCTTGTATCGAACCGCTCGGGCAGGTTGAAGTCGACCTGAATCGTCGGTCCAGTCCAATCACGTCCCAGTGAATCAAGGAACTTGATGTCGATCTTCGGTCCATAGAACGCGCCGGCGCCTGGATCGATCTCGTATGGCACGCCCTTTGAACGGAGCGCCTCCGCAAGAGTCTCGGTTGCTCGTTCCCAGTTCTCGTCGCTGCCGATCGACTTTTCGGGCCGAGTCGAGAGATAGACTTCGAAGTCGTAACCGAAAACCTTGGCGAAGTACATCGCCAGGTCGAGCACGCCAACAACTTCGTCGTGCAGTTGATCCGGTCGACAGAAGATGTGAGAGTCGTCCTGGGTGAAGCCACGAACGCGCAGCATGCCGTGGAGCGTGCCACTTCGCTCGTAACGATACACGGTGCCCAGTTCGGCCAGCCGTACCGGCAGCTCGCGATACGAGCGCAGCTGCGATTTGTAGATCATGATGTGTCCCGGGCAGTTCATCGGCTTCAGGTAGTAGGGAGAGCCTTCTATATCCATTGGTGAGTACATGTTCTCACCGTAGGTCTCGAGATGCCCGCTCCGCTTGTAGATTTCGGCACTGGCGATGTGCGGTGTGTAGACGAGGTTGTAGCCACGCTTGAGATGCTCATCCGTCTCAAAACGCTCGATGAGGTGGCGCACTAGCGCGCCCTTTGGGTGCCAGAGAATCAGTCCAGCGCCGATCTCCTCGCTTACCGAGAAGAGATCGAGCTCCCTCCCAAGGCGGCGATGATCGCGTCGCTGCGCCTCTTCGATTCGCTCAAGGTAGCCTTGAAGCTCATCCGCGTTACGCCACGATGTGCCATAGATCCGCTGAAGCATCGGTCGTTTCTCGTCGCCTCGCCAGTATGCACCGGCAACGTTCAGCAGCTTGAAGTCACCAATCTGCGACGTGTTGTCGACATGTGGGCCACGGCAAAGATCCGTAAACGTATCCTGTGTGTAGCGCGATATCACGGAGTCTTCAGGAAGATCGTTAATCAGCTCGACCTTGTACGGCTGATCGGCGAAGTAGGCGAGAGCGTCCTCACGAGAGAGTTCATCGCGAGCATATGGGTAAGCGCCTCGTTTGATTTCCTGCATCCGATTCTCGATCTCTTCAAGATCCTCAGGCGTCAGAGATCGCGGGAGATCGAAATCGTAGTAGAAGCCATTTTCAATGGCAGGTCCAATCGCGAGCTTGGCATCGGGAAACATTCCGAGGACAGCTTCTGCCATGACGTGCGAAGCCGAGTGCCTCATCGTGGCAAGTTCGAGTTCCTCTGGATTCTCAACGTCGAGCTGAATGTCCATGTCGTCCGCTACTTGTGACATCGTTTCTCTCTCCATAGTGATGCGAATCTACCGAAAAGATGATGGTTTCGCCGCCGCCCAAATCGGTCGACGGCGTGGGTAGTGCAGGTAGTCATTGCCGTCTCCCTTCGCGAAGCAAAACAAAAACCCACCGCCCACAGGGACGGCAGGTTTGACCTGTCGTGGTTCCACCCAACTTCCGTCACGGATCGTGATCCGCGACGCTCATCGTGCTCTGTAACGGGAGCTCCCGGGTTCGGCTACTGGTTGAAATATTCACCGACCTGCTCACGGGGGGTGTTCTCCGCGTTTCACACGAGCAGTGCTCTCAGCCAGCGGCACCGCATCTCTGACGACGTCACACGGATACTCGTCCCGATCATCGCGATCTTGTTGCCTAAATCTTAGTTCGTGAAAACCGCAGAGTCAACCGGATCGTGATAACGAGTATTCGCAACCACAGTATGGACCAGCCAGACTGGATGGCAGCCGGCAATTTGGACGAAGTCTTCCACGGCGTAACTCAGGCGGAGGCCGAGTGATCAGGGAACACATCAAGCAAATCAACGTTGGGCGCTGCTGGTCGCGGCGTGACTCAATTAAACAATGATGCCGCCAACTCATGTTGACGGCTGTCCGGGTGGGCGGTACTAGACTCGAACTAGTGACCTCCACGATGTCAACGTGGCGCTCTAACCAACTGAGCTAACCGCCCCGGCAATTAACGTGCGGAGTATAGCATAGGGTCTTCAGGGGTCGCAATCATCTGATCAACGGGCGATTTCGACTGTCGCCAGGGTCGGTTTCAGTGTCCCAGAATCTTCACTGTCTGGGCGCGAGGCTGCCATGTGAGTTGCGCATTGCCGAACTGCGCCAGCAGTTGCCGCGCTCGAACACAGAGTGGTTGGAGGTTGGGGTGCTTTACCTTCCAACGTCCGTTCACTTGCTCGACGACCAGCTTGCTGTCGGTCTTGACACAGATCGACTGACCAAGCGGGTTCAGATGTTGTGTTTTCGCATGATTGAGGGCGGCTTCGATACCCGCGATAAAAGTACGGTATTCAGCCTGGTTGTTCGTCACGTTGTTCCCGAATTCGAGTCGTTCAATCGTCTCGAAGCCCCGGCGGTCCGCAAGATGGAAGCTGCCGTAGCCCTTTCCCGGGTTTCCGAGAGAACCACCGTCGAACACCAGAATGATGTCGCAGTCTTTGCTAATTCCGGTCAATAGATCCGCCTGTCTGTGTTATCCAACTCGCGAGACTTTCGGTGCCCGCACAGAGATCGACCGGGTGGGACGATCCCCGCCCGGTCGATCATCTGCCCAAGTCGAATGAACTATACGCCTGCCTGTGCGTGCGCCTCTGCTTTGGCTTTGGCATCGGCGATGACGGTGTCAGTTAGGTGCGCCGGAACCGGCTGGTAATGACTGAAGCTCGATGTAAACGATCCACGGCCCTGCGTGATCGAGCGCAGGTCGGTCGCGTACCGCTGAATCTCGGCGGCTGGCGCGATCGCCGCGATCGTTGTCATGCCATCGTCATGGGGCACCATCCCCTGAACGTGAGCGCGTTTCCCGTTCAGATCGCTCATCACATCGCCCATATAGGCTTCCGGAACCGTCACTTCCAGATGCATCATTGGCTCAAGAATAATTGGTTTCGCGGCCTGAGCGCCCTTCTTGAAAGCCTGAGCCGCTGCGATCTTAAACGCCATCTCCGACGAATCTACCGCGTGATACGAACCGTCGGTGAGCGTGACTCGCAGCTTTGAAACTGGGAATCCTGCCAGGATTCCTTCATCCAACGCCTCGCGCACGCCCTTTTCCACCGCAGGAATGTATCCCTTTGGCACGACGCCACCGACTATTTTGTCGGTGAACTCAAAATCGCCTTCCTCCAGCGGTTCGAGATCGAGATAAACGTGACCATACTGGCCGTGGCCGCCGGTCTGTTTCTTATGTTTGTACTCGATACCCTTCACCGGAACTGAGATCGTTTCACGATAGGCGACTGTTGGGAGTCCAGTCTCAACGCTGACGCCGAACTTGCGCGCCATGCGTTCCAGTCCGATGTGCACGTGCGATTCACCAAGACCAGACACCAGTGTTTCTCCGGTCTCTTCATCTCGCCGAATGTGGAGCGTTGGATCCTCCTCGATCAGTCGCTGAATGGCGCTGCCCATTTTGTCGAGATCGCTCTTCGTCTTTGGATAGACCGCCGCCGCAAATGCCGGCAACGGAAAAGCAATGCCGTCGAGTGTTATGGCGTTGCCTGGATCGCACAATGTGTCGCCTGTCGCTACCGACTGTAGTTTTGCAACGGCTCCAATGTCGCCGGCAGGAATCTCAGAAACGGCAATCTGCTCTTTGCCGCGCACGACATATAGCTGTCCAAGTCGCTCTTCATGTTCTTGCTGTGTGTCATACGCGTGACTGTCGGACTTCATCGTGCCTGAATAGACGCGGAAGTAGGAGAGCTTGCCAACGTATGGGTCAGCGATCGTCTTGAATACAAGCGCCGCGAGCGGACCCGACTGATCCAGCGTCAATGTGATCTCAGAGCCGGACGCGTCCTTGGCCGTTGTCTCGCTCGGGCCGGGAAAGTAGTCAACGACCGCGTCGAGTAGATGTGAGATACCACGGCAAGACGTGGCGGCACCTGTAAAGACCGGGACGAGTTGCGCGTTTGCCATCGCCGAGCGAAGGCCGTGTTGCAGTTCCTCGATGCCGATCTCCTCGTCTTCGAGGTAGCGCATCATCAAATCTTCGTCGTTCTCGCAGATCGATTCAACCAGCTGCGTCCGTAGTTCTTCGACTGTCGCTGCGATCTCCGAGGGGACCTCAGATTCTGTCTCAGTTCCGTCCTTGCCGTCACCGAACAGGTAGGCCTTCCGAGTCAGCACGTCAACGATTCCGGTGAAGTCTTTTTCGGCCCCTATCGGCACCAGCACCGGTACCACCGACGGCCCGAACGCCTCGCGTGCGGCGTTATACGTTGCGGTAAAATTCGCGTTCTCTCGATCCATCTTGTTGATGAAGATCGCGCGAACACGATTGACTTCATCGGCCACTTTCCATGCCTGCTCGGTTCCGACTTCGACACCGGCCGACGCGTCCATCAAGATCAGCGCGACGTCGCAGGTGCGCATCGCACCTTTAACTTCGCCAAGAAAGTCAGCATAACCAGGCGCGTCGATGATGTTGATCTTGTTGTTCTTCCATTCTAACGGAGCGAGACTGGTGCTGATCGAGATGCCACGTTTGATTTCATCTGGATCCCAATCAGAAGTTGTCGTTCCTTCTTCGACGCGCCCCAAACGATTGATCGTGTGGCTTGCGAAGAGAAGAGCCTCAGTCAAAGACGTCTTGCCCGCGCTTCCGTGGGAAAACAGGCCAACGTTTCTGATTCTGTCAACCGGGAATGTATTCACGGCTCTCCTCCACCTACCGACGATGAGTGGCGGCAACGTAGCCAAGCCCGTTTCCGGGGGCCTGCTAACGAACGTCCATCACTCTACTTATCCAATCTGTTGCACCCGCAGAGGGTGCGACGGAACACGAATTGGTGTTCTCGTATTATAGTCCGAGGATAACGGTCGACAAGTGGCCACTGAAGGTATGTCAGGGTAGAGCGGCATGGAAAGGGATTCGATCTTGAACATGAATCAGCAAAATGACGTGGATCGGCTAAAAGCACTGCTTGGGGAGCTCGCCGCGATCGACGGCGTGGCGGGGCACGAATTTGCAGTGGTGGCGCGGTTGAAAGAAATGCTTGAGCCGCTGGTTGACGAACTCGAGGTTGACAGCTACGGGAACTTGTTCGCGACACGCCGAGGGCCGGGCGGCTCACCGAGTCTCATGATATCGGCACATTCGGACGAGATCGGCGCGATCGTGAAGAGCATCGAGCCGAACGGCATGATTCGCTTCGAACGTCTCGGCGGCCTGGTCGAAACGCTGACGATTGGCAGGCACATCAAAGTTCGTGGGTACCGAGGGGTCGTCGGTGTAAAGGCAGGACATATTCAGACCGCCGATGAGCGGGGTCGAGCTCCGGCGATGCGTGAGTTGTACATCGATATGGGCTACGAGTCCGACGACGAAGTCCGCGCGCTCGGAATCGGAGTTGGAGACGCTATCTCGTACGACGAGCCGATGGTTGAGCTCGCAAATGCCAATCGCGTGGCGGGAAAAGCACTCGACAACCGCGTCGGTTGCGCGATTCTGGTCGAGCTTGCACGGAGACTCCAGGGTCTCGCCCTAGCGTGCACGCTCCATTTCGTCGTCACGGTGCAGGAGGAGGTCGGACTGCGAGGCGCCCAAATGGCGACGCACCGGCTCAACCCGACGGCCGCCATCGTCGTCGACACCGTTCCGTCCGGCGGAACTCCGGATGTCGATTTCTATCGTGACCTAAGCATGCGCATCGGCGCGGGCCCGGTGATTCCGGTTGCGAGCGGCGGTGGCGCCCGAGGGTTCCTGGCAAATCCGGCTATGCGCGATCTGCTGGTGAATACCGCAGAGGAATCGGGCGTACCGATTCAGCAGGCTGTCTTTATCGGTGGCAACTCGGATGCCGCCGCGGTGCACCTTGTCCGTGATGGCATCCCGACAGGGGTCGTGAACATCGCGCGCCGTTATTCTCATTCCCCCGTTGAGATGCTCGACATTCGGGATGCGATGAGCACTGTCGACCTGCTGCAGGCTGTGTCTTCCAAGTTCAACGGGGATATCGATCTGGGTTTTCTGTCGTCTCGTTGGGGGTAGAGAAGGCTGTTCAATCGCTCGAGCCGTTACGGGTGACACGTTCGAAAATAATCCGCAAACCGTCTAGCGTGAGATCGGGCTCATAGACATCGATCGACTCGGTGTGCGGAGCGATCACGCCGCCCAACCCGCCGGTGGCGATGACGTACGGTTCCGCGCCGAGTTCAGCTGAAATTCGGGTTAGCAGGCCCTCAATGAGGCCGACGTAGCCCAATACGGTTCCGGACTGCACGCTATCGATCGTTGTCCGTCCAATCGCTCGCTCGGGGACAACGAGTTCGATTGCGGAGAGCCGCGCCGCGCGACTTGTCAGCGCTTCGAGCGCCAGGTTAAGGCCTGGCGCTATAGCCCCGCCGATATAGTCACCTTCCGTCGAAACGACGTCGAAATTTGTGCCGGTCCCAAAGTCTACGACGACTGCAGGTCCGCCGTGACGTTCAAACGCGGCGACCGTGTTGGCGAGTCGGTCAGCGCCGACCTCGGCTGGATTGTCGATTCTCACGTTGATGCCGAAATCGAGCTTCGAACTGACGATAACTGGCTGTCGGTGCAGTCGAGTGGCGATCATCTCAGTGAAGGCTGGCGTCAGACGAGGAACCACACTTGAGAGGATCGCGCCGCTGAAAGAGTTGAGACCCACTCCGTCCGCAACAGCCAGTGTTGAGAATATCGCCCACCATTCGTCGGCCATGCGCGTACGCTCGGTAGCTAGTCTCCAGGAGGTGACGAGGCGCTCTCCGCGGTAAATGCCGACAACCACGTTTGTGTTGCCGATGTCGATCGCAAGCAACATGCAATGCCTCCCGATTTCGATTCGGAATTCTGATATTTGAGATTCGACCGGCGCCGCAATCTGATTCGACGATCCAGCCAGTATACGCGCCAACGTGAATGTCACATCTCGATCGCGAATGCGATCTCGTCTCGCACCGTCTCGTCGCTCTCTCGCATCAATTGGTTGGTGAGGAATGTTGCAGATGCGATGGGATCGATACGTCCCATCGCCCAGGCCGCATGACCGCGAACCAACGGCAGGTCATGTGACGCAACCGTCTCTTCAAGTAGCTCGAGATTGTCTCGAGATCCAATATTTCCAAGCGCCACGGCGGCATTACGAGCCAGGCCGGCGCGTTTGGTTCTCAACACAGCTGTTCCCCGGTAAGTCTCACGAAACTCCGACTCGGACATCGTTAGCAGCCAGCCTAGACGCGGGAATGCGTTATCGAGACTGTGTGGCCTGAACGCGCTGTCATCGCCGATCGCCGCGGCGGCCGTATACGGGCAGATTTCCTGGCACTCATCGCAGCCAAAAACCCAATTTCCCATCAATGGCCGTAGCTCCGCGGGAATCGCCGATCGCAGCTCGATGGTCAGGTAAGAAATGCAGCGGGGCGTCTCGATGACATAATCCGGCAATATCGCACCAGTTGGACAGTGATCGAGGCACATTCGACAGCGCCCGCACTTCGATCTGAGAGGTAGGTCTGGTTCGATCTCTACGTCGATCATTAGGTCGCCAAGCATGATCCAGGACCCGTGACCCGGCGCGAGGATCATGGTGTTCTTGCCGTACCAGCCGAGTCCGGACCGAGCCGCGACGGCCCGGTCGACGATCCGTGCCGTGTCAACCAGGAACCGCGCTTCGACGGGGCGTCCTATCTCCCGCACTAATTCCTCATGGAGCATCTTCATCCGCGTCTTCAGAGTCCGATGGTAGTCGTGGCCCCATGCGTAGCGCGAGATTCGACCGCGTGGTTCGTCGTCGGGCGGTACAACGGTCGCGAGGCGATAGGGAATGCCGATTGAGATGATCGAACATGCGGATCGCTGCAGGTTTCGGGGAGCAGAAGAGAACCGGGCCCGATCTTCGGTAAACCAGTTCAGTCCGTTGAGATGGCCCGCTCTTATCCGCTGGGATAAGAGATCACCGAGTCCGTCGAAGTCGTCGGTGCTGGTGACGCCAACAAGCGGGATGTCACACTGGGCAGCGAGTTCGCCGAGACGTTGCCGGTCCACCTCGTTCACGAGCCGGGTTTGGGCGAAGTCACCCTGGTGGCGAGAAGTGCATCAAGTTCAACACGATCAGGCAACGATGAACGAGCGCCCAACTTGCGTATCGAGAGTGCTCCCATGGCGTTTCCCAAAGTTCCAATGCCTTCTGGCGGGAGACGTTCAAGAATTCCGAGTGTGACACCCGCGGCGAATGCGTCACCTGCTCCCGTTGTATCGACCGCGTCAACTTCAAACGCGGGCACGGTCACGAGCGACGTTGGGCTGGCAACAATGCAACCTTGAGCACCCAGAGTGATGGCTGCCAACCGCGTATCGGCATAGCCCATCCTGCTCTGAAGCGTTTGGACCGCCGCGTAAGCGTCTGATTGTCCAGTGAGATATTTGAGTTCGGTCTGGTTTCCGACGAGATAGTCGTGCCGCAGTGCTACATCGAGGCCGTCATTCGGAGATATTTCGACGAGATATGTGAGGGTTCCAAGTATCCGAGTCCGCGGTGAGACGTGCATCGGCAAGTCGACCACAAATCGCCGTAGCCGGGGGTCATCGACGTCGAGGATCACCAGATCGTGCGCGAACAATTCGTTGATCGGCAGTGCGTCGCCGTGCATGAGCCGGGCACCCTGCTGCCAAAATATGGTGCGATCGAGACTGCCGCCTGCTCCAGAAACGACGATAATCCCCGAGTCAGATGGCTCACCATCCCGCACCTTGACGTAACGGCAGTCGCACCCGGACTCCTCAAGAACGTTGCGCAGAATTCGACCTTCGGCGTCATCACCAACAACGGAGACGAAACTCGTGTTTACGCCGAGCCTTGCCAAAGCGTGGGCCGTATTTGCGGTCGTCCCTCCTGACTGTTCGAGAACCTGCCGCACGACAGCATAGGAGCCGGCAGCGGGGTAGGAATCGGTCACAATGATCCGATCCCACGACACCATGCCGATCGCCGCGACCCGGAATTCGCTCATTGTCAATCAGTCTCGACTTTCCAGGACGACCCGACAGGGCGCACCGTCGAGGTCGCCGAGGCGAAGTGGCAGGCATATGAGCCGGTAGGTTCCTGCAGAAATTCCTCGAAGATCGAGTCCCTCGACGATCACCATCTCGGACATGAGAAGAAGTCGATGGGTCTCACCATCACCGGAAAATGGCTCGATTGACAGGTAATCTATTCCAATGAGATCAACGCCGTGGGATGTCAACCAGCGCGCTCCGGACGGTTCGACGCCAATGAAATTCTCTTCGAATCGATGTTGAGGGTTTTGCCAGAGCGACGAGTTTCGGGTTTTCAGCAGGAGACGTTTGGTCTGGGGCGGAATTTGGGCAGCTTCGAGATCTGAGTCAGTTATGTTGTGATCGAGCTTGGTCAGATCCACAACAAAGCAGTCGCCAATGAGACGTCCGAGTTGGATTGATTCGAGTTTCTTCCCACTGTCGATGAAATGCCAGGGAGCATCCAGGTGGGTTCCCGTGTGTGACGTGTGCTGCAACCGTGTCACGTTCGAATGGTCCGCGTTTGCAATCCGACTTGCTGGTTCAGCGGACACACTGCCGTCCCCGGGCCAGGTCGGCATTCCGGGAATCAGAAGAACCGAGATGTCCCTAATACTGTGCTCCGATGCCACCCTTATTGCTCCTCATTCTCATCCGACGTCGCTCGAATCTCCATCTTACGACGAAAAAGAAATCCGAGCAGGAGCCGAATGTGACCTGCTCGGACGGATACACGCGGAGAGTACGGAAATGATCAGGCCGGGACCTGTTGCGCGGCCAGAATCTGATCGATCTCTTCTTTGAGCGCGGACACAATGTCTTTCTCTTCAACCTTGCGCACGATCTTGCCCTTTCGGAAGATCACTCCTTTACCTCGCCCCGCTGCCACGCCGACGTCAGAATCTCTCGCTTCGCCCGGGCCGTTCACGACACAACCCATCACCGCCACCTTGATGGGCGCGCTGATGGTCTTGAGGTAGTCATCAACCTCATTGGCCAGTTTGAAGAGATCAACTTCAACTCGCCCACAGGTTGGGCACGCAACGAGGGTTGCTCCACGCTGTCGAAGGCCGAGGCTCTTCAAGATTTCGAATCCGACGAAAACTTCCTCGACCGGATCGGTTGTCAACGAGACGCGGATCGTATCGCCAATTCCTTCTGCAAGCAGTGTTCCTATGCCAACCGAAGAGCGAATTGAACCTGATTTGGGCGTGCCGGCCTCGGTAACTCCGAGGTGGAGTGGGTAGTCGTTGAGGGGAGCCATTCGACGATAGGCTTCGAGCATTATTGGGACTTCGAACGCTTTCAACGAGATCTTGATGTCACCGAAGTCAAGATCTTCCAGGATCTTTACGTGCCCGAGAGCCGTACGCACCATGTGCTCGGCAATGAGGTCAATCTGGGTGGCGTTGACCTCGGCCATCTCGTCGACGAAATCCTTGGACATCGGAGGAACCGAGCCGAAGTTCACTCCAATACGAATAGAGATGCCCCGTTCCTTTGCCTTGCGGACGACTTCCCGCACGTCCTCCGGCTTGCGAATATTGCCGGGGTTCAGACGTAAGCCGTGAATACCGGCATCAATGGCCTTGAGTGCCAGCGTGTGCTCGAAATGAATGTCGGCAATCAACGGAACTGGAGTATGGGGAACGATGTCTGGCAGAGCCGCCGCGGCGACACGATCCGGCACCGCAATCCGAACGATTTCACATCCGGCGTCCGCGAGTTCATGAATCTGGGCGAGTGTCGCCTTCGGATCGCGAGTGTCCGCAGTTGCCATCGACTGAACAACGATTGGGGCGCCTCCGCCGATCTGAACGTTTCCGACTTGAAGGGACCGAGTTTTTCGACGTGGCATAGCCATTCGGGACTACCTCCTAAAGGGATTAGAGATATCGTATGTCGCTGTAATCGAATATTGTTGGCGCTGACTCAGGACACATTTCAATGTCATCAGAATCAGCGGAGGAACGACTGTCCGTCGATGATTCTGTGGATGTCCGCAAAGGCAATCACAAGCATCAAGAGGAGTAGGACCACTAGCCCTACAAAATGGACGACCCCCTCTTTCTCGGGGGGGACTCTCTTGCCTCTCACGGCTTCAATCAGCACAAACAGTAGTCGACCGCCATCTAGAGCTGGCAACGGAAGTAAGTTTAGCACCGCCAAATTCAGCGAGAGAATCACCATAATATTGGCGAGTGTCGACCATATGGGAGCACTGCTTGCCTTGATGACTTCTGAGGTGAGCTGCCCCATCCCGATCGGTCCTGCAATACCCTGGATCGGTACGTCGCCTCGCACCAGCATTACCAAACCGTTGAACATCTGGTTCAGCGTATCCACCGTCTGCTTGATGCCCTGGGGCACGACCTTCCACCATGGAACTGATTGCATGATGAAGTCCTGGCTGGCCGTTATTCCAGAATTGAGCCGCCCCTGGGAATCGTGAGTGGGAACTGTGTACTGGAGCGTCACATCTTGCCCACCTCGGGACACGACCACGGGTATTGTTTCACCTTCATGGTTCACTACCGCAAAACGGAAGGCGATGGCGTCTTCGATCTTGACACCGGCCATGGAAATGATGAGGTCGCCTGACTGCAAACCGGCGGCTGATGCTGCGGAGTTCGCGTCCACTGAATTGACTTTGACGAGCGCATGGATCGCGTCGTCAAGTTGGATGCCAACTCTACCCTGACCAGGCGGCGGGTTGATGCGTGGCGTGACCGACGTATCAATCTGCTGCCCGTTCCGTTCGACGACGAACGATACCGGTTCGCCAGCTTTTGAATCTACCTGAGAAATGACCTGATTGGCTGTTGCAATCGGCTTTCCGTTGATGGAAATTATCCGGTCTGCCGCCTGCAAGTTGGATTGAGCTGCCGGCGAATCAGGCTGAATTCCAGTGATGTACGCGCGAGTCGTGGTGTCCCCGCGCACGCCGACGATGACGATCATAAGCACGAACGCGAGCAAGAAATTCATGAACGAGCCCGCTGCCATGAAGAGTGTCCGCTGGAGCTTCGATTTGGCCTGCAGGCTGTCTGGTGAGACTGACTTGCCATCTTCTCCCAGGACGCGTACAAAGCCTCCAATTGGGAGCAAATTTATTGAATAGAGGACGTCACCTCGCCGAAAACCGAACAACCTTGGCGGAATACCGATGCCGAACTCTTCGACTCGAATACCAACCAACTTCGCCGATACGAAGTGACCGATTTCGTGGATGAGAATCAGGATAGCGAGGATCGGGATGATGTAGAGTGCGTCGCTCAAGAATTGACCTCAATTACTCGTGTCTAGAGCCGCGGACCCGCTAATAAGTACTAGCACGTCCGGCCGAACCTAATGGTACTTACCTGGTTGTAGCCACGTCAATTTTTCCGTGAGGATTATCGCCCGAATAGTACCAATGGCCCCCGTCCGCGTGCCCGATCGTGTTAGAATGTTTCGGCCGTTTGATTGGATAGTTTATGGGCGGCCGTTCTGCAGATTTTCCCTGCGCGGGAAATGTAGTTGTGGAGGTTTGGTAGCGCTCATGTTCATCGGGGTGCCAAAGGAGATAAAGGACAACGAGAATCGCGTCTCGACTACTCCGGCCGGGGTAGCCGAGTATGTCCATCACGGTCACTCAGTGATCGTGGAGCGGTCGGCAGGCGTGGGAAGCGGATTCTCTGACGAGGAATACGTTACCGCGGGCGCAAACATAGTTGATACACACGAGGACGTATTTGCTCAAGCGGAAATGATCATCAAGGTCAAAGAGCCCATCTCGAGTGAGTATCCCCTCCTCCGCAAAGATCAGATTCTCTACACATATTTGCACCTCGCGGCCGAAGAAGCGCTTACCACGGCATTAGTGGACCAGGGTGTGGCGGCCGTCGCCTACGAAACCGTTCAACTCTCAGATCACTCGCTACCGCTGCTTGCGCCGATGAGCGAGGTAGCCGGTCGGATGTCAGTTCAGGTTGGCGCGCAGTATCTGATGAAGACGTACGGTGGTCGAGGTCTGCTTCTCGGTGGGGTCGCCGGAGTGCCTCCTGCCAAGGTGGTTGTAGTTGGTGGCGGAATCGTCGGAACGAATGCCGCACAGATTGCCCTTGGCATGGGCGCGGAAGTTACGATCGTCGATTTGAATGTCGAGCGTCTTCGTTATCTTGACCACGTGCTTCACGGTCGGTTGATAACACTTGCCTCAAATCGTCGAAATATCGCCGAGGCGGTGGCGAGCGCGGATCTCGTCGTCGGTGCCGTCTTGATTCCTGGCGCAAAGGCTCCGAAGCTCGTGACGAAAGAGATGGTGGCCGACATGCGACCGGGGTCCGTCATCGTGGATGTCGCCATCGATCAGGGTGGCTGCATCGAGACGGTGAAGCCAACGACGCACAGTGCGCCAGTCTTCTTGGTCGACGGCGTGGTTCATTATGGTGTGACGAACATGCCGGGGGCTGTGCCGCGTACGAGTACGCTCGCGCTCAGCAACGTGACGTTGCCGTTTGGCCTGAAGCTCGCGAACCTGGGTTTGCAGAAAGCTGTCGGCGTTGACCCGGCGCTGGCTCGTGGCGTAAACGTTTACCGCGGTGAGATCACATATCAGTCTGTCGCGGACGCGTTTGGCTTGACATACACGCCGCTGTCGGACCTGCTATAGTGTTAGAATCCGGCGTACGAACTGACCGGAAATAGCTAGTGACCGTGGCTGTCAGACGCATTGGTAGTCACGTTTTGGACGCGTTTCGTTCATCGCGAACCGGTCAGCTCGCTAGTCGGCGAATCTTGCCGCGTTCATTCAAACGTTGACTCGAAACGACGCTCGTTGGGATGGAGGGGCGATCATAATGGAGGAACTCATCGGGCGTTTCTTAGAAGGGCTCGAGGGCGACAGGGGATTCTCTCCAAACACGGTGTCGGCGTATCGAAACGATCTCGGACAGTTCACCACGTTCCTGCAATCTACGTACTCTCTTGAATCCTGGCCTGAGCTTGCTGATAGTCACCTGACTGGATTCGTTTTGTTCTTGCGCGAGCGCGGCTATGCCAACTCTACCGTGGCGCGGAAGGTGGCGGCGGTTCGATCATTCTGCCATTATCTAATCGACGAGCGGCTATTGCGGCATGATCCGTCTGCCTCGCTTCCGTCACCGCGAGTTGACAAGTTCGTGCCACGTGCCATCACACACGACGAGATGAATGCGCTACTTGCTCGTGCGTCAGAACAACGTACCCCAGAGGGCTTGCGAGATCTTGCAATGCTCGAGACGCTGTACTCGACAGGGATGCGGGTTAGCGAACTGACGGCACTTGACACCTCCGATATCGACTTGTCCGCGAAGCAGCTTTCGTGCGGACGCAAACCGGATCGCACCCGAACCGTTCCGCTGACCGACGCCGCGACTGAAGCATTGACTACTTATCTGGAGACTGGCCGACCGCTCCTGTGTCAGGATGGTGAAGAGTCTGCCGTGTTCTTGAATCATCGAGGTTCTCGCCTCACGCGGCAGGGATTCTGGCTCATTCTCAAGTCACACGCTGAGGCGGCCAACGTATCAGAAATCACGCCCCACACAATTCGCCACACATTTGCCGCTCACGCCCTCCACGATGGTCAGGAACTGCGAGATATTCAGCGAATTCTTGGACACATGAGCATTTCGACGACGCAGGTCTATCAACAGTTGGCGACACAGATTTCGCCGGCGGCGAATAATGCGGTGCTCGTCGGGGGTGGGTCGTCATGCTACGATTCGAGCGGAGAAGAGTAGCGGTCGTCTTCCTCGACGGATGAGGTACCGATAGAGTCGTCAATTTCCTCGCCGCGAATAGAAAGATGCAACCCCTCGTCTCTGACACGACGAGGGGTCTTTGCGAGTTTGCAAATCAAGTTGGTACGGAGGCAATTGAAATCATGAGCGAATCTCAGCGGCCGAACGTCACCATGGAGACGATCGTATCACTTGCTCGCAGGCGAGGATTCGTCTTTCCCGGGAGTGAGATCTACGGTGGCCTGGCAAATACCTGGGACTACGGCCCGCTCGGCGTTGAGCTGAAGCGCAACATAAAGAATGCTTGGTGGGAGTTCTTCGTTCATGGGCGTGAAGACATTGTTGGTCTTGATGGAAGTATCTTCCTACACTCGCGGGTCTGGGATGCTTCCGGTCACATCGAGGAATTTCACGACCCGCTTATCGACTGTCGCAATTGCCGGGCACGATATCGAGCGGACTCCCTCATCGAAGAGAAGTTGAAGAGGTCGGCAGAGGGCTTACCACTTACCGAGTTAACTGAGATCATCAAATCAAGTAACATGGCGTGTCCTGTCTGTGGCGCGCGTGACTGGACCGATGCTCGACAGTTCAACCTGATGTTCCAGACGGTCCTTGGACCGGTCGAGGCGTCCGGCACGCCAGTCTACTTGAGGCCAGAAACTGCTCAAGCGATCTTCCTTGATTACAAGAGCGTGATGCAGTCGAGTCGCACCAAGATTCCGTTTGGCATTGCCCAGATCGGCAAGTCTTTTCGCAACGAAATCACTCCGGGTAATTTCATTTTTCGCCTACTGGAGTTTGAGGCGATGGAGATTGAGTATTTTACCCGTGAGTCAGAGTGGCAGCCGACATTCGAATCGTTTCTGGAACAGATTGGCGCTTTCTTCCGCTCGATTGGGATGCGAGGCGATCGACTTAGAACACGAGAGCACACCGAAGACGAGATGTCGCACTACTCGAAGCGGACCGTTGACTATGAGTATCTGTTTCCGTTCGGCTGGAAAGAGCTGTGTGGCTTGGCCTATCGGACTGACTTCGACCTCAGACGACACTCTGAGTTCAGCGGCGTTGATCTTTCCTATTTCGACCAGCAGTCCGGCGAACGTTTCATGCCGCACGTCATCGAGCCGGCACTGGGGGTAGAGCGTCTCCTATTGACGATGCTGCTCGACGCCTATGACGAGGAAGAAGTTCAGGACGTGAACGGCAAGCCATACACACGTGTGGTTCTGCGCCTACACCCGAAGATCGCACCGTATCAAGTGGCGGTGTTACCGCTGATGCGCAAACCGGAACTGGTCGAGAAGGCTTCCGAAATTCAATCAATGTTGCGGCGATCATTCTCGGTCGAGTACGACGAAACGCAGAGCATCGGGCGACGATATCGCCGTCAAGATGAGATTGGCACACCCTTCTGCGTTACGATCGACTACGAAACGCTAGAGGATCGAGCGGTCACGATTCGAGAGCGCGAGACGATGGCGCAGGATCGAGTCGCAATTGATGAGTTGCCTCACGTGTTGGGTGAGAAGATCGCGAACTGGGGTTAGGCGGAACTGCGGATAGGATCGAACTAACTCTTTAGAGTTCGTCTTCGCCGACGATGCGTTTGTACAAGCCGTCGAGCTCCTCATCGGAATAGTAGTGGATAACGAGCCGACCGCCTTTCCGTCCGTGCTGCAATTCAACCTTGGTTCCGAGTGCCTTCCGAAATCGATCGACGACGTGTTGCTCGACGGGAGGGGTCTCGGTTTTCGCACGAGTGCGGCCCGGTTGAGCTCCGTGCCAATGGCGAACAAGCTGCTCGGTCTGCCGGACGTTCAAGTCACGGGCGATTACTGTCTGCAGCGCCGCAATTTGATCGACTTTGTACTCAAGACCGAGTAACGCCCTTGCATGACCCTCGCTGATCTTCTGTGACATCACAGCGGCCTTGATTTCGTCCGGAGCGTGGAGGATTCGCAACGCGTTCGTGATTGTCACGCGGCTTTTCCCGACTCGTTCGGCGACTTCCATCTGTGTGAGGCCGAATTCATCTGTCAATTGACGATAGGCGGCAGCTTCTTCGATCACCGAGAGGTCGGCGCGTTGGATATTTTCGATGAGCGCCATCTCGAGCATCTGACGTGGGCTTGAATCGCGAATGATCGCTGGGATTGTGGTCAGACCTGCCTGTTTCGCAGCGCGCCAGCGTCGCTCTCCAGCCACTATCTGAAACGGGGTGTCATTGTCGGTTCGAGTGACGATGATTGGCTGGAGGACGCCATGTTCTCGAATGGAAGACGCTAGTCCATCGAGTAACTGATCGTCGAACTGTTCGCGTGGCTGAAGCGGATTTGGCGTGACAGAATCGATATCCACTTCTCGGATTCCGCCGGAATTGTTGGACTGAGACTGGATCAGCGCGTCGAGACCACGTCCAAGTCCGCCCCGTCGTTGGGCCATCATGCTCCCCCAATGAATCACGGTAGATTCTGCCGCCTGAGTGTAACACGAGAAACAGAGCTCTTCGGACTATAATCACCCGTGGTCTAGCATCATGATCACGTTTGAAAGGGCACCTCGATTGTCGGTCGTACTGGGATTTGGTTTTATCGTTCTTCTCGTTGCCGTGGTCTCGGCATGGGCACACCGGGCTCAAGAAAATCGCACTCTTCGCATAGCGCTCTATATTATCGCCGCTGTGGTGAGCGCTGTCACCATGCTGATCGGCGTCGTTACCATGATCGTCAACGTCACTGGAACTCGCGGGACGATCACGGCCAATAGCATCCTGATTGTCGCAACTGCGGCTGCCATTGGGCTCCCGCTGATACGACCGATTCGCGCAGTGCTCAGCTTGGTGATGCCGTTCGATCCTGATTCGCCCGCGGATACGATCGGACTTTCAGTGCTGCTTGCGACCGCTATCTTCTTTGGTGGAACGTCGTTGCAGTCAGGCGCCAATGTCGACGTCTCATCGGTCAGTGTCTCTCAGCTTGTGACGCAAGCCTTCGCGCTTGTGTTCATTGCGTATTTCGGTGTCGGCCTTCTGATGACGCGTGACTTTCGCAATGCTACCAACCGATTGGGATTGGGATCTATTACGCTAAGTCAGTCGGTTCGAGCGGTCGCGCTTGTACTTCTGCTGTTTGCAGTGACGATCATATCGAGTCTCCTCACCCTTGCTTTCCAACCACAATTTGAAAAGCAGATTCAGGAAAATCTTGGCACGATGACTCAGAATCTCTCGTCGTTCGGTGGCGCGCTAATTTTGGGAATCTCTGCAGGGGTCGGAGAGGAGATTCTGTTTCGTGGGGCGGTTCAGCCTCGTTATGGGATTATCTTTACGTCACTCGTTTTCGCGTCACTGCATGTCCAATATGGAATCAGTCTGACAATTCTGGGCATTTTCCTGGTCAGTGTCGTGCTTGGCCTGGAGCGAAAGCGAGCGAACACTACGGCATCTCTCCTGACCCATGTCGTTTACGATGTGTTGGCGGTAATGCTTCCCATACTCCTCCGCGGATCGTGATCCATCGACGTACACTGACGTGACGAACTCAGTCCGACGTTGACGCGCCGCATTTGAAGAGAAGTTAACGCGAGATTGTCTATGCTACGGGGTCGCGATTGGAGTGCTTGCCGTGACTGGAGTAGTTACCGGCGTCTCGGTCGGAGTGGCTGTCCCGTCGCTCGCAACGGGTGTGGGCGTTATTAAGTTGCCGTGGCCGGACGTGTCCGGAAAGAGCGCCCACGTACCATCGCTATAAACGACGTAGACGAATCCCTGATCGCTGTACAGCATGATGCCGTTCGTGAAATTCTGAAAACTACCGCCCATCAGATGAGCGTCTGCTTCGACGGCGTATCCGATGGAGCTAGCGAGGTTTGGATCGCTGTTCCAAATCTTCCAGAAATTCTCCTTGGGAATCCACAGTCCGGGGTCAGGCCCGGCACCGCCGCCAGTACCGTCAGCCGCTACCCAGGTATCAGGCTCCTTGATCCATTGTCCGTTGGAGAAGAAGACGTAGATTTGTCCTTGGTCGTAGCGCTCGTACATTGTGCCGCGCTGGAATCCAAGCTCGGCGGCGTTCATTACGGTCTCCACGGCCGACGGCGCTCCAAGTTTCGCCTGCACGTCCTGATTCGCCCAGTAGACACTTCCGAATGCACCGGTCACAGGAATGACGACGGGCGTCGGAGTGCTGGAGGCAGTCGTCGGTGTGGCAGTAGCCTCCGGTGTTGCAGGGACCGTCGGGGACGGAGTAACGGTGGGGTTCGGTGTGGCCGTCGGCGTGGGAGTGGGAGTCAATGGAGTGGCAGTCGGTGTCGGCGTCGACGCCGGCACAGTCGGAGTTGCGACTTTGGTCGGGGTCGGAGCCGGAGTCGATGTTTGCGGGCTGGACACCGGCGTCGCGGTACCTGTCCCTGAGTTGGACGCTGATGGCTCTGTCGGTGTCGACGATCCGTTAGCTACGCTGGTCGGTGTACTGGTTTGTGACCCACTCTGAGACGTTACTGTCGGGGTGGGTGCCACGTTTCCAACAACGGGTTCCCGCGTTGGCGGGGGGGTCACGTGCGTCGCCGGCGTGGAAGTCGCTTGCTGCGCCGTCTTGGAGATCGGGCTCGTTCTGAACGAGATCGACCATGTCTTGCCAAGAGGGTGCCCATACGCATCTTGAGCCGTTCCCAGAACAATGATCTGATAGGTCGTGTCCGGCAAGAAGAGGGTGCTCTGCGCTGAGCTAGAACCGAGAATAAGCGTGTTTCCATCCCAGCTTGTGGGTATTCGTGAGCGCTCTGCAGGTGGCCATATTTCGAGATTGTTCTCTACCGACGAATGGTTCATCGATTTGTTGAACTGAATCTTGACCGGTTGATAAACGGGCCAGTGCTGAGACGTAGCCGGCACCGACGTCACCACATCGGGCGTAAGTCCCTGGTTGTAGCCGCGAACGAGAAGAAAAGCACTGATGACTGCCAGAATGGCAAGGGACGCGACCATCGACATCCCAACCTTTGCGGTCGTCGCGCCAAATAGACGTCGAACGCCGGTCGGCCTGGGTCGGTCGACGGTTTCAGACCATATCGAATTCGCAAGTTGGTCTGGAGGCGTTGGAGTTGGTGGAAGTTCTTCAAAGCCCGAACGAATTCGTTGATACTCATCAACGACGAGGCGGCACTCTTCACATTCCGCAAGATGCTGATGTAGCAACGTGCTTTCCGACGGGGTGAGGTCCCCATCGAAAAAAGCCGAGATCAGTGGTCGGATGGACTCACATTCTCGCCGGAACATGCCGACTCGTTATCCTCCACCGTCCGATACACTTTCCGGAACTCTTCTCGTCCTCGAAAAAGTACGGACTTCACCGCGGAACGCGACAGCCCCATGATCTCGCCAATGTCCTCACAGGACATCCCCTCGTATTCGCGCAACACGAGAGCCATTCGGTTCCGAGCGCTCATGAGGTTCAAGACTTGCTGGACTCTGACCTGGGTCTCATTGCTGATGGCGTTGCGTTCCGGATCATCCAGAGGCTTGCCGTGCAGCAAATGCTCGTGCTTATGAGATTCCCAGGGTAGCCAGCGAATGCGCTGACGGCGACGGAGGACGTCAAGACAGGCATTTGAAGCGATTCGGTGTAGCCACGCAGACACGTTCAGATCAATCGAAGTCTGCGGCAAAGCACGGTACGCCCGAATAAAACATTCTTGCGTCAAATCATTCGCATCTTCGGGATTCCCCATCATGCGATAGATGAACCCGTAAATCTGACGCTCGTACCGCTGGAAGATGACCTCGAAAGCTGCTTGGTCACCCTCTTTCGCCCGGCCTACCCAAGTGGCCTCGTCAACTGGAATAGCCACATAGCCACTCATACGAGGTCCTCCGTACCCTAACCTTTATAACGATCGTAGGTCATCGCGGTTGTGGAGCGAAAAAGTCGTGATTCAGGAAGGATGCATGCTCCGGTCCGCTGCTCTGTTCAATTGCCACTGACACCATACCCAATCCGGGGCCAAGGCGCAATCTCACGAATTGAAATTGACACGCATCTGTGACGCCGAATCTAGAGACTCTCCCTGATGCTACAATTATCCACGGTATTCACTCGAACGCAATAGCCTGAGAGCCCTTGATTGGATCCAATTTATGGCAAATCCATTTGTCGAACGGCTCGGCAGGGGCATAGTCCTGTGCGACGGCGCCATGGGAACTCTGCTCTACGAGCGCGGCATCCCTTTTGACACCTGTTTCGATGAAGTCAACCTCCGGGACCCGGCCCTCGTTGTCGATATTCATCGAGAGTACATCGCAGCCGGTTCGGAGATCATTGAGACGAACTCGTTCGGTGCCAACCGTTTCAAGCTCGAGCAATTTGGGTTGGCATCTCAAGTACGTGAGATCAATCGCAAAGCCGCTCGCAACGCCCGGGAAGCACGTGAGATCTCGGGGCAACCGGTCCTGATCGCTGGATCGGTAGGTCCGACAGGACGCACTCTACCCCCGATCGGCTCGGCCAGCCCAGAGCAGGTGCGGGCTGCATTTCGCGAGCAGATCTCGGCATTGCTCGAAGGTGGAGTCGATCTCTTGATTATTGAGACGATCCCGTCTCTGACTGAGATGCGTGAAGCCATACTAGCCGCGCGCGAGGTTTCGGATCTTCCGGTGGTGGCGCAGATGACTTTTGCTCAGGACGGCCGGACTGTTGCGGGAAACTCTCCGCGTGAGGTCGTGTCCGAGTTGCGCGCACTTGGTGCGGAGGTTATGGGCGTGAACTGCAGCGTCGGTCCGCGCCACACCATGGACGTCCTTCGCTCGATGAGACGTCACGCAGGACAAGATGTGCTCGTTTCCGGACAGCCCAACGCGGGTTGGCCGATGGATGTGGGCGGTCGAGTTATCTACCCGTCATCACCCGAGTACTTTGCCCAGTATGCTCGAGATGCCGCAAATGATGGTCTGGCGATGGTTGGCGGCTGCTGCGGCACGACTCCGATGCATGTTCAGGCGATGCGTCAAGCTCTGGACTCTTTACGGATCGTGGAGACGGCGCATGAACATGATCGGATCGAAGTTGGACGGACGCGTCAGCGCGAGCTGCTGGCTCCCGATGGACCAACGTTGTTGGAAAAGAAGCTCGGTACTGAATTCGTCATTAGCGTTGAGATTGATCCGCCGAAAGGACTAAACCCCCGGAAGACGTTGACCGGCGCTCAATTGCTCAAGGATGCGGGGGTCGATTTCATCAACGTTGCCGACAGCCCCATGGCACGCGTACGAATGAGTGCATTGACTCTTTGCTACCTCATTCAGAATCAGGTTGGTGTCGAGACCATCCTTCACTTCACCACCCGTGATCGCAACCTGATGGGACTTCAATCTGACCTGATCGGCGCCCACGCCCTTGGAGTTCGGAATATCATTGCACTTACCGGCGACCCGCCGAGCCTCGGCGATTATCCAAACGCTACGCCGGTCTACGACGTCGATTCAATCGGACTGGTTCGCTTGATCAAATCGTTCAACGCTGGGGTAGACGCCGCGGGAGCTTCAATCGGTCAGATGGCGAGTTTCACGGTTGCCGTTGCCGCGGATCCCACCCGTCTAGACCTGGAAGAGGAAGCGCGCCGGCTCCATCGAAAGCTCGAAGCCGGCGCCGACCTTGTCATGACTCAACCGGTTTTCGATCTCCAAACGTGGACAGTGTTTCACGGCGTCTACACCGAGATGTTCGGCAAGATTTCAATTCCAATTCTTCTCGGGGTGCTACCGTTGCAGAGCCATCGACATGCCGAATTTCTGCACAACGAGGTACCTGGCATCGTTCTCACCGAAGCGGCACGAGAGCGAATGAGATTGGCTGGAAGCGACGGTCGCCGTGAAGGGGTGAAATTGGCTCAGGAATTGGTCCTTTCAGCGCGTGACGCGGTGCATGGGATCTACATAATGCCCTCATTCGGGCGCTACGAAGTTGCTGCTGAAGTCATCGACATTATCGGTGACAGGAGTCTCTCGGCACGTTTGCTCGCTTAGGCGCTCTGCTGCTATACTCCGTCAGTCCCGCGTTGGGCGGGGTAGGCGTGCCTTCGATCAACGCGAACTCGGAGCAAATCTATAATGGTAGATGTAATCAAGAGTATTGAACGAGAACAGTTCAAGGACGATGTTCCTCACTTTGGTGCTGGCGATACCGTGCGAGTGCATGTCAAAGTAGTCGAGGGGGCCCGGGAGCGAGTGCAGCCGTTTGAAGGCGTGGTGATTCGTCGCCGTGGCGGAGGTCTCAACGAGAATTTCACCGTCCGCCGGATCGCCTCTCACGGAATTGGTGTCGAGCGAACCTTCCCAATTCACGCTCCACGAGTGAATCGAATTGAAGTTCTGCGCAACGGTCGCGTGCGCCGAGCCCGACTCTATTTCCTGCGTGGGCGAACCGGACGAGCGGCAAGAATTCGAGAGCGCCGGCGTCCTGTGGGAAGCTATATTCGCTAGTTCGCGTCTCGCCCCAGGTTTCCGGACATGGTTCACGCGGTGCCCTCGGCGCCGCGTTCGTTTTTGTCGAGGAGTACGTGCCCGAAATCATCGAGCCAGATACAACCTTAGAAAGAAGGCTGTGGCTCCAGGGATATGGGCTGGTTGCCGGCGTTGATGAGGTGGGGCGTGGCTGTCTCGCGGGTCCAGTTGTCGCGGCCGCCTGCATTCTTCCGAGCGGCACGTCGATGATTCCTGGTGTACGCGATTCAAAGAGACTGTCGGCCGTTCGACGTCAAGAGCTGGTGTCCGAGATCCGCGACCGTGCTACCGCGTTCTCGGTAGCAGCGGCATCGAGAAGTGAGATCGATCGGTACAACATCCGAGTCGCCACGAGCCTCGCGATGAAACGTGCGTTGAATCGGTTGGGCGGTTGGCACCACGCCATAATCGATGGACCCTTGATGCCCGAGTTTAGGGGTGGCCCATATACTGCCGTGATAGACGGCGACGCGATCTGTTTGTCGATCTCATGCGCGTCGATTCTGGCAAAGGAAGCGCGGGACTCGCTGATGCGCAAGTTGTCTTCTCGTCACCCTGAGTACGGTTGGAGTCACAATGTCGGGTACGGCACTGCCGAACACCTGGAAGCGCTTCGGCGATGCGGTCCGACTCCACACCACCGTCGTTCATTCAAACCGGTTCGAGATCTGCTCCTGCCAGTGGCCCGCGATGTCGAGACAGCGCGATGAGTGGGCCGAGAATCGCTTTAGGCGATGCCGGTGAACGGCTGGCTGAACGGAGATTGGTCGACCTCGGCTGGACGGTGATCGATCGAAAATGGCGGATCCGTGGGGGAGAAATCGATCTCGTGGCACTCGATGGAGATGTTCTTGTGATCGTCGAGGTAAAGACGAGACGTGGCAGATCTCGAGGCACCGCTGAAGAAGCCGTCGACGCACGAAAAGCGGCACGGCTGCTGGAGCTTGGTGAACAATACGTCGCGCAGCATCCAGATCATGCGGATCGTTTCTGGCGAGTCGATTTGATGGCGATCACACTGGGAGCTACCGGCAAAATTGAACGTTTGAATCACGTTCAAAACGCCTGCAGCACAGGCTAAGCGTGACTGGCGTTCGCAACCGTCGATGCTTCAGGATGAGGGGTAATCGTGAGCGAATCAGTTCAGCAGCATCGTTCCGCGGCACCTGATCAAATACGATGTGCCGTCATCACGGTCAGTGACACGCGGACGACTGAAACCGACCGGAGCGGTGGTCTCATTCAACAGAGTCTGACTGACGCCGGTCACCAGGTCGTTCATTATCAGATCGTGAGAGATGAGCCTGACGAGATCGACGAAGTGCTCGACACGTTGATCGAAAGAGATGACTGCGATGCTGTCATATTCAACGGTGGAACCGGCATCGCACGACGTGACACGACCTATGACACGGTGAGCAGACGGCTCGACAAGCGGCTCGATGGATTCGGCGAGTTATTTCGTTCACTCAGCTATCAAGAAATTGGGGCGGCGGCCATGCTGAGCCGAGCGACGGCCGGTGTCATCAACAACACCGTGATTTTTCTCACTCCTGGGTCATCGAATGCAGCGGCGCTCGCAATGGACAAGCTTATCTTGCCTGAGATAGCCCACGTCGTCTTCGAGATGCGGAAATAGACTCCGCGATAGACGTTGCCTCACATTTGATCGACATTGCGGCAGGGCCAATACGACGACTTATGTGTGGCTGCCCAACAGACCGGGCAGTCAACAAGTGATGAACCCACCCTTTGGTATCATGGGCTGCGCCGCAAAGGTGTGCATGGTGTTGGTGAGGGATGCTTGTGTCAAAAGAGGAAGGCGGAAACCGAATGCGTCGACCGCAGGTGCTCAAGGGAATGCGAGACTTTCCGCCCGAGCAGATGCTCTTGCGGCAGCACGTCATTGGTGCCTTCCAGACTGTCTTCGAGCGATACGGTTTCGAGCCGATCGACACGCCACTCCTTGAGTACATTGAAGCCCTGACCGGTAAATATGGTGAGGACGAGAAGCTCATCTATCACTTCGAGGACCACGGTGGTCGTGAAGTCGGATTACGCTACGACCTAACCGTGCCATTGGCTCGCTTCGTCGCGACTCACCGACATGAACTGACATTTCCGTTCAAGCGCTATCACATCGCTCCAGTCTTCCGGGCGGACCGACCTCAGCGCGGCCGCTATCGAGAATTCTGGCAGTGCGACGTTGACACTGTCGGAACCTCATCGATGCTGGCAGACGCCGAAGTCCTGATGGTCTGGATGGATTCACTCAGCGCGGTCAACATGCCGAATTTCGTCGTTCAAATCAACCACCGGAAGCTGCTTCAGAGCCTGGCGGTCTTCGCGGGAGTGCCGTCCGAGCAAACCCCGACGATTCACCGTGCTATCGACAAGTTGGACAAGATCGGACGAAACGGCGTCAAAGAGGAGATGCTTAAGAACAGCGTACCGGGGTTGGCGGCTGATAAGGTCCTGGATCTGGTCGCGTTGAAGGGTGACCCAGTCGATGTCCTAACCGAGCTTCGGCAACGCCTGGACGGGATCGAACTGGCTCAACAAGGCATCGATGACCTGGAGTCGCTTTTTCAATATCTGGCTGAGATGTCGGCGAATTCCAAGCATTATGCGCTCAACCTGGCGCTCGCGCGAGGACTCGATTACTACACCGGTCCAGTCTTCGAGGCGACGGTATCGGAGCCGAGCATTGGCTCGCTCGGAGGCGCCGGGCGTTACGACGGCCTGATTGGCATGTTCACCGGCGAGGATATCCCAGCCACGGGCGCCTCATTGGGTCTCGAGCGGATTGTCGACGTCATACAGGAACTCGGCTTGTTGCGATCACGCTCGACCGTATCGAAGGTACTGGTGACCATTTTCAGTGACGATATGTTGGACGGGTCATTGAGGTTGGTAAGCGCGCTGCGCCACGCGTCGATCGATGCTGAGATCTATCTGGATGGGAAACGAGATCTCCGGCGACAGGTTCAATACGCGAATAAGCGCGGTATCCCAGTGGTCGCATTCTTGGGTCCGGACGAAGCCGCCAAAAACGAGGTGAACCTGCGGGTGATGTCCTCTGGCGAACAAACCACTGTGAAGCAGTCGGAAGCGGCGGCTGCGATCACAAAGCTGGTCGGAGAATAAATTCTTGCTTGCCCTGCTCGGAAACAGCGGTTCGCCACGCTGGTATGCCGGGCCCGACCACGACTTCGATGATTATTTGGATCATTTGGCGCAGTGGGGCGCGACATCTGCCGAGATCGTGCTCCATCACGGACCATACGATGATCGCACCGCGCGAGTGCACGTTATCGATCCAGATTGGGCCTCCACGATCGGCGCATACCAACGGCGTGATATCGCGGTACAGCTACATGTCTCACTCGACAGGCGCTTCGCTACTTCGCGCTGGCGAATTGAACGCGATGATCTGAAGACGGAATTTGAACCGATTCTGGCTCTGGCCGCGTCGCTTGCCGAGCGTCAGGAACGAATTGCCCTCGTACTCCACGGAGCCGCAGATTCGACCGCATCGTCCAATGAAAACGATGACTCCACGGTCGGCCTTCTCGATTGGCTTGCGACCAGGATTGAGTTGTCATCTCTTCCAATGAATGCCGCACTTGAGCTTGGAGCTGCGAAGCAGGGGCGTGAAACCGCCTCGGCTCGTTCGCGTGCTTCGGTACTTGGCATTGTGCAGCGTGTTGCCTCCGAACAGGTTGGTATCTGCTGGGACGTTGCCCACGATTGCGAAAACGCGAGGAACGAACCTGGCTGGAAAGTAGTGCCCAGTGCCGAGTTTCTGCGACAGGTTGTTCACGTTCACCTTCACGACCTCGACGGCCAGAATATGGCGCACTATCCGTTGCTGATTGGGCGCGTGCCGTTCGCTCAGCAATTGGAAGCGCTTCACGCAGTCAAGTCGCTGCCGTCCCTCACCATGGAAATACGTTGGCTGTGTGCGACCCGAATGGGTGAGCCCTGGTCGATGTTGGAACAAAGCTATCGAGCCGTGAAACGCGCGCTTAACGATCTGTGTGGCGGTCATCATCGAGAAGCGTTGCTCTAATCTTGGATCTTGTGACTGAGCGTGCCGTTCAGTCGTCGATAGTCTTCAGATTCGTTCCACTCGAAGCTTCTCGCTGGTTCGTTGACGAGATTGGCTGGTCTGCGACAGCGTGGTCCAGCACGCTTCCGTAGACATCTATCAGGTCTTTGATTCGAGAGGTCCAAGAAAGTTCAGCGACCGCCCGCTGCCGAAGCTTTCTGCCCAGGGAGTTGGCTCGATCCGGTTGTTCTAATAGTTCGATGACTTTGCTCGCGAAGTCGTCGGCATCGCCGTGTCTTGCGTAGACACCGAGATCTTGAAGAATCTCTCGATTGGGCGCGGCATCGAAGGCAACTACTGGGAGACCCATCGCCATGTAGTTGTAGATCTTCCCGTTGCCCTCGGTGAGAGACATCTTCGGTGCCGCCGCGACGTCACCGAGCGACAGGTATTGATGAGCGTCAACATAAGGGATTCGACCGGGAAAACTGATTTTGCCCGCCAACCCCAGGTGTTCCCCAAGTTCCTGGTAGTGCTCGATGCCGGGAAACCCCATGAGCAGGAAGAAAGCATTTGGTACGGCATCGGCAATGAGACGCGCCGCTCTCAACAGGAGATCGGAGCCCTGGTACGTCGCCAATAGTCCAAGATAGACGATCACTTTGCTTTCGGCTGGGATACCGAGGCTTTTTCGCAGGATGTGCTGTTGCTCCGCGGTGATCGACTCAGGCGCGAATCGGCGTGTGTCCACGGCGTCAAACACGGTTCGAATCTGATCGGTGGGCCGATATTTCAAAAGGCGCTGATGAGCGTTGTCGCTGCTCGTCACGATTACGTTCGGGAGCCGGTCGATTGCACGTTCGAGACGGCGTAACCAGGGAAGGATCCTTCCGCCCTCTCTGACGAATCCGTGATCCAGCATCTCCTCTGTCAGGCTTCCCTGGTAATCGAAGACGAGCGGCTTGCGTAATGTGCGAGCGATAAGCCCGCCTATCAGCGCTCCCTCGTGCAAATGCGCGTGGATGATGTCGGGCCGAAAGGCCAACGCCGTTCGCATTGTCGTGATGGTCAGAGCGCCATCCAGGTAGAGTTTGTGACGGGACGAACCCACGATCACACGCTTGCGCCAGGGTACGTCGATAGACCGCCGAATAAAAAGTCCCGGCAAATTGTTACCATTGTGATAGGTGCAGATTGCGACCTCGTGACCTATGGCAGTGAGTGCTCGCACCTCTTCGAGGATGCGGACGTGACAGCCGTAGTCGGCGAAGAATGAGGTTGGAGCGACCATCAGGACGCGTAACCGGCGGTCTGCGTGAGGTTTGTCGATCGTCAACGAACTGGTTTCCTTCCCTGGGGAAGGATTGTACCGCTGTCAGGAACTGGCGATCATAGGTGCAGGGCGGTCTTCAACGTCATTTGCGTAAGATACCTTGACGGAAGTGCTGCCGTAGTCAATATTCGCTGCGGGAATTTAATTGTCGAGTTAGATGAGAAGGAGATCTAGGAATCGGTATGGAGAACGAGGAATTCAAGACAGTCATGGTGGTCGTCGCACATCCGGACGACCTGGAGTTTAGCTCCGCCGGAACGGTGGCGAAGTTCGCGAAGGAAGGTCGGAGGGTTATCCTCGTGCAGTCGACCTCCGGCGACAAAGGGACCGCTCGGCGCGACATCAGTTCTGAGGATCTCGCCGCTTTACGCGAGAGCGAAGAACGTGAGGCATGCAGGCGGCTGGGTGTGCAAGATGTCGTATTCCTGCGGATGGGTGACGGCGAGCTGATGCCCGATCTCAATTTCCGCGAGAAGATAGTCCGTCAGATTCGCACTTTCCGGCCTGACATTGTCATCACTCATGATCCATTCCGTCCATATTCGCTTCATCCCGATCATCGTGCGGTGGGTATCACTACGGTTGACTCTGTTTATCCGACAGCGCGTGATCCGCTCTATTTCCCGGAGCATTTAGAGTCTGGGCTCGAGCCGCACAAAGTGGCGGAGCTTTGGCTATTTGGTTCGGAATATCCGGACACCTACATCGATATCAGTGAAACATTTGCCGACAAGATCAATGCTCTGAAAGCACATGAAAGCCAGGTCGGGCAGGCTGAAACATTGGAAGAGCGACTGCGCGAGCGGGCTAAGACAGTCGGCGAACCGCAAAACGTCCCTCTTGCAGAAGCATTCAAGGTTATCAAGATGCGGCGGTAGTCACCGCCATCGAGCCGCGAGGCGACGTCCCATCGTTCGAGATTGGTCGTACAATCTTTCTCTGGCTGTGGACCCGACTCGCGGCGTCGATTCTCAACCGATTGGTTGTCAAACCTTCTGCGTTTTGCTAAGGTTTTTCAGATGATTCAATCGGTCTATTCGCCAGCCTGCCAGTATTTGTCAGCGGCGAGAGATATCCTCAATGAAAGACCGACGAAGGGAAATACATGATCGCACTGCCGGTCACCGCGCAGCCAATATTTGACGAACGAGCGATCCCGATAGCGGGCGAGAAAAAAACACGTGACGCCTACGGTAGGCCGATGACCTATTTGCGCATTTCGCTCACTGACCGATGCAACCTTCGTTGTGTCTATTGCATGCCCGCTCTTGGAGCTAAGTTCGCGCCTCGTGATGAGCTTCTTACAGACGATGAGATTCTCGCGGTTGTTCGGGCTGCCGCGAAAATTGGATTCAGCAAGATGCGACTTACTGGTGGCGAGCCTACGATTCGGCCGCACATTGTTGACCTTGTACGGGAAATCGCGCACACGCCTGGTGTCGACGACGTCGCCATGACAACCAACGGGCTGCTCCTCGGACGATTGGCACAGGGGCTCAAGGACGCCGGCTTGCAACGTGTGAATGTCAGCATCGATTCTCTCAAGCCGGAGCGCTTTACCGCGATTACTCGCGGTGGCAAGATCGAGAAGGTTTGGGCCGGAATTCAGGCGGCCGAAGAGGCCGGGTTATCGCCGATCAAACTCAATGCTGTGGTTGTCCGGGGCCAAAATGACGATGAAGTCGCCGATCTCGCAGGGCTGACGCTGACACATAACTGGCAGGTCCGCTTTATCGAAGTGATGCCTCTCGAAGGTGTCGGCGATGTGCATGATTCCGGTCTGGTGACGACGGCCGAAACGATCGACTTGATCGAAGATGTTCATGGTGAACTCGCGCCTATGGATGCACCGCTTGGCGACCCGGCGCGCGTCTACCGTTTGCCTGGTTCCGTCGGCACGATCGGATTCATAAGTCCGGTCAGCCAGCCGTTCTGCTCATTCTGTAATCGAATCCGTCTCACTGCCGACGGAAAACTGCGACTTTGTCTGCTGCGCAACGATGAAGTCGACGTCCGGGATATTCTTCGCGGAGGCGGAGACGAAAATGACTTGATCGAGCAGATCCGCTTCGGAGTATGGCGCAAGCCGTGGGGACACGGACTGGCAGAGGGAGACCGGAACACCGGTCGGGGCATGAGCCAAATCGGGGGATAACACAGTCGTAAACCGCACGGGCGAATCACCGGATTCGCCCGATTTTGTTGCCTCAAGATTGAGCCGAATCGCCGATGCTATCGGTGGACCTGTACACACCCCCACGAGTTGCATCTCCATCATCTGAACATGCCAGCGTCGAACGTAATCGAGCGAATCCGTGATTTCAGATTCGTTTCAGCATTCGCCTCTACATCTGAACGGCAGTGAAATAGATAATCCGGCGGATGTTCACATCATCCGTATTAGCCTGCATTAATCACCAGTTCGATCTGCCCCCTCGACCTGGAACAGTAGTGGCGGGGCCTGTACCCGCCTGATCTGGCCACGACTCCGTTGGCTCACGATTTCCCCTTTTTCCCTAACGATTAGGATCTGGGGATATAGTGGCGAGCGTCTAGCGGGCCCTTCGCGACCTACCTCTCGAAATTGGCGACCATCTGCCACAGGTGCCGCCGCTACGTCGCTTGTCGGTTGGGCGAGACCAGGTTGGCGGGCAAAGGCCTGTATGGACCGGCAGGCTACGGTCTGTTTCCTCCGACCTGGAACAGTAGTGGCGGGGCCTGTACCCGCCTTCGTTGATCTGCCGCCAACGACTCCGTTGGCTCACGATTTCCCCTTTTTCCCTAACGATTAGGATCTGGGGATATAGTGGCGAGCGTCTTCTGCACGCCAGCGGGCCGTTCGGCCCGGAACCATCAACCTCTGCCAACATTGGCCCGCACCATCTTGGCGGCCACAGGTGCCGCCGCTACGTCGCTTGTCGGTTGGGCGAGACCAGGTTGGCGGGCAAAGATCTGTATGGACCGGCAGGCTACGGACTGTTTCCTCCGACCTGGAACAGTAGTGGCGGGGCCTGTACCCGCCGGCGTTGATCTGCCACCAACGACTCCGTTGGCTCACGATTTCCCCTTTTTCCCTAACGATTAGGATCTGGGGATATAGTGGCGAGCGTCTCTGCACCATCTTGGCGGCCACAGGTGCCGCCGCTACGTCGCTTGTCGGTTGGGTGAGACCAGGTTGGCGGGCAAAGGCCTGTATGGACCGGCAGGCTACGGACTGCTTTCTCCGACTCGGAACAATGGTGGCAGGTCTTGTACGCGCCGGCGTAGCAATGGTCACCTATTTCCTGCGTGTTCTCCACGAAATCCACTCGGATCGATCAGTGTGACAGGATTGTTCTCGAAATCGGTATGAGGATTGACACCACTTCCCACCTCCGCCCAGCGGCTCCGCCGCCAGAAGCCGTCGGATCGACGGATCTAGGCAACATGCCGGTAGGTAAACGACTCTATCCCCCGGGAAGACCTCCCCGGCAGGTGAAGGTGAAGGGCAGCGTCGTCCCAGACGCCATCTGACGATGTCGTTTGTGAATCGGTCGAACAGGGCGGGTTCCAGGCACGGCGTGCGATACTAGCGCTGAATGTCCTATATGGCGTTCTCGGAATGAAATCAGTGGCAGCGGAATGGGAGCTACGACTTGGTCGACCAAGTACTTCAACACATCGATCAGCACTTCGACGAACATCTTGATCGCACGCGCAGATTACTTCGCCAACCATCGATCAGCGCAGACGGAACCGGCATGGAAGAGACCGCCGACATGCTGGTGGACTGGATCGAAGAGCTCGGTGGGACGGCGCGCAAGGTGAAGACGCCCATGCACCCGGCCGTGGTTGGGCATCTTGATGCTGGAAAACGCCACACCATGCTGTTTTACGGGATGTATGACGTTCAGCCGGTGTTGGGTGAAACCTGGATGGTCGACCCGTTCGGTGGCGAGATCGTTGACCTTCCCGATCTGGGGCCATGCATCGTCAATCGCGGTGCGATGAATCAGAAAGGTCCGCTGGCGAGCCTGTTCAACGTTCTTCACTCGATGAAAGACGCGACTGGAACATTGCCGGTCAACGTCAGCTTTCTGATCGAAGGCGAGGAAGAGCTCGGCAGTCGAAACCTACCGGGAGTTGTCGCCGAATGCAGGGACGAGCTAAAGGCCGATGCTTGCTTCTTCCCGTTTCTAGCTCAGAATCAGAGCGGCAAGGTTGTGACCTACCTTGGGGTCAAGGGAATCCTTTTCATGGAGTTCGTTCTGCGAGGTGGAGAGTGGGGCGGTGCGACCGACCGGGCTGTTCACGGAAGCAACGCGGTTTGGTTTCACAGCGCGACCTGGCGACTGCTTACATGCGTTGACGAGCATGATCACCCCGGACCAGAAGCACATTCTTGTCGATGGATTCTACGACGACGTTATTCCGCCTTCTCAAGAAGACGAGGACCTACTCGCGAAGCTGGTCGAAACTTTCGACCCGGAGGACGATCTGCTCAAGAACGACGTGAAGCGGTTCAAGTATGACTTGACTGGGGTGGATCTGGTTCGCAAGTACCTGTACCAACCGACGCTAAATATCGATGGAATTATCTCCGGGCATACCGCCGAAGGAACGAAAACCATCATCCCGCACGAGGCACGGGCAAAAGTTGACGTCCGCATGGTGCCAAATATGACTCCGGAACGAGTCGTTCAACTGCTTCGCGAACATCTCGATCGACACGGCTACTCCGACGTAGAAATCCACATTGAGGATGCCTACAAATGGAGCAAGACGAGCGTCAGTTCCGCACCGGCACGGGCGATCATGGACACCTATCGTCAGCTTGGCTACGAGCCGGAAATCTGGCCGCATCTGGCTGGGTCGGCTCCGTTCTATCTGTTTACGGACGTGCTCGATATTCCGGTCGTGCTCGGCGGACTCGGTCACGGCGGGAGAGTTCATAGTCCCAACGAATATGCGACCGTCGCTGGACTCAAAGATCACGAGAAGTCGATCGCGGTATTCATGTATCGACTCGCCGATGAGCTCAAGGTAGATGAAGAACCGGCTGGGTAATACATACAATCAATTACTGTTGAAGGAGAAATTGAGCGTGACATCGAACTTGGTGCGAGAGAAGCTGGCCCAGGCCACCACCGTCCTCAACGAACTGGATGTCGATCTTTGGATGATCGTGGCACGGGAGAGTGACGTTCTTGGAGATCCGAGCCTCCCGTTGATCGTCGGCACGAGCGTTACCTGGGAGTCCTTTTTTCTCGTCTCGAAGACGGGCCAGCATATCGGCGATTGTTGGGACTGGGGACATTGAGAACATCAAGCAGACCGGTGCCTGGGACAAGGTCGTTGGCTATGTTCAGGGACCGTCTGAGACCCTTCGAGATGCAATCACGCAACTGAATCCAAGACAGATCGCGCTGAATTATTCAACCGATAACACGATCGCGGATGGACTTACTTACGGCATGTACCTCAGACTCCAGGAGACGCTGAAAGACATGCCCTACTGGGAGCGCGTGATCTCGGGCGAGCCAATCGCATCTCGAGTTCGGAGCCGAAAATCGAGCGAGGAACAACGGCGAATTCGCGCGGCGGTCGACACGACGAACGGGATATGGGACCGGCTTGAAGAGCGGCTGCGCCCTGGCGCGTCGGAGCGAGAAATCGCGGACTTCATGCATGGACAACTAAACGATCTAGGAATCGGCTCAGCGTGGGATTGGAATTATTGCCCAGGTGTTACAGCCGGGCCGGATTCGCCGATCGGGCATGTTGGCCCAACGGACGTGACGATCGAACCAGGTCAATTGCTGACGCTCGATTTTGGAGTCCGGCAGGAAGACTACACGTCTGACATGCAGCGGACATTCTACTTTTTGGCGGAGGGAGAGCAGCGGGCGCCTGAGCCGGTGGAGCGCGCGTTTCGTATCATCTCCGGGGTGATTCAGGACGCAGCGAAACGATTGAAACCCGGTGTCGCTGGCTGGGAAGTGGACCAGATCGCCCGCGAAACGTTCCAGGCTGAAGGTCTTGAAGAATGGGGCTTCGCATTGGGCCATCAAATTGGTCGAGCCGTTCACGATGGAGGCTGTCTTCTTGGGCCGCGGTGGGAGCGATACGGGCAGCGTCCCTATGACATTGTCGAGGAGAATCAGGTCTTCACGTTAGAAATTGCGACCAACGTTCCAGGTTACGGTCGCGTGAGCCTCGAAGAGGACGTGATCGTGACCGCGAACGGCTGTGAATTCCTGTCGCCGCCCCAAACTGAGCCAATTCTCATCGGGTAGTCGCTGGCCTTTTGGTGACTCATCCACCTAATGGATCGCAGAAGGATGCTTACGAGTGACGACAACTAGCGAGTGGTTTGAAGTTCGAGAGTGCCCCGATGGTGTGTTTGGCATTGGCGAGCCTGGGCATGATGAAAACGTGAAATCCTATCTCGTGCTCGGAAACGAGTTGGCCCTGCTTTTTGATACCGGAATGGGTATCGGCAATATCAAACAGGTAGTCGATCGATACGTGAAGACACCGGTGTTGGTCGTCAACAGCCACGCACATTGGGACCACGTGGGCGATGACTCGCGCTTCGAACGAATCTGGATCCACGAGGCTGAGGCGGACGACCTGAGGGACGGTGTCGGGAACGAGCGCACTCGACGTTTCTTATCTCCAGATCGTTTCACGAATGGAGTTCCGCCGTGGATTGATGTCGAGACGTTCGCGATTCGCGGAGTTGAACCGGAGCGGGTGCTTTCAGGAGGCGAGCAGATTGATCTTGGTGATCGTCAGTTCCTGGTAGTTCCGACTCCAGGGCATTCGCCTGGAGGAATTACGCTGATAGAAGAACGAACTGGGATCGCTTTAGTGGCCGACGCCGTATATGCGGGCGCGCTCTATGCTCATTTGGATCACAGCGATCCGGTCGTTTATCGCGACACGCTAAAACGACTGGCGGATCTTGCACCGGCTTTGAGCACAATCTATCCGTCTCATAACGACTATCCGCTCGACCCTTCGTTCTTGCTCGACGTTCATGTCGGATATGAGTCGATTTGGGACGGACGAAAGCCCGATGAGGTCGACAACGACGTTGAACGACACCAGTTCGACGGCTATTCAGTTTTGCTCCGCCAGCGCGGTGGTGGGTAGAGCGGTGGAGCAACGACCGCGTCGCGGAATCGACACGGCCCTCTGCGGGAGCTTGCTGCCGTGTCGGCCGTGAAGTCCAGCCGCGACCGACGCGTTCGTCGTCACTATCTGCCCGCGTTTCCGCACTCCGACTCGCTCTCTCTCCCACTTTCCCTCCTGACTGTCGCGGCGGTGTTGATCGCGATCGGTGGTGGTTATGCGCTCGGGAGACTTGCGACCCAGCGCAGCCTTATTCCGACGCTCGCGTTGCTAATCGGAGCGGCCGGGGCAATCGTCATCATCGCGGATGTGCGTGCCGCGTTGTGGGGAACGATCGGTGTTGTCGCATTGCTCCCGTTTGCGGTCGTCCCGGTGCATGTCGGGCTCACGCTAACCCTGCTTGAAGTCACCTCGTTGGCCACGATCACGACGTGGTTTGCGACACTCATGCTCCGCAGGGACCAACGTCTGGCTACCGGAACTCAGGCACTCTTGATCATCCTTTTTCTGGGTGAAACCGCGTTTGCGTTCCTTATCGGTGTAACGAATGGGTACACGACGTCCACTTTTCATGACTACGGGAAGTTCTTGCTTTCGGTACTGCTCGTCTTCGTCGTCTGGAACGTCGCGACGAATCTCGACGATGCACGCCGTTTGGTCACCGTGCTCCTGTTGGGTGGTGGTTCCGCAGCGGCCCTCGGACTGGGGTTGTATGCCGGTGGCGCAGGTCTGACCATCCGGGTGCTTGCTCGGTTGATTCCATATGGCTATCCGTCGTCGCGGATTGTGAGGTATATCGAGGACAATCCGGCGAAGTCGATGCGCCTCACGTCGACATCAGTTGATCCGAACTCGTTTGGCGGCCTGCTTGCGGTGATCGTCGTGCTCGCGTGCGCGATGGTGATCGCTCGACATCGATCGATTTCGCGTTGGATCAGTTTGCCAGTCTTTGCTGTCTGCTCGATCGCCGCGTTACTAACGTATTCACGTGGAGCCTGGGTCGGCATCGCAGCCGGTCTCGCGGTGCTGGCGCTGTTGCGTTATCGTTGGCTGATTCTGCCGGGAATTCTGGCTATGATTCCGGTCGCGTTTCTTGGCCTCGGCTCAGGTTTTGTTCACCGCATGTGGCTAGGGTTGACGCTTCAGGACCCTGCGACCAAGCTGAGGCTAAACGAATATCGGAACGCCTTAGCGATTATCAAGCAGCATCCTGTTTTCGGAGTGGGCTTTGGCAACGCTCCGTCGATTGATCTGCAAACCGGCGTCTCCAGCATCTACTTGAATATCGGAGAGCGCGTCGGTTTAGTCGGCTTACTTATTTTTCTGATCACTATTGGGTCAATTGTTCTGGCAGGCTGGCGGCGCTGGAGAATAGACCCGGATTCCGAACGCGGTGATCTCTTACTGGGCCTTCTGGCCGCACTGGCCAGTGCGCTAACTGTCGGTATTTTTGACCACTACTACTTCAATATCACATTTCCGCATATGACAGCTCTTTTTTGGATCGTGTGTGGCATCATCCTGGCACTCGCGGCTCCTGTCGCCGATCGCGGGAGACCCCATAAGGCAACCGTGGTAAATCCCGTCCCGTCTTCAAGATCGACCATGAAAACTTGAGTTTCAGATTGAACCTGTCGGTTTAACCAGGGCGGTATCTCGAAAGATTAGGAGGAAACCACATGCCTGTTAAGTTGATCTTATATCTGATAGCGAACGGAGCAACGTTAATCATCCTGGCGGCCGTAATGCCGAACCGGGTCAGCTATGACAACTACACAGCGGTCGCCATCTTCGCGGTCATCTTGATGGTGCTCAATGCTTTGGTACGACCAATCCTCAAACTGGTCACGTTGCCGCTGACGTGTCTTACGTTTGGGCTCTTCGCTCTGGTCGTAAACGGTTTTGTGTTCTATGTTGGTGCTCGGTTGGTTACCGGTATCACCATTACGTTTCTTGCCGCCCTGGCTGGTGCGATCATTGCAGGGCTTATCAACGGCGCGTTGACTCGAGTCATTGACGAACGATAGAGCGAAAGGAGCGGTCCAATGGCACGTGTGCATCCTGTGGGCGTCTTTGCCCCCGTGGCGACGACGTTTGGAAAAGACGGTGAACTCGATCTCGAACGTTATTCGTCGAATCTGAATTGGTATGCCGAGTCGGCTCTGGACGGCGTGGCCATAATGGGTTCGAACGGAGAGTACGTTAGTCTGTCGCTTGATGAGAAGCTGCGAGTGATTGAGACCGGTGTGGCGGCGGTCAATCATCGGCGGAAGGTCGTCGCCGGAACGGGAATGGAATCGACCCGCGGCACCATCGATTTGACTAAACGTGCTGCCGCTCTGGGTGTCGATTTCGCTTTGGTGGTGACCCCGCACTACTACAAACCGCGCTACGACAAAGCGGCGTATGTTCGTCATTACCATGCGGTTGCCGATGCGTCGCCGATTCCCGTCGTCATCTACGTCATGGCGGCCTACACCGGTGTTGATCTGCCGGCCGATACTGTTGTCGAGATTGCGAAACACGAGAACATCGTTGGTATCAAGGACAGCGGTGGAAACGCGCCGAAGGTTGCTGAACTGGTTGCCAGGACTCCGGACGATTTCTCTGTCCTGGCGGGATCGGCTAACTTCCTTTATCCGGCGCTGTGTCTCGGCGGAAAGGGCGGAGTTTTGGCCCTCGGCAACGTGGCACCCAGCCAATGCGCTCAGATCGTGCGCTATTTCGATCAAGGAGATCACGTCGCGGCCCTTCAGCTACAGCAACAGATGCTTGAGCCGAACGCGGCAGTCACATCTCGGTTCGGTATCGCTGGCCTCAAAGCGGCGATGGACATGATCGGTCTGTACGGTGGCGATCCCCGCCCGCCACTTCTTCCGGCGAGCGACGCGGAGCAAAGCGCGATTCGAGACATTATGGAACGAGCCGGAATACTTGAGCGATCTCGAACTGCTTGAGTCTTTCGAGACGCCGGTAACAATCGCGGTTCTTTCGGATACGCATTTCGGAGAGCGACTGCGACCGCTACCGGCCCCGGTGCTTGAGGCGCTGCGGAAGTCGGATCTGATTCTTCATGCTGGTGACTTCTGCAGCGTCGAAGCCTACGAGATGATCGCTGGACTCGGGGAGTTGCGCGGAGTCTTTGGAAACAATGACGCTCTGCCACTCGTGCGGACACTGCCGTCTATGCGATCGTTTCGATTCGGACGATTTACCGCGGCAATGATCCACGGGCATGGCGTTGGCCGGCTCACCGCTCGGCAAGCGGCTGAGCAAGAACTTCAGGGAAAGTACGACATTGCCATCTTCGGACATAGCCATCAACCCTATCGTGAGTGGCGCGGCGGAACGCTCATGTTCAATCCTGGTTCACCCACTCAACGCCGCTGGGAACCTCGTCACTCGTTTGGCGTGATTCGCGTGGGCGAGACGATCGATGCCGTCCTTCACTATCTGCCTGCTTGAAAAGTGCCTCGGCTAATGTGTTCAAACACGTTTCCGCCCAGTTCGACGCTAGGTGGGTGCTTCCCAGTTGATTGAGGAGCGTGTGTGGAATGAGCCGTGTTGGCGGCGCGTTCTTATCGGCGGTAGTGTGGATGCTCTGGTCAACGGGCCGGACGCCGGTTCGCGAGCCATTTCTTGTTGGTGAAGTTCGCGACAATCTTTGCATTCCAGAGACAAAGCGATACCATCGCGACAGGCGACACATCGACGTATTGCCTCGTGGGCGGATTCCGCGGATGCCAGACCAGTGTGCCCCAAATTGATCGACGTGTGATCATTGGTTGCGCCGGACAGTGAAGATCTGATCTGGCGTTCATCAGACGTGGAGACTTGAATCCGACAGTTCAGGCGGCGCCCGTTGTCGCCGGCACATGAGAGGACGTGAAAACATGGCTGCCACCGATCTGAGAATTCCGGGACCGACTCCGCTTCCACCGGAAGTGCTTCAGGCAATGCAGCACGAGATGATCCCGCACCGGACCGACGAGTTTCGCGCATTGTTCAGCGAACTGCTCGGACAGCTGCGCCGCTATCACGGTACGTCGGGGTCGGCGCTTGTGCTTCCCGGCAGTGGCTCTGCTGGATTCGAGTTTGCGATCGTTAATTCTCTGTCTCCAGGCGACAAGGTTGTTGGCTTCATCAGCGGGAGCTTTGGTGAAAGATTCTGTACGGTCGCGAGCCAGCTTGGACTAGACGTCACCCGAGTGGAACTACCGTGGGGCAGAGCAGCGACCGCGCCAATCGTGGCAAAGGCGCTTGACGAGAATCCGGATGCGAAGGCCGTTCTCTATACCTATAACGAGACTTCCACCGGACTTGCTAATCCACTTCACGACGTGGCTCCGCTTGTCCGTGAACGAGGTCCGTTGATCCTGGTGGATGCCGTCAGCGCCGCTGGCGGAATGCCGATGGAGATGGATTCGTGGGGTGTCGATCTCATCTTCAGTGGCTCACAGAAGGCCTGGATGTGCCCTCCGGGACTCGTGATTCTCGGAGTTGGAGAGCGCATTTTCGAAGCGAATAAATCGGCGAGCTATCCTCGATTCTTCTGGGATTTGAACACGGCAGCCGAGCGGGCCAAAGAGGGGCTGACGCCGACGACGTCACCACTGACGCTGATCTTCGCACTGAAGGCGGCCTGCGACCTCATCGACGCAGAAGGACTTGACAACGTTTATGCTCGGCACGCTCAGCTTGGTGCTTTCGTGAGACGAGGCGTTACCGAGCTTGGGTACCGGATCATCGCGGACGAGGAGTATGTCTCCGACACGGTTACGGCGCTGACGCCGCCCGACGGCGTTGCAGCGCTTGACGTGATGGCAAAAATGAAATCAGACTATGGCATCGATATTGGCGGCGGACTTGGGAAGCTTCAGGGCAAGGCAATTCGCATTGGACACATGGGCTGGGTCCACCAACCAGAGCTGGATCGGACGTTGCAGGCACTTTCGAACGTTACCCAAGAACTGAGGTCGTAAGCGGTTCGACGTGCGATCGCCAGCGTTTCTCGCCTTGCCACCCCGTCCGGCAGCGTACTATAATGGCGGACAACGTTGTGCCTCGGGATCAGAAACAAACTGAAGCGCGGTTTCTTGAGACCGGGCCGACGAATCTGCGACACAAGGAAGGTGTATGAATCGGACGGATATCAACGTGAGTAATGAGGAAGCAACGTCGACTGCCCCCGTGGTGGGCGATGAGGGCTCTCCAATGTCGCTCATGGAAGAGCTACTGAGCGATCCCAGCCATGACTACCGTGTACTGAACTACGGGGATGTCATGGAAGGCCAGATCATGCATGTCGACCGCGATGAGTTGCTGGTCGATATCGGGTCCAAGTCGGAAGGCATCATCCCGGCTCGCGAGTTCTCATCCCTTTCCGATGAAGACCGAACTCGACTGACCGTGGGAGACCGCGTCCTTGTGTTCGTGGTTCAACCGGAAAACCAAGAAGGACAAGCTGTCCTCTCGATCGACCGGGCGTTGGCCGAAAAGAGCTGGCGTCGACTGCAGGAGATCTACGAGGCCGGCGATATGATCGATGCCGAGGTCACAAATTACAATAAGGGTGGACTGCTCGTAAACCTGGACGGCGTTCGCGGTTTTGTGCCTGCATCTCAAGTCACGGAAATCCGTGGTGGTGACGATGGAAGCAAACAGGCCGACATGGCGCGTCTGATCGGAACGAAGCTCCCGCTCAAAATCATTGAGATTAACCGTCATCGCAATCGTCTGATTCTCTCGGAGCGACAAGCGATCCAGGAGAAGCGAGACGTCATGAAGGAGCGCCTGATCGAGGAGCTCCACGAAGGCGAAACTCGACGCGGTAGAGTGACCAGCATTACTGACTTTGGGGCATTCGTCGACATCGGTGGAGCTGACGGACTTGTTCACCTGTCTGAGCTTTCATGGAGCCGGGTCAAGCATCCGAGCGAAGTGTTGAGTGTTGGTGACGAGATTGATGTGTTCGTGCTGGGGATCAACGCACAAGAGAAAAAGATCGCCCTCAGTATCAAACGGACGCAGCCAGAACCGTGGAGCCGCGTTGCGGCGATCTATGAAGTCGGTCAGTTGGTTTTAGGAACCGTGACGCAACTCGCAAACTTCGGTGCGTTTGCGCGGATCGAAGATGGAATCGAGGGGTTGATCCACGTCTCCGAACTATCGGAGCAGCGGATCGGCCATCCGAGGCAGGTCGTCTCGGAGGGGCAGGACCTGATCTTGCGCATCATTCGCATTGACCCCGCTCGGCGTCGTATGGGGCTCAGCCTTCGCCGGGCGTTAGAGGCCACGGACGAAGAAGTCGCAAGCGCCTTGGGTGAAGATGCAGTTGCGCTGAAGCAGGATCTGCTTTTGCGGGAGATCGAACCGGACGAAGAAGAACTAGAGCGAGAACGGGAACAACAAGAGCGAGAACAGGTACTGGTAGCTGACAACGAGCCTGACGGTGACGAGGAATCGGAACCTGACGAAGCGGTCACGGCAAGCGTAGAAACCACGGAGGATTCGCCGCAGGCCGAAGATGGTGAGGACGACGCGACTGAATAATCGCGTCTGGAATCTCACCAGACAGTTGCACATGAAGAATCAAGACTGTCATACCACTTCGTGGTTTGGTCAGTGCATGGTGAAGCCCCCAACCATCGCAAGTGTTCGGGGGCTCGGCATTTCCGCTAATTCCACTGGTGGAACGAGCAAAACAACCAGTAGTTTGGCACCCGGCCATGGCACCACTGGAGGCCTTGGGAGAACACGATGGCAGACAAATTCGAAAAATTTACCGAACGGGCCCGCAAAGTCCTGACTTTGGCTCAGGAGGAAGCGCACCGTTTCAATCACAACTACATCGGGACCGAGCATCTTCTCCTTGGCCTCGTTCGTGAGGGTGACGGCGTCGCGGCTCGCGTTCTCGCGAACATGGGCGTGCAGTTGCCCAAAGTCCGCAGTGCGGTTGAGTTCATTATCGGTCGAGGCGACTCGATGATCGTAGGTGAGATCGGCCTGACGCCGCGAGCGAAGAAGGTCATTGAGCTGGCGGTCGACGAAGCCCGGCGGTTGAATCATCACTATATTGGTACGGAGCATCTTCTGCTCGGTCTGGTCCGAGAAGGAGAAGGTATCGCTGCCGGAGTTCTCGAAAGCCTTGGCGTGAACCTAGAAAAGGTTCGTCAGCAAGTGCTGCAGGTCGTCAGCCAGAGCAGCGGATACCAGCAGAAGCAGCAACAGACGAAGACACCGTACATGGATGCGCTGGGTTTCGATCTTACGGAGGCCGCTCGTCAGAACAAGCTCGATCCGGTCATCGGCCGTCAGGCAGAGATCGAACGAGTGATGCAAATCTTGTCTCGGCGCACCAAGAACAACCCAGCACTTATTGGCGAACCGGGTGTTGGCAAGACCGCCATCGTCGAAGGACTCGCTCAACGAATCATTGCTGGCGACGTGACCGAGCCATTGCTGAATAAGCGCGTCGTTGCGCTCGACATAGGCGCGCTGGTGGCTGGCACGAAGTACCGAGGTGAGTTCGAGGAGCGTCTGAAGAAGATCGTAGCCGAGGTGAAAGAGACCGGCAGCATCCTCTTCATCGATGAACTGCATACGCTGGTTGGTGCGGGAGCCGCTGAAGGCGCTGTTGACGCAGCGAACATCCTCAAGCCTGCGCTCTCGCGTGGCGAGGTTCAGACGATCGGCGCAACCACGCTCGACGAATACCGCAAATACATCGAACGTGACGCGGCGTTGGAACGGCGATTCCAGCCGGTGAATGTCGATGAGCCGACCGTTGAAGAGACGATCGAGATTCTGAAGGGCATTCGAGAGCGGTACGAAGAGCATCATAAACTGAAGATCAGTGACGAGGCGCTCACGTCCGCAGCGATCCTCGCCTCGCGCTATGTCACCGATCGTTTTCTCCCAGATAAGGCAATCGACCTTATTGACGAAGCTGCTTCTCGTGTTCGGATGTACCGTTCTGCTTCGCCGCCGAGTCTCAAAGAGGCGAAGCGTGGACTTGAGTCGCTTCGGCATGAGCTTGATGCTGCAGTGACTGGTCAGGAATTTGAACTTGCCGCCGATCTTCGCGATCGCGAGCGGAAGTTGCAGAATCGCATCGGCGATCTCGAGCAGCACTGGCGGGAAGAGCAAGACGAGGACGAGCCACAGGTCTCGGACGAGGATATCGCTCAAGTCGTCTCAATGTGGACGGGAATTCCGCTGATGCGGCTGGCCACAGAGGAGAGTGAGCGCCTGCTCCACATGGAGGAAGCGCTGCACGAGCGAATCATCGGGCAAGACGAATCTATCTCCATTATGGCTAAGGCCGTTCGGCGTGCCCGAGCCGGCCTGAAGGATCCGCGTCGTCCGATTGGAAGCTTCATCTTTCTCGGTCCGACGGGCGTTGGAAAGACATTGCTGGCACGTGCACTGGCCGAGTTCATGTTCGGAAGTGAAGACGCGCTGATCAAGATCGACATGAGTGAGTTCATGGAGCGACACAACGTTTCTCGGTTAGTTGGCGCACCTCCAGGCTACGTCGGCTATGAAGAGGGTGGTCAGCTCACTGAGGCCGTGCGTCGCAAGAGCTACTCGGTGATCTTGCTGGACGAGATCGAGAAGGCTCATCCCGAAGCGTTCAACATGCTGCTGCAGATTCTCGAAGACGGGAACCTGTCAGACGCTAAGGGACGACGGGTCGACTTCCGAAACACGATTCTGATCATGACCTCGAATATCGCGGCGGACATGATTCAGCGCGAAGGTCCGCTGGGCTTCGCGGTTGCCGCCGACGAACAGAAGAAGGCTCAGCTGAACTATCAGGTCATGAAAGACAAGGTCCTGGGTCAGCTGAAGCTGACTTTCCGCCCCGAGTTTCTCAACCGGATTGACGGCGTAATCGTGTTCCACCCGCTCACGGCTGAGGAGATCCGGCGCATCGTTGAGCTCGAGCTCAAGAGAGTACGAAAGCAGCTAACCGAAAAGGAGATCACCCTTGAGGTAACAACGGCTGCGATGGATCTACTGGGCGAGCGCGGCTATGATCGACAGTTTGGTGCTCGACCGCTTCGGCGAATCATCCAGAATCTGATCGAGGACCCGCTGGCTGAAGGGCTTCTCGAGAATAAGTACAGCCCAGGTACCACCGTGGTGGTTGACGTTCGAGAGGATCTGCTTACCTTGGAGAAAGCCGAGGATCTCGCTCCAGTTTCCTGAGGCTAGACGGAGAATATGATCGAAACCGCCGTGGGCTCCCCACGGCGGTTCCTTTTGTCGCTAATGTAGACCGCACAAAGTCATTCTGTTAGACTGCGAACAAATGTTCGTCCATGATTTGGCGCGGTCGACAACCGTGGTGTCGGAGAAGCTTACATGCCCAAGACCCGCACGAAATTCGTCTGTCAGAGCTGTGGACTCGAGAGCCCAGCGTCTTACGGGCGATGTCCCGAATGTGGCTCTTGGAACAGCATGGTGGAGACAATCGACGAGACGACGAGCCGGGCGGGCGCCCGTCCGAGAGTTGCTCGACAAGCACCGCGTGTCTCCGCCCTTGACTCCATTGTCAGCGCTGAAGAGCACCGGCATGTGATTCCCATCGACGAATTGAATCGTGTTTTGGGTGGCGGTCTCGTTCCCGGTTCACTCGTACTGGTCGGCGGCGATCCCGGGATAGGGAAGTCAACGCTACTGCTGCAGGCTGCTTCGATGCTTGCCGGAATCTCCCCTCCCGTTCTCTATGCATCGGCGGAAGAGTCCGCCCAGCAAGTCCGCCTTCGAGCGGACCGGCTCGGCCTTGGAACTAAGGGCGTCTTTGTGCTTCCTGAGACGAGGCTTGACGATATATTGGCCGCGGCTGAGGAACTGAACCCGACTCTGCTCATTGTCGATTCGATTCAAACTGTGTATCTCGATGAATTGACTTCGGCTGCGGGAAGCGTTGCTCAGGTTCGCGAGTGCACGTCTCGGCTCATGCAGTTCGCCAAGCCACGGCAGCTCCCGGTCTTCTTGGTCGGTCATGTGACGAAAGAAGGAGCCATCGCCGGGCCACGAGTGCTGGAGCACATGGTCGACGCTGTGGTCTATCTCGAAGGTGAGCGTTTCCATCAATACCGCATTCTGCGCTCGGTAAAGAATAGATTTGGCTCAACTGATGAGGTCGGTGTGTTCGAGATGGCCGACTCCGGCATGCGTGAGGTGCGGAATCCATCTGAAGTTTTCTTGCAGGAGCGAGCAGGCAACGCAGCCGGGTCTGCTATCGCGGTGACCCTTGAGGGCTCGCGTCCGATTTTGCTCGAGGTACAGGCATTGACCGCTACCAGTTCTTTGGGTATGCCGCGGCGTACAGCAAATGGATTCGATGCTAATCGTCTGCAGATGCTCGTCGCCGTGCTGACCAAACGGGTCGGTCTTGGGCTCGGTGGGCAGGACATATATGTGAATATCGTCGGAGGGTTGCGCGTCATAGAACCGGCAGTCGACCTGGCAGTGGCGGTTGCGCTGACGTCTAGCTTTCGGGAGCGAACGATTGACCAGACAACTGTAGTCGTAGGCGAGGTCGGTCTTTCAGGAGAGTTGCGTAGCGTCAATCAGCTCGATCGTCGTCTGGCTGAGGCGGCTCGGCTCGGTTTTCGTCGCGCGGTCATCCCCGCGTCTCGCTCCTCCGTCGCGACTTCCCGTGCCGAAGGGTTGACGCTACTGAGGGCAACGACATTGTCCGAGGCCATCGAACTCGCGATCGGAAGCTGAAACACGCCCGGATTGTCTGCGGGTTCCGTACCCCTTCATCTAACCAAGGGAAATTGTCAATCTTTGACGTGGAGTCGAATCATCCGGAACGTACCCAGTCGACGTGCTCACGACAACCACCGTTGTGCTTCGAGCGCTAATTCGCTCTTCTGCTTGATCAGTCTTTCAAGCCTCTAAGTTGGCCAGCCCAAGGATTTCGTCGACTAGCTTGGCTCCCGCATCGCGCTTGCCATGTAATCGTGCAGCCGCGGCCATTTGTTCGAGCCGACCTGTCGATAGCACGGCTTCGATCTCGGCGATCAAACGATTTGGGTTCAGTTGTTCTTGAGGGAGGATTACAGCGGCACCATCATCGGCAAGGACATGGGCATTCACCGTTTGCTCGTCTCCGCCAGCACCAGGCAATGGAATCAGAATCGATGGTTTTCCCAGAGCTGCAAGCTCGGCAACAGTTCCGGCTCCGGCTCGACCAACAACCAGAGCGGCCGCCGCGTACAGATCGGCCAGTTCCGAACCGATTCGTTCCCGAATCACGTATCTATTTCGCAAATCTTCCGGTAGCTGAGATTTCGCAGCCTCTAGACGAGGGGCGTCACCATTGCCAGACGCAAGGCCACATTGGTGAACGACGTTGGCGACTTCGAGCAGGCGTGGGAGTGCATCGGCAATCAATTGATTGATGGCATGTGCGCCGAGAGCACCGCCGGTCACGTACACCAGTGGAAGCTCATCATCAAGCCCAAACTGCAGGCGCCCTTTCGCCGCAGATCCGTCGAAGAGCATCGGCCGAACTGGATTGCCAGTGACCGTCAGGCGCCCGTGCGATGGCTGCAGCTGGGATCGGCTTCGTTCGAACGAAAGGGCCACGACATCACAGAATCGGGCGTTGATGCGGGTAGCCAGACCGACAGTCGCGGTCTGTTCGTGAGTAAGGGAGGGAATACCTAGCAATCGGGCGGCGATGATGGTTGGAACACTAACAAACCCGCCAGTGCTCAGTACGACGTCTGGCCGGAACCGGCGAAGCTTAATGAACGCTTGTGCAGTGCCTATCGGAATGCGGAAAGCGTCGATAGGAGTCTGCAACGAAAAGTAGCGTCTCAGCTTCCCGGTTTGGATCGAGGCGAAAGGAATGTTGTGTTCGTTCGCCGCCTCCCGTTCGACGCCATCTCGCGTGCCAATCCAGAGAGGCTCAAGCTTCACACGTTGAAGTAATTCGTGCACCACCGCCAGGGCCGGCTGGACGTGTCCACCGGTGCCACCTCCGGCGATGACGAGACGAACAACAGTCGGCAATGTTGATGCGCACCTTTCAGAACAGGGACATGAATCTGCTTCTCAATATTAGATCTTAGGCGGCCAATGAAAACCCGGCAACCATTGGCGGGGTTTTCGGCTTTCAGTCGTGCTAACATGCGCGTTATGCCATCTGATAGAATGATCCACTCATGGACCTCTAATAGTGGTTGAATAGTGAATGAGGATGGGTGACATGGTCGTAACCGAGGGCCAGGTTAACCGCGTTCGAGAGCGTCTCGAGATGCAGCTCACGAACACCAAGAATGACATACAGGAAATCGACGATCAGGTGCGTGCCTTTGGGGCCGACCACGAGTCGTCTGAGGGTGCCGACAACCATATCGGCGATGATTCGGACGTTGTGTATGAGCAGGAACGACTGCTTACGGTTCGGGAAGAATTGACGAACCGACGACACAGGATTGAGCTCGCTCTGCGGAAGATGGACAAAGGGACCTGGGGAATATGCGAGAACTGTGGTGAGCCAATCGCTGCCGAGCGTTTGGACGCACTGCCTTTCGTCACTTTATGCATCACCTGCCAGGAGCAGCAAGATAGACGTGGAGATGGTCGTAGGTGAAATCTGAGAATCACGAGCGCCGCGATGGAATGGCTCGAAACTTTTTTTTGGTGGCGCTGGTGATGGGTTTGGTGCTGGCAACCGATCAAATTGCAAAGTCACTGATTCTCAATAGGCTTGGCCCGACGGGCGATCTAACTCAAATTAAGATAATCCCCGGTTTTCTCAGGCTGATCTATGTTGAAAACACGGGTGCCGCGTTTGGAATGTTCCAAGGTAGGAGCCCGGTTTTGACCGTCTTGGCTCTGGTTGTGATCGGTTTCCTGATTGTCTATTTTCGTCGGTCAATTGCGCAAAATGTGTGGCTTGCAAGCGCGTTGGGCCTACAATTGGGTGGCGCGCTTGGTAATGTTATCGATCGATTGCGGCACGGATTCGTGGTTGACTTTATCAACGTTCCGCATTTCCCGACCTTCAATGTGGCCGACAGCGCTATCACGATCGGCGTCATCATGCTCGGGTTTTATCTTCTGACGAGTGACACGGCAACATCCGCAACTGACGAAAGAACGTTGAATGGCTCTGTGGCCAAGCAGCCGGTGGAGAATCCGGCAGCTGAGAAGCGAGCACAGTAACGTCGAACGAACCTCAGAGCAAAATCGGAAGTATCCGCTGATTTTTTGACCGCGGCGTTCCGAGATTGAATATAACGTGCAGAATGGACTTCTATGGATGGCAATAACCGCGACATCGTCCGGACGTCACGGTCAGAACTCAGGTCTGGTTCGACAGGAATAAGGAGGTTATGAGCGACGTCATACGACTAGTTTTGGATGTCACGAGAGAAGAAGATGGCGAGCGACTCGATCGATTTATCGCTCAGCGAGCAGCGGACATCAGTCGCTCTTACGCTCAGGGTCTTATTCGAGAAGGCAACGTTAGAGTCAACGATCTGGTTGCTAGGCCGGCCACGCGAGTCCACACAAGTGACATCGTAGATCTTTCTCTTCCGCCGATAGAACAGTCGGTGGAACTCACGCCGTCTCATTTCCCGGTCCCAATTGTGTATGAAGACGACAACGTCATCGTCTTTGACAAGCCGGCCGGACTCGTTACCCATCCAGCGCCGGGACATGAGCATGGAACGCTCGTAAATGTCGTCCGTGCCTTACGGCCAGACTTGGAACTGCGAGATGCGATGCGCCCAGGCATTGTCCATCGCCTCGACAAAGACACCTCTGGCCTGATCGTTGTCGCGAAGAACGAGATGACACGTCGTTACCTGCTCAGGCAGTGGCAGCGACGCACCGTCGTAAAGCGTTACACCGCGCTTGTTCACGGCGTGATCGAGGAATCCGAAGGTACGATCAACGCACCGATCAGCCGGGACCCGAACAATCGGAAGCGGATGTGGGTCGTCGCGTCGGGTCGTCCGGCCGTCACCCATTTCGAAGTCGCCGAGCGGTTCAAGGACGTGACGTTGTTGAATGTCATCATCGAAACGGGCCGCACGCATCAGATTCGCGTTCATTTCGCATACATCAAGCACCCACTGGTGGGAGATCGAACCTACAGTGGACGACCATTTCGATTCTCACTTGAACGGCAGTTCTTGCATGCGACCGCACTCACATTTCAACTTCCAGGAGATCGTCTGATCGAAGTTGAGACACCTTTGCCGCTTGATCTTCAACAAGTGCTGTCGGAATTGCGGCGCGAGCAATCTGTGGAACGGGCGAAGTTGACGTGATCCTTGAAGAGGCGCGAAACGATGTGTCAGAGATCTTTCAGAACGTGCTGCGGGAAGTAGATCCGGAGCGTCTCGTTCGAGAAGCGATTGAGCTCGACGGAGGGGCTGTAGTCGTACGAGGTGTGCGTTATGAATTGGGCCTGTCTGGACGGGTTGTGCTCCTTGGTGTCGGGAAATCGGCAATTGGGATGGCGCGCGGGGCCGAGTCGGTTCTCGGGGACAGACTCGATCATGGACTTATCGTAACCAAGGTGGGTCTAGCGGTTGAGAATGCGGGCCTCCGACGGACTGAAGTGTTGGAAGCGGGCCACCCAATTCCTGATCAATCGAGCATCGACGCGGGCAATCGGCTGCTCGCTGAAGCCAGCAAACTCGAAGCGAGTGATCTGGCAATCGTGCTGGTCTCAGGTGGTGGTTCAGCGCTGGTTGAGGCACCGGTCGATGGGATCACCCTCGATGACTTCAGGCGCGCCACGTCGACGCTCCTCAAGGACGGTGCTGATATTTGGACCTTAAATGCGGTTCGACGACGGCTGAGCCGGATTAAGGCCGGAGGACTCGCTCGGGTCATACGGCCGGCGCGATACGTGAATTTGATCCTGTCGGACGTGCTTGGAAATCCGCTAGGGGTGATCGCGAGCGGCCTATCGGTGGAGCCCGATGAGAACGATACGTGGCGAATTGAGTCAGTCAAGTCACGCCCTGTGTGGAAGGACCTGCCAACGCCGGTGAGAGACCGCATCGAGCTTTCAGGGGAGACTGCTTCCGAGCCGAGAACCGTGGAATCTCAGACGGTCGTTGTCGGTGACGCCAATCTGGCTGCGAGGGCAGCAGAGTTTGCGGCCGAACGACTCGGGTATCGTCCGTTGTTGCTTGGTACTCAGTTTGCCGGGGATGCTCAACAGTTCGGCCGCTTCTGGGCACAACTGGCAAAGTCCATTGTCGCCGGCGAATCTTCGATTGAGTCTCCGGTTTGCGTCATCGGTGCAGGTGAGATGACCGTGACAGTGCGAGGCAATGGATCGGGTGGACGAAACACTGAGATGGCTGCAACGGCGGCGCTGGAGATTGACGGAAGGCAAGAAATCGTTATAGCGAGTCTTGCGACCGACGGTGACGACGGTTCGAGTCTCGCAGCGGGTGGTGTAGTCGACGGCAATACAATCCAACGACTACGAGACAAACAACTTGATCCGCGCGATTTCTTGGAACGAAGCGATACTCGTGCGTTTCTCGACGCCGATGACGGGCTGATTGTCACCGGGCAAACCGGAATCAACGTCAATGATCTCTATCTGGCACTGATCGGAGATTCGTCCGCGAAGACACGCTAGTGGGTTAGCTGAGTGGTATCAATAGTTGGCATAGGCAGCAGTCCCATCCGCTCAAGGGCCTCCTGTCCGAGCAATCCAAGCGTGACCTTGTAGTCTGGATTGTCTGACTTCGGATTGAATTCGAATCGCGCGCGCTCGAAATATTGAACCGTGCGACCATTTTCGGTGAACTCTTCGCTAATTGGAAAACCGAACGCGGCGAGTCCGCCGTTTGCATCCCAGAAATCCTTGAATCCATACGCTAATGTGTGCCCAGTTTCGGGAAAGTAAAGACGATCGGCGGTATTCTCTTCAGCTGGAACTTTGGCAAAGTTGCGATCAGCTGTCAACGTAACACCCAGTCGAGCGATGGAAATGTGTTTTCCTTCCGGGGCGCTCGCACGAAACTCAAGTTTTGCTCGTTGTAGGTATTGAACCGTGATTTGCTCGCCTGTCACCGGGTCAGTTTCAGAGAACTCCTCTGTTAGAGGGTATCCAAGGATCTCAGCCGCTCCGTGTCCCTGCCAAAATGTCTTGAACCCTGCGGACATGAAATGGTGCGTCTGTGGAAAGTAGACGTTGTCGGGCGACGGGACCGCAGGCGGGTCCTGGGGGTCAGTCGGCAAGCGTTTCACGAGCGTTACCGCCTGCATTCGCCCAATTGCTGGATTTGAACGGCTTATCCACGCTATGTGGTGTTCCGCGACGGCAGGATTATATGCCTGCTGTGAACGGGCGACCGCATACATAACTTGAGCCTTGATGTCATACGCATACACATCCGGAAATCCGGTTCGCCAATCTTCCCAGACAATCACGTCGTGACTCACTCGTGGTTGCGAGACAATGTGATCTGTGACTATGGCGCGCTCCTGGCCGCTCGACAGATCGAGCGCGATGAGTTGGGAAGCGCCACCCGTCTGAAGCTGCCGGAGAAACACGAGCTCGCTGCCGTCCAAAGATGGGTTCGTCTCATCCGCATTCGACGTCGTGATCGTACTAAGCTGTTGACTGTCGAGGTTGTATTTGACCAGGTTCCAGTGACCGTTGCTGTACTCTTGCCAAACTATTGTGGATCCAGATATGACAGGGTTCGCCTGGCTCGGCGAATCACCGGGTAACGTCTGCACATCTCCGGTGAGCAGGTTTTTCGCGACGATATGCCATCCACCTTGCTGGTGTTGTCGCCAAACCACCTCGTCACCTGAGATCGCGGGATCGGACACTTCCCCGGCATCTGTTGTCACCACGATCGAACCGCCTTCGGACAGATCAAAACCCTGAATCGTTCGATTGCCCGGGTCGGCACCCTGAACCCAAACGACTCGCGAGCCGTCTACCGCCGGCTGAGTGCGGAAATCAGACGTTCGCGCGACTCGAGACTCTCGTCCGTCGACGAGGTCGTAGGCATAAATATCAGGCATGCCACTGCGACTGTCCTGCCACACGATCATCGATCCATTTGCAGCAAGAGCTGTTTCGTTGGGTTCTGAAGTGGACGTCGTTGCTGGTTCTACGTGGTATGGAAGTGAGGCTGTAGCCCGTACGTTCGCAATGTTTGGAACGGTCAACATCGTCAACATCAAGCTAGCCACGAGCAGTGCTCGCGGTAGCCTGTTCAACAGTTTGCGATGAACGTCCATGGCTGGCGAGTATACCAGAACCGGTATTGTCGGTTCCCGAACGAGTTTGGTGGTGCTATAGTGCGCTAACAATGTGTCGAAATTGAGCAGTATCCGTTCTGCCGTGGAGGACGAGTCTTGGGAAAATCGACTGTGATTCCAACGATCATCGATGTGGATACGGGAGTAGATGACGCCGCGGCAATCGCGCTTGCCGTGAATCTCCCACAGATTGAACTCATCGGGATCACAACCGTAGCCGGCAACGTCGACGTCGAGAAAACAACAGAGAATTCGCTACGCGTGCTGGCGACGCTCGCTTCCTCGTCTACGCCAGTGCATCGTGGCATGAGCCGCCCGCTGTCACGCGCGTACAACGACGCATCCCTTTATCATGGAGAGAGTGGCGTTGGTGACGCGGTATTGCCACCGTCGCCAGTCAGCGTCCGTTCGCAGAGCGGACCGGAGTTCATCGTGCAGAGTCTGCGCGATCGACCAGGCGAAATTACGCTGGTCTGTGTTGCACCGCTGACAAATATTGCGGTAGCACTGGCGCTGGAACCGGATTTGCCGCGGCTGGTAAAGAATGTGGTGATCATGGGAGGGGCATTCCTCTGCCCCGGAAACACGACTCCCTACGCGGAATATAATATTTGGGCCGATCCGGAGGCCGCGGCGATCGTCGCAAACAGCACGTTACCGCTCACGTATATTGGACTTGACGTAACTCATCAGGTACCGTTTCTGAGAGAGCACTGGGAACCGTTGAGCGGACGTACCGACGAACCAGCACAGCTTATCTATTCGTTGTTTAAGCACACGTTTGTTCACCGTGGTCGACCAGGGTTTCCGCTGCACGATCCCTTGGCGGTCGGTGTTGCGGCTTTTCCAGATCTCGTGACCACCGAGGATTGGAGCGTGACCGTCGAGGTGGGCAGTGGCGAACACGTCGGTCGAACGTGCATCGTGAAGCAGTCGAACGCACCTGCCCACAAGGTCGCTGTCAATGTTCGGACTGCGGAGTTCATCAAGCTTTTTCGCGATACGCTGTCTCTCGGTGCGTGAAGGTCGGGCTACTTTCAGTAGCGACACTGTATCGCGGCAACGCTGATACGGAGGTTTGAGTCATGATCGACCCGCGTGATGCACGCAACGCACTACCTCTGCAGGATCTCGATCTCTTTGGCCGCTTGACACAATATTTCAACGCGTTTGAGATGCATTCGCGGTCCGGCACCGGCTGGTTTATCTTCAACGCGTCTGGCGCTCGTGCGACACGCATAACAGCCTTCATTATCAGCCGCCTGCGGGAACAAGGGCCGTTCATCTCGTCCTACCTGATTCCGTGGCGAGAATTCTCACTCAATTCATACATGGTGAGTGTCGAGCTGCAGTCGATAGCGGAGCCGGAAACACTGGTGGGGAAGGCCAAGACAGAATTCGATATCGCGTCACGCGTATCACGAGACCATATGGTCAAACTCGTTGCGTCTGATCTGTTGATTCTGACGGGATTGCAGCCGTCTCATCCCCACGAGTTGGAGTTTCTCGATGACACAATCGGTCGCCGGTACAATCAGCGACTTGCGACGATTCTCATTTCACCACGGTTGCCGCAAGATCTCAACGCTACATTTGAGCATATTGCTCATGGCGCAACGCTTTGGGAGCGTCTCTTCTCTCAAATGTATGAAAGGAGCCTGATCGCGTTGTAGCGAGTAGGAGACGGGAAAAGTCGAATTCGATCTACCGGGATCGGCGCAATGACTCGTCGGCGAGCAATTCCAGCATCTCGCGCGTCTGTCCCCGCGGGATGCCGAGAAGTTCGTTTTTCGCGTCGTCAACGTAGCGAGCCGCAACGTCGATAGACCGCTCGAGGGCGCCCGATTCTCGAATAACAGTTGTTGCCATCGTGTAATCGTCGTCCGTTGCTCCATTACCGCCCACGGCACGACGAACGATCTCAGTCTTGTCACCGTCGTGTCCGTTGTGCTCGAAGAAGAGCATCGTTGGCAGTGTCACTGTTCCTTGGCGCAAATCAAGTCCAGCAGGTTTGCCGATCTGATTCGTCGATTCCCGAAGATCGAGGACGTCGTCTACGATTTGAAATGCCATGCCAACGTTCTTGCCGAATCGTCGCATTGATTGCACCTGGTCGTCGCTGGCCTTGCCGAGAATCGCACCCATTTCGGCGGAACCGGCGAACAGTGCTGCCGTCTTGCCGTAGATCCGGCGGTTGTAGTCGTCAAGTGACTGGCTGAGCTCGCGTGCAGTGAAAATCTCGCGCAATTCGCCATCGCAGATATCGCCAAGAGTGCTGGCGAAGACTCCAACGACAAGAGGATTCATTGTCTCGGCAGCGAGCATCGCGGCACGAGCGAAGATGTAGTCTCCGAACAGGATCACTGCCTCGGTACTGATCAGCGTGTTCAACGTTGGACGACCGCGACGTACGTCAGCATGATCGACAGTATCGTCGTGGATCAACGACGCAGTGTGCAGAAGCTCAACGCCGGCCGCCGCGGGGAGCAGTCGCTCGATGTCGTAGTCAAACGGTCGGGCTGCGAGCAACAACATCAACGGCCGAAGGCGCTTTCCTCCCGCCGCAATCAAGCCGTCCAGAACCTCACCGATGAACGGGTAGTCTACGTCAACTTCTCGCCGTAAGCGCAGCTCGACCTTCTCGAGATCGGCGCACATCGTGGCGAGGACATCAGTGAAATCCAATGCATTCAACCTATCACTTTGCCGCGCGGAGATGCGCATTCGGAGCGGTTGTAGACCGCTTCACGCACGGGCATTATACGGGTGCGCAACACGCAGGGTCAATCGAATCGAGGCGAGAATTCTTCGCACCGTTGGCTCGACCCAGAATGATCGAATGCTGAGTCAGTAAATGCCGGCTAAAATGATGTGGCATACTCTGCCGGAAACCATCCAGGTTTAGCGATAGTCCGGCGGTTCCGATCAACCACATGAAAGTTAACGCCAGTGTCCTTACGCGATTCTGAGATGCATTTGTCCACGAACACGGCAGTCGACTTGATAGCAGACATCCACCGTGCTCTGGGGGAGCTGCGTGATCGGTTCTGATTCGCCTTTTGGTCAACGACCGCGGCGACGAAGCGCGGTGAGTTGGTGGTTCAGTGCCGTTCTTGCAATCGCGGTCCTTGCGGCGTTGGGTACCGTTGTCTACGAAACGGTTCTTAATCGCGACCGTGTTACAGGCACGGTTGTTGACGCCTACACACTGACTCCCATACCAGATGTCTCAATCGTCGCCGGTGAAAAGACGGCCACAACCGATTCAGCCGGACGCTTCAGTATCAATGGCAAGGTAGCAGCTGTCTCAGCAGCCAAATCGGGATACGATTCAGCCCAGGCAACGGTGACGTCGAGCAGCGACTCGCTGCGGTTACTGATCCGACCGAATGTCGTTCACGGCCGTGTTGTGAGCACCGCTGATCAGGCGCCTATACCCGGAGCAACAGTGACGGTAACCGTTGGCTCAAGCCCCGTCACTTCCACGACGACAGACTCGTCGGGCGCCTACACTTTGACAGACGTTCCAAAAGGCGCTTCTCTCGAGATCACGGCTCCCGATTTTGCTAAGGTCGTTCAATCTCTCGACCAAAAGACGCAAATCGATGTGCAATTGCGGCCGGACGTCCTGACTGGAACTGTAACGGATGACAAGGACCAGCCGATTGCCGGCGCGATTGTCGCCATTGGCGACGTGTTCACCAACACGGGAACTGATGGTTCATATCGCCTGGAAGGTGTTGGCTCGTCGGGCACCGTTGTTTTCAAGGCTTCGGGTTACGCGGCGACGTCCTATCCGCTCGATCCAACTCTTCGACTCGACGCATCACTGGCGCCGATCCACGTACAGGCGATCTACGCAACGGCGAATACCGCCAGCCACGCGAAATCGCTCGAGGGCCTCATCAAAATCGCGGACTCGACTGAAGTCAACGCGTTAGTGGTTGATCTGAAGGACAGCACGGGACACGTCTATTATGATTCCAAGGTTCCGCTGGCGCATCAAATTGGCGCGGTCGCTCCAGAGATTGACCCGGCTGCATTGGTTGACAAACTTCACCAACATCATATTTACGCAATCGCTCGAATTGTTGTCTTTGAGGATCCGATTCTCGCCGAGGCGCGTCCCGAATGGGCAATTCACGATTCATCGACTGGCGGTCTGTGGCGAACCTTCAATGGACTTGCCTGGGTGAACGCCCACCGGCATGAGGTCTGGGACTATGACGTCGCAATAGCTAGAGAAGCAGCGAGTTTTGGATTTGACGAAATTCAGCTCGATTACATTCGGTTCCCAACCGACGGCCCGCTCAACCGTGCAGAATATGGTGTGCCACATGATGACACAACTCGTCCGAAGGCGATTGCCGATTTCTTGACTGAAATGTACTCGGCTATCGCTCCGACGCATGCGTATTTGGCTGCTGACGTCTTTGGACTTACTCTTTGGGAAACGGATGACGGCGGCATCGGACAGAATCTGGAGATGGTCGCGCAGCACCTCGACTACGTCTGCCCCATGGTCTATCCCTCTCACTTTTACGCGGGGTCAATGGGATTCGACATTCCGAACGATCATCCCTACGAAGTGATTCTTTGGAGTCTGCAGAACGGAGAGAAGCGAATACCGCAATACAAGGCCAAATTGCGGCCCTGGCTTCAGGACTTCTCCCTTGGAGAGGGGATTGCGTACGGTCCAACGGAAGTGAAGCGGCAGATCGACGCAGCGAATGATTTCGGGGCGTCGGGATGGATGCTGTGGAACGCGGGCAACGAGTATCATACGAGTGCGCTCGCCGCGAATGGATCGACGTAGCAATCTTCTGTGCCCCTCGGAGGCAGCCGAATGGTCGGCTTGGATTCTACAGTTAGCAATCAGCGTCAGATGATTGGCGCGACACGGGCTCTTGTCGAAGCGCTTAGACCAAAACAGTGGACGAAGAACGCTGTAGTCTTCGCCCCTCTCGTCTTTGACAACAAGCTGTTCAATCTCACGAATTTCGTCAATGTCACTCTCGCCGCGCTTCTCTTTTGCCTTACCAGCGGTGTCATCTACCTCTGCAACGATCTGCTAGACGTGGAAGCGGACCGCGTTCACCCGAAGAAGCGTCTTCGTCCGATCGCTTCCGGCCGTCTTAGCCAGCGTGCAGCAATAGGCTTTGCCGCCCTGTTCGGTGTCTTCGTAATTTTCGCCTCGCTTCTGATCACGCCGTGGCTAACGTTGGTTTTTGGTGGCTACATGGCGATGATGTTCTCTTACACTCTTGTCCTGAAGCATCTTGTCATCATCGACGTCTTCGTGATTGCCGCGGGATTCCTTCTTCGGAGTGCGGCGGGGGCTGTCGTGATTCACGTTCCCCTTTCGCCGTGGCTGTATGTCTGTTTGGTGCTGCTGTCCCTCTTCATTGGGTTTGCAAAACGACGACATGAGATTGAGTTGCTTGAGACTTCTGCGGGAACTCACCGGCGTAATCTCGAGCTCTACTCAAAGCCGCTGCTCGATGAACTCATCATGATTGTGGCGGCTGCGACGATCATGGCGTACTCACTGTATACTTTTTCGGCACCGAACCTTCCAAAATCCCATTCAATGATGCTGACGATCCCGTTCGTCCTGTACGGTGTTTTCCGTTACCTCTATCTCGTTCACCGCGAAGACGGAGGTGGCGCTCCGGAGCAGCTTCTGGTGGAGGATCGGCCCCTGTTGATCACCGTCTTTTTGTGGGGAGTCACGGCGGTCGCGATCCTGTACATTGCTCACCATTGATATGATCTGAATCAAGTTATATCATCAGTTGATTGCAGAACTGTTGTCATTGGTGCTATACTAATCGAGGTTTCTGATCGGGCTCATTGTGGGCACCATTTGTGCACGTGGAGACCTGGAAGGGAACGACGTAACGACTCTGATACCAATGCGTTTGTTCCGTTCGTCGAATGAACGGCACTAACAACCCCGGAGGAATTTCATGCTGATCGTGCGCAGGCGCGGCGGACGGGAGACCGGACGCATCCAGCAAGACATGGAACAAATATTCCGCTCTCTCGTTATCGGAGTCCGTCCGATTTCACGATCGAATATCGGTGTCTGGCGGCCACCGATTGAAGTCTACGAATGCGATGACTGCCTGGTTGTCACGGCTGAAATCGCCGGGGTCCAGGAAGAAGAGATCAGCGTCATTGTGGATGAAACCTTGCTTCGCGTTTCGGGAGTGAGACATAACCCGTCGGTCACTCAAAAGCGAACGTATCACGAGATGGGCATCGCCTACGGTCCGTTCGAAGCACAGGTATTTCTTCCATTTTCGGTTGAAGTAGAAAATGTGGAAGCGTCATACGAAGAAGGCTTCCTGAGGGTTACACTGCCTCGCGCGCAGGCGACCCGTATTGTCCCACGTGCGTCAGAGACGCCTGCACCCGCGCAGGAGGGGTAAGAGTTAATGGTTGAACAATTTAGACACGATGAACCCGATTATGATGTTCCTGAAGACGAATCGGGAGAAATTGAAGAGGTTGAAGAGACTGAAGAGGAGGCCACTCCGAGCATACTTCCGGTTTTGCCGCTGCGCGGTACCGTTGTCTTCCCACTGACGCTTGTGCCACTTGCGGCAGGTCAGCCTCGATCACTGCGTCTTATTGACGAGGTGGTCTCCGGTAACCGTATGGTAGCGCTCGTCCTTCAGAAGGATTCGGACCAAGAATCTGCTGGACCGGGCGAAACGTTCGAAGTTGGCACCGCTGCCAACATCCACCAAATGATGCGGGTTCCGGATGGAACCGTTCGTCTCGCCGTTCAAGGGCTGCGCCGCGTACGCATCCTCGAGTGGATTACCGAAGAACCCTATTTGACCGCTCGGATCGAGGAACTCCCGGAGGAGACTGAAGACTCAGTTGAGGTGAAGGCGCTCATGCGCAACACGCTTGAACTGTTTCAGCGTCTCGTCGCCGTCGTATCGAATCTGCCAGACGAATTGGTAACGGCGGCTCTCAACATTGACGATCCAATGCATCTTGTCTATCTCATCGCGAGTAACGTTCGCATGGAAGCGGAAGAGCGTCAGAACCTGCTGGAGCTCGAGAGTGCTCGCGCGAAGCTTCAGAAGCTGAGCGCGTTCCTGAGCAAAGAGCTTGACTTGCTCGAGCTCGGCAAGAAAATCCAGGGCGAGGTTCAGGAAGAGGTGGGTAGAACCCAACGTGAGTTCTATCTCCGTGAGCAGATGAAAGCCATTCAGCGCGAGCTCGGTGAAACGAACGAGCAAGAGGTTGAGGTTAACGAGCTTAGAACCAAGATCGATGAAGCCGGTATGCCCGAGGAAGCAGAGCGCGAGGCGCGCCGCGAGCTCGATCGATTGAGTAAGTTGCCACCCGCGGCGGCGGAGTACGGCATGATCCGTACGTATCTCGACTGGATGACCAGCATGCCGTGGAATCGCAGCACCGAAGGGGAAATCGATGTTCCGCGTGCACGGGAGGTGCTCGATGAGGATCATTATGATCTTCAGCAGCTCAAGGAACGCATCCTAGAGTATCTGGCAGTTCGTCGACTGCGCAAAGACCTCGTGAGTACGGGCGAGATGTCGGAAGAGGATAATCGAGAACCGATCCTGTGTCTTGTTGGTCCTCCTGGTGTTGGAAAGACTAGCCTGGCGCAGTCAATTGCTCGCGCGCTTGGCCGCGAGTTTACGCGTATGTCGCTCGGTGGAGTGAGAGACGAAGCGGAGGTCCGTGGGCATCGCCGCACCTACATCGGGGCCATGCCAGGTCGGATCGTCCAGGCAATTCGGCGGGCAGGGACGAACGACCCGGTCTTCGTGCTTGACGAGATCGACAAACTGGGAGCCGACTGGCGTGGTGACCCCTCGTCTGCGTTGCTCGAGGTGCTTGATCCTGAGCAGAACAACTCGTTCCGCGATCACTACCTTGACGTCGCGTTTGACCTGTCGAAGGTCATGTTCATCGCCACGGCTAACTTGCTCGACACGATTCCGGCACCTCTGCGGGATCGAATGGAGATCTTGACGCTCAGCGGCTACACCGACGAGGAAAAGCTCCATATCGCTCGACGCTTTTTGATGCCGAAGCAGCTACGACGACATGCGCTCGGCACAGATCGGTTCAATCTGACCGATGAGGCGTTGATGACGATCATCCAGCATCACACAAGGGAAGCTGGCGTTCGAAACCTTGAGCGGGAAATCGCCAACGTGGCGCGCAAGATCGCGACGCGAGTCGCTGAAGGTAAGGATGTAACTCCCGAGATCGGCGCGGATGAGGTTCGGGAGTTCCTCGGGAAGCCGCGCTTCTTTTATGAGGTGTTAGAGGAGCGAACAGCTGATCCGGGCGTCGCAATCGGAGTCGGCGTGAGCGCGGTTGGCGGCGACATCATGTTTATCGAGGCGACGAAGATGCCGGGACGTGGAAACCTGAGTGTAACTGGGCAGCTTGGCGACGTGATGCGAGAGTCAGCTCAGGCGGCGCTCAGTTTCGTCCGCTCGCGAGCCGGAGATCTCGGAATCGACCCTGGTTTTTTCAAAGAGACTGATCTTCACATCCACGTTCCAGCTGGGGCGATTCCAAAGGATGGTCCATCGGCTGGAATCACGATGACGACCGCATTGGTCTCGTTGCTGAGTGGCGTTCCTATTCAGGACCGCGTTGCCATGACTGGTGAGATTACGCTGCGTGGACAGGTTCTGCCGGTTGGCGGGATTAAAGAGAAGACTTTGGCCGCTGGCCGAGTTGGAATCACAACGTTCATTCTTCCGAAGCGAAATGAGCCCGATCTTGAGGATCTTCCCGCGTCGCTCAAGGAGAACATGAAGTTCGTACTCGTCGACAACATGGACGACGTACTGAAAGTGGCGGTGCCGAACGCCTTTGCCAGACGTCGTTCCCCGGTGGGCCACGAGGATTCGGCCGAGGAAGAGCGCGAAGTGGCCGCGGCTGGTGCGGGTGGACATTCGCATTCAACGGAGTAGCGGCTCAGTCTCAATTCGTGCAAAGCAAGACGGGCGGTGCGATTGCGCCGCCCGTCATTTTGTTTGATGAATCCTGGCAGGAATCTAGTCGTGAACGGCCATTTCTTCACGAGCTGTCTTTGCGTGGTACGCGTTGGCAGCGTTCACTAATCCGACAAATGGTTTCAGATGCTCCTCGTGAGCCTTGAACATCATCTCAGGGTGCCACTGGACACCGAGCATCCAGGTGCTCGCTGGGCGCTCGACTGACTCAACGATTCCATCGTGAGCGGTGCCGATGGCTCGAAGCTCCGGGCTGACGTCCTTCAATCCTTGATGGTGGAATGAGTTCGTCTGAATGGTGTCCGATTCGTAGACATCGCTGAGCAAAGAGTCGCGAACCGCCGTCACCTCATGGCTGGGCTCATTGGCTGCAATTCCCTTGTCATGCTGCCTGTGTTGGATTTCATCACTGTATTGATCGGCAATATCCTGATACAGTGTTCCGCCGAGCGCAACGTTGAGCACCTGAATCCCGCGGCAGATGCAAAGCGTTGGCAGGTCACGTTCGATCGCAGCCTTGGTTAGCGCCATTTCGAGGCTGTCACGCCCTTCGTGAATGCCATACGTCTTCTCGTGAACCGTGTCGTCACGATAGATCTGTGGGTCGATGTCGCCGCCGCCGCTAAGAAGCAACCCGTCCACGACAGAGAGGATCTCTTCGATGTTGTCCTGCTGCGGAGGAATGATGAGTGGAACTCCACCGGCGGCTTCGATCGCCTCGGTGTAATTTGATGAAAGGGCATATCGATAGAAGAGTCCGTGTGAGAACTGGTCCTCCGACGGTGACGGGGTAATTCCAATAATTGGCTTCATACTCAGGATCCGTTCCCTTCAGCTTGCGGAATTCGTGAGTCCAACATCTGCAAATTATCGAATGTTATCGCTGCAAGGTCAAGGCAATCTCGCTTCACCGAAGCTTGTCATCCACATCGCGGCGAAGTAGAAGTTCCTGTTAGTCATCGGAGGTCCCGATCTCGCGGGAAGTCAATTATCGTCGGTTGATAATGCAATCGCTACGGCGCGATCCAGTCGAAGCCACTTGCCGCGCTCGATCGCTGCTTGTCGCTCAGAAGGTCCCAGGGAGTTCTCAGCGGATTCCAGCACTGCCTGCAGCCTCGATGGCTCGGTACGAAGCCGTGGTTCGCCGATCGCGTCGCGCAGACGAGATGCCGCTGCCGACAATAACAGGTAGCGCTTGGATCGACCTCGCACGGCTGCGAGTAGCGCAAACCCTTCCAGGCCGTTGGCCACGTCATCGAAGGAACGAACGTCATATGCCAATCTAAGCGACCGGGCGAGTAACTCGTGAGCGCGATTGAGTTTGCCCTGCTCTATCGCAACGCGCCCCATGTAGATCAGGCACTCACTTAGATGGAGTCGATTGCCAATCGTCTCCAGTTCCACCCATGCGTCCTCGAGAAGTTGCTCGGCCATGGTCAGTTCACCGAGTTCGAGTGCAATGCTGGCCCGCTGATAGAGCGAGATCGCAGCATTCTCGGCATCGCCCATATCCAACAACAGTGCGCGAGCCGCATCGTACAGCTCGACACCAACCGCATCCGCTCCCTCCGCCTGAGCGACCCTTGCCAGGCACATCATCGAGATCGCGACTCCCCAATCGTCCCCCAGCTCACGGCGAACCTCCAGTGCGCTTTCATACGCCTGCCGTGCAGTTTCTCAATCTGCCGCCATGCAGCTCTACGTGCCCGAGCACCGTCAACGCGCCAGATAGGTTGTCTAAGTCTCCGATTCGTGAAGCGGTTTCACGACACTCCGTCGCAAGCGTTTTCGCCCGGTCAAAGTCACTCTGTAGCATGGCAAATCGCGAGGCGGCGAAGAGGACTCCTGCACGGAGGAAATCATCAGTCGGTTGATTAGGGAGCGATGAGATTTCTTTCATCCAATCGCGCCCTTCTTCAAGATATCCGCGCGCGTTCCAGAATCGCCAAAGTCCCCAACAGATCCGCAGTCCAAGCCTCGCAGCTCGATGATCTCGCGCAAAGGCAAGCGCGGATCGCATGTTGTCTATTTCCATGGCTAAGCGCTCCAGCCAGAGTACTTGCTCCGGCCCTCGCAGCGCAGCCTCCGCGGTATCGGCAACTGTCGCAAAGTGTTCGGCGTGCCCACGATTCACGTACTCGGATTCGCCAGCCTCCTCTAGCCGTTCCCAGGCGTACTGACGCACCGTGTCGAGCAAACGGTAACGTATACCGGTGCGGGAATCGTCGATTTCAATGAGCGATCGACTAGCCAAGCTCGACAAAAAATGGACCACGTTTTGGGGTGGCGTCGCCTCGTCTCCCACCACTGCCTCCGCGTCACCGAGCATCCAACCACCCGAAAACACTGCCAGCCGCCGAAGCACTTTCCGTTCCGGTTCATCGAGAAGCTGATAGCTCCAATCGAGGGTCGCGCGCAATGTCTGATGACGCGCGGGCATTGTTCGTTCGTTGCTTCTCAGAAATTGCACCGTGTTCTTCAAGCGCTGCGCGAGATCGTCGAGCGAAACAAACCCGATATGCGCTGCGGCGAGCTCAATTGCGAGAGGTATGCCGTCGAGCCGGCCGCAAATCTCGGCTACAGCGGCAATATTCCGTTCAGTGATCGTGAAATCGGGCGTTCGCCTCGTCGCTCGATCGACGAAGAGCTGAATGGCTTCACTCCTCATGGCACGCTCGGGTTCCGATATATCCTCGAGGGTTGGGAGCGAAAGCGACGGAACGCGAAAGATCACTTCACCCGGCAATCGCATGGGCTCGCGGCTCGTGGCTAAGACTCGAAGCAACCGGCAACGCTCGATCAACTGACCGACCAATTCACCGCACGCGTCGATCAAGTGTTCGCAGGTGTCGAAGACCAGCAGAGTTGGACGATCTCTGAGAGCCGCTGCAAGCATGTCTATCGGGGATTGGTTTGGCACTTCCGTGATGCCCAGTACGACCAAAATCGTTCTGGCGACAATCGCAGGATCCCTTATCGAGGCGAGCTCGACAAAATGAGTCCCGCCAGGTAGTCGCAACTTGGCTCGGTCGGCGACCGCTAAGGCGAGTCGCGATTTGCCACAGCCACCGGCACCTGTAAGCGTGACGATTCGGTTCCGGTCGAGAAGCGTTACAACCTGTTCAACTTCGCATTCGCGCCCAACGAAGGTTGTGAGATGGACAGGAAGTTCGCCGGATGTGGGTTCGAACGGCAGCACCAGATCGGGACCGAGTCGACCGGAGGTGATGTCCTCGTGTAGTTGCTCCGACTTCTGGCTTGGTTCGGCGTCAATATACGTTCTGAGAGCCTCTCGAAGGATCCGATATTGACGATCAGCGAGGGCTGGTTGACCGGTGAGAGCGAACAGGCGCATGAGGGCGGCACTCGCTGCTTCATGTGTGGGCTCAACGGTCAAGAGCCGTTGAAGCGCGTCGATCGCTTGTCGCAAGTCTCCATCTCGCTCGTAGATTCCAGATAGTTCATTGAGTAGCCTGACAGCCGTTTCGTGTAGCGCGACTCGTCGATCCATCACCCATTCTTCGAATGGGCTCGCGGGCAAGAGCTCTCCCTTGAAGAGATCGAGCGCGTCAAGGTACCGAGACGGATCCTCCGACTGGCGCGCCGCAATCGCAGCACTCGTGAACGCCTCAGCGTCGATCCAGAGAGAACCTGGCGGTTCCAATCTGATCGTTCCGCCTCGGACGTGAAGTATCGGCGCCGAGACGCTTGTGCGGTCCGTCGCCGATTCGAGCGCACGCCGCGCGGCGTGAACGACTTGGCGATAATTACCGGCCGCTGCACGTGGATCCGAGTCGGGCCACAAGATCTCCATGACTTGTTCTCGGTGCAAAGTGTGCCCGGGTGCCAGCGCCAACAGTTGCACCAAGCTGCGCGCTTTCATCAGGCGCCACGCGGACTCGGATATGACTGATCCTTCAATCACCACTCGGAAGTGGCCAAGCAAGTAGACGTTCACGGTCTACGCTCCGAATTCGTTCTGAATGTCTGCCGCTGCAGTCATTGAAGATGTCCACATCTTCATGCGCTCGTCCTACCTGCAAACGTTTTGCAAACGCATCGCATCTATTCTGAATCTGCAGCAATGTACGTTGCCAAGAAACGGAAAACCGACGTCAAAGTGGCCGACGCGAGCCTCTCATGACGAAGTGGTTTCCCGACGATCACGTTTCGCGCTCATGTTCGAGGCTAATCGGCCACTCACGGTACCCGCGTTGAACCTGCTGACCAAGTTGAGCGCTGATGTAGCGATGTTTGAATGTTCCAGTTGAATGTATTCTATCCCGATTTCGCGCGTTGGTCACGAAGTTCGATCCGAGTTCTCGTCATTAGTGCCGGTTCTTTTCAGGCACGATCCTGTTGCCAGGAGGGCATTTGTCGGTTGGAAGCTCGCATTGTCCAGTCGACGAATCCAGCGCCGACCACCCCGTGTCACGAGTGGTCGACAGACCAGGACGCGATATGGGAAACCAATTCATCCGGTGTCATGAAGCTCTGTCTAGTTCCGATTGCGTCCGTTGGCCATGCGCGAGGGATGAGCCAATATCCAATTTTATCCGGATCGGCAAATCAAATTCGTGGTTTGTCGAGACGTGGTCGTTCCTAAGTTAGTAGGGCCGCCCGAATGACGAGTTATTCGAAGGGTGACGCAGCGCGACTCACAGTGGACTTACTTGTTGGTAGTCGACGCCCACGCGTCAAGTCATGGGCACACATCGCTCGCGCTTTGTGTGGTGCTCAACGGGGGGTATGGTAGTGAACGCACGAGGCAATGTCATCGCGTGGTTTAACCGGCTTCTTGTTCTCGTTTTCCTGGCGTCGTTCACGGTGCCATTGGCCCATCCCGCGCCTGCTGGCGCGAATGACCAGATCCTCGAGTGGGATGACGGATCGTCTTTTCATGTTTTTGGTGCGAACCAAGCCGTAACAATCGCCTTTGGAACGGTTGAATTTGCATGCGACTTTATCTACCCGTCCGCCGACATCTACGTCATGGAGGACCCTCCGTCTCTGGGCGACACGTTGACCGACATCAACGACGTGCCAAACACCGTTATCGGCGCGGGCGGCGGGTTATTCAGCGAAACGATCGCCTACACCGAGCCGACCGGCGACCTTAGCAACGGTTATTACACCGTTGTCTACGATGAGTGCCAGGACGGCAAGCTTGACCCGATCGACGCGGTCTTTGTCGATGCTTTCGAAGTCGCCGCGCCGTCAACTCCAACGCCGATTGACCCGTCGGTTGCTGCATTGAAGACGAGGGCAGGAAGCCTCGCCGACAGCATGCAGGTGTCACTGATTAGTCTTGAGTTGTACCAAAAGTATAAGAAGCTGGAAAAGGCAATTAAATGCCTTTCGGGGTATGGTGCGCTCGGGGAGTGTATCCAGTCGATGATGCTTGGCGAGATCAAAGGACTGGTGAGAAAACAGCTTGGGTTGGTCGATCTCCAGATCGTTGCTCGCGACGCCGCTTTGGATACGATCAGTCACTGGAGAGGGATCGAAGCCGATCCACCTGACCCTTCGTTTCAGCTAACCACATCGATCCAACGCTCGAACCAGATTGTTCCACAAACGGAGGATCCGCTTGACGTTGCCGATGCGGCGCTCGGTAACGCACGTTTAAGAGAGAACGCTCTTGCCGAGGCACTGTTGCATGCTCTCGAACGCTATCGCGGTGCTGTGTCAGCTAGCGACGGCGATTGGGCACTCGTTCATGCTCGCGAAATTCAATCTTTGTCGATTCTGATGGCCGGTCAGTTGGCGGACTCCAGCTTGGCCGCTAACCAGCTGGCCGCAGCCATTGACGCCGACAACGCCGATATCGACTCGGTATCGCAGGCCCTCGCTCCGGAGCGGCAGCGGATCGCCTCGGATGGCTTCCTGCCGGATGAACAGCGATTGCTGCTCAATCTCGGGATGTCGCAGGCGGATGTCGATGGTTTGCGCGCTCAGATCTCCGCTGGGACGGGTTCAGTCAGCAAATCGGACGTCGTAGCATCACTCAACGATGTCATCGCCGCTGACAACGACGCCATCCCAGTGTTTCAGTCGCTGGCAAGCGACATGGACGGGATAATCGCCAACGTCCTCGCCGACCCTTCGACTAAGGGCTACCCTCCGGTTGCCGCGGCAGGTGGACCCTACGACGGCATCGAGGGGAGCTCCATTACACTCATCGGCTCCAGCTCGACGAGCCCGAGTCCCATCGTCTCGTATGAATGGGACCTCAACGGGGACGGCGCGTTCGACGACGCGACAGGGCCAGTCGTATCCCATGTCTTCCAGTCTGCGTTTGACGGTTTCATCGGCCTGCGCGCAGTGAACGCAGCCGGTTTCAGCAGTACGAGCTATGCGTCGATAAGGGTCAACGGTGTGAACAGCGCACCGTCAATTCAGACGTTCACTCCCGATGACTCAAGCCCGCTGGTCGTCGTCGGCGACAGCGAGTCCTTCACCATCAGCGCATCCGATCCAAGTGGCGATACCGTCAGCACGTCATGGCTCGTCGATGGGGCTGCTCGGGGATCTGGATCCGCGTTCATCTACAGGCCGTCGTCCACAGATCTTGGTATGCACATTGTTGAGGCGGTTGTGGCGAACGCCGATCCGTTGGGTGGCGGGGCACGTCATTCATGGGCGGTTCAGGTGCTGCTGGCAGATGCCGACGGCGATGGCTGGCGCGCGAACGTCGACTGCGATGACGCCGACGCGCTTGTAAATCCCGCGGCTGCTGAGCTTGTTGGCAACGGCAAGGACGACGACTGCAATCCGGCAACAACTGATGTAGCCGGCGATGCTGATGGAGACGGTTACGATGCCGCGCACGACTGCAACGACAACGACCCAACCGTCCATCCAGGTGCGGTGGAGATTCCCGACAATGGCAAGGATGACGACTGCGATCCGTCAACTCCGGACGTCACATCAAGTATCCCTGGTTACACGTTGGTTGATGCCGTCACCGTGCCTGTGCTCGGACAAACCATTGCCTCTTCGACGATCCTTCAAGATGGGATCAATTACAAGCTACGTGCGAGCGGTCACTTTGTCATCGGAGGTCCCGGTTACGCGGACGCAGAGTACGCATTCTCAACCACCTATGCTGACCCGGCCGGGTTTCAGGAATGCATCGATTTAGGTGTTTCATATGATGCCTGCTTCACCGTGTTTTGCTGCGACAGCGGCACCTACACAACTGTGATCGATGCGTGCCAGGGAGGTACCATCGATAACATCGGCATCGAGCTAAATGGTCAAGTGGATACAACCGGCAAGCTTCCAAAGTGGGGACCGTTTCGAACAGATCACATCTATACCATCGATTTCGCGGGAAACGGCGCACCGCTGTCCATCCGTTACATGGATTGCAGTCTTGGGAGTGGTGGGTCATATGGCGACAACAGCGGTTCGCTGACACTGGAGATTTGGGAGCCGAATCCTGATGTCGCGCAGCCAATCATCGTCGATGCTGGTTCGGACCAACAGATAGATTTCGGCGAATCCAGCACTTTGTCTCCTGCGACATTCATTAATTCCAATGTCGGGAATGCTGATAGCGCCAGAATCGACTGGGGAGACGGTATCACCACCGTGGGTGCCGTCACCGAGTCGAATGTCTCTGGAACTGTGGCAGGCTCGCACTTCTACGCTGCTCCGGGAACCTACAACGTGAGCGTCGAGGTTGAGGACGACGCTGGGAACACCGGCTCGGACTCGTTTGCGGTGGTCGTGACGGCTGTCGATCGAGCGCCTGACCTGGCTGGGGTGGGCGACCAGACGCTCTACGCGGGAGCTTCGCAGGTGATGGGTCTCGCAACAACCGACCCCGATGGCGACCAGGTCACGCTCGTGGCTACAGGGTTGCCGGATTTCGCGTCCTTCACCGATCACGGTGATGGAACGGGATCGCTCATCATCGCTCCAAGCCTTACCGATTCGGGCACCTATGCGGGCATCACGGTAACCGCCTCGGATGGCACGTTGTCGGTGACTTGGGCAATGCAGATCAACGTAAATGACGCGGCCAAACTCGCTCCAGTCGCCAATGCCGGCCCGGATCAAACGGTCAACGAGACTGACTACGTCATCCTTGACGCCAGCGGTTCCTTCGCTCGTGAGGGACACGATCTCACTTTGTCTTGGCAGTTGCTGCGAAGTGCCGGTCCGGAAGTTGTACTCTCGTCCCCGTCAAGTCCCGGGCCTGATTTCTACACGACCGATGATGGAGTGTACGTTTTCAGGCTCACCGTGAGCGACGAGTATGGCAAGTCCAGCGTCGACGACGTTACTGTCGTCGTCGCAAATCTGGCACCTGTCGTCACGAATGTGACCAACGATGGTCCGGCACCCGCGGGCGCCGATGTCAAGATCGACGCAAGTGCGACCGATCCAGCCGGAAACAGCGACCCGCTCCAATACCGTTACGACTGCGATGGGAACGGTGCGTTTGAGCGTGTTGTCGGGGTCTGTTCCTTCTATCAAGACGGCAATTACAACGTAGGTGTTCGGGTGACCGATGACGACGGCGGTGTCGCTTTCGGGTCAACCACTGTCTCAGTCGTCAGTAACGTCGCGCCGGATGTTGACGCGGGTGCGGACCTGGCAGCAAACGAGGGCGACGTCGTCACCAGTCCTGGTTCCTTTGTCGACCCAGACGCGGGAGATAGTTGGACCGCACTGGTCGACTATGGTGACGGATCGGGCGTTCAGCCGCTCGAACTTACCCCAGGCAAGAGCTTCAATCTCAGCCATGTCTACGTTGACAATGGCATCTATCCAGTGACGGTGACAGTGAATGACGACCACGGCGGCAGTGGTACCGATGCCCTAGTCGTGACCGTAAACAATGTGGCGCCTTTGTCCGGTCCGATAACTGTCCGTTCCAATCCCATTCAAGCCGGCTCAGAGTTGACAGCTAGCGCGCCATTTAGTGACGCTGGTATCGCAGACGTCCACACCGCCTACTTCGATTGGGGTGATGGTACGGACAGCGACGGTACCGAAAACGAAACCCAAGGATCCGGTACGGTTGAGGGAAGCCACGTGTATGGCTCCGCTGGCGTCTACACGATCACATTGACTGTTCGCGACGAATTGGATGGCAAGGAGATCAGCTACCAGGACCTCGTTGTGTACGATCCCGGTGCAGGCTTCGTGACCGGCGGAGGCTGGTTCAGTTCGCCCGCCGGAGCCTATCCTGCCGACCCCGCGTTGAGCGGAAGAGTTACGTTCGGCTTGGTCGCCAAATACAAATCTCGAGGGTCAATCCCCACCGGAAACACCGAGATTCAATTCCATGAAGCGGCCCTCAACTTCCATTCAACAGGGTACGACTGGCTGGTCGTCAACGGGGCTAACGCTCAGTTCGCGGGCACTGGAACGGTCAATGGACAGGGGACCTACGGGTTCATTCTGACCCTGGTCGACGGCAGCCTTTCAGGCGAAGGCGTCGATAAAATCCGAATCAAGATTTGGGATCGTGTGACAGGTGAAATCGTCTACGACTCTCAACCTGGAGCTACCAACGACACGAGCCCAAACAGTTCACTCGGTGGAGGAAATGTCGTCATCCACACAAAATAGCGCGACCCGTCGGGCCTGCACGCCGACTCCTCGGTGTTCGGCATGACCATCGACTTAGCTCAATGTGGCCGTGAACTCGGACGTCATTGCACCGTTGTTGCAATTTCTAAGCCGGATCTCTGATCGGTTCACTCGCTGAAATGCCGCTTCAAGCAGGGAGGGGATATGCGAATCGCTCGATGGTCATCATGGAATCTTCGTGTGGCACTGGTGTTCGTCACGTTCGTTCTTGGATCGCTCGTTGGGGCGGGAACTTTCGCCCTGGCCAACAGTAACGATACGGTTTACTACGCCTGTGTGAACAACAGTAGCGGGACCATTCATGTCGTCGATTCCCGTGATTCGTGTGATCGAAACGAGACGCTCATTTCATGGAATCTGCGAGGACCGCAGGGACTCCAGGGGCCAAAAGGGGACACAGGTGCGCAAGGAGATGTCGGTCCCCAAGGGCCCGCAGGCCTACAAGGCCCGCAGGGGCCAGCAGGACAGGATGGTGCCACTGGCACGTTCTCGGGAAGCTTCGCTAGTCCGAACGGACTCTATCAGTTGCAGGTCACCAATACCGGCATTCAACTAGTGGACAACACCGCAGGAGCACTCGTCAAATTGTCGGGAGGTGTGGTCACTATTTCGGGAGGAGTTGTTGGCATCTCGGGAACAGACGGCGCCGGCCTCGTGTCAATATCGAGTAGCGGATCGACGTTTATTTCTAGCGTCAATTCTATGTCTATCTCCAGCAACACTTCGACGTCTATATCCGCCGTGCAGCTTGAGCTGAACGGACACCTGCAACCGAACTAAGAAACCAAGCCGAAGCCCGCATTGGACGCGAGCCGTGCGAAATGGTTTGGATTGTCTTTCAGGATATATCCGCGAGCAGTCATGATTGGTCAGGATGTCGCACTAACAATGGGAACAAATGTCCAGGTACTGTCTGACGGTCGTGAGAAGATTGTTGAAACGGCTGTTCGGAAATGCCCAATGTGTTGTCACGCGTAACCAGGTCGTCATTGAAATCGCGTAGTTAAGGCCGTTGCGACTGGTGGACCAGCGCGATTTAGCGATGGATCCGAAGCGCCGTTATTTCATTGCAACTGTTGACTTGGTCTGAAGCGAAAAGAAGTAGGCGTTTGGACCACGCCACATCCCTGGCATTGGTATTTGTGCTGCCCAGATAGAAGATGCGGAACGCGTCTATGGGAAGGAGAGGAAGATGAGGCTCGCACGATATATTGCCCTGATTGTGACTTTGGCAGGAGTTGCACTCGCCGGTCCCGTGTCAACTGGATTGGCAAGTCCTTCAGTTGCAGCGCAATCTGGCTTCTTGTCCGCTAACTGCAGCACCGGGACAGTGCCGCCCAACCTCAAGTCCTCGCCATCCGGCGCACTCGCTTGGAGTGACTCAGTCACAGCTGAGGGCGCGTCGGCAAATATACAGTTCGAACAACAGACAGCAGACCCAACACGCCCATTCGTCACTTCGCAAGGAAACGCGACGGGCGTCAACACCGGAAGTTACGTGTGTGGAGCCGAGGCCGCGTATACGTCAACGATCTTCTTTCCCAATCCGACCTCGGTGACGTTGACGGGCAATTCGGAGTGGACGGAAGGGGATTCTAATGGAGCTATCGTCTATATACAGCCATATGCTTCGTTCGAGGTTGTCGCGCGAATTGGCGGTAGTGGATCATTAAACGTTGGAGTTCCGCTGAGCTTGGAAGGTGAGTACTATCTGAAAGCGTCCGCCGGAGAACCCGGAAACATGTCTGGGAACGCACATTACGATTTTGCCTTATCCCTCTCTTCGCTCCCAACCATCACCATCGGTGATGCAGTCGACCCTGAGGGGACCGGCGGCACGACAACGTTCATGTTCCCGGTATCGCTGTCCAGCCCCGCGAGCTCAACCGTCTCAGTCGACTACGAGACGCAAGACGGGACTGCCAGCGCCAGTTCGGACTATGTTCCGACCAGTGGCACCCTAACCTTCCATGCCGGCGAACAGAGCAAGTCGATCTCAGTTCCGGTCTTGGGTGATACATCGGTCGAACCAGATGAGACCTTCAACGTGGTCCTTACCAACCCGGTGAACGCAAGCATCGCGAAAGGGACCGGTGTCGGCACTATTCTCAACGACGACGTTGCCGTCGACTTTGACTGGACGGTACCTGATCGCTTCGATGGACAGGACCACAACGGGGATGGCATCGCTATTTACTTTGCGCCAGATGGGCCGCTGGTCATCGATCCTGGCAGCTGGCGGGTTGATTTCACATACACAGAAAATGGCGTATGTGACTCTGGATTGGTGCAGGTATGGCGTATCGATGGTGTCGAAGTCGATCTCTCTGATCCGGCCGTCGTCGCTCAGGATTCTACGTCGTGTACGTTCAGCTACGGATTTGCGAATGAGGGTCAGTATCAGTTAGAGCTCGAGTTGCGGACGCCCGCTGGTGACCTGGTCGGTAGCCAGCAGCATGAGGTCGTTGTGCAAGATTGGCTGATCGTGTCGATTGGTGACTCCGTAGCGTCTGGTGAAGGCAATCCGGACATCTCGGGTGGCGGTCCATCGGGTTGGGAGAACGAACAGTGTCACCGATCGGCTGCGGCAGGGCCAGCTCAGGCGGCCATGGACATTGAACTGGCAGACCCAAAGACGTCGGTTACGTTCATCCACCTTGCGTGTTCAGGAGCGACTATATTCAAGGGTCTGCTCGGTCAATACGGTGGAATAATCCCGGGCAAGCCGTTGCCACCTCAACTCGAGGCATTGCAGGCGTTTGTTGGTGATCGCGAGATTGACGCGCTCCTGGTATCCATTGGGGCCAACGACGTTCACTTTTCTGACGTTGTGCAGGATTGTTTCAAACACTCAAGTTGTGATGCACAGAAGCCCGGGTCACCTCGTGGAAAGTTTGAGAGATACCTGACTCGTCTGCCGAGTGCCTATGACCAACTAGCAACTGCATTGAACTTACTGCCGCTGGATCCGCAGCGCGTGTTTATCTCTGAATACTACGATCCATTGCACGACGACGCGGGAGCGATTTGCGCCGATTCGGTTCTATCCGACATTCCGGTCGCACCGCATCTCGGGCTGAGCATCACGGCGGAAGAGGCCACCTGGGCCTCGACTACGATGCTGCCGAGTTTGAATGCCGGCGTCGCTGCGGCCGCGGCGAATCACGGCTGGAACTACGTTGGCGGCATCTTACCTCAGTTCCAGTCGCACGGTTACTGCGCTGTTGATCACTGGGTCGTGCGCTATGCCGAGTCTGTGGTAAATCAGGGAGATATTAACGGAACGATCCACCCCAATGCCAGTGGCCACACCGTCTACGGGAATGCGCTGGCCGGCGCATTGAGCTCCGCGTTTTATTCAGGAGGCGATCTGTCCCAGCCGCGATTGCCTGATTCGGCGACGCCGTAGCGCAGTCGATTAACGCTGCTGCCGTGATCGAAGGAATCATCCGATCACGGCAGCAGTTGTCCATATTTTCCCGGTTAGAATCCGGGATTTGAGGGAACCGTGTTGGCTTCGGTAGCATTTTCGGTGAGGGTGCACGAGCGTTGGACACCGGTCAGACCCTGTGCTATACTACGCGATGCCGCTGGAGGGCACGGCTGAAAACGTGAGCCGAACCTCAAGCAGGACGAGGAAGCCCGAATGGGCAAATCGCGTCTTCATTGTGGCCCCGGACTTGATGAGCGTCCGACAGGATTGATCGAGTTTGGTGAGATTTCCAGAGCACCTTGACAATTGAAGCGTGATCGAGTGCCCCCAACTGCGAGTAATCGCATGAGGGATAGCTTGGGTCAACAACTCAGATATGAATCCCCCTTTAGGGGGGAACTTGATGGAGAGTTTGATCCTGGCTCAGGAACAACGCTGGCGGCGTGCCTAATGCATGCAAGTCGAACGGGAACCCCTTCGGGGGTCGACCGTGGCGGACGGGTGAGGAACACGTGGGGAACCCATCCAAGCGCGGGGGATAACTGCGGGAAACCGCGGGTAATACCCCATGAGCTTGGTTCTCGGTAAGGGGATCAAGCAAAGGAGCGATCCGTGCTTGGCGGGGCCTGCGGCCTATCAGCTAGATGGCGGGGTAGCGGCCCACCATGGCGATGACGGGTAGCTGGTCTGAGAGGACGATCAGCCACACGGGGACTGAGACACGGCCCCGACTCCTACGGGAGGCAGCAGCAAGGAATTTTCCGCAATGGGCGCAAGCCTGACGGAGCGACGCCGCGTGGAGGAAGACACTTTTCGGAGCGTAAACTCCTTTTCTGGGGGATGAAGAAAGTGACAGTACCCCAGGAAGAAGGACCGGCTAACTACGTGCCAGCAGCCGCGGTAAGACGTAGGGTCCGAGCGTTGTCCGGAGTTACTGGGCGTAAAGGGCGCGTAGGCGGCTTCTTGCGTCACACGTGAAAGCCCCCGGCTCAACCGGGGAGGGTCGTGTGAAACGGGGGAGCTGGAGGCAGAGAGAGGCTGGTGGAATTCCCGGAGTAGTGGTGAAATGCGTAGAGATCGGGAGGAACACCGGTGGCGAAGGCGGCCAGCTGGCTCTGACCTGACGCTGAGGCGCGAAGGCGTGGGGAGCGAACGGGATTAGATACCCCGGTAGTCCACGCAGTAAACGATGTGGACTAGGTGTGGGGGGAGTTGACCCCCTCCGTGCCGGCGCAAACGCAGTAAGTCCACCGCCTGGGGAGTACGGCCGCAAGGCTAAAACTCAAAGGAATTGACGGGGGCCCGCACAAGCAGCGGAGCGTGTGGTTTAATTCGACGCAACGCGCAGAACCTTACCAGGGCTTGACATCCTCGGGACCCTTCTGAAAGGGAGGGGTGCCTTCGGGAGCCGAGAGACAGGTGCTGCATGGCTGTCGTCAGCTCGTGTCGTGAGATGTTGGGTTAAGTCCCGCAACGAGCGCAACCCTCGTGGCTAGTTATGGTATGTCTAGTCAGACTGCCGGGCGCAACCCGGAGGAAGGGGGGGATGACGTCAAGTCAGCATGGCCCTTACGCCCTGGGCGACACACACGCTACAATGGCCGGGACAGAGGGCAGCCAAGCGGTAACGCGGAGCCAATCCCAGAAACCCGGTCTCAGTTCGGATTGAGGGCTGCAACTCGCCCTCATGAAGTCGGAGTTGCTAGTAACCGCCGGTCAGCCATACGGCGGTGAATATGTTCCCGGGCCTTGTACACACCGCCCGTCACGTCATGAAAGCCGGCAACACCTGAAGCCGG